>JBCDKD010000005.1:0-92736 GCA_039024275.1 Planctomycetota bacterium | reverse complement strand
GTGTCGCCGACTTTGATGTTCGGGATGGCGTCGCGGTAGTCCCAGTCGACCGCTTGCTCGCCTTGTCCGTCGGTGATCACGTCCCCAAGATCGATAGACTGTTCTTCGAACTGATTGACTGCATAAAACACCGAGACCGATCCGATCCCGTGGTCGTCCTGCATGCGTATCGCCAGTTCCAGCGGTCGGCCCGTCATCGCGACGATATTGCTTGTCGGCGAGGTCAGCTCGATACGTGGCGGCTGGTCCGAAGCGACCTGCAGGTAATAACGCGGGCCGGTGAAGGCGAAGCCGTTCTCGCGGTCCACCCAGATGAACTCGTAGCCCTGTGATGCGGCTACTTCCGAAGCGAACGTTACCTCGCGGCCGTTGCTGCTCAGTTTAAGATCGATCGGCTCTTCTTCGGCACGGACAATCTGCGCCGAGCTGATCGCCTGGTCTACCTTCAACCGCCACGTTAGGCCAGTCCCCTCGGGCACGGTGAGGGTCAACGCTTCGATGGTTTCGTTGTCCCGTTGCAGATAGTCGGGGTAGTCCAGTTCGACCGCGACCATGTCCAGGCGGGGTGCCGGTACGACACGAACCTTCTGCCAGGGCGTGCGGTCGTCGCCCGCCTTGATACGGTAAGTGAAGTTGCGCGATGCCGATGTAATTCTGTATGCAAAACGGTCCTTAATCATATCAAGCTCGATATCGCGTGCCCGGCCCTCAGCGGTCTTGACGGAGATCATCGCCTTGTCGGGGATCACGCCTTCGATCAATACCTCGATCACTGCGCTGTCGCCTTCCTTAACGACAAGCTCGTGCTCCGACAGGATGATCTGCGTGTTGGTCGGGTACTCGACATCGACCCAAGGTGCAAAGATACGGGCCATCCCGGCTCCGAGGAAGGGGCCGTTGACGACCGCAAAGACCACGATCACACCCACCGACATCACGGCGATCATGCCGGGCTTTTGTAATGGCTGAAACGGTATGGCTTCGTTCGTGTTGATTGACGAGGCCGTCTCTTCCGCTAGTTTGCAGGTGTGATCGCGAAGGGCGCTAGACCCGCCGCCGCTGTTCGAGCTGTTACGCAGCTGGATGGCCGAGACGAGCAGGCTGCGTAATTCTCCGTGCCTGGCCTCAAGCTTCAGCGCAGTGCGAACCGCATCGAACGGCCGGACGTGCTTCCAGCCGCAAGACCAAGCGCGCTGCAGCGATACCGCGAGCAGCATGAGCAGCATGACCACTCGGCCCAATGTTGGCATGTAGGTCAGCCAATCGATGAGCACGCACAGCAGGAATAAAGGGATCAGCCAGCGCACGAACGCCAGCAGCCCGCCGAGCAGGTGAAGCGTCTGCTCGCGCACCCAGGTCGCGCGGATGCGGGCGTCGAGCTGATCGAGCCGGATGGCCTCTGCGGTCGTCATGGCAGGTCGTGCCTCCTCCGCTGGATCCATTCGACACCGGCCAGGCCGATGAGCAGCAACGCGAGGTAAGCGTTGTCCCACAGCGGCCGCTCTGAATACACCGTATTGATCACGGGCTCGCTATCGATCAATGATTCGAGCTTTGAGAGTTCCTGCAGGCTCAAGACCTCTCCGCCGGTCAGGCTCGCGATGCGTTCGAGGTACTTGAGGTCAACGTTTGTATCTGCCAACTCACGGTTGACCCTGGCGACCGTGAATTCGGTTGTATTCGAGATCGGCCGGTCGTCCTCGTTGGACTCGACGCGGTACCGGCCCGGCGCAGGCGCGTTGAAATAGCCCTCATACAAGCCGGGGTGCGATCGGTCCGGACGCAGGCTGACGCGCTGCCGTTGCTCGCCTTTTCCAAGCCCAACAACATAGACATCGAAGCCCGGCTGAACCACGGGGTCGAAGTTGTCGTCCAGCACATGAGCATACAGACGGCACTGGTTGCCGACCTCGTATACCGCGCGATCGGTTTCCAGCCGGATACGTTTGTGCTCGCCCATGAGTCGTGACAGAGTCATGAACTGGATGCACTGGGACCAGACACGCCAGTGGTACTTGTCGCCGGTTTTATAGCGGAGCCGCCAGAGCCGGTCGGTCGCGATCGACATTCACTTGCCCGTGCCGTAACGCTGCCAGGCGACCAGCGGGTAGCCCTGGTCCCGGTCCGTCGTATCGGACAGCATCGTCAGCACCGTTGCACCGGGTTTCGCACCGGTGAGCGGTGGGAGGTGGTCCATCGGCGCCATCCGGCTCCAGACGCGGTCGTTCATCACCGGGTCGTTCTCCAGCGTCATCACCAAACTGCTTCTGCCCTCCGGCGTCAGCACCGGGTATACCGAATCGCCTACCTCTTCCCAGGGCGACTCGGTATCGAATGTCACCGGCAGCATCGTCTCTACCGGCGTCCCCGCGTACGAGCCCGGCGAATGCATCGGGCCGCACAGCACCAGTAGCGATGCGCCGCGGTCCCGGATCAGCTCTTCCAAAATCACGAACTCTTCGTCGCTGAAGAATGAGGCGTTGACATCACCAAGGATTACAAGGTCGTACTGGAACGCGTCTTCGCGGTTGTTAGGGAACCGCTCGATGTGCTCGACCGAGTTGCGCGCGATCTCTGGCCCAGCGTTCGATGCGATGAACGTTGCGTTGATCCTCGGGTCGCGCTTCAGGATCGCACGGAGGTACCGGTACTCCCACCGCGCATTGCCCTCGATGTACAGCACGTTCACTTTCTCGTTGACAACTCGGATGCTCCGTTCGACCCGATTATTCTCGGCCGAGACCTCGTCCTCAAACGGTGCGATGCCGACCTCGATCTGAACAGCGCCCTTTTCATAGATGTCGACACGGAAATCGATGTCTTCGAATTGCAATCCGCCATCCAGCCGGACAGTACGTGACGCGATATTTCGGCCATTGAGCTTGACCGACAGCCGAGCTGTGCGTTTCTCGTAGCCCTTAGATTGGAGCTGCACGCGGACAGGCACACGGTCACCGGAGTACGCGACCTCCTGCATCACGATGCCGCGGATCGAAACATCGTCCGGATCAGTCAGGCCGACGGGAACGGTATAGACCGGGATACCCCGCGCACCAAGGTCGCGCAGGACCGACTCGGTCCGCGGGGCCGAGCCGCTGTCGATCCCGTCCGAGAGGAGCACGATCCCCGCTGGTGGGGCCCCGCCTGACTTCGCAACGGATTTGAGCGCTTGAGCGATCGAGCTTTCCGACTGGTTTGCCAGTAGTTCGTTGGCTGTTTTGTTCGTTAGCATGCTGTCATCGCTGATCAACCGGACCTGATTGCCGAACGTGTGGTAGCTGACATCGTTTGTGCGATCGAGTATCTCGAATGAAGTGCGGGCAGATTCCGTGAGTGACCCGGTGACAAGGTTGAGCCGGGACGCCGACGCGACCGCTCGACGCTGGTTGGTGTCCAGGATGAGCGCGGTGTCTTCAGCGCCGGGCTCGATGAGGTTCAGCGCCGCCGCTGCTTCGGCGAGTTCATGCGGCTGTTTGCGCGGATCGCTGATGGACATACTCTCGGAGGTGTCGATCAGCACGGGCAGTCCGCGCTGCCGGGTCTCGGTCTCGCGCATGATGGCCATGGGTTCGAATAGCGTCGCGACGACGAGCGTCAGCAAGACGAGCCGGGCCGCGCCCAGGCCGGCTCTAAGCCATGGGCTAAGCCCCCATGACCTGCGATACAGGTACGCGCTGAGCAGGATGACCGCTGCGAAGACCGCGATCATTGCAATCGTCGGTAGCGGCCTGGCCCAGAACAAGCGCTCGATCTGCATCACGTTGGCGAGCAGGCCTGTCATCTCACGCTGCCCTCACGGGTTGAGGAGACGGCTCTACCTGTCCCGAAGTGGTCTGCTTTTTTCGATGCAGCGGGTCGGCGAGAAGGCTTTCACTTACGAGCAGCACGAGGGCGACGATCATGAAGTACCGCCAGGACGACCGCCCGGTCCGAGCGGTCGCGATATCGGCGGTGAGGTCTGCCTGGGTAGCAGAAACGGTGACGCCGGTGCCTTCGAGCCCAGCGATTAATTCACTGGAACTCGAACTGGACACATCCGATTCGCGTGTATCGACATTGACCGCGATCGGCATCCCCGGCGCCTGCACACTCATCCGTGCGAGATAGAACCCCGCTTCATCGGACTGCTCAAGCAGCGCAACGTACTCGTCGCGGTACTCGCGGACGGGCACCGTGATCGACTGCTCCGAAGGCGAATCGAAGACCGCATCGGTCGCATCCGGCGCGTCGGTGTACGAAAGCATCAGTGCGTCGCCTACAAGCCTCGGGCTCTCAAACGCGCGTCCTGCCAGATGCGTGACCAGTTGCTGCAGCAGCATTGGGAATACTGGCGTCTGGGCCATGTTGTTCCACGCGGTGTGGGCCGATGATGTGAACATGAAGACGTGCCCGCGCCCCAGCGATTGCTCGAGCAGCAGCGGTGCGGTGCTGCCCGCGAGGTTAAGCACCGAGAAACTGGTCGGCTTCGGCTCCACCTCCATCCGCTGAAGGAACCGTGTCTCGCTAAGCAGGTCTTCCGGAAGCGCTCGGAGCGGGCGGCACACCGAGTGGTCTAGGAAGGCCTGGTCCAGCGGCGTGCCAACTCCCTGGCCATCCCGGGAGTCCGTAATAATGCCCAACGAAGCCGGCAGCAGGGTGACGCCTTTGTCGGCCAGCGCGTTCCATTCGCTGGCCTTCACATTCTCACCAGCGAACCAGATCAAGCCGTTGCCTCGACGCACGAACGCTTCGACCTGCTCAGCCTGCTCTTCGGTGATCTTGGGGACATCTGCCAGGAGCATCACGTCGATATCGTCGAGCCCACCGATAGGGAAGTTTGGCCATCGAAAGGTCTCGACTTCGTAGTCTTCGTCCTCGGCCCCGTCCCCACGTGCTTTGAGTGCTGATGCGAGCAGCCGAGTCGCTTCGCTCGCTGAGCCATCGATGCAAACGACCTTCACGCGCTCACGGACTACCGCGACCACGCGACGGGTATTGTCGGCCTCCACGCTGTCGCCTGAGATTTCCGCGGTGATGCGTGTCGGCCCTGCATTGTAGAAAGGTACAAATAGCGACACCGTTTCCGACATGCCCGGTTTAATGACCGGGATGCGCTTCCTGTCGATCTGGACGCCTTCCACGCGGCAACGCACTTCGATATCCGAGACGGGGCTTGTGCCGAGGTTATGAACCGTCGCCTGGTAGCGGGCGACGCTTCCTTTGCGGAGCGTGCCGGAAACCAGTTCTAAGTCGGTGACGGCGAGATTCGCATCACTGCCAGTGACCGGCACGACAAAAACTTTGGCTTCGCTGCTGAGCTGTTTGAGCGCGTCTTGGAAAGTGATGGATCCGCTGTTCCAGTCCCGTGCCTGCGTGTCCGTGAGGATATAGACCTCTTTCTGCTGCGCATCCAGATCCACAGCAAGGGTCTCCAGGAACCTGGGTACGCTATCCAGGTCCAGGGTTTCA
This sequence comes from Planctomycetota bacterium, assembly GCA_039024275.1. Taxonomy (GTDB): domain Bacteria; phylum Planctomycetota; class Phycisphaerae; order Phycisphaerales; family Phycisphaeraceae; genus JAHQVV01. Next base: position 87,288 of record JBCDKD010000005.1, on the reverse strand, counting down.
TCGAGTACGGCCTGCTGCTGCAAGACTTCGTCGAAACGATCCGGGTTGTAGGCGATATTACGTAATGCGATATCGTGCTCTTCGCCCAGCAGGACCAGTGTAACCGGGTCGCCGGGCTTGAGATGCTCGCGGATGACGGCGATTTGTTCGAGCGCACGTTCGAAGCGGGTTTGCTCGCCATCGCTATGAGACATGCTGTACGAGGCATCGAGCGCGATGACGACGCCCCCCCGTTCTTCGCCGGGCATCCACGACCAACTGGTGCGGTCGATCGCCGGTCGGGCGAGCGCAAAAACCAGTAGCAGGATCGCCAGGCAGCGCATCGCCAGCAGGAGCAGGTCCCGCAAACGGATCTGCCGTGAGCGGACGCGCACCTTGGTGTTGAGGAACTGCATCGCCGCCCAGTCGGTCCGCTTGACCTGTTGTCGGTTGATCAGGTGCGCGAGGATCGGCAGCGCGATCCCCAGCGCCCCGAGGAGCAGCAGCGGGTTGAGGAACGTCATCCGCTCGCTCCGACCGAGGGCCCGCCCAGCGCGTCGCGCTGGTGGAAGAACTCGCTGAGCACCGCGTCTAGCGGCCGCGAGGTGTCAACCACGCTGTAGTCCACCTGGCTCGCGATGCAGCCTGCCTGGAGCGTTTCGCGGTACCGGTTGAAATTGGCCATATACTCATCGCGCATGCGCTCGGCCTGGGTGGTCAAGGGCTCTTCCTGCTCAAGCCCTTCGAACCGCCAGGTGCCTTTGAACGGGAACGACAGCTCGTACGGGTCCAGCGTGTGCAGCGCGATCACGTTGTGCCCGTCGAAGCGCAGGTGGTCCAGCCCGGACATGATGTCGTCTACCTCTGCAAAGAAGTCCGAGATCACGACCACGAATGACTTGCGGTTCATCATCAACGCGATGTCGTGGAGTTGCCTGGCGATCGTCGTGCGCGGTACAGGCTTGACCTCCCGCAGCAGCCGATCGATCTGCACGATGATGTTCATCGAGGAGCGGGGCGGCAGGTAGGCGCGCACCTCCGAGTCGAATACCGATAGGCCGACGGAGTCCCGCTGCTTGAGGACAACGTAGGCCAGCGACGCCGCGAGGTACTTCGCGTATTCGAGCTTGCTCACCGGGCCGGAGCCGTAGTTCATCGACGCGCTGGCATCGATCAGGATCGTGCAGTCGTAGTTGGTCTCGGCCTCGTAGAGCTTAGTGTAGTACCGGCCTGTCCGGCCGTAGACGCGCCAGTCGATGTCGCGGGTCGGGTCGCCCGGCGCGTACTGGCGGTGGTGCGAGAACTCGGTGCTGAAGCCGCGCAGCGGGCTGCGGTGGCTGCCAACGCGCAGGCCCTCGACCGCCTCGCGCGCGATCATCTCGAGATCGTCCAGCTTATGCAGGACCGCCGGCTCGAGGTAGTGGACTTTGGTCAGGTGTTCGGACATGAGCCTCCAGGCCTTGCGTCAATCAGACCGTTGCTGCCTGATAGAGCTTCTCATCGGCCGGGATCCCTTCGAGAAGGCGCGTGACCAACGCGTCGGGGGTCATGCCCTCGCTCCGCGCTGCGAAGCTCGGCACGATGCGGTGACGGAGGATCGGCAGCGCGACCGCCTGGATGTCCTCGATCGCAACATGGGTTCGGCCGCGCAGTGCCGCACGGGCTTTACCCGCGAGGATGAGGTTCAGCGACGCACGCGGGCCGGCGCCCCAGGCCATGAGTTGCTTGACGAAGTCTGGTGCGTCCGGCTCGGTCGGCCTCGTTGAGCGCACGATCGAGGCGGCGTACTCGAAGACATGGTCCGCCACGGGGATCCGACGCACGACGTGCTGGAACGCCAAGATCGCCTCCGCATCGACAACCTCTTTAAGCTCAGGCTCGTTGTCGCTGGTCACACTCTTCATGATGTCTAGCTCTTCCGACCGGGTCGGGTACTTGACCAGGATGTTGAAGAGGAACCGGTCCAGCTGCGCTTCGGGAAGCGGGTAGGTGCCCTCTTGTTCGATCGGGTTCTGCGTCGCGAGCACGAAGAACGGGGCGTCGAGCGTGTAGTCCTCCCCGCCGGAGGAGACGCGCTTTTCCTGCATCGCTTCGAGCAGGGCCGCCTGGGTTTTTGGGGGGGTCCGGTTGATCTCGTCGGCGAGGAGGAGGTTGGTGAAGATCGGGCCCTTCTCGAACTTGAAGTGCCGTTCGTGCGTCTCGGGGTCTTCCTGCAGCAGCTCGGTGCCCGTGATGTCTGAGGGCATCAGGTCCGGCGTGAACTGGATCCGCTTGAAGCCCAGCGACATGGTCTTGGCTAGCGAACTGACCAGCAGCGTTTTTGCCAGGCCCGGCACGCCAACCAACAGGCAGTGCCCGCGGGAGAAAATGGCGATCATCATCTCGTCCACGACGTCGTCCATGCCAACGATGGTTTTCCTCAGCTCCGACACGATCGCATCCCGGGCTTGGCCGAGCCTCTCGATGGCCTGGACGTCATCCATTTCAGTGGTCAAAAGGGGCTCCTTGAGGCTTAATGCCGCCGCCTTTTGGATGGACAGGCAGGCGAGGTAGAAAGGCTAAGCAAAGGCTAGCGACGCGTGATGCTGCGCTCACTTGCATAGTTTAGCCAGACGATTGCCTCAACGCGACGTTACAACGACTTCCATAAGTAGTTTATCAGTATCTGTTTACGGAAAAATAGTGCAGATCCAGTCCAAATCAAGCCAGATTCCGCATAGCCTTTACGGGGCGAAGTGGACTCAGCTCGGTTTTGGCCCATGATTGCGGAGGCCCTGCGCCAGTTCGTCGTATCGTGTGCATTGAGCCGTTACAAATTGCCGAATCACGCCACAGCGGCGAGATTGTGTAATTGTGTAAGCTAGCGATGTGTCAACACTTCGGTGGAGTAGCGCTTGGTGCCTGCCCTCTGCTCGCCCCAGATGAACGGATGATGAAGCGACGTAGACTGTACCTGTGCGTTGTGTTTACCGGCTTGGCTGCCTTGTGGCTGTCCGGTGGCACGCCCAGCCCAGAGCAGTCCGCACATGCCGCGCCGCCCAGCGATCTTGAGGGTCGCGCGCAGCGGATACTGCAATCCCACTGCATCGCGTGTCACGGGCCCGACGAGCAGAAGGGGCTGGTGCGCTTCGATGCCCTTGAAACGATCGACACGGTGGACCAGCAAACGCTCTTCGTCCGCGCTCAGGAGTCGGTTCACTTTGAAGAGATGCCCCCTGCCAAGGCGAAGCAGCTGACCGAGGAGGAGCGTGGGGTACTGCTCGCTTGGTTCAAGGACAAGCTGACTGGCACGGCCGCGAAGAAGCTTGAAGAGAAGCTGCAGCGACCCGAGGCCGGCAATTATGTCGACCATGATGCGCTGTTCTCCGGCCAGCACGCGGATCTGCCCGGCTACACGTACGACCGCCGATGGTTGATCAACGAATACATCTTCAACGAGAAGTTCAACCGGATCCTGAAATATACGCCGACACGCGATATCGATGGGACGCGGCGTCGCGTGCAGGGCGACAGCAAGCGGCGGGTCAACCTGACCAACCCGTTCCTCCTGCCGGGCTACAAAGGCGGGGTTCGCTACTACGCGAACGAGACGCTCAACGGTGGGCACCTGTTGACGATGCTTACCAACGCGAAGAACGCGGCGGACTACATGCTGACCGAGCTGGTCCCGCGTGACAGGAACTATCTGCCTGCCGCAAGGCAGATCATGGAATCGGAAGACCGCAACCAGGCGACGCTCGAGGCCCGGCAGCGGTTTCTGTCGATCCATATCGAGCGCGTCCTGGTAGATCTCTACGGTCAAGAGCACGAGGCGTTGCTGCCGGCGTTTGTGCGCGTCGAGATACCCGAACCGATCGTCAACGACCTGGCAACCAAGAAGGCGCCGTTCCACGCTGCCAACCCCGGCCGAGTCGAGCTGGAACTCATCTTCCGCTCAATGCGGCGCCTGGAGCGGCCCGGTCAAACGGACGCCGCGCTGATCGAGGCCTGCGAACGCGAGTGGTTCAACCACGGACACGACGAGCGCAAGATCCAGGCCCGCATCACGTTCCTGAACAACTACATGGTCGAGTGGCGCAGCGAGATCAAGAAGCACCGCTACGACGAACGCACCCGGAGGCACGAGTACCGCCCGCTCGATGAGCAAGAGATGCGCGTGATCGCCGATACGATCCGCGAGCATCGGAAGCGGGGTGACAACTTCAAGCAGATCATCGACAAGTGCGTTGCGCAATGGCGTGACGAGTTCGAGCGGCAGCGTATCGCCGCGGGTGCCCCGCCGGAGGACCAGGTTCGCGCGCTGGTAGATCAGGTATTTGCGATCGTCCTCGAGCGAGCGCCAACAGCGAACGAAGCCGACGAGTACACGCTGCTGGCAAAATCGTACGCGGAGAACTTAGGCCGACGACCCGCGATCGGGAAGCTCATCCAGACGCTGCTGCTGAATACGGAGTTTGTGTACCGGTTTGAGTTCGGGCAAGGCGAGGCAGACGAGCACGGTCGGCGGATGCTCGCGCCGCGCGACGCGAGCTACGCCCTGGCTTACGCCCTGACTGACGCCAGTCCGGACAAGGAACTGGCCCAGGCGGCGGAGCGGGGCCGCCTCAACACCCGCGCGGACTACGAGCGCGAGGTCCGCCGGATGCTGGCCAACCGTGACCAGTTCTACGTCGTTGATGAGTCCGTCGACAAAAAGGACGTGCCCAACTTTACCAGCATGCCCGTCCGCGAACTGCGGTTCTTCCGGGAGTTCTTCGGCTATCCCAAGATGCTCAGCATCTTCAAAGACGACAAGCGTTTCGGCGGCAGCTACGCCAACGTCAGGAGGCGCGTTGTCGCTGAAGCGGACATGATCGTCGAGTACATCCTTGAAAAGGACCAGGATGTATTCAACAACCTGCTCACGACTGATTCGTTCTTCGTGTATCACTCCGGCGATAACGACGCGATGCGGGTCGCCTCGGAGCGTATCCAGAAGATCTACAACTACTTCAAGGACATGGACTGGCGCAGCTTCACGGTCGAAGACTTAGCCAAGCACAAGGACTTCATCGCCGAGACCCAGATGCGTGGCATCGACCCGAAGCGCCTCGACCAGGCGAAAGGCCGGTACAACCCGATCAGGGCTTTCATGACCCAGATGGAGAGCTTCGAACTGCGTCTGAGCAAGGGACAGACCGGGGCAGCGCCGTACCCATCGTTCCCGTCGCACGGTTTCAATGGCGCGTACAACAGGTATGGCGGCCGGATGCAGTCGCCTGAGATCGCGCGCATGTTCAGCATCGACATGGCCGACTGGGACTACCCTACGGTCCAGCCCACCAGGATCGAGCGCCGCAAGGGCATCCTGACGCACCCGGCCTGGCTGATCGCCTTCGCGCAGAACACCGAGACCGACCCGATCCACCGGGGTAAGTGGATCCAGAACCACCTCCTGGCCGGCACGATCCCGGACGTGCCGATTACTGTCGACGCGGTCATTCCGCCCGACCCGCACAAGACTCTCCGCCAGCGCATGATCGCGAAGACCGGCAATGCGTACTGCTGGACCTGCCACCAGAAGATGGAGCCGCTCGGGCTGCCTTTCGAGATGTACGACGACTTCGGCCGCTTCCGAACCGAGGAACGCCTGGAGTACCCCGAGAACCTGCTGGAGCGGGTCAGGGACAAGCAGCCCCCGCACGTCGACATGCGCGACGTCTACAAGACCCTGCCCGTCGAGACGCAAGGCCGTCTCGAAGGCACCGGCGACAGCATGCTGGATGGGGACGTCCAGGATGCGCTGGACCTGATTGATCGGCTGGCACAGTCCGACCGCGTCCGCCAGTCGATCATCCGGCATGCCTTCCGGTATTTCATGGGCCGAAACGAGACCCTCTCCGACTCTAAAACACTGATCGATGCGGACCGCGCGTACCTCGAGAGCGGCGGCAGCTTTGACGAGGTGATCGTTTCGCTTCTGACCTCCGACTCGTTTATGTACCGCAAGCCCTATATGGCAAAGGATTAGACCGATGCAGACTCGACGAACCTTCCTGAAAAACAGCGCCCTGGGCGTAGGGACCCTCGCGATGGCGCCCGCCTTGAGCCCGGCGTTGGCGGAAACGGTGCAGGACGGTGTGGCGGGCACGCTGCCCAGCGCGTTGGGCGGGCAGGTCCGACGCTTCGTGTTCATCCGCAAGTCCAACGGTATCCGGCCTAACGAGGTCGCGCTGCCCACCTTCACCGAGGCGCAGGCCAAGCTGGACAAAGACAAGCAGGTGATGGAGGTCGACCTGCGTGGTCACGAGCTTCCGCGTTGGCTTGAGGCGCTTGAGCCCTACAAGGCCAACCTGTCGATCCTGCAGGGCTTGTCCGCGAAGATGAGCGAGAACGGGCACTGGTCCTATTCGTCGGTGATGGGCGCGTACAAATCCGGCCGCAACTCGCTGAGCGGGATTAAGCGTGCGACGATTGATTTCGAGATGGCCAAGCTGTTCCCTTCGCCGTTTGGCCATGTCGAGCTGTCGTTGACCGGCAACTACGCGTCCTGGCGGACGGGGATTGTTTCAGGCTATTCGGCGCCCGCCGCCCACCAGCGCAACTACTGCTACGCCGATCCGATGACGGCGTACAACGAGCTCTTCAAGACCGTGATCGATCCGGGCGCGGCCGATTCGGACAACGCCATGCTGGCGTTTCTGCAGAACGAGGAGGATGTCAGGGCCCAACTGCTCGAGGGCTACGAGAAGCTCAAGCTCAGCAACCACGTCGCGTCGATCGAGTACATCCAGGCGCGGAATAAGCGGCTTGAGACAATGGCCGGCACGATCAAGGCGTACCTGCCCGAGATCGACCCCGTCCACGCCAATGGCGGCCAGAACGCCTCGACCCCCGAGAAGCAAAAGGCGATGACCGATATCCTCGTCGCCGCCCTCGCGACGGGGCTGACCAACGTCGTCACCTACACGATCGACGAGCTCTCGACCCCGATCAAGGGGCTGCCCGGCAACGAGGGCGACCACATCTCGATCCACGAGATCGGGCACAACGGCGGGTACTCAGGCGTGTCCGCGGAAGAGATCCGTGAAAAGATCCGCGTCGGCCACATCGAGCAGGTCAGGGCCATCGCCGACAAGCTCAAGGCCATCCCCGAGGGCAACGGGACGATGCTCGACCACACCGTCATCATCTACTTCCCCGAGAACGCCGAGACGCACCACAGCCACGGCACCGAGGCGCCCCAGATCGTCCTGGGCGGCGACAAGTGCGCCCTCAATATGCTCGGCCGGTACATCCGCCTGCCGTTCCACGGTACCGAGGGGCACAAAACCATTGGCAACTGGTACACGACGCTGCTCAACGCGCACGGCAACCCGATCGAACACTACGGCGATTTCGATCTCGAGATGGACCGCAAGAAGCTCGACCAGACCGGCGCGATCAGGCAATTCCTTGCTTGATTGAGTCTATTAGTCTCTGACGATCGTCTCATCGAGAGACAGGACCGTTTTGCCGATCATCATCCAGGCCGCGAGTTCTGCGGGATCGTGCTGCCCGGGCAGCGGGTGATCGCCTTGCTCGAGCAGGGCTTTCGCGTCCTCGGGTGCATCTGCGAAACGCTGGCGGTAGTGCGCGAGCGCGTCTTTGATGACTACGACCGCTTCGGCACTTGGTGTGTCGCCCGTGCATCGGCGGGCGATCAGGGCGATCCGCTGGTCATCGCTGTCGGCTTCGGCCAGCGTCCGCTGCGCGAGTACCCTCGCGGCTTCGAGGAACTGCTCGTCGTTCCAGAGGACCAGCGCCTGCAGCGGCGTGTTGGTGACGCCACGGTTGACGGTGCAGGCTTCCCGGTTCGGCGCGCCGAAGGTCTGCATCTGCGGCGGGGGGCTTTTGCGCTTGATGAAGGTGTAGATGCTGCGGCGGTATAGCTTGTCGCCGTCATCGCGCTTGAAGACGTTGGTATTGGAGCGTGGCCCCATCGAGACCTCACGCCAGAGCCCAGCGGGCTGGTACGGTTTAACGCTTGGGCCGCCGATGGTGTCGTTGAGCAGGCCCGATGCGGCGAGCGCGTGGTCTCGGATGAACTCCCCGGGCAAACGCTTGCGTGGGAAGTAGCTCAGCAATCGGTTGTTTGCGTCGACCTCGGCGGCCTCAAGGTTGCGGGTCGCTTGTTGCCGGTACGTCGCACTCATCAGGATCTGCTTGAGCAGTGCCTTCTGGTCCCAGCCCGACTCGACAAATGAGATACCGAGGTAGTCGAGCAGTTCGGGGTGGCTGGGCCATTCAGCCTGGCTGCCGAAGTCTTCGATGGTCGCGACAATACCCGTGCCGAAGACCATCTGCCAGAGCCGGTTGGCCTGCACGCGTGCGGTCAGCGGGTGGTCCGGGCGGGCGAGCCATTTCGCAAAGCCCAGCCGGTTGTTTGGCACGCCTTCGGGAAGCGGCAGGTCGATGAAGCTCGGCAACTCCAGCTTGGCGGGGCGGTCCTTCATCGGCTTGTCGTAAGCCCCGCGGCTGAGCAGGTACATCGGTTTGGGCTCGGGCAACTCTTTCATCACCGTGATCGGTGCGCCCTGTGCCTCGAGCTTATTAAACGCCTGCTCGGCCGTCTCGACCGCCTTGCTCAACGCCGCGTACTTCGGCGAGTGGCTCTGCCCCCACTGCTCGCTCAGTGTTTTGGAGCCGTGCGCGGTTCGGCGATCAGGCCCGATCAGCCCCAGCGGCGAAAGCCGGATGTCTGCTTCTTTGCTTGCCGCGCGGTGACCCGGGAACACACCCAGCACGGTCGCGTCTGCGGCCGCGAAGCCAAGCCTAACCCGCCCGAGCGTTTGGCGGCGGCCCGCGTGGTGTTCGATCAGCACCTTGATCTCGCTGCCGCCCTCAAACCCGAACGGCTCGTCGGCGACGAGCAATAGCGTCCGTGGGTCTTTGTCTTCTTTTCCGCCTGTGCTCCATCCGGGCGAGCCGGGCTTAAGCAGGTTCATCGGCCCGAGTTCTTGCTTATTGTTGTCTTGGTTCGACTGCGTCGCCCACGCGGTCTTCAGCTTGACCTGCTGCTTCTGGGAAGCGTCTCTAAGCGACGTCGCGGTGATCTTCATGTGCGTTGGCTGGGCGTTGCCGGCATCCCCACGCCCGACGCGGTTCCCATTCCACGGGTCGGCCAACGCATCAAGCTTGATCAGCCGGAGGCCGGTCGCGTCGGTCCGGTAGGTCAGCGTCAGGTCTTCCTGAGCCGGGCTGTCGCGGTTGCTCAGCAGCACTGAGCCGTCGGATTTAAACTCGAATGTGCCGCTTTTCTGCGTGGTCTCCGCGTTGATCACTTCCGCTTCCACCCACCGCACGCCGTGCTGACCGCGCAGCGATCTTTCCCAAGCCGCCTGCTGCGTTAAAAGCTCGGGCGTAGCGTCCTGCCTTATCTGTTTAGCCTGCTTCAGTTCGGTTTCCGCTTGGGCGAGCGCTTGTTTCTGCTCTGGGGTGTACCAGTTGATCCGGTCGCCATAAGCGATCGCGCGTTCGGGCTTGTTGGTCCAGATGCCCCGCTCGTTGATCGAGTGGAAGTACTTGAACAGGTTGAAATAGTCCTGCTGCGTGGTCGGGTCGTATTTATGGTCGTGGCACATCGCGCAGTTGTAGGTCTGTGCCATGAACACCGTCGCGACCGTCTCGATCCGGTCGGCGACCGCGGTCACACGGAACTCCTCGTTGATCGACCCGCCCTCGTGGTTCATCATGTGCATCCGGCAGAACGCGGTCGCGACAAGCTGCTCATCCGTCGGGTCGGGGAGCATGTCCCCTGCCAGCTGTTCGACTAGGAACTGGTCGAAAGGCTTGTTCTCGTTGAACGCATTGATGATGTAATCGCGGTAAGGCCAGGAACTGCGGAAGTGATCCAACTGGTACCCGATGGTATCTGCGTAGCGCGACGCGTCGAGCCAGACGAGGGCCATGCGCTCGCCGAAGTGCGGCGAGGCCAGCAGGCGGTCGATCAGCTTCTCGTAGGCATCCGGCGACTGGTCCGCGAGGAACACATCGATCTCCCCGGGCGTCGGCGGCAGGCCGGTCAGGTCCAGCGAAACACGTCGGATCAATGTTGATTTATCCGCCTGCTCGGAGGGCGACAGGCCCTCCCGCTCTAGCCGGGCGGCGATGAAGCGGTCGATGTTGTTTTTCGCCCAGGCCTCGTTAATCTCATTGACCTCTGGAAGCGGGGGCTTGGTCGGCGTCTGGTAGGCCCAATGGCCTTCGTACTGAGCGCCTTCGTCGATCCACCGCTTGAGCAGCGCGGCCTCGTCATCTGTCACCTTGATCTTCGCCGAGGGCGGGGGCATCACAAGGTTGGGCTTGGTGTGCGTGATGCGGGCGATGATGGAAGAAGTGTTGCTGTCGCCGGGCACGATCGGGGTTTCGCCGCTTAGCGCGGGTTTGGTCGCTGATTCGAAGAGGTCCAGCCGGAACCCGCCTGAGTCGACGGCGACCGCGGCATCCGGGCCATGGCAGGCGAAGCACTTGTCCGAGAGGATCGGGCGGATGTCGCGGTTGAATGAAATCTCCCGATCCAAAACCGCTTGGTCTGAAATCGTCTGTACGGAGGCGGCCGACCTCGTGCTGCTGCCTTGTTCGGGAGCCTGGATCCACCAGGCAGCGGATACGGCCGCCGCTACCAGCAGGCAGGCGCTAAGCAACCGGGTTCGGACAGCCAATCGCAACGTCTTCAAATCCTTCAATTCGATTCGGAAGTGCAGGAGTTGTTAGTAGGGAGCATTGTGAACGCTACTAATTACGTCCTTTTAGGTTACAGGCTCAATCGGCTCCATGTGATATTCGTAGTTTACCCCGATTGGCTTGGCTTCCCAATGAAAGCTGGTTTTTAATACATCAGGCCTGTTGTAGATGCGGTCCTAATAAAAACCCTTGATTCAGAGTCGGGGCTCGGTTTATGCTGAAGAAACACTTCATGTGGGTGCCGTCTACCCGGTAGGCGTTGACCTGTTCTCCGCCGCTGTTGTCGCGGCACGCGTCACTTCTCTCTGATCAACGAAGCAGGGCTTTTGCGATGGTTTCTCGCCCCGGCGCAGGCCGAATCAACCTGGACTATCTGCTGGACCGTGGCGACCGAGTGGCAAAAGTCTGCCCGCATTGGTCCGAGTTCGCCCGCCAGCGCATGGCCGTGCGTCTGGATGAAGAGGTGGTGCTCGGCCGAAGCCTGTGGGAGTTCGTACAGGGCGGCGCGACACAGCGGCTCTACGACGCGCTAATCCATAAGGCCCGCAGGACCGGGCGAAAGCTCACCTTCAACTACCGTGGCGACAGCCCCGGCGCGGTCCGCTACATGCGCATGACGCTGCTGCCGGGCTTTGCCGGCATCGTCCGCTTCCGCAGCGAACTCTTGCACGAGCAGCCCCGCCAGCGCTCGGTCTACTTCACCCACGCCTGCTCCCCGCGTCGGCCGGAACTGCTTCAGTGCTGCCTGTGCCAGCGGCTTGAACACAACGGCCGGTGGTACACGCTCGATGAGTTGCTCCGTCAGACCGGTGCGATCGATGAACTGATGCCGACAGAGGTGGGCGACACGGTCTGCGACGGCTGCATCACACGCATCGAGATTGTGACGGGGGTGCGGCTATAAGCAAGGTGTAGCGGGCGACGCGAAGCGTCCCGCGTGAATTCTGACAGATGCTTCGCACGGGACGCTTCGCGTCGTCTTCTACACAGATCGAACTCAGTGCAAGAACAACCTCAACCCCGACAGCGCCATCACCATGCCGTGTTCGTTGGCGGCGTCGGTGACGAGGTCGTCCCGGGCCGAGCCGCCGGCGTGGACGACGTACTTCACGCCGCTGCGGGCAGCGCGGTCGAGGTTGTCGCGGAAGGGGATGAACGCGTCGGACGACAGCGCGAGTTGGCCGTTGCCGAAGTTGGCGCACCAGTTGTTGGCTTCATCGGGAGTGATCGGCTCGGTCTTGCTTTCCAGCAGCGCGTGAAGCCCGCCGAGTTCGACTTCGTCGAGCTCGTGGTAGCGTACGAACTGGTCGACCGCGTTGACCTTGTCCGGCCGTTTGACGCCTTCCTTGAACAGCGCGATCAGTGCGATCGATTTGGGGTGCTGCTTGAGCATGAACCGGTCGGCCTTGTCGCACGCCAGCCGGGTGCAGGCGATGCGCGACTGCTGCCCGGCCCCGACGCCGATCGCCTGGCCATCCATCGCAACGGCGATGGAGTTGGACTGCGTGTGCTTGAGTGTCGCCGTCGCCACCAGCAGTGACTCGACCGCGCTCTTGGGCAGTGTCTTATTGCCGGTCACGACGTTTTGCAGCAGCGATGTGTCGATCACCACGTCGTTGTAGGTCTGTTCCAGCGTGAGGCCAAAACACGTCCGCGATTCGAAACTCCCGGCGGCGGGGGCGTAGGCCGGGTCGATCTGCAGCATGACATACTTACCACCTTTTTTCGAGGCGAGGATCGCCTCCGCGTCCGCGTTATAGCCCGGGGCGATGATGCCGTCGGAGACCTCTGGCCTGATCAGCGTCGCGAGCGAGGCGTCAACGGTCTCGCTGACCGCGATGAAATCACCAAAGGAGGCCCCGCGGTCGGACGACCTGGCCTTGGCGTAGGCGGCGGCGATCGGTGAGTAGCTGTATTGGTTTGGGCTTGGGTAGAAATTCGCTGCGCAGAACGAGTCGCTGAGCTCGCCTGCGACTGCCGCACCCGCGGGCGAGACGTGTTTGAATGAAGCGGCCGAGGGCTGCCCGGTCGCGGCCTTGAGGTCGCGGACCAGTTCCCACCCGCGTAGGCCGTCGAGCGCGTTGATAAACGAGGGATTGCCGTTGACGATCGAAAGCGGGCACGCCACTTCCGGGGGGCCGTCGAAGAGGATGCGTGCGTCGGGCTGATTGGGGTTGCAGCCGTACTTGAGGGGCAGTTCGGTAGGCATGCGCGGCATCGTAGCAAGCGGTCTGCCGCTTAGCTGTCGAGGCCGGCATGGATCGCGTCGGGGTATTTCGCCTTGAACGCATCCATCGAGTCGATCCCCTTGGGGAAGATCGCTTCCTCCGCAAGCAGGACGGGGATCGCTTCCTTGATCGGGTAACGCAGGCCGGCCCCCTCGGGCAGCTCTGCGACCAGGACATCGCCGTCTAGTCGCACTTGGCTGCGCGTCACGGGGCAGCGCATGAGCGTGAGTACCTGGTCCGAGAGGGTCTGCGTGGGCTTCTCTGCCATAGTTGTATCCTATCCTCAAGCAAGGCGTCTATCATGTTGGGACTTCACACAAGGAAACCAACGATGCCGAAATGGATGACAACCGTAGGGTTAGGCTGCGTGATCGCGATGCTGGCGGTGGGGATCGGCCTGCGGTCCGGCGTGGCGGACGATGATGCCGCGAAGGACGGAGACGCCGCCGAACGCGAGGTCGATCTTGAGGTCATCGCCGACCCCTCTCACGAGAAGATGAACCTCACGGCGCCGGATGAGTTCAAGGCGCTCTTCAAGACGACCAAAGGCGAGTTCACCGTCAAGGTCACCCGCGCATGGGCGCCCAACGGCGCCGACCGGTTCTACAGCCTGGTCAAGAACGGCTACTACGACGGCACGCGCTTCTTCCGGGCGGTCGATGACTTCGTCATCCAGTGGGGGATCCACGGCGACCCGAAAGTCAATACCCCCTGGTACGACCCTGAAAACGATGAGGCCGTCAACATCAAGGACGACAAACGCAAGAAGTCCAACACGGTTGGGACGATTACGTTTGCCAATGCAGGGCCGAACACGCGGTCGACCCAGCTCTTCATCAACCTCAAAGACAACGATTTCCTCGACAACGAGGCACGCGTCGGCTCGATCTTTGCGCCTTTTGGCGAGATCGACGCGACCGGCATGAAGGTTGTCAACAAGCTTTACACCGGCTACGGCGAGCCGCCACGCCAACTCCAGGGCCTGCTCGCCGAGCGGGGCAACGCGATCCTCGACGAGTACTTCCCCAAGCTCGATGCGATCAAGACCGCGACGATTGTTGACGATCAGAAAGAAGAAGCCCAGGCGGAGTGACGCTACACTCTATCCTCGATCACGGAGCCCACGCCGTCACGGCGTGGGCTTCTGTATCTCAAAACCGCAAGATTGAAAGGAAAACCATGACCACCGCCACCATCTACACCGACAAGGGCGAGATCGAGCTCGAACTCTTCGTTGACGACTGCCCGGAAACGACCGGCAACTTCATCAAGCTCGCAAAAGACGGTTTCTACGACGGGCTTACCTTCCACCGCGTGATCCCGGACTTCATGATCCAGGGCGGCTGCCCGGAAGGTACCGGCACCGGCGGGCCCGGCTACAAGTTCGATGACGAGAAAAGCGCCTTGGCCAAGAAGCACCAGGTCGGCTCGCTGTCCATGGCCAACGCCGGGCCGAACACCAACGGCAGCCAGTTCTTCATCACCCACATCGCGACCGACTGGCTCAACGGCAAGCACGGCGTCTTCGGCCAAGTCCTCGAAGGCCAGGACATTGTCGACAGCATCGAGGGAGGCGATACGATGAACCAGGTCGTGATCACCGAAGACCAAGTCCGTGGAAGCGCTTGACAGCAACCGGATGGGATTTATGGTGAGGCCCACCGGCTTTTGCCAGTTGAGCCCTTTCCCACGGAGTCCCGGATGGCACCGCTGCGTCTGATCCGCCGAGTCCAAGCGCCGCTGATCTGCCTGGCGATTGCCGTCCTGGTCTCGGCGGGCTGCACGATCCAGCAGGAGACGGTCCATCTCGGCAAACCGGCTCGTGCGTATCAGGCGGACGACGGCTCGATCCTATTCGGCTACTACATCGAGCCCAAGTTGCAGGTCACCCTTGACCCCGTGCCCCTGCCGGATTATGTCGGTTGGCACTGGCTGATCATCGAGCCCGAGACCTCTAAGCTGATGCTGAAGCCGGTCAGCCCGGAGGCGGTAGGCGAGCGCGGCCGGATGATTGCTGTGGTGTATGACGGCGGGGGTGAGAACGCGCGGCTGGTGCCCCCGCTGCTTGAGCCGGGGCTGCGGGTGGATACGCCGCCAAGAATTGGCGATGGCGGCTTGACCAAGCTGGGGCTGATCTGGGACGACTACCTCGGCGGGGCCCGGCTGGTGGATCGGGGCTCTTCGTCCCTGCCGTTGGTCCGCGTCTCGCCCGACTCGGCGACGATCACCAGGCGGGGGTACGACCGCGAGGCCTGGCTGAATATCCTGAAGGTCGCGGCGGTGGCGGGGGCGGTCGCGGGGCTGGTCCTCCTAGGCGGCTCGACCAGCATCAGCATCAATTGATCCGCTTGATCGATTGGGCTACACTATCTGGCTCGCCCCGGCGAACGTCGCCCCGGCACCAGTCACCCGCCACGGCCCCTGCTGCTGGATACAACCAGCCAGCACGCCCCCCGGAGACCCAAGATATGGTCCGTATCCGTCTCAAGCGTTTTGGTCGTACCCACTCGCCAGCCTATCGCCTCTGCGCGATGGACGCCCGCTCGCCCCGCGATGGCAAGCCGATCGAAGAACTGGGCTACTACCACCCCTGCAACAAGGATGAGAGCAAGCAGGTCAGCCTCAACGCCGAGCGCATCCAGTACTGGCTGGGTGTGGGTGCCCAGCCCAGCGAGACCGCTGCCGCCCTGATCAAGAAGGCCGGCATCGAGAAGCCGGGCAAGTAAGCACGCAGTCGCTACCTCACTGATGATCCATCCGCGCAAAAACGCGCCCAAAACGCATCCATCAGTAGAAACAGCGTTCAAACACGATCAACCGCCAAGGACGCCAACGAAACCTTGGCGGACTTATACATGCGCGCATAAAGCGTCAGCCCGGAATGTTTTTCACCCGGCTTGAAAACCTGAAGGAAGCATCGTATATTTCAGTAATGACTGAAATAAATGATAAAAAAGTGGTCATTACCGGCGGAACCGGGTTCCTCGGCCAGGCGGTCGCCCAGCGGCTTGAATCGTTGGGTTGCCGCGTCACCATCGTCTCGCGAAACCCGCCCAAGGGCTCGCACTCCGGTAGATGGGTCGGTTGGGACGGCCGATCGCTTGGCGAGTGGGCCGAAGCGCTCAACGGTGCTACGGCGGTGGTGAACCTGGCCGGGCGGACGGTGGACTGCAAAAAGACCCCGGACCACTGCGACGAGATCCTGCGATCCCGGGTCGATAGCGTCCACGCGGTGGGCGAGGCGCTCCGGCGGTGCGACAACCCGCCTGCGGTCTGGGTCCAGATGGCGACGGCGCATATCTACGGCGACCCGCCCGATAGCATCTGCGATGAATCCGCCGCGATCGGCTACGGCCTGGCACCCCTGGTTGGCGGGCGCTGGGAGTCGGCACACGAGCAGGCCTGCCCGCCATCCGTACGCTCGGTCGTACTCCGCACAAGCTTCGTGCTGGGCAACACAGGCGGGGCCTTCCCCGTCCTCAAACGCCTGGCCCGCTTTGGACTCGGCGGAAAGATCGCCAGCGGCAAACAATGGGTCAGCTGGCTGCACGTCGACGACATGGTCGCGATCCTGCTGCGGGCGATCCGGGACGAGACCATGCGTGGCGTCTACAACGCGACCGCACCCCAAGCGGCGACCAACCGGCAGTTCATGCGGGCCCTGCGCAAGGCTATGCGGATGCCGATCGGCCTGCCCGCGGCTGGGTGGATGGTCCGGCTCGGTGCGGCGACGGTGATGAACACCGACCCCGACCTGGTGCTCTACGGCCGAAGCGTGGTGCCCAAACGCCTGCTCGAAGAGGGCTATCAGTTCAAGCATGGCGAGCTTGATCGAGCACTAAGTGACCTGGTTGCCGCGTAGCAGGTGGTACGGCGCGCCTCTGAAACCATGTGACAGGCTTCGCACGGGACGCTTCGCGTCGCCCGCTACGCGGTGCTATAAACACGTGTATGCGACTCGACTTCGTGACCCTGTTCCCCGAGATGTTCGAATCCGTACTGGGTTCTAGCATCCTGAAGCGCGCTGCGGAGCCGGTTACGAACCCCGCGGATCCGTCGGATGTCAGGGAACCGGTGGTCTCGTACCACCTGCACAACCCCCGTGACTACGCGGACAACAAGCACAACAAGGTCGACGATGCGCCCTATGGCGGCGGGGCGGGCATGGTTTTGCAGTGCCAGCCGATCTACGACTGCGTGCTGGCCGCGGAGAGAGAGCAGCCCACGGTGTCGGCGACACGGATTGTGGTGACACCGACGGGGGTGGCACTGAACCAAAGGCGGGTGGAAGAGCTTGCGAGCAAGCCGAGGCTGCTGGTTCTGTGTGGGCACTACGAGGGGTTTGATCAGCGTGTGCTGGATGAGCTTGAGCCCATGGAGGTGAGCCTGGGAGACTACGTGCTGACCGGCGGCGAGCTGCCCGCGATGGTGCTGGCCGACACGATCGTTCGGTTGCTCCCCGGTGTGATCGGCAAAGCGGGTTCGCATGTCAACGACAGCTTCTCGCCGGGGACGGAGCGGCTGCTCGATCACCCGCACTACACCCGCCCGCCTGTGTGGTCTGGCCGGGCGGTGCCCGAGGTGCTGCAATCGGGTGACCATCAGAAGATTGCGGCCTGGCGACGCGAGCAGTCAGAAACATTGACGCGTGAGCGAAGACCGGATTTGTTAGCCGCGTCGTTACACGACGCCGGTCCGGCGTTGCGTCGCAACACGGCTGTTTCAACCATCGTCATCCGCGATGCACATCATGAAGACCACGACGCGGTCGATGCTCTGCTGCGAGCCGCCTTCGAGACCGACGCCGAGGCAAAGCTCGTCCAAAAGCTCCGAGAGCAGGGCGACGCGCCGATCGAACTCGTGGCCGAGGCCCCTTCATCGGCCGGGCGTGACCAAGTGATCGGCCACATCCTGTTCAGCCCGATCTCGGTCGAAGGGGGTGACGGGCGGCTGCGTGCCCTGGGGCTGGCTCCGCTCGCCGTCGAACCCGCCTGGCAGGGCCGTGGCGTGGGTCGCACACTGGTCCGGCAGGGCGTTCGTATGTGCGAGGAGGCCCGCGCCGGGGCTGTTTTTGTGCTTGGCGAGCCGGGCTACTATGGGCCGCAGGGCTTCGAAACCGCCTCTAAGCACGGCTTTGGCAATGAATACGGTGTGGACGAACCGTTCATGATTCTGCCGTTGCGGGGCGATCTTGGACCAGCGGGTATCGCGCGTTTCGCCCCGGCATTCGATGCCTTGTAGCCGCCGAGCAACGCTCGGGGGTCGAATTGGCATGAATACGTCAATAAGGGCTCGACCCCAGTAGCGTTGCTCGGCGGCTAAAAAACACCCCCTCGACAGCCCCCACGGACTTAGGTACACTGTTTGGCTCGCCCGGACCGGGCTTGACCCAGCTAAAAGCCAACAAACCCCGCTCACCCGAGGCACAAGCCATGAGCCAGGACATCATCGCCGGCGTTCAGCACAGCCAACTCAAGACCGACCTGCCCGAGATCACCATCGGCTCCAACGTCGAAGTCCACGTCCGCATCATCGAGGGCGCCAAGGAACGCGTCCAGGTGTTTTCCGGCGTCGTGATCAAGATGCAGAACGGCGGGCTGGACCAGACCATGACCGTCCGCCGCATCGTCGCCAACGAGGGCGTCGAGCGGACTTTCCCGCTGCACAGCCCGCGTATCGCAAAGATCGAGGTGACCCGCCGCGGCGACGCCCGCCGTGCGAAGCTGTACTACCTGCGTGACCGCGTTGGTAAGAGCCGACGCCTACGTGACCAGCGTCGTGGCCTGGACGCACTGGCTAAGCGTGAGAGTGCTCGCCAAGAATCCAAGAAACAGGCCGAGGCCGCGGCTCCCGCTGAGGCCGAATAGAGACCGGCGGATGCGCCGTGTGGCTACACACGGCGAGCAACAACGATTCACCAAGCCCCGCCAACCAGCGGGGTTTTTTATTGACCTGGTGAAAGTTGATAGGTGGGGTGGGCATCTTGCCCGCCGCTCGGTCGAAGACCGAAATCCACCCTATATTTGCCCCTGCGGGTCAACGGCGGGCAAGATGCCCACCCCACCTGACCATCATCAAGACCACCCAGTAAGCCACCATGACCAAGCAAGACCAGGACGCCACCGAAGAACAACCCCCGCCCGCGGAAGCGACCGAGTCCGGCAGAAAGAAGCTGCTGGCCGACCGCCGCCGCAAGCTCGACCGCCTGCGCGACGAGTTCGGGCTCGACCCCTACGGCCAGCGGATCGACGGCCTGATCAGCCTCGCCGAGGCCCGCGCGGCCTACAACGAACCGGCGGACGAAGCGCACCGGGCGGCCGACGCCGCGGTTCGTGAGGCGAAGAAGGCGGGCACACCAGAAGACCAGTGGCCTAGCGTGCCGGACGACCGTGTTGTCGTGTCGGTCGCCGGCAGGGTCATGCAGCACCGCGTCATGGGCAACCTGATCTTCATGTCGCTGCGGGACGATACAGCCGACCTGCAGGTCGCGATAAGCAAGAAGGCCGTGGGCCAGCCCGCCTTCGGTATCGCCAAGGCGGTGGACCTGTCCGACATCGTCGCCGTCCGCGGCGCGCTGGGCAAAACCAACACCGGCGAACTCACGGTCTGGGCCGCCCCCCCCGCCGACGCTAAGCCGCAAAGCGGCGAAGCGTCTGGTACCGACCCCCTCGCCCCCGGCTTCTGCTTCCAAACCAAGTCCCTCGCGCTCCCCCCCGGCAAGCACCACGGCCTGACCGACCCCGAAACCCGCTACCGCAAGCGATACGTCGACCTCCACACCAACCCCGAGGTTATGGACGTGATGAAGAAACGCATCCAGATCATCGACGCTATGCGCGCCTACCTCACTGACAAGGGCTACATGGAGGTCGAGACCCCAATGCTCCAGGCGATCCACGGCGGGGCCGCCGCGCGACCCTTCAAAACCCACCACAACGCGCTGGATCTGCCGCTGACCATGCGCATCGCGCCCGAGCTCTACCTCAAGCGGCTTTTAGTTGGCGGCATGCGCAAGGTCTTTGAGATCAACCGCAACTTCCGCAACGAGGGCATCAGCCCCCGCCACAACCCCGAGTTCACCATGCTCGAGGCCTACGACGCCTACGGGTCGTGGGAGACGATGGCCGACCTGGTGGAAGACATGGTCTGCGCCGTCGCTGAACAAGTCATCGGCACACTGATGATCGAGCACAAGGATGAAGAAGGCAACGTCACACGCACGATCGATCTGACCCGGCCTTGGAAGCGACAATCGATGGCCGACCTCGTCGAAGAACGCACCGGATGGAAGTTCGAGAAGAAGCCGGCGACGCAAGAAGAAATCGATAAGCTGCGCGAGCAGAACCCCGGGAAAGACCTCTCGTTCGAAGGCGAACCCGCCGAGCAACTTACTGAAGTCTTCGAGAAACTCATCGAACCCACCCTCATCGACCCGTGCTTCGTCACCCGCGTGCCCGGGGTCATCATCCCGCTCGCCAAGCGGTGCAAGGACGACGATTACTTCGCGGATGTCTACGAGCTGGCGATCAACGGCGTTGAGATCAGCCCCGGCTACACCGAGCTCAACGACCCCGACATCCAAGAACACCACTTCCGCGAGCAGGTCGGCGACGCGGAAGAGCAGCAGCAGATCGACGAGGACTTCCTCGAAGCCCTGCGCGTCGGTATGCCCCCGGCCGGCGGCATCGGCCTGGGCATCGACCGCCTGGTCATGATGCTGACCGGCGCCCAATCCATCCGCGACGTGATCCTCTTCCCGCTGATGCGGCCGCAAGGCAAAGATTGAACCGCAAAGGCGCGAAGGCGCAAAGCAAGGCCCTTTTCTGGGAGGCATTGATGCAGGAATTGAGTGAAGAACTGAATCTTTTGTCGCATGATGTTATTGGGGCGGCCATCGAGGTGCACCGTGTACTTGGGCCCGGCTTTCTTGAGCGGAGTTATCAGCGGGCATTGGCGATTGAATTGAGGCTAAGAGGTATCCCGCACACCATCGAATCACCCATCCAGCTGGAATACAAAGGCGAATCCGTTGGCGAAGGCCGTATCGATATCTTGATCCGCGACCAGCTTGTCATTGAATTGAAAACTGTGGACAAGCTTGCTGAAATCCACGATGCTCAAGCTTTGGCATATCTCAAAGCAACTGGCCATCAACTCGCCTTACTCATCAATTTCAACACACCTGTGCTTCGAGATGGCATCAAACGTATCATCCGATCAGATTGATCTGCCTTCCTTTGCGCCTTAGCGCCTTTGCGGTTCAAAAAACGAACCTCTGAAAGATATGTACAAGCTCCTGCTCATCTCGAAGTACCTCCGCCGCAAGCTCGCGCCCTTGTTCGCGGCGTTGGCGGTGACGATCTGCACGGCGATGGTGATCATCGTCGCATCGGTAATGGGGGGGTTCTTGGACCTGATGCAGACGACGGCCAAGCGGCTGACCCCGGACGTGGTTGTTAAGTCGTCGCTAACGGGGATCGAGGACTACGAGCAGCTGATCGCCGAGTTGGAGAAGCTGCCCGAGGTCGAACTGGCGACGCCCGCGATCGAGTACCCGGCGACGGTGACGATCGGCGGGGCGACGGACCCGATCAAGGTCTTCGGCATCATCCCGGACCAGTACACGGAGGTCGTGCCCTACAACGAGACGCTGATGTGGTCGTCCGACGACCTGTTCGATGAAGAGCCGATCGAGATGTCGCCTGAAATGCGGGAGAACCTCAAGCCGGACTACGACCTCAAGCAGGCCGGCAGGACGCTGACGACTCCGCCAGGGTTTGCGAGTTTTGAGATGGCGGGTGACGGCCCCGCTGCAGTGATCGGCATCGCGGCCAACCCCTACCAGCTCCGGCTGCCG
Source organism: Planctomycetota bacterium (assembly GCA_039024275.1). Lineage (GTDB taxonomy): Bacteria > Planctomycetota > Phycisphaerae > Phycisphaerales > Phycisphaeraceae > JAHQVV01. The sequence goes on along the minus strand of JBCDKD010000005.1, from coordinate 65,520 downwards.
GACGGGTCTTATGGCTTTGATCGGAGCATCGCGAACGTCCCGATGACCAAGCCCAACGGCTTGAACCCGATCAAGCTGGCGCTGCCGGTGTTCGCACCCAATGGCGAGCCGATCGACGCGGTGCAGCTGCGCATCCCCGCGGTCAACGAGTTCAAGACCGGGTACTACGAGATCGACAAGGGCGTGATCTTTGTGCCCTTCGATTGGCTGCAGCGCTCGCTGAAGATGCAGCGGTTCGAGGAGTACACGGGCTTCGACGAGCTGACCGGCGAGGGTGGGGACGCGGTGATCCAGCCAGCGCGTTGCACGGATATCTATGTGAAGGCGGCCGAGGGCGTCGAAGCCGATGAGCTGCAGGCGATCGTGCAGGCAGCGGTCGATACGTTCCAGGCGGACAACTTCCGGGCCTTTATCAGCGTGCTGACCTGGGAGGATGTGCACGGCACACTGCTGGGCGCGGTCAAGAACGAGAAAGGCATGGTGACCTTCCTTTTCGTCATCATCTCGATCGTCGCGATCATCATGGTCGCCACGACGTTCTACATGATCGTCCTCGAGAAGACCCGTGATATCGGCGTGCTCCGCGCGATCGGGGCGCCGTCCACCGGCGTGCTCAACCTGTTCGTCTCCTACGGCCTGGCCATCGGGCTGATCGGCTCCGGGCTAGGCGTCTGGCTCGCGTGGTTCACCGTGACGAACCTGAACAACCTGCAGGGAGCGCTCGCGACGAAGCTGGCGACCTTGATCACGACCGTTTTGATCGCAGGGCTCTTGTCACTGGTTGCGGCCGTCACACTGGCGTGGTTCAAGCGAAGACGCGACTTCACGGTTGGCGCGGGGGTGATTGTTTTTCTAGGATCATTCGTCACCTTAATGGCGATCGTTTATTACGCCTTCCCGGGTATCTATCTGCCGGGTATAACGACCCCCCGCCTCTTGATCGATGGGAAGCTTGTAGCCGACCCCAACAGCAACGCGTTAGACAGCCGATTCGGCTGGCGGATGTGGGACCCGCAGCTCTATTTCTTCGAGGAGATCCCTGACAAGGTCAATTGGGCCGAGGTGACCTACATCGGCCTTGGTGCGGTGGTCTCCAGTGTGCTTGGCGCGATCATCCCGGCCGTCATCGCGGCGAGGCTGAACCCGGTGGAGGCGCTGCGGTATGAATAGCGCGCCCATCATCCAGGCCAACGCCCTGGAGCGCTCCTTCCATGAAGCCGGGCACGAGTTACACGTCCTGCGCGGCGTGGATTTGTCAATCAATCAGGGCGAGTGGCTCTCGATCCTCGGTCGCTCCGGCTCGGGCAAGTCGACGCTGCTGCACCTGCTCGGAGGGCTGGATCGACCCACTCACGGCTCGGTCGTCTTCGACGGCACGGACATCTTCACGCTCTCCGGCGGCAGGCTCGACCGCTACCGCAACCAGCACGCGGGCTTTGTTTTTCAGTTCTATCACCTGCTGCCCGAGCTGAGCGCGTTGGAGAATGTGCTGATTGGGTCCATGCTCGGGAATGAAGACTTAAGGCGAAGTTTTACAAGCCTTGTAACAGGCGGCATTCTTGACGCCGTGGAATGGTTGCCTCGCCGAAAGCAAGCCCGCAAAACCGCCGTCGAGATGCTCGAACGCGTCGGGCTGGGCGACCGATTAACCCACCGCCCGGCGAAGCTCTCTGGCGGGGAACGCCAACGCGTTGCGATCGCCCGGGCTCTGGTCAACCGCCCATCGGTATTGCTCGCCGATGAACCCACCGGCAACCTCGATGCCGACACCGCGAGCTCCATCCTCGACCTCTTCCGAAGCCTCCACAACGATGGCCAAACCATCGCCATGGTCACCCACGACCAGACCGTCGCGGATGCTGGCGACCGTGTGGTCACGCTGGTCAAGGGCAAGCTCTCGGCGGATTGATAAAATAATTCATTCGGTAACGATGCCGATCCTTAGCTTTTTCACCACAGAGACATAGAGCACATGGAAGCTTGAGTCAGAACTCTGTGACCTCTGTGGTTCAAATTGAATTGGAGCAATCGAATGTCAGAAGCAACCTGCGATATCGGCCTGATCGGCCTGGCCGTGATGGGCCAGAACCTCGTCCTCAACATGGCCGACCACGGTTACACCGTCGCGGTGTACAACCGCACCACCTCGGTGATGGAGGATTTTATTGCCAGCAACAAGGCCGAGGAACCCTCCGCCGAGCGCGTGATCGGGTTCCCCGAGCTGGCCGATTTCGTCAAGTCGCTCAAGAAACCCCGCAAGATCATCCTCTTGGTGAAGTCGACTGCCGTGCTGCCCAACGACCGGGACGCGGTGGATAAGGTGGTTGAGGGCTTGTTGCCGCTCCTGGACGAGGACGACATCATTATTGATGGTGGCAACTCGAACTGGAACGCGACGATCCGTCGGGAGAAAGACCTCGCGGAGCAGGGCTACCGTTTCTTCGGCTCGGGTGTGTCCGGCGGGGAACTGGGTGCACGCTTCGGACCGTCGCTGATGCCCGGCGGCGACCCGGAGGCGTGGAAAGAACTCGAGCCCATCTGGATGGACATCGCCGCGAAGGTCGACCCCGCGACGGGTAAGCCGATCGAACGCAACGACCCGAACAACCCGGTGACGCGCGACGAGGGCGAGCCCTGCACGACGTACATCGGCGCCAACGGCGCGGGCCACTACGTCAAGATGGTGCACAACGGCATCGAGTACATCGACATGCAGCTCATCTGCGAGGCGTACTTCCTCATGAAACACCTGCTGGGAATGAACCCCGGCGAGATGTCTGAGGTCTTCGGCAAGTGGAACGAGGGCGAACTCGACAGCTTCCTCATGGAGATCACTACCGACATCCTGCAGCAGAAAGACCCGACGAACAGCGACAACTGGTTCGTCGATGTCGTGCTTGACACGGCCGGGCAGAAGGGCACCGGCAAGTGGACCAGCCAGAACGCGCTGGACCTGGGCATCCCCGCGAACGCGATGGCCGAGGCCGTGTTCGCACGCTGCCTGAGCGCGATCAAAGAGGAACGTATCGAAGCGAGCAAGGTGCTCGAAGGCCCGGCGATTCCCGCGAACGTCGGCGACAAGGCGGAGCTGATCGACGCGATCCAGCAGGCGCTGTACTGCAGCAAGATCGTCAGCTACGCCCAGGGCTTCCAGCTGATGACCGAGGCGCAGAACGAATATGACTGGGACCTGAACTTCGGCGAGATCGCGAAGATCTTCCGTGGCGGCTGCATCATCCGGGCCCGCTTCCTGCAGAAGATCACCGAGGCCTACGAGGCGGACCCCAAGCTGGTCAACCTGCTCTTGAACGACTACTTCAAGGACGCGGTGCACAAGGGCCAAGCCGCCTGGCGGAGGGTCATCGGCCTGGCGGTGCAGTACGGCATCCCGGTCCCCGCGTTCGGCGCTGCGCTGGCCTACTACGACGGCTACCGCACGGCGACGGTCCCGGCCAACCTCTTGCAAGCGCAACGCGACTACTTCGGCGCCCATACTTACGAGCGTGTCGACCAGCCTCGCGGCAAGAAGTTCCACGTCGACTGGCCTGAGGCGGACCGGCCGCAGCTGGACGCCTGAGCAAGCCGATACCAGCTCATGACAGCGCGAAGCCTACGGATCGAATCCGTGGGCTTTTTCGTGGGTGCCTCTTTAAGATACCCACATGGATGTCATCTTCGGCTACGGCTCGCTGATCAATCCCGCTAGCGCAAACAAGACGCTCGGCCGTGGTATGGTTCCAGACCCTTTCCCCACCGCGGTGCTACTCGGCTATAGCCGATGCTGGGATTACGTCAGCCGGCTGCGCAGGGAAGGTGCAGCGGGGGGCGACCCCGCCCGCGCGATCGCGCTCAATGTGACCACGGATGACACCCCGCCCGACCATGCCTGCAACGGCGTGTTGATCCATGTGACCGACGATGAGATCGAACGCCTCGACCTCCGCGAGGAAGGGTACGACCGGGTCGACGTCACCGCGCAGGTCACGTTGGATGTGACGTCCTCGGAAATGGTCGGCCATGTCGTCTGGACTTATGTGGCCCGGCCCGAACGCCGGGTGCTACCCGCCGGTGCGTTTATCGCCGAGCGGTACCGGCAGATCGTGGAAGAGGGCTTGTCGCTTTATGGCCCCGCGTTTGCGGACGCCTTTCATCGCACAACACGCCCCAGCACCCTACCGTCCGGGCGGTGCGACTATCCCAATGCGCCGGTAAAGTGAATGGATTCAGTAAGGGGCCATCCGATATGCCACGTCGCAGATGCTGGGTCTTCGTATTGCTGTTGGTATTTCTGACCGGCTGTCAATCGCCGCCGCGCCCGCCCAACGTTGTGATCTTCTTCACCGACGACCAGGGCACGCTCGACGTCAACTGCTACGGGTCGGTCGACCTGTACACGCCTCATATGGACCGGCTCGCGGCCGAGGGCGTGCGGTTTACGCAGGCCTACGCCCACGCGGTCTGTTGCCCGGCCAGGGCGATGCTCCTCACCGGCCGGTACCCGCAGCGCAGCGGGGTCACGCGCTGGACGCAGGGCGACATGAAGGCAGAGTTCGGTGTCAACATGGCACTCGATGAGGTCACGCTCGCCGAGGCCCTGCGTGACGCGGGCTACAAGACCGCGCTCTTCGGCAAGTGGCACCTCGGCGCCGCGAAGACGCATGGCCCAACGGAGCAGGGCTTCGACGTCTTCTTCGGCCACCGCGGCGGGTTCATCGATAATTACAACCACCACTTCCTGCACGGCCGGGGGTTCCACGACCTCTACGAGGGCACGACCGAGGTCTTCAAGCGCGGCGACTACTTCCCCGACCTGATGACCAAACGCGCGGTCGACTACATCGACGCGAACCAGGACGAGCCGTTCTTCCTGTTCTTCTCGATGAATATCCCGCACTACCCCGAGCAGGCGGACCCGGAGTTTGACGAGCGCTACAAGGGCCTGCCGATGCCGCGGCGCTCGTACGCGAAGATGGTCTCGACAACCGACAACCGCATCGGCCAGGTGCTCGCGAAGCTGGATGCGCTCGGCCTGACCGACGACACAGTCATCGTCTTCATGTCCGACAACGGCCACTCCGAGGAGGACAACGACGGGATCTGGGTCGATGACCACACCAGCGGCCTGCCCAAAGGCCACTACTATCTTGCACATGGCGGGGGCGGGAATACCGGCAAATGGCGTGGCAGTAAGGGGACTTTCTACGAAGGGGGCATCCGCGTCCCGATGATGATCCGTTACCCCAGTCAGATCGGAGCCGGTACGGTCAATGATGAAGCCGTGACCGTGATGGACATCATGCCGACGGTGCTGGAACTCTGTAGAGTTGGGCCGCCGGCAGATGTGGCCCTAGATGGAAACACGCTGCTGCCGCTGCTGACCGGTGACTTTCCCAGCCAGCACAAGGTGATGTACTGGGCGTGGGGTGATGGGTGGGCGGTGCGCGAGGGGCCGTGGAAACTGATCAAGCCGCTGCGCAGCGACAGGATGCAACTCGTCAATCTCGATGAGGACGAGCCGGAGCGGGCCAACCATCTAGCCTCTAACCCCGAGTTGGTCGAGCAGCTTCAGGCCAGGCACAAGGCCTGGCTCGCTGGCGTCACACCCGACGCGAAAAACCAATAAAAATCATTATCCTGTGACAACTAGCTGTCACAATACCCATCTGATTGGGGTGACAAGCGCTTTGGTGCGTGTTACATTTACCCCGAACCAATCCCAAACGCATTGAGGAAGCCCACCATGCGAATGATTGTTCAATTTTGCCTCGCCGTCGTGTTTGTGCTGGGATCAGGGCCTGTATCCGGGCAGGTCCTGATCAGCGAGATCATGTACAACCCCGACTCGCACGAGGGGGACCCTCAGAAGGAGCGGGACTACAACCAGACAGAGTGGATCGAGCTCTACAACGCGGGGGACGAGGCGGTCTCGCTCGCGGGCTTCTTTTTACAAGATGAGGATGGCAAGACCGAGGGGTTGCCCAAGAGTGCCGAGATCAAGCCGGGCGAGGCCATCGTGCTGATCCCCGGCACGCAGAGCATCGGCGATTTCCGTAAGGCATGGGGTGGTGGGTTCGGGGTCTACAGCCTCAAGGGCTGGGCCGTCGGTGAGGACCCGCTGTCCAACCTCGCCAACGGCCCGAGCAGCAGCAACGAGGTTCTAACCCTGCGCAACGCCGAGGGCGAGATCGTCGACGAGGTCAACTACGACGACGAGGGTGACTGGCCGAAGGACAGCCCGGACGGCCCGAGCATCGCGCTCAAACCCGATGCCTTGGACCCAGAGAAGAACGATTCGGGCAGTTACTGGCACCGCTCCGAGAAGGGCAAACACGGTGCGAAGCACGCGAAAAAAACCAGCGAGTACAGCGACCAGGACGTCGGCTCGCCGGGCAGGGTGCCGACGAAGTAGACTATGGCCTAATACGGTTCGATGAGGTCATCATGCGACGACGATCTGACGCTTACTTGTTCCTTCTTTTGTTCTTCCTGGCCAGCCCGACCTATGCGGAACAGCCTCGGCAGGACGCCGCACCGCCAGTCGAAGGTGAGACACGACCGGTCGAGGTCGAGCGGCTGGCTTTCGCGATTACTGCCCCGGCGCACTGGCAGTTGAAGCTCAACGAGCGGATCAAGATGTTTCTTCACCTGCAAGAAACAAATGATGACGGTGCTCTTTTGCCCGCCAACCTGAATATCCAGTATCGGCGATCAGAGGACAAGCCCTTCCCGCAGGTCCCCGATGCGGACGCTTACGCCCAGATTATCGTTGCGAGTTCCAAAGCCGACATGCCTGATATCAAGATTCTGAGTTCTCAGGGAGTCGAGCTTTCTGGGTACAAGGGCGTGCGGGTCAGTTTTACGGCAACCATTCGTGGCATGCTCTTGCGGATGGACCACTACAATGTCGTTCACCCTGAAGGCAAGGATTCCTTTATTGTGACAGCCGGGACACTCAACGAGCTGTGGGACACGTCGCAAGACACGTTCTCACAGATCATTTCAACCATCAAGCTCGATGCGGGCAAGGAGTAGCAGCGATGCCGACCTACGAGTACTACTGCCCGGCGAACCGCAAGACTCTCGAAGTCATGCACCCGATGTCGCGTACGGTGCTGACCTGGGGCGAGCTATGCGAGCTGGCCGACGCCAAGCCCGGTAAGACCGAAGCCAGCGAGCCGGTCGAGAAACTGCTCAGCGCGGGGATGGTCATCAGCGGGGATAAGCAAGCCCCGGAGATGGGGGGCAGCTGCTGCGGTGCTGGTGGGTGCGGGAGCTGCTAACTGGTTTCGTCTGATTGAATCCCATCGGATTGCTGGTGTATCACGACGGCCGCTTTGGCATTTCTCTGATCGCTGGTGCCTTTCCGCGTCGTAGCCGCGCCGCGATCTGACCGGTCAGCCAGAGGTAATGGTCGCTGGGCAAACCCTCGTAATCGAGGAACGGGCTCTCGCCGACGGGCGGGTCGTTGGTGCATTTGAAGATCGCTGTGCCTTCATCGATCTCGTCAAGCATCGCGACGTAGAGCGACTCGGCCCCGGCTTTTCGCGCGGCCTCGGCCTGTGCCCAGAGGAACGCGCCTTTCCGCCTTGGGATCTGGTCGAGCCTGCCTTCCTGACCCCTTGCTTTCTTAAGGTTGTACCAGCTAAATCCCGGGAAGATGACCGGCAGGTAATGGATGCCTGCGTCTTTGCACCAGGCGAGGTCGGGTTTGAGCTGTGATTCCAGCCGGTTCAACGTGTCGCCGGGCGTGCTGAGCCTGCCGACGGCCCACGGGCTGAGGATATCGGCCCGGCGGAGCGTGTCGTGCAGGCGGGGGTCGCGGTCTGCGTCGCGTATCTGCTCGCGCCAGTGGTAGGGTGTGCCGAGCATGATCGCGTAACGCTTCTCTTTGTTGATCCGATCGATCACCGCGTTGCACGCGTGGATGTTGTACCGGCGTCCACCGAAGCCTACGCCCCAGATCGATAGCACCGGTTTGCCCTGGTGGTGCAAGTAGTTCGGGTCGTTGGTGATACCGCGATCGACCAGCCCCTGCCAGTCCTTGACGACACGATCTTGGACCTGCTTGCCGTCCATACCGCTGAGGTCGTACATGTTCATCCATAGTCGACCCTGCTGTTTAGCGGCAGTTCGGGTGTTCTCCAGCACGCGGTCACGCATCCGGTGAAGCTTGCCGCCATCGAGCGACAACCCGAAGCGCTGCAGTGCGGCACCATCGATGCCGTACTCACGCATCCATTGATGGTGCAGCGTAAGCGTTGACTTGTCGGCGGAACTGAAGACCTGTGCAACTCGGCCGTTTTTATGAAGAAACGGCGTATCGTAGCGCGCTGCTTTATCGTACCCATCCACATCCGGCCAGAGATCGACCGAGCAGTGACCGGGCCGAAAACCTTTGCCCGCTACATCGTAGTGGCGGAAGCCGAAATCCATGCCGTCGCCCCTGGCGTTGAACCAGCCCTGGTAGCCGCAGATAACTTTGCCGGTCAACTCGTTATCGATGGGTTTGGTGCTGCCGAGCGCGAAGACACCAGTCGGTATAGCAAGTCCCGTGGCCGTGGCCGCAACAAACTGCCTGCGCGTAATCGTCATACTGCTACCCATGGGCATGACGTCAGTCGTGCCGCAGCGCTACGATCGGGTCCTGCCAGGCCGCGCGGATCGCGGGGTAGAGCCCGGCGAGCAGCCCGACGAGCACCGCGGCGACAAAGCCCGCGATCATCGACCACGCCACGGGGATCGGCTTCTCGATCCCGGGGAAGTAGTCGGCGAGGACCGCAGCGATGCCCGACAGCACCAGGCCCGTGAGCACCCCCAGCAGCCCGCCGATGACGGACAGCGTGGTGGTCTCAACGATGAACTGCGCGATGATGTGGCGTCGTGTCGCCCCCATCGCCCGGCGGACACCGATCTCGCGGATACGCTCGGTAACCGACGCAAGCATGATATTCATGATCCCGATCCCGCCAACGACCAGCGATAGGGAGGCGATCACAATCATCATGATCGTGAAGAGCAGCTGCGTCCGGGCCTCCTGCTTGATGAGTTCCAGGGGCACAATGATCTGCACATCGTCATCCGTGTGGCCGACCGCGATAACCCGCCTGACCTTGTCTGCGATCGGCTCGACGTTGCCGGGTTCGGGCACACGGATGATCAACTCATTGATCTCGATCAGTTCCGCCACGTTCCCGCCCGGCAGCAAGCGCTGGTCGCCGAAGCGTGCGCGTGCGGTCTCGATGGGGATATAGATATCAAAGTTGATGTCTCGGCCGGTCGCCAGGCCAACAGGCTCGAGCACCCCGATCACCGTGAAGCGTTGGCCGTCAATGCTGAATGTATTACCAAGGGGGTCTTCAAGTCGGAAGAGGTCCTGCGCCGCGTCAGCCCCGATGACCGCGACCGGCGAAACCTGTCCGCCATCCTGCTCGGTGAGGTGCCTGCCGCGCGCGATGGTCATCGGGACCGCGTCACCGATGGAGGGCGTCGTGCCATAGACCATCGCGGCCTGCGCGGTGATCCCGTTCTTGTAGACAAAATTACCCACCCGCTTGAGCGGGACCATCTCCTCGATAGGCCGGATGCTCTCGGTGTCGAGCCGACGCAGGTCCAGCCGCGTCAGCCCGTAAGGCATGACCAACACCTCGCGGTCTTCGCTTCTGCTGCCACCGCTCCGACTGCCACCGCTTTGCTCCTCCTCTTCCTCTTCGATCATCTCGGGCGGGCGGACCGATCGGAGGATGATATTGTTGGCTCCGAGTTCTTTGATATCCGCCAGCGCGGCCTGTTTGGACCCCTCGCCGTACGCCGCGATAGCTACAACAGCGCCGACACCTATGATGATGCCGAGCGCGGTCAGCAGCGACCGCAGCTTGTGTAGCATGAGGTTCGCCAGGCCGAGCCGGAGTGTTTCAAGCAGGAAGGTCAGGGTGGGTCCGGGGTGTGGTGTTTAAGCCTTCATTCTACGCCTGGCACACGTGACGGTTCCGTGGGGCCGGGTAATACGGTTAGGATGGTGCCATGGCAGATATCGAAGTCGGCGAAGAGACCGAGGCCTCGAACCACTGGGCTTATGAAGTCAGTGTGTTTGATGGCGGCCGTAAGCACGACTACCACGTGACGCTTTCGTTCCAGGACTACGACCTCTGGAGCCGGGGCCGTGTTAGCCCAAGCCGAGTGGTCGAGTCGGCGTTTGCGTTTTTGCTAGCGAACGAGCCCGCCGGTTCAATCATGAGCAAGTTCGACTGCTCGGTGATCCGCCGGTACTTCCCGCAGGTGGATGAGGAGCTGCCGGGTTTGTTGTGATTGGTGTATCCGGGGTGGCGCTGCGCTCTGCCCCGGCTTGGGGTTTAATGCAAAGAAGCACGCCGGGGCAGAGCGCGGCGCCGCCCCGGATCAAAGGCCTCGCTGGCCGGCTTACGCCTTGAGGTTGATGGCGTGGAAGAGGGGGTGCCCCTTGCCGGCCGGGCCATAGGTCGGCTGCAACGGCAGGTCCGTCGCTGAGTTAGGCGGTGCGTCCTGACCGTGGATCTGGTCGTTGGGGTTCGCCTTTTCTTCGATCGCCTCGGCATCGCCGTCGTACAGGTCTTCGTACCCCAACGCCTGCTGGTCGGGCAGGTCCTGTTCGGCATCGCGTGCGGCACCCGCGTCATGCAACTGGGTCAGCGTGAACTTATCGGTCTGCTGCTGGCTCTCGGCACGCTGGGCGTCCCGCCCGCTCTGCGTCGCGGACTGTGTGCGGGAGGCTGTGCCCGCGTTGGCCACCCCCGCCGCGATGCCTGTGCCGATGATGCTCATGGGTCGATTCCAGAACGCCGGTCCGCATCGTTAGTATCGGCAGGATAATCGATTCTCTTGAACCATCAAGCTTAAGTTTATGCAATATAAAGGTTTGCGGGCTTATCCGTCTAGAAGAAAAGACCGGCAAGCTCAAAGAAAAACCCGCCGACCAGACAGGCTTTTTCAGGCGTTATCTAGACAAGATGGCTTTACTCTTCATCGGCTTTGGTCACGCTCCAGTACTCGAGTTCGACCGGTGTTGCTCGGCCGAAGATCATCACGATTACACGCACCTTGCCCTGATCGGGCAGCGTGAGGTCCACGGTGCCCTCCATGTTCTCGAAGGCGCCGTCGATGATCTTGACGTGGTCGCCCTTCTGGAACTCCATCTTGACTTCGGGCTGCTCTTCGGGTGGCTTGGCCGCGTTGATCATCTTCTCGACTTCTGGCAGGGTCATCGCGCTGGGCCGACCGGCGGTGCCGATGAAGTCGCCTACGCCGGTGGTCTCTTTAATGAGGAAGAAGATGTCCTGAGGGATCCGGCCGTCGTCTTCGAGGCGCATCTCGACGAAGACGTAGCCGGGGTAGAGCTTGGTCTCGACGATTTTCTGCTTACCGCCCTTGATGACCTTCTCTTTTTCGGTGGGCACGAGGATGCGGTTGACCAGCCAGGGCTTGGCTTCGTCGGACCCGTCATAGCCCTCGATCTTGATCTTGCGCAGCAGGGTGCGGCGGACCGAGTCTTCTTTGTTGGACGCAACGCGGAGGACGAACCAGTCCATGCCGTCTGTTACCATCGGTTCTTCTTTGGGCACGTCCAGATCGGTTGCTTCGGTCGTTGCTTGGGGGGTTTCTTCGCTCATATCATTATCGATTCCGTTGAAAACGCTTTGGCGTTCGGTTTGGTCGGTTTAGCCGGGCGTGTCGGTGGTCTCAAGGATGCCGAACCACTGGAAGAGGTTGGTGAACCCGAAGTCGGCGACGAAGAGGATCGCGGCGATCATCAGCGTTCCAGCGATAACGATCCAGGTCAGCCCCATGACCGCCTGCTTGGTCGGCCAGTTGACCTTCTTCATCTCGTTCTCGGTGGCGATCATGAAGTCGGCGATCCTCGGCTTGTTCAGCAAGAACCAGAGCAGGGCCCCGACGCTGACCGCTGTGACCGCGATGATCCCGGCCTTCCAGAACATCTCGTTTTCATCACTGACGAACTTGAAAAGCAGTTTGTCGTTGAACCACACGGCGAAGCCGAGAGTAAACGTCATAACCGCGATCGCGGTCATCACGCGTGTCCAGTAGCCCTGGCCGGATTTGTAGACTTGTAGAGCCATATGCTTGTCTCGTACGCTGTTTTTCGACGCCCGGCGTCAGCGTGTGCGTCTCAGCAACACTTCCGGGGGAAACACGGGCGGAGGGACTTGAACCCACGACCTGCTGATTTGGAATCAGCTGCTCTGCCAACTGAGCTACACCCGTATCCGTGTCGACGCTGGGCCGACCGCTTTCACCAGCACCTATTGATAAGGCCCCCTGTCGGGGGGCCTGTGGTGCGTCACGTATTAAACCCGATTCAGCCCCGCGGGTCAAGGGGATCGGGGGGTGTTTGGGGGTCCTGATTGTTTGACGCAGGGATTTCGGCTTGCTACTGTATTCGTTCTGTCTGGGCCTGGTTTTGTCCTACCAGACAGGGTGTCACGCCAGCTCCGAGAAACGGGGCGAGTTTGGGTTTGCCGGAGCTTGTCTGATAGATAAGCCGGAAGCCGAGTCTCGCCCTTTGTGTTTCGGAGGGCCGGGCCAGGTTGCTGACTTGGGCCGGTGGTGTGAGAAACATAGCCGCCCGCTCGGTTGAGATAGGCCGGCAATCCGCCACCCTAGCTCAGTGGTAGAGCACTCCCTTGGTAAGGGAGAGGTCGTGGGTTCAAATCCCATGGGTGGCTTCAGGGCTCGCTGGCGCCTCGTCAGTCGGGCGCAGGCGAGACAAGGTGACAGACGCGATCGTCTGTTGCACAATACCAGATCGTTCAATGGATACGACATGGCACCGCCCGACGGCGGGCCCCAACCCCAGCACCGCAATAGCGGAGGTTTGCAAGCGATGGCAAAAGACACTTTCAACCGGACCAAGCCCCACGTCAACGTCGGCACCATCGGCCACGTCGACCACGGCAAGACCACCCTCACCGCCGCGATCGCGACCGTCCAGGCCGCCAAGGGCTTCGGCGAAGCCGTCGCTTACGACGAAGTCGCCAAGGCGTCCGAGTCCGACGGCCGTCGTGACGCCAACAAGATCGTCACCATCTCGACTTCGCACGTCGAGTACGAGACCGCGAACCGGCACTACGCCCACGTCGATTGCCCGGGCCACGCCGACTTCGTCAAGAACATGATCACCGGCGCGGCCCAGATGGACGGTGCTATCCTCGTCGTCGCCGGCGACACCGGCCCGATGCCGCAGACCCGTGAGCACGTCCTTCTTGCCAAGCAGGTCAACGTGCCCAAGCTCGTCGTCTTCCTCAACAAGTGTGACGTCGCCGACCCTGAACTGCTCGAACTGGTTGAACTGGAGATCCAGGAACTTCTCGAGAAGTACGACTTCTCCGACGAGACCCCGATCATCAAGGGCGCCGCGTTCCCCGCGCTGCAGAACCCGACCGATGACGAAGCCACCAAATGTATCACCGAGCTGATGGACGCGGTCGACACCTGGGTTGATGAGCCAGAGCGTGAGATCGACAAGCCCTTCCTGATGTCGGTCGAAGACGTCTTCTCGATTAAGGGTCGTGGTACTGTTGCGACCGGCCGTATCGAGCGTGGCAAGGTCAACGTTGGCGACGCCATCGAGATCGTCGGCCTGGGCGAGACCCAGACCACGACTGTGACCGGCGTCGAGATGTTCCAGAAGATCCTCGACGAAGGCCAGGCGGGCGACAACGTCGGCTGCCTCCTGCGTGGTGTTGAGAAGAAGGACATCAGCCGTGGCCAGGTCCTGGCCGCACCGAAGTCCATCACCCCGCACAGCGAGTTCGAGGCCGAGGTCTACGTCCTGACCAAGGAAGAGGGCGGCCGACACAGCCCGTTCTTCAACGGCTACCGCCCGCAGTTCTACTTCCGCACCACGGACGTGACCGGCAAGATCGAGCTCATGGGAGGTGCCGAGATGTGCATGCCAGGCGACAACGTCCAGATGAAGATCGACCTCGGCGACAAGCCGATCGCGATGGAAGAGCAGCTCTCCTTCGCGGTTCGTGAAGGCGGCCGCACCGTCGGCGCGGGTGTCGTCACCAAGATCCTCAAGTGATAACCAGCCACTAGCCGTTAGCCGTTAGCCGTTGGCCACAAGCCGGCGGCTAACGTCTTCTCCGGCTAATGGCCAAAGGCTAACGGCTAAAGGCTTAAAACCATGGCAAAGAAATCCAAGGGTGCTGTAGAGTATGTCTGGCTGCAGTGCACCGAGACTGGTGATTTGAACTACCGCACGCCCATTAACGTCAAGGGCGGCATCGCCGACAAGCTCAAGGAAGGGATGAAGAAGTACTCGCCGCGTTTGCGCAAGCACACGCTGCACAAGATCAAGCGGAAGTAAGCCGCCCACCCAACCAGCCGAATTCTTGAAAGCACCGCCTCGCCGCGGTGCTTTTCGTTGATTTAAGTTGTATCCACCAGGCTCATCGAGCGTACAATCGGCACCATCAAGACGTCGTTAGCACAAAGACTCTACGAGAGGAAACTACGATGACACGCTTCGCCTCCTTACTGCTCACTCTGTCCGTGATGACGCTGTACAGCCAGTTCAGCTACGCCGCTGAAGACGCAAAAAAAGAGCAGCCCAAGATCAAGGTCTTGATGATCGACGGCCAGAACAACCACAAGTGGCAGGAGACTTCGCCTGTCATCCTGGATACGCTTAACGCTCCGGGGCGTTTTGAAGTCGAGGTCGGCAGGGTGCTCAAGGGTGAAGCCAAGGATTTCAAGCCTGATTGGAGCAAGTACGACGTGGTCGTGATGAACTACGTGGGCGAGTCGTGGCCGGAGCAAACCAAGGCCGGGTTTGAGAAATACATGAAGGACGGCGGCGGCATGGTCGCCATCCACGCCGCAAACAACGCGTTCCCCAAGTGGAAGGAGTACAACCGGATGACCGGGCTTGGCGGCTGGGGTGGACGCAACGAAAAAGACGGGCCTTATGTTTACTGGAAGGAGGGCGAGATCGTCCGTGATAACTCGCCGGGTGTCGGCGGCGCGCACGGCAGTCACTGGGAGTACACGATCGATCTGCGCGTCAAGGACCACCCGATCACGCGTGGGCTTCCTGCCAGTTTCATGATGGCGAAGGAAGAACTTTACGACCGCCTGCGCGGGCCAGCGGAGAACATGACGATCCTTGCGACCGCGTTCGCGGATCCCGAAACGCGGGGGTCCGGCCGGCACGAGCCCGTGCTGATGACGGTCGGCTACGGCAAGGGCCGGGTCTTCCACACAACGCTCGGCCACAGCGGACAGTCGATGAAGGGCGTCGCGTTCCAGGAGACCCTGCTCCGTGGGACCGAGTGGGCCGCCACCGGCGACGTGACCTTTCCCGCGGTGTCTTCCGAAGTGCTACCCGCCGACCGTGCGGCCAGCCGCGAGCCCAAGGACATCAAGCACAACCGGTCCGCCAACACGCAGTAGCCACATCTAACAGCAGCCTGCTGAAGCAGGGGACTCACCGCATCAACAGAGTCAACTCGAAAGGATTTCGCTTGGAATACCGGCGAGATTGAACTATCCTTTGCCCCATGCCGGGACAAAAACAACAGCTAAAACTTAGAGCCATGGCTCAATGGCTTGTGCTAGTGGGTGTGCTCTTGATCGCCCTGCCCCACCGAGCCGCCTATATCAGTGAGATCGATTTGGGTGGAACCGAAAGCCCAGCCGGCCAGGGCATCGAGTTCAGCCAGGTTGATCCCGGGACCGACTACACGCTGCTGATCCTTGATGCCAACCCTTTCTCAGCCTCGGCCTTCGGAAAGGTGCTCGATGTCATCCATCTCCCAGCGGGGATCGGGCTGGCTGGCGTCGCGATGGTGACCGACCTGCCCTGGCCTGACAACACCGCGTCTACCACCACGCTCGGTTCCCTGAGCCCGCAATCCGGCAGCGGCACGCTGCTCTTCAATTTCTCGAAGCTGCTGATCCTGATGAACGGGGAGTCCTCGGTTATGGCCGACGACCGGCCGCTTGGGAGCGACGCGGCCGCTCAAGCGCGGTATGACAAGGCCGCGGTGCTCGACTGGCTCGTGCTGAGTGACGCCGACCCGGCCCCGCTTTACCGGTCCAGGGGTCACGACATCGGAGACATCAACACCACGCTCGGGATCGACCTGCTCGCCCGGATCGTCGATACGGATGCCGGCCGGGTCGTCGGCCGAACGAACTTGCCGGGACAGCAACTCGACATGCAGGTTTTCTTCCAGGGCGACCCCGACACAACTCGCCAATTCGCGATCGATGAACAGAAGGCCTACACGTACACGCCGAGCCAGGCGAACCTGCCTGTGACTGTACAGGTCCCCGAGCCCACCTCGTTACTCTTGATGGCTCTTGGAACAGCCCTCTGCCTTGCCAGAAAGCGACAACGGTAAGACTTCCCGGCTTGATTGTCCTTCGGGGTGAACTTGCCTATGATGCAGGTGTAACATGAATGATGAAGCTCCTACGACAACGCCCCTCGGACCTAAGGGCGAGCTTGAACCCCAAGTCACCGCGGTCCTCGAGAAGATCCGTCCGATGATCCAGTCGGACGGCGGCGATGTCGAGATGGTGGGTATCCGCTCGGACGGAACCGTGCTGATCAAACTGCTCGGCGCCTGCGTGGGCTGCCCGTCCAGCCAGATGACCCTCCAGATGGGTATCGAGCGCAACCTCATCGAAAAAGTCCCCGGCGTGACCGCCGTCGAGCAGGTCCACTAACCCGCCCGGGACCGTCCAATAACAACACTCCCCGCGTCGAATCACCGTGAACGCGCGGTTTCGGCCGACGATCATCACTGCTCACCCCGCATCATGTGGGCTGGTTTGCATACGGATGTGCCGCGCTGCCGGCCAATGGAACAAGGACGAACCCATGCTCGCACTCACCCGTCGCGTAGGCGAAGAAGTCATCATCGGCGACCCCGACGCCCCCCTCGGCCTGATCCGCGTGGTCCAGATCCACGGCGACAAGGTCCGCTTGGCTTTCGACTTCCCGAAAGAGACCCCCATCAACCGGAGCGAACTCGCCGACGAGAAACGCAAGAACAAGGACAAGCCTAACGACGCGTCCTGAGCCACCGACACCATCCAACCACACCGATCAGCCCCGCCCACCCGGCGGGGTTTTCGTTATGCATCGCGTGTGTGCGTCTGGTCTCATACCAATCAACTACGAATTAGTCGGAATCACTGCGTTTTCATCGTGCCTCCACCTGCCCCCAGGCCCCTGCGCACAATCGGCGCGCCCAGGCCCGGGGCTCTGCGCAGCCAACGCCCGGGGTCGGAACCCCCACCTCGCGTTGGGGCTTATTGGAAACAAGTAACACCTCGCTTCAAGCATCTCACCACCCCCTTCAATCAGAACCCGCCCCCCAACCCCGCGCGCACAACCCGCCCGGCAGCCCGCCCCCGCAACCCACGCCAAGCAACACGCCAACCCCATCCCCACCCAGCAGGCTAAACCCCCGCACGGCGTGTGAGGGCCCGGTGCCCTTGCCCCGTGGCGCGTATGATGGCCCCGCAGCTGGGGATCACGCATGATGTCGAAACTCGCCTGGGCGGCCAAACCACTGACAACCGCGATCGCCTCGGTCGCGCCCGCCTGCCTGCCGGGCGTCGCGGCCCTGCTCGGCGTCGGGACCGCCATCGCCTCGGGCACCGCGCTGCTCGCCAGCTTCGTCGGCCTGCAGGTCGCCGACTATCAATCCGGCCAAAAACGCCAGCAACAGCTCAACGGGTTCTTCAAGCTCGCCCTGACCAACGACGCGCTGACCCGCAACGAGCTGATCCACAAGCTGGCCGAGCTGGACAACAAGATCAAGCCGCCCGGCTTCGACCCCGCCAAGGCCGCCGAGGCGGTGGGCCTGCTGCGCGGTATCGCCCGCCGCAGTGAAGAGCAGGCCCAAGCGATCCAGGCGCAGCAAGACGCGGCCTGGAACGTCCTGGTCTACCTCGAGACGGTCACCGCCGACGTCCAGGCCCTGCTTGCCAGGCAGCCCGCGCTGGTCGAGGCGTTCGCCCAGCGGGTCGATGCCGGCTTCGCCGACCTCCGCGGCGACCTGGTCGCGCTGCACCTGGACACGGCCGAGATCAAGGACGACATCGCGGCCCTGCGCGAGGTCGCCGACGACACCCGCGCGATCGCAAAGCAGATCTATACCAAGGCCGAAGCGACGCTCGCCGAAGCACAGGCACGCAACCAGCAGGACGGCGCGCTCGCCGAGTTGGCGAAACAGAACTCGCGGCTGATGGACCGCGAAGACGGGTACCGCCAACAGATCGAGGCGCTCGAAAACGCCGTCCGCACGGTCAAGCAGTACGCCGACGAGGGCGATATCGAAGCCCGCCAGGCGCTCGACGAGGCCCGAGCCTCCGGCGACACCGACCGGCTCTACGCCGCGCTCAAGCGGATCACGGACGAGGCCTTCGAGAAGCAGCAGGCCGAGTTTGTCGAACGCTGCCGGGAGATCGCGTCGCTGGCGTACCTGCGCGGCGACATCGCAGAGGCCAAGAAACGGCTCGATCAGATCCTGCAACAGCTGCCCAACGACCTCGACGCGGTCAACCGCCTCGGCCATATCCACCAATTGCGCGGCAACCTCGACGACGCGGCACGGCAATACGAGAAGCTGCTGGAAATCACCCAAGATGAAACTTGGCAAGCCATCGCCTACGGCAACCTCGGGGTGATCTACCGAACGCGTGGCGACCTCGACCGGGCCGAGGAGATGCACCGCGAGTCGCTGGACATCGAAGAACGCCTCGGCCGGCCGGAAGGCATGGCCGCCAACTACGGCAACCTCGGGCTGATCTACCGAACGCGCGGCGACCTCGACCAGGCCGAGGAGATGCACCGCAAGTCGCTGGACATCGACGAGCGCCTCGGCAGGCAGCAAGGTATGGCTGCCGCCTACGGCAACCTCGGGGTGATCTACCGAACGCGTGGCGACCTCGACCGGGCCGAGGAGATGCACCGCAAGTCGCTGGACATCGAAGAACGCCTCGGCCGGCCGGAAGGCATGGCCAACCAGTACGGCAATCTCGGGCTGATCTACCAAGCACGTGGCGACCTCGACCGGGCCGAGCAGATGCTCCGCAAGTCGCTGGAAATCAACGAGCGCCTCGGCAGGCCGGAAGGCGTGGCCATCCAGTATGGCAACCTCGGGCTGATCTATGAAATACGTGGCGACCTCGACCGGGCCGAGCAGATGCTCCGCAAGTCGCTGGACATCGAAGAACGCCTCGGCCGGCCGGAAGGCATGGCTAACCAGTACGGCAACCTCGCGCTGATCTACCAAGCACGTGGCGACCTCGACCGGGCCGAGCAGATGCTCCGCAAGTCGCTGGAAATCAACGAGCGCCTTGGCAGGCCGGCAGGCGTGGCCATCCAGTATGGCAACCTCGGGCTTATCTATGAAATGCGCGGCGACCTCGATCGGGCCGAGGAGATGCACCGCAAGGCACTGACTATCGACAAACGCCTCGGCAATCAGGAAGGCATGGCCAGTGCCTACGGCAACCTCGGGCTGATCTACGAAACACGTGGCGAGTTAGACCAAGCGGCTGAGTCCTGGCGCAAGGCTATCGAGCTGTTTGAACGGGTCGGCATGCCGCACATGGTCGAGCAAGTTCAAGGTTGGCTCGATCGTTTGCCGTCCGAGTGATCGTTCAATCGATCCGTGTTTGCCGCCTTGCCCCCTCTCCCGGTGGGAGAGGGCCGGGGTGAGGGGTGAGCGAAGCGGCGGGTGGCCGGGGTGGAGCGTAGCGACCCCCCGGAACGAGTTGTTCTAAACACATCAACTCGTCTCGTTCCGGGGGCTCACTACGTTCGTCCCCGGCCACCCTCGGCCTTCGGCCGACCCCTCACCTGTGTCCTCTCCCGCAGGGAGAGGCGTCATCACACCCCGCTTCCTGCACAATCGACAACGGCGGGTCCGTCTTAGGGAAACGCATGATCGCCACGCCGCCTCCGGGTCAGCAGCAGCCCGGCCAGGCCCGTCATCACCGCCAGCGACGCCGGCTCGGGAACGAAGGCCGCCAGCGCCTCGGGCAGTTCTAGTTCTTGGGCCGGCACGGAGCTGGTCAGCGCCGCGACGAAGCCGTAGATGTCTGTGTTGGTCAGCGTGCCGCTGCCGTCCATGTCGCCGAGCAGATCCGGGTCCAGGCCTGCGAACTGCTCGTCATAGGCCAGCGGGTCCGTGAGCGCCATGACGAACGGGTCGATGTCGTCGGCGGTGAGTTGGCCGTCGCCGTTGAGGTCGCCGGGCAGGCTGACCAGCCGCGCCAGGAGTTCGCCGGGGTCGACGCCCATCAAGGATGCGAAGGGCGCGACGTCGTCTTCGTCGAACTGGTCGTCCCCGTTGAGGCCGGCGTAGTGCCGCGGCGACAGGCCGTACCGGTAGGCATACTGCTGCGGGTAGAGCTGCGCGGTGATGAACGCGTCGATGTCATCCGCATCGAGGGTGAAGTCGCCGGTCAGGTCCGCGAGCGAGAGCGGCTGGGTCGGCAGGCCCGCGGCGAAGACGTCGTTGTATGGGGTGTAGCGGATGAAGGGCCCCCCGCCGTTGAAGCCGATGGACGCCTGGAACGCCTCGCCCACGACCGCGGTCGACGCGGAGAACACGACCTTGCCGCTGGCCTCGTGGTACTGGACGAGCTCGACGGTGCCGTTGGCGGGCAGCAGGTCGTGCAGCCGGATGGGCACGCCGCCGTCGACGGGCACCGCGAAGAGGGCGGAGCGCGACTGGCTGCCGATGCGCGTGACCGTGCTGACTAGCGCGTGGCCGTCGACGACCTCGCCGAGGTAGCTGTAGCTGAAGGTCTGCCCGGGGCCGGCGGGGTGGCCGTAGAAAACCCGCTTCGCGGGCGTCGAGCCATCGGTCGCGGCGAAGTAGAGGTCCGTGCCGGAGCTCGATTCGGGTGACCGTGCCCGGTAGGTGATGTAGGTGTCGTTGCCGGTGAAGGAGTAGGAGCTGAACAGGGCCGAGGGCTGGCTGCCGAACGGCTCCGCATCGATCTGCATGAGCAGCGTTGGGTTGGACTGGACGCCGACCTGGGCGAGGTAGAGCCGCTCATCGCGGGTGGTGAGGTTGCGCTCGCGGTAGACCGCGTGCTGGCCGTTGTCGGAGAGCGAGAAGCCCTCGACCTCGCCGAAGGGCGCAGCGGTGCTGAGCTGGACCTCGGTGCCGGTGGTGAGGGTGGACGCCGAGTACAGCCGGTCGTCGGTCTGGCCCGAGGGCCTGCCGGTGTAGACCACGGTTGTGCCGGCGGGGTTGAGTTTCCAGGCGCTGCCGATGTCGTAGGTCGTTGCGCTGTCTACCGAGTAGGTCAGCGTCGGGTTGTCGACGGGCGTGACCAAGAGGGCATTGATGGCGTCCCTGCGGATGACGCGCTGGCCGTCGCCCGTGAACTGGAAGGAGAAATCGCCGGGGAGTTCGACCTCCGGGGCCGACCCATCGGTGGGCCGGAGGTAGCGGTTGCGCGGCGTGGTGCCCTCGGGGGCGTAGCGGTACAGGGCGTACCGTCCGTCCGGCGAGAGTCCCCGTATGATCGCGTCGGAGGTGTCGGGGACGTCCGTGAGCCGGCGCAGGGGCTCGGTGCCATCGAGCTTGAGGCTGTAGAGGTTGAAGGTGTGGCCCGACTCCGGGTAGGTGAGGATCGCCCACTCGTTGTTGGCCGAGACCTCGAGATCGGAGACCTGCCCGGCCCCGGTGCTGGCCGGCAGCACCGCGGCGACAGCGGGCAAATGCGGCGCCGTGCCGGGCACCGTGATGACCCGCTGCGTGTTGCTGCCCGCCGGCGGGTTCCCTACAAACACAAGCGTGTCGCCCGCGAAGCCGTACGACCGCCAGGCGCCGTTGCTGACCGGCGACCTGCCCACCTCTGTCGATGAGGCGGGGTCGCTGAACGGCACGATATAGACCGAGCTGTCAGAAAATGAACCGTTGTTCTGCGCGAGGATCGCGACGGACTGGCCGTCGGGGTTGAACTCGATCAGCCCCCTGTAGGCCTCGGTGCTGCCCGACAGGTCGGGCCCGAGCGCCGACTGCGGGCTCGAACCGTCGATCGGCGCGGCGTACCAGCGCTGCTCACCCGTCTCTGCGTCGCGGATCACGTACACGGCGTGGGACCCGTTGGGCACCGCGACCAGCCCGGTGAGGCTGTCGAGCCCTTGGCGATCGCTGATCTGAACGGCCTGGCCGTGGGCGGGCCCGGGCAGGAGGATGCCGGCCGACAGCATGCCGGCGGCCAAGAGCCGGGTGGCCGGTTTGAACCTCGGATTTCGCTGACCCAGGAAGACCATGTGCCGGAATCTCCAGTGGAAGATTGCCCGTTTGGCCTGATCGACGACGCTTTGGCCGGACCAATATATCACACGGGTCGGCGGCAGGCGGTGTGAAAACACTGCGTGTCCGGGCGTGACCCGGCGGGTGAAGCACCTGTTGTCTTGCCCCCTCTCCCCGCGGGAGAGGGCCGGGGTGAGGGGTGAGCGCTAGCGGATCGGCGGATCGGGATACCGGCTTGCAACCTCGGCCTTCGGCCAACCCCTCGCCTGTGTCCTCTCCCGCGGGGAGAGGGGCGTCAATACGCCCGATCGGCTACACAATCGACAGGGGCGAGTCCGCCTCGGCGAAGCGTGTGATCGGCACGCCGGCCCGCTGGGCGATCGAGAGGTGCAGCCGGTTCAGCGAGGTCGGCCGTTTGTAGCGGAAGTACTTGCCGGTCTGCATCTTGGCCTGGCCGGGCATCGAGCCGTGGCCGGCGACGATGAGGGGCAGGTCTTCGTCGCCGTGCTCGTGGCCGTCGGCGAGGGATGAGCCGTAGAGGAGCACGCAGCGGTTGATCAGCGGCTCGCCGTCTTCCTCGAGTTCATGCAGGCGCTTGAGCAGGTAGGCGAACTGCTCGTGGTGCCACCGGGTGACCTTGTTGTACATGCTCAGCTTGGAGCCGCGGGAGTCCCACTTGGTGACGCCGTCGTCGTCCTCGGTCTTGCCGCTGAAGTCGCGCCAGTGGGAGAGGGCGTGCCAGGTGCCCTTGACGCCTGGGACGAAGTTGAAGTAGCGGTTGCTCTGGCCGTGGTCGAGCATGAAGCTGGCGACGCGGGTGGCGTCGGCCCACCAGGCCATCGCCATGAGGTCGAGCATGAGCCGCATGTACGCCTGGTGCTCGATCGGGATCCCGGCGGCGGGGCGGACGAGCGTGTCGGTCAGCGCGCGGTCCCGGCCGGCCTCCTTGCTGATCTGGTCGGCGAACTCGATCCGGCGTTCGATCGCGCGGACCGACTCGAGGTACTCGTCGATCTTCCGTTGGTCGGCGGTGCTCGCGTTTCGTTTGAGGTCCTTGGCGTTGTTGGCGACACGGTCGAGCACGCTGCCGTCCACGACGCCGCCTTGCCGGTTGAGGAACATGCGGTCAAAGATGACGCGCGGCTCGATCTCACGGTGCACAGGCGTTGAGCTGCTGCGCCAGGACATGTTGTTGCGTGACAGCTCCTTGGAGAAATTCCCCTCGCCCCTCAGCGACAGCTCCAGGCTCGAGAGCACGGTGCCGTCGCCGAGGTGCCTCGCCGCGATCTGGTCGATCGAAGGCCCGCCCGCGTCGACCTTGCGGTCGTTGTAGTCGCCGCCCGTGAGCCAGGTCGCGGTCCCGCCTCCATGGCCGTTGCCGCGCGGGGTCCACAGGTTCGACGGGATGATCAGGTCCTGCTTGTAGGGCTCCAGCGGCGACATCCACTCGTTGAGTTGGACGAGCCGGCGGTTGTTATCGACTTTACGCGGCTTCCACGAGCCCTCTGCGGAACCGTTGGGGAAGTAGAGGTAGCCCAGCCGGACGGGCGGCTGCGCGGCGGAACCCTGCGCGGCCCCGGCGAGGGCACGCGGCGCCTCCATGATGTCCAGCAGCGGCAACGCCATCGAGACCCCCAGCCCGCGCAGCAGTGTCCGGCGGTTCATCCGCCACGACCCACGGACCGATTTCTGAGACACATTCGTTGGCTTCTGTGGGGTCTTCATTCGGATACTCCTTTGCTGGGCACCGCTTGGTAAAGGAAAGGCTCGCTCTGCACGATGCTGTAGACCAGGCTTTTGGCCTTGTAGCCATCCGCTTTGACGTTTTTTGCGATCGTTCGGACCGCGTGCTCATCGGTGTAGCCCAGCTGCCGGCCGAGCGCGTAGGACAGCATTTTTCTGCTGATCTGCCGGTTCATGTCGTCCAGCCGCGTCTTGAGCAGGGCGTCCTTGAACGCGTCCGGCCCGTCGAACGCGACGCCTTCGGGCAGCTTGCCGCTGGCTCTGATCCTCGGCCCGTCTTCCAGCCGGGTCCGCCACCGGCCGAACTGGTCGTAGTTCTCCAGCGCAAAGCCGAGCGGGTCGATCCGGCTGTGGCAGTTTGCGCAGGACGGTTTTTGGCTGTGCAGCTGCATCATGCGTTGCGGCGACAGGCCCGCTTCTTCGAGCCGTTCATCAAACTCGCCGACGTCCGGCGGCGGGGGTGGCGGGGGGGTGCCCAGCAGTTCAGACAGGATCCAGTTGCCCCTGACGACCGGGCTGGTCCGATCCGGGAACGCGGTCACCATCAGGATGCTGGCCTGGGTGAGGAAGCCGCCGCGTCGGTCGTTGGGCAGCTTGATGCGCCGCATGTGCTCGCCCTTGATCCCGCGCCAGCCGTAGAAGCGGGCGAGCTCTTCGTTCACAAAGGTGAAGTCGCTGTCGATGATCTGCATCAGCGGGCGGTCGTGCTTGACGATGTCGTGGAAGACGTGCGCCGACTCCATGCGCATCGCGTGCATGAGCGAGTCGGTGAACTCGGGCATGTCGATCGGGTCGGGCCTTCGCCGCGACCCCAGGTGGGTAAAGCCGAGCCACTGGCTGGCAAAGTTCTTGCCGAGCGTCAGCGACTTGGGGTCCTTCAACATCCGGTCCACCTGGGCGCGGAGGACCGCGGGGTGGTCCAGCCGCTTGGCGGGGTTCTGCTCCGCCGCCAACCGCATCAGTTCGTCGTCCGGCATGGACGCCCACAAAAAGTACGACAGCCGGCTGGCCAACGCGTAGGGCCCGATCTTCTCGACGCTGCCCGGCTTGGGTACCCTGTCGGGCACGGCCTCCATCCGCAGCAGGAAGGGCGCCTCGATCAGTGTGTTCTTCAGCGCGGCACGGAGCGCCCGGTCGTGTGGCTTGCCACGCTGGACCGCCGAGCGGTAGTGGGCCAGGGCATTCGTGGCTTCTTTGTCGGTAACCGCCCGACGGAACGCGCGGGGCAGGAAGTCATCGAACGCTGCCTCGGCCTGCCGTTCGCCAGCACGCATCGCCGCCGCCCTTTTGCCGATCACGCGCTCCCACTGCTGCCGGCTGGCACCCCCGGGCAGGGCGAGTTCGATCGCGCGCTCGGCCGCGGACAGGTAGCGCTGCATCATGCCGGACTGGAGGAAAAGCGTGTTTGCGCTGTTGTCGAACCCGCTCTCGCCCACCATCTCGGTCGGGAACATCTCGGCGGCATCCCAGTCGATACCCAGCAGGTCGCGCAGCGTGTTGCTGTATTCGCGGTGCGTGAGCCGGCGGACCGGCTCGTAACCCGCGGTGGCGACCTCCGCATAATCGAACCGCATGACCAGCCGGTCGATCAGGCCGGCGAGCGCTCGCCGTTCTTCCGCGGTCGGTTGTGGGTGCCGCCTGGGTGGCATGTCGCCGTCGCTGATGCGCTGGAGCACGTTGACCCAGTCCAGGCGGTTGCGCACCATCGGCTGCTCACGGAGCATCAGCGACAGATCGATACCGCCCTGGCCCTTGTCGGGGCCGTGGCACTGCACGCAGTGGATATCGAGCAGGTCTGCGAGCTGATCGATGCGCTGCCTGTCGGCTTGTGAGACTTGGTACCCGGTTGGCTTGGCCTCGCCCCACGCCGACGATACAGACAGCATCACGACTAGTGCGGGCAAGGTCCGCACGGCACGATGCACGAGGTTGAGGTCCACACACGGCTCCAAAAACAGGCGGGGCGAGATACCTGTTAGTGCAGCCTGCCGTCGTCGGGTTTACTCATTCCCTTATTTTTCTAGGGTAATACGAATGTAGCACGCCGCGATGAATGATGAGCCAGCGGCCTGTGTTAGTCTCCTTCAACCAGCGTATAGCTGACGAGTGCCGAGCCGTAGGGTTCGCCGTCCTCATCCGTGCCCGCGTTTTTGATGATGCCGACGCCCGGCGCGACCCAGCTCGTGAAGGCGTAGTCCTCGTCTTCGGTGCTGGTTTCCGTGTAGACGATGCAATCGAACTCGCCCGCCTTGGTCGTGATCTTCTCGCTGAGCGAGGTGACGGTCATCACAACCGTCTGGTCGTCCGCGTTGGGTTTGTAGGTCTCGCCAAGCGTCGCGGGGTAGCGGTAGTACCTGGACAACGAAGTGAGTTGGAGTTCTTCGGCCGCGAA
Organism: Planctomycetota bacterium; assembly: GCA_039024275.1. GTDB lineage: Bacteria > Planctomycetota > Phycisphaerae > Phycisphaerales > Phycisphaeraceae > JAHQVV01. Next base: position 39,090 of record JBCDKD010000005.1, on the reverse strand, counting down.
TTCTTCGTCGTCATCACCTCCATTGAGTTCTGCCCACGCGTCCCACTCGTAGCCGTCTTTCAGCGTCAGCCAGAAATTGTCGGAGACCAGCTCCGCCGTATTCGCAGGCCGGCCGGCCTCGTGCTCGTAGCTCCGCAGCAGGTGCCAGGGGTGGCCGTCAAAGAGGACGACCCCCTCGATGCGGTCGGTGGTGATAAAGCTGTTGTCTATATCCTCGTAAACCCATGTGTTGCCAATCGTCAACGGTGTCAAAACATCGCCGTCTTTACCGCGCGTCTTGGGTTCCTCCGCTTGGGCCAGTGGTAGGCCAAGGGTCAGGATGAGAAGGAGCGAGAGTATCGTGAAGTTGGTGTTTTTCATGGCTGATTCTCCGGGCTTGGTTTTAACAATAGGTGTAACAGTTTTTCGAGTGCTTCGCTGAGCGCGTCGCTTGCGGTATGCAGGTGGCGTTCAAATTCCTCGTGCGTCGGGTGCGGGCCATCGACGAGGTCGGTCACGGCTTTAACGGCGCACAGCGGCTTCTGGTGCTGGTCGGCGACCCATGCGATCGCGGCGGCCTCCATGTCTTTGGCATGTGTGCCGACGCGTTCGATGCGTGCCGCGTCGTCACCGTTCATGTCCAGGCTGTTGCCCGAGCTGACGACGCCCTGTTCGAGCCCCAGTGCTTCGGCCCACTCCGAAACACCGCACAGCTCCCACCCGCCGTCGGCGTAGGGCTCGAAGGGGGCGAGCGGGATACGCCGGTCATGGAAGTAGAACGGCCCGCCGGTGAGGTAGACCTTGCCGATCGCGCCGCCGCGCCGGATGAACCCGCCGCAGGTCCCCGCGTTGATAAGCAGGCCGGGGTCGAGCTTGTCGAGGACGAGCTGCGCCGCGACCGCCGCGGGCTGGGTCCCGATGCAGTCGACACCGAAGCGTCGGTCTGATCCCATCACGACGACGTCGACACGCAGGCCGTCCACCTCGCCGTCGTACCAACGCATCGGCATCGGCGGGCTCAGGAACCCTTTATCGATCAGCTCAAGCCGGCGGATCAGCGGCAGGGCCTCGTCCTGCATCGCAAACAGCAGCGCGGCGTGTTTGATGTTTATCGCGGTCATCTACAGACAGCATTGCGTGAAAAGCGCGAAGTTGCAATAGCCCCCATCGCCAGATGGGGGTTCACGACCTATTCGAACCCCCATCTGGCGATGGGGGCTATTTTTGTTGGGGTCGAGGAATAATGTAGGCGGATACCTTGTTTAGCCTCCACGTCAAGACCCGCTACACTAGTCGATCGATATATAAATGAGGGACGGTGAACCATGGAGAGCACGGCATTTAGAGAGCTTGCTTTGGCCGAGATGGACAGCGTGTACCGCATGGCGATGCACCTCGCACGCAACCCCGACGATGCGTCGGACCTCGTGCAGGAGACCTTCCTGAAAGCATTCAAGAGCGAAGGCCGGTTCGAGCTCCGCGACCACGGGGTCCGCCCCTGGCTCTTCAAGATCCTGCACAACAACTTCTATACCAAGGTCAAGAAGAGCAACCGCGAGCCCACACTCGGCGACGAGGTCATCGGCGAGGTCGCCGGCGGGTCGCTCGGCGAGGTCGATGCGCCGCCGCCCGCCTGGGACCTCCAGCACCTGGACTGGGAGCAGGTCGATGACCGGCTTAAGCACGCGATCGACGAGCTGCCCGACCACTACCGCGAGGTCCTGCTGCTCTGGGCGGTCGAGGGCCTGAAGTACCGCGAGATCGCGGATGTGCTGGGCGTGGCCCTGGGCACGGTGATGAGCCGGCTCTACCGGGCTAGAGCGATCCTGACGGAGAACCTCGCGGGCCTGGCTGAAGAGCACGGGATCAAGTGAGAGGCCCGGCCCATCCGGGCCAGCGTGGAATAAACCCGCTTGACAGCGGATTCAATTAGACAGAGGCGCGGGGCGTGGACCGACCGCCTTGACCCTGGGGCGAGACCCAATCGATGAACATGCAAAGCGACAACGACACACCCAAGACGATGGACGAGCTGCTCATGGCGATGGCCGACGGCGAGCTCGATTTCCGTGACCAGCCGCAGGTGCTCGCCAAGATCGCCGAGGACCCCAAGGCCGCGCACCGCCTGGCGTACGAGCAGCGCCTGAAGGTTGCGTGTGCCAAGGCGATGGACGGCCCGGAGATGAAGTGCCCCAACGAGCTGGCGGGCAAGCTCCTCGAACTCGCCGCCGAGCCCGTGAAGAAGACCGCCCCTGCGGAAAAAACCGCGCCGAAGCAGAACGCACCGGCGCCTTACGCCGGCCCGCCCGTCATCGCGCGGATCGGGCGGTGGGTCCCGGCGGCGGTCGCGGCCGTGCTCCTCCTCGCGGCGGGTGTGCTGTTCAGTCAAGCCAGCAGGACGACCGGCGGGCTTGACCCCTCGACGGCTTCTTCTCTACCCGTCGAGACCATCCAGCAGTTTGCTGGCCGGCACTTCGACTGTGCCGAGCGGCCCGACCGGCTCAAAAACCCGTCGCAGTTCGGCTCCGCCAGTGACTTCGAGCAGCTGCCCGGCGTCCTCGGCGACTACTTCGACACCTCCGCCGACAAGCTCTCGCTCAACCTCGACGGCATCGGCTACGACTACCAGCTCACCGGCACCTGCTCCATGCCCGGCAGCGGCGCGGTCCATATCGTCTACCACAAGCAGGACAACCCCGACCAGTCCATCAGCGTCTGGATCGTCGCGGCCGACAACGCCAAGTTCGGCAAGCTCGAAGAGGGCCGGGTCTACTCCGAGGTAGGCGACAACCTGCTCAAGCCGGTCATCTTCTGGCGCGACGGCGGGCTGCTCTACTACCTCGTCGGCGACTCGATCGAAGACTGCGACAAGGCCGTGCAACAGCTCCGACGAGCGATTTGAAACCAGGCTAACCAAGCTCCTTATGCCCCCGAAGCCCACGCCGTCACGGCGTGGGCTTCTTATGTTCGTTGTTTCCGACTCCCCGTGGAAACCCCGTGCATAAACTGCCTGCGATGCCGCTGGCAGGCCCCGAACCCCTTGTTTTTTGCCGAATAACGCGGGAAACAGTAAAGTGCGTTGTCTTAAGAAGATAAAGGACTACCGAAGATGAAAGTCATCTGTGATCGTGGGGCGCTTGTCGAATCGTTGAACCTCGTGGCCGGCGTCGTCGTCGCGCGCACCCCCAAGCCTGCGCTGCGGTGTGTGCTCGCCTCGGCCAAGGACGACGCGCTCACGCTGTCCGCCACCGACACCGAGGTCTCCATCCGCATCTCCACCCCCCGCGTCGAGGTGCAGGACGCCGGCGACGCGCTGATCCCCGCCGACAAGCTCCAGCAGATCACCCGCGAATCCATCGACCCCACACTCACCCTTGCGACGACCGACGAGCAGACGACGATCAAGGGCCAGGACTCGACTTTCAAGCTGCTGGGCTACCCCGTCGGCGACTTCCCCGAGGTGCCCGAGTTCCCGGCAGACGCCGACTTCGAACTCCCCGCCGGCGACCTGCACAGGCTCATCGCGCAGACCCTCTTCGCCACCGCCCGTGAGAACTCGCGCTACGCGATCAACGGCGTCCTGCTCGAGCGGCACAACAAGGACCTCACCGTTGTCGCGACCGACGGGCACCGCCTCGCGCTGGCCAAGGGCAAGTGCAAGAGCCTGCAGGACGCCGACCGCAACGCGATCATCCCGACCAAGGCGCTCAACCTCTTGCTGCGTCTGTTTGATGACGCCGAGCAGACCGTCAAGGTCAAGGTCGCCGAGAGCCAGGTGCTTTTTGCGACCGATACGGCCGTGCTCGCGTCCAACCTCGTCGAAGGCAACTTCCCGCCCTACAAGGACGTGATCCCCAAGGACGGCGACAAGAAGGCGACCCTGCCCACCGACGTCTACATCTCCGCCGTCCGCCGCGCAGGGCTGCTAACCAATGAGGAGAGCAAGGGCGTCCGCATGGCGTTCGATCAGGACGGCCTGACCATCACCAGCCGGGCCCCCGAGATGGGCGAAGCGGAGATCAAGGTTGACCTGCCCGAATACGCCGGCGACCCCGTCGAGATCGGCTTCAACCCCGCGTACCTGCTCGATGCCCTGAAGGTCGTCGACGAGAACCAGGTGTTCCTCGACATGAAGGCCGCGAACAAGCCGGGCGTGCTGCGCACCGGGCCGAACTTCTTGTATGTCGTGATGCCGGTCAACCTGCAGTAGTGATCATGTAGGCCGGGCTTCAGCCCGGCGGTCTACATGCCGATTCGATCCGGGCTAAAGCCCGGCCTACGTACTTTGTACCGCAATAGAATGGCATAGAGGGAGACGCGAAGCGTCCCGTGGTTTGGTAGGACAGGCATTCCTGCCTGTCAGTCAGGTCGAAGACCTGAATCTTCAAACCATTCGGCTGCGCCGATCGACAGGCAGGAATGCCTGTCCTACCGACTTGTGTGACATGACTTTCAGTTGGACCGACATCGACGAGATCGCGTATCAGCTCACCGAGCAGCGGCCGGGGGACGACCCGCTGACGGTGAAGTTCACGGACCTGCGCAGCTTTGTCGAAGGGCTCGAAGGCTTCGAGGCCGAGCCTGGGCAGTCGGTGAACGAGCAACTGCTCGAGGCGGTCCAGCAGGCTTGGATCGAGGAGAAGGAAGACCTGACTGACGGGTCCGATCCGGACGAGGATGACCAAAGCGGCTACAGCCCCAACCAGCCGTTTCGATGAATACACAAGTCTGAAAAGTGGGGCAGACCTTCCTGTCTGCCGTTGGCCCAGCGGGCCAAGCGATCCACTTTGATGTGCGACTAAACCGCAGACAGGAATGTCTGCCCCCTTGTGAATACAGATTCCCTCGTTCTCACCCCATCGCCTACAATGTGCCAGACCGATGGCTAACGATGCACCCACCGCCATCCCGACCAGCGACCCAGTGACCGACCCCGCCGAGCGGCTTACGCCGACCGTTGAGGACGGTGGCACGGTGATCACGACGGATATGCTCCACGCGGGCGACCCGCCTACCGGGTGGTGGGGCAAGAAGTACCGCCGGTTCGAGAACTGGCTCACCGAAAAATCAACCGAGTCTAACCGGTGGCACCGTCTGCTCGCCTGGGTCTTCCTCCCGCTGGCCTACCGGTCGGGGATCAAGCTCGGGCAGAAGACCGACACGGGCACGTACGACGTGGTGATGCCCTTCACGACGTTCAACAAGAACTGGTACAACGCCATGGCCGGGGCCGCACTCCTCGGCAACTCCGAGGTCGCCGGCGGGATGTACATCTTCAACCAGGTCGGGCCCGAATACACCGTCGTCTGTAAAGAGCTGGCCTACAAGTTCCGCCTGCCCTGCGTCGGCCCGGCGATCTACCGGGTCAAACCCGTCGATGACATCGAGGAACTCAAGAAGCACAAGCTCGAGTTCAACGTCACCGTCGAGATGCAGATCGTCCAGGCGGTCCACCACAAGGACGAGAAGGAACGCAAGGTCGGCAAGGCGACCGCGACCTTCCACGTTGCGCCCAAAGCGAAGCTGCGCGCCCGTCAGGCGCAGACGCACACCCCGCCCCCGCTACGCCTTGGGTTCGGCCTGACCTGGCCGGCGGTGCTTTCGCTGGCGACAATGGTCGGGGCCTTGGCCACGACGCGCTGGTGGCCCGCGGTCGCGGCAGGCCTGTGCATGCTGCTCTTCACCAAGTACGCCTGGGGCTACCTGATCCAGCACCGGCCGGCCCAACGCTGGTTTTCGCTCTTCGGCACGGTGATGGCCATGTTCACGCTCGGGGGCTTCGGCATCTGGGCCGCGATCGAATCCTCCACGCTATGGGTATCCCTGTCCTTCGGCTCAGCGGTATCCCTGTTCATCGCCGCGGTCGCGATCGCCTTGCCGATCGGGCCGCCACCAAATAGGGGCTGAGCATGTCGGGGTGGGGCATTTTCTTTGCGGTCTTCGGTGTCTTGATGGGCCTGAGCGCGCTCGTGCTGCTTGTGATCGACCTGATGAAGTCGCGGAAGACCACCGGCACGGTGATCGGCAACAAGTCCGCCTACGCCGCGGACTCGCTTGCCGCCGAGGTGTACGCCCCGACCATCCGCTTCAAGACCGAGGCCGGCGAGACCCGCACCTTCCAATCGATCTGCTACTTCTCAAGCGACCCCCACCCGAAGGGCGACCCGATCCCCGTGCGATACCACCCGACGAACAAGAAGCTCAACGGCATCAACCGCCTGATCCCGAGGTTCTTCCTGATCGTTATCTTCGGCTTTTTCGGGCTGGCGTTTATCTCGCTGGGGATGCAGATCTAGGCTGTATCTGTGCTGCGCAACCCACAAGCAAGTTGCATCAGCACGGTGTAGTGGGAGACGCGAAGCGTCCCGTGGTTCAATCATTCAATGGTGTGATTTGAAGCCGATCATTCGCACGGGACGCTCCGCGTCTCCCGCTACGCCGTGCTGGCGATCTACCATCAAGGCCACACTTCTACTTCACGCTTCAGCCGGACCCCTGCCTGCTCATAGACCGCTTGCTCGACGTGGCAGATCAGCTGGTACACGTCCTCGGCCTGGGCGTCCTTCTTGTCCGCGACGATGAAGTTGGCGTGGACCTCCGACACGACCGCGGTCCCGATGCGGTGGCCCTTCAGCCCGCACTGGTCGATGATCATCCCGGCGGGCCGGCCGTCGAAACCCTCGTCATCTTCCTGCGGGTTCTTGAAGCAGCAGCCCGAGCTCTTGTCCGCGAACGGCTGGCTGTTGGTCTTGTAGAGGTAGATCTCTTTGACACGCTTGCTCAGCTCCTTCGGGTCCGTCGGCGTCAGCTCGAACTCGGCGCCGAGGATAAACGGCGCATCGATGTTGCTCCGGCGGTAGGTAAACTCGAGGTCGTCCGCATCGCGATGATAGACCTGCCCGGTCGCGGACATGACTTGGACCCGTTTGACCGCCTGCCCGACGTCGCCGTACGTCCCCCCCGCGTTCATCCGGACGGCCCCGCCGATGGATGCGGGGATGCCGGCCACCTGCGCGAGCCCATCGAGCCCGAGGCGGGCCGTCTCCGCGACCAGCCGCATGAGCCCGTAGCCCGCGCCGGCGGTCACGAGGCCGCCCTCAACGGTCATCTGCGACCAGGCCTCGTCGTCAAGCCGGATCACAACACCACCGACCCCGGCCTCGCGCACGAGCAGGTTCGCGCCGCTGCCGAGGACCCGCATCGGGACCCTTGCCTGCCTGCACTGGCTGACGAGCTCGCTGAGCTGAGCGGTCGACGCGGGGTGCGCGAGGCACTGCGCGTTGCCGCCGACGTTGTACCAGGTCAGCGGCCCCAGCGGCGCATCCATCTCGTGGCGGATGCCAAGGTCGTTTAGTAGGGCGTCAAGCTGCGCGGCGTCCGTGTCGGGCATGGCGGGGATTGTAGCCAGTGGGGGCGATGAGGTGTGGATCGGCCGAATCCAAAGAACAGGTGCAATGAAAAACCCCGCCGACCCAGTCGACGGGGTTGAACAGGATGTTGTATAGCCACGCTTAGAACGTAAACCGCAGGCCAAACGTCAGCGCCCAGTCCAGCTCGGCCCGGTGATCCACCTGCTGGTTGATCGGCAGCCGGACCGCGATCTCCGCCGCCCAGCTCTGCGCCTCGATCAGGATGCCCGGTGAGAGCAGCGTCTCGTAGTCGCCGTTGGTCTCGTACCGCTGGTTGAGCTCGACCATGACGTACGTCGACTTGGTGGTATCGATCGTGTATGCAACGGGGTCGATCCGGTAGAGGTACGACCCGTCGAGACGGATCGCGTCGGACTGCCCATCGCCGAACTCGATCTCGTACGGGTCCCCGCCGGTGTTCCACTTGTACTTCGCGTGGGCACCGATGCCGTGCCGGCCCTCGATCATGGTCATCGCCCAGCCGATGAACGGGTCGAACGACTCGCTCGAGAACTGGTCCGAGTAGCTGGGCAGCTCGACCCCGCCCATCAGGGACATGCGGACCGTGTCGATGTTGCCGACATCTTGCTGGAAGAACCGGTACTTGAGCATGACGTGCAGGTCGTCGACGCCGAACGACTCGCTGTTGCTTGTCACCGGTTCGGCGTAGTCGCGGTACATCAACGGCAGGTGCGACATCAGGGTCAGGTCCGCCGTGATGCCGTACGCGATCGCGGTTTCGTACGTGAACTGATCGAGGCTGAAGGCCCCGTCCGCACGCACGCCGTCGTACGACTCGAACGAGAGGTTCTGCCTCACCGCAAAGATGCCCTTGCCCGGCGAGGTCGCCGAGGGCGTATACAGGACCTCCTGGCCGGAGGCCGTCAGTACCGGCAGCAGGGCGGCCGTGAAAAGCGTCAGGGGAACCGCCCACTTCATCGGCCGCCCACTTTCCTGTAGCTCACTTCGCCCGGCGTGAACCCGGCGTCCCTCACCGCGAGCAGCAGCGCGTCTTCACCGATGGTCGCGCCCTCAGCAAACGCTACGAGCACCCGGCCCGCGCCGAGGTCGACACGGGCCTGGTCGATCCCGTCGACACGCTCCATGATGTCCTTGATGTTGTTGGCACACTGCGGGCAGCTCATGCCCTTCACCATGACCTGGGCGTCGGCCTGGGCCGGGTCCAGGGGCGTCTGGGCGGTCGAGCCGGTTGTTGTACAGCCGACCAACGTGATAGCGAACAGCAGCACCGCTGCAATCGATAGCGTTTTCATTGGATATTCCTTTGTTTGAGTTGATGGTTTCTAGCGGCCGTATAGCAGCGGTACGCGACGCGCGTACCGCTGCCGGCCTTGCTAGATCAACCACAAACAAAGGCGGGACAGACGGGTTTCTAAATCGTCAGGCCGGTAAGCATGCGTATCAAAGGATGAAGGCTTGTACCACGCTTCGATCGGCTCGACGTCGTACCCGAACACACCGCCCTGATCAAAAAGCTGCTTGACCGCGACGCGTTCGGGCGCGGGCGTCGTCGGAGGGGCCGGTTCGGGCTGAGCTGGAACTTCGTGGCAGGCACACCCTGCAGACAAAACGCAGAGGCAGTCATCGCTGCAGCAGATGTTGGATGCTTCGCCCGCACCCACCATGCCACTGGCCTGCAAACCCGTCATGGGTTGCAGGCCGATGGCAATCAGCAGGATTAAGCGGATAAGACGCATATCTCTTTCTACGCTAATCGATCGCTTTCTCGCGAGCAAGACGCTGTCTTGAAGCCCGAACGATTCGGGAGTGGACGTATTGCTGTTGGGGTCTTTTGATCAACTCGCGCCAAGCGTCTTACTGCTGAGCGAGTTCGAAGCCGGAGGACTCGATCGCCTTGGCGACCTTGGCCGGGCAGACGTAAGAACCATCCGCTGCCACAACCTGGCACTTGCCGCTCTTGTGGCAGACCGAGACGCTTTCGACGCCCCCGATCTCGGATACGGCCTTGGTGAGCTTGCTTGAGCAGGCCTCGCAGTTCATACCAGACACAACGAAGACGGTGCCTTCGCTGCCCGCGTCAGCCTGGGGCTTCGCAGTATCCTCAGACGCTTCCTTGCTGTCGCAGCCCTCCTCGCAGGACTTTTCGACCATGAAGCCGGTCGATTCGATGGCCTTCGTGACAGTCATCGCACAGACTTTCTTGCCTTCGGCACCCACAACGCTGCACTTGCCGCTCTTGTGGCAGACGGAGACGCTTTCGACGCCCTCGATCTCGGAAACAGCCTTGGTGACCTTGTCCGAGCAGGCGCTGCAGGTCATGCCGGCAACCGTGAAGACGGCGCCTTCACCCGCGGCGTCGGCTTGGGTCTCTTCGGCGGTTTCCGACGCTTCGGTCTCACCTTCGCTGCCTTGGCTCTCGCCTTGGTCTTCTTCGACCGTGGCGGTGCTCACGATGATGTTCTCGACGGTGAACTTCCCATCGCTCAGGCCGGCGATGACCTTCTCGATCTCGGCCTTGGCGGCCTCGCTGTCGGCATCATCGGCCAGGGCGACCTTGACGTCACCCGTCTTCACATCCGCGGTCGCGGCGGTGACGCCCTCGATCTGAGCGATCGCCGCTTCGATCGAGCCCGAGCAGCCCGTGCAGTCCATTCCGGACACGTTCGCCTCGACCTTATTGGTCGCCGCTTCGATCGTTGCGGCGGCATCGGCAGAAGGGGTGTTGCCCTCGGCACAGCCGATCATGACCATCAGACACAAAGCCAAAGCGGGGGTAGCGAGCAGTTTCATGGGGTTTCTCTCAAAAGTGGGTTAAGGGTTATCTCTAATAGGACAGCGTTAGGCGCGGATCGCCTCGTGGATCCAACCGCCGCCGAGCACGGTTTGTTCCAACGGGCCGCCGATTTTTCCGTAACACACGGCGGCCTGGCCCGGCGTGACGGCCTCAACGGGGGCATCAAACCGGATTTCCAGCCCACCGGCAGCGTTTTCATCCGTAAAAGTACGGGCCCTCGCGGGGACCGGCTCGGAGTTATAGCGGACCTTGGCCTGGCAATCGATCCAGCCCGGCGGGGGGTCTACGAGCCAGTTGGTCTGCCCCGCGGTCAGCCCGATCGACATCAGGTCGTCCTTCTGGCCGACGGTGATCGTGTTGGTGTGCGGGTCTTTGTCCACGACGTAGATCGGGTAGCCCAGCGCGACGCCGATGCCGCGGCGCTGCCCGAGCGTGAAGTGCTGGTGGCCGTCGTGCTCGCCGACCTGGTTGCCTTGCTGATCCAAGATGCTCCCGGAGGCGAAGCCGCCCTCGGTCCGCCGCTCGACCAGCTTCGCGTAGTCGTTGTCGGGGACGAAGCAGATCTCCTGGCTGTCGGGCTTGCTGAAGACCGGCAGGTTATGTGCTTCGGCGATCTGCCGGGTGACCGACTTCTCTAGATGCCCGATAGGCAGGAGCATGTGGGCAAGCTGGTCGCGGGGGCTGCCGAAGAGCACGTAGCTTTGGTCCTTGGCGGTATCGACGCCGCGGAGTAGGCGCGGGTTGGCCGGGTCGGACAGGTCGGTCTGAGCGTAGTGGCCGGTGGCGACGTAGTCTGCGTCGATGGATTTGGCGTAGGCGTGCAGCTTGCCGAACTTCAGCCAGTCGTTGCAGCGGACGCAGGGGTTGGGCGTCCGCCCCGCGTTGTACTCCGCGACGAAGTAGTCCATGATCCGCCCGAAGTCCTTGCGGAAGTTGACCACGTAGAACGGGATATCCAGCGTCGCGGCGACAAGGCGCGCGTCCGCCGCGTCGTTGACGCTGCAGCAGCCCTGTTTGTGTTTTTTCGCCGCTTGCGGCTTAGCCCCCGTATCACAGCTCTGTGCGTGCAGGTTGTCGTAGCCGTCGGCGATCTCATCCGGGTCCTCGCTGCCCAGGCGCATGAAGCAGCCGACGACCTCGTAGCCGTCTTCTTTAAGGAGCGCCGCGGCAGCCGAGGAATCGACCCCGCCGGACATCGCGAGCACCACCTTCTTCCCACTGCCGGGCCTAGCTAAAACCATCGCCCCATTGTAGCCCACGGTTTGCTAACCTTTGCCCCCTATGGCCAACGAACCCACCAACGTCCTCATCCTCGGCTCGGGCGGCCGGGAACACGCCCTGGGCTGGAAGCTCAAGCAGTCCCCCAAGGTCGCCAAGCTCTACTTCGCCCCGGGCAACGGCGGGACCGCGCAGATCGGCGAGAACCTGCCCATCGACCCGACTACCGTCACGACCAAGGTCGTCGACGAGATCGACTACTTCTGCCGGCACAACGGCGTCACGATGATCGTCATCGGCCCGGAAGACCCGCTGGCCCAAGGCATGGCCGACCGTTTGGCTGCGCCCGGGAGGCATGTCTTCGGCCCCGTCGCCGCGGGGGCTCGTCTCGAAGCCGATAAGGCCTACGCCAAGGACCTGATGCGCGCGTGCTCGGTCCCGACCGCCGACTCCAAGACCTTCACCAACTACGAGCAGGCCTGTGCGTACGTCGAGGCCCGCGAGCTGCCCGTCGTCGTCAAGGCCGCGGGCCTGGCCAAGGGCAAGGGCGCGATCGTCACCTCCAGCAACGAAGAAGCCCTCGCCGCGCTCAAGCTCATCATGGCCGACCGCGCTTTCGGCGAAGCGGGCGACAAGGTCGTCGTCGAAGAACGGCTCATCGGCCAGGAGGTCTCCATCCTCGCGCTCGTCGATGGACGAAACATCTTCGTCCTCGACCCCTCCCAGGACCACAAACAGGTCGGCGAAGGCGACACCGGCAACAACACCGGCGGGATGGGCGTCTACACCCCGACCCCGCTCGTCGACGAAGCCCTCATGGAAGAGATCAACCGCGAGGTCCTCGTGCCGACCGTCGATGCGATGCGCCGCGACGATATCGACTTCAAGGGTGTCCTCTACGCCGGGCTCATGCTCACGGCAGGGGGCATCAAGGTCCTCGAGTACAACACCCGCTTCGGCGACCCCGAGACCCAGCCGCTCATGATGCGGCTCAAGGGCGACCTCTACGACATCTTCGTCGCCTGCTGCAAGGGCAAGCTGGCTGAGGTCGACCTCAGCTTCGACAAGCGCGTCTGCATCTGCGTCGTCATGTGCTCCGGCGGGTACCCCGACCAGTACGAGAAGGGCAAGCCGATCACAGGCATCAAGGAGGCCGAGGCCGGCAGCCACGGGGATGTGAAGGTCTTCCACGCCGGGACCAAGCTGGAAAAGGATGGCACCCTCGTCACCAACGGCGGGCGCGTGCTGAACGTCTGCGCCTTCGGCAAGACGCTCAAGGAAGCCCAGGAAAAAGCCAACGCGGCGTGCGAGAAGATCGCGTTCGAGGGCGCGTTCTTCCGGCGGGATATCGGGTTCCGGGTGATGTGACTTATCGACGGCACGGTGTAGCGGGCGACGCGAAGCGTCTCGTGGTTCGGCGAATCAATTGATTCATTCACGAAAGATCACTCGCACGGGACGCTTCGCGTCTCCCGCTACACCGTGCCGACTCAGTTTCCGACACTCGGCACATACTCCAAAGGCCCCTCCGGGCCGAGCGGGATCCCGAAGCTCACCCAGCCCAGCAGCAGCGCCGTCCACGTGATCAGGAACACGACCGAGTAGGGCAGCATCAGCGCGATCATCGTGCCCATACCCGCCTGCTTGTCGTACTTCTGCACGAAGACGAGGATGATGATCAGGTAGGCGTTCAGCGGTGTGATGATGTTCGTGCACGAGTCGCCGACGCGGTAGGCGGCTTGGGTCAACTCCGGGCTCATGCTGGCGCCGATCATGAACATCGGGATGAACACCGGGGCGAGCAGGGTGTACTTCGCGGACATCGAGCCGACGAAGAGGTTGAGGACCGCGACGAGCAGGATGAAGGCGACAAGAACGGCCCAAGTCGGTAGGCCAGCCTCAGCGATCGCGCGGCCGCCGGTGATTGCAAACATCGTGCCGAGGTTGGACTGGCCGAACCACGCAATGAACTGCCCGGCGAAGAAGGCGAGCACGATGATCGGCGCCATCGCGGCCATGGCCTCGGTCATCATCCGCGCCGCGTCCTTGTCGTTCTTGATCGTCCTCGCACCGATGCCGTAGGCCAACGCCGGGACGAGAAAAGCGAAGAAGATGATCGGGACGATGACGACGACCCACTTATCGAAGTCGTTGTGGCCGGCGTCGATGCCATGCAGCAGCCAGCCCGGCGTGGCGACGAGCGCGACCAGGATGCCGGCGAAACCGCCGAGCGCGATGACGGCCCAGATCAAGCCCTTCTTCTCGCTGGTATCGAGGGATTGCTCGTGCTGATGGAGGTCCGCCGCGTCGATAGGACCGCCATGCTCGGCAGGCCTGGCATTGAGCCTCGGCTCCACGAACCACGCGGTCACGGCCCAGCCGATGAACGTGAGGAAGCCCGTCGACACCGCGGCGAAGGTCCAGTTGCACGTCGCGGCTACTGCGTAATCGCTGTCGACCAGGCGCGCCGCCGACTGCGATAGCTCTGACAGCATTGGGTCCAGCCCGGTGATCACGAGATTCGCGCAGAAACCGGCGGAGACACCGGCGAACACGGCAGCGATGCCGGCCAAGGGTGACCGGCCTACCGACAAATACAGCAGCGCCGCGACGGGTGGCAGCACAACGTAGCCCGCATCCATCCCTGCCGAACTCATCACGCCAACGAATACCATCGCGGGGGTCAGCAGCCGGGTGGGTACGACGAGCATGAGTGCTTTGAGCGCCGCGCCGATGAGCCCGCTGCGTTCCGCCACGCCGATGCCGAGCATCCCGACGAGCACAACACCGAGCGGCGGGAAGTTGATGAAATTGTCCTTGAGCCCTTTGATCAGGCTGTAGAGGTTGTCCCAGGTGAGCATCGGGACCGCGGTGAGCACCTCGCCGGTCTCTTGGAGGACGGACTCGCCATCGACGGTCGCGGGCTCGACGAGCGCGACCTCCCAGCCCGACACGTAGACGATATGCGAGATCACCGGCACCAGCAGCGCCCCGATCACGAACAGCGTCACCGGGTCCGGCAGCTTGTTGCCCGCCCACTCGACGGCGTTGAGTAACCGCCCCGCCAGACCAACCTTTGCCTCTGCTTTAACGTCTTGCATCACCCGATTGTCGGAAACTGAGCGCGTCAGGGCAAACCGGCCCGCGTTTTACTGATATGTCAGGTCGAATGAGTGCAGGACTTCTTCACCCGCTTTGTTGCGGACGCTGAGGATGATCGTTTCACGTTCGTTTTCGCTGAACGCGGGAATATCCCAAGTGACCAGGCCGGTGTCAGAGACCGCGCAGCCCTCTGGCCCGTCGAAGAACTCGTACGTGATTCCTTCCGAGGAGGAGACCACATCGATTTGGTAAGAGAGCTTGCCATTGCGCGGTGCGAAGACCGGCGGGGTCGATTGCACGAACAAGTAATCAACGCCCTGTGATTCCAGTTTGTCAATGAGGTTCAGCTTACGGATTACAACCGTCTTCTTATCCCAACCGATCGTTATGAGCGCTTCTGCCCATGGCACGTAGTGGAAATGGTACGAGGGCTCGCGACGAAGCCTGTCACTGACTTCTCGAGTAGTGGTATGGTGTTTCCGAGGTGTGACCTCCGGGAACCCATTCACCGTAAAAAGTGCACGCCTGTCCGCGACGGTACATATGTTGATATCGAGCCTGTGTGTGTTTTTGTTGTTGCTTGAATCAAAGAGCCGCACGGCGAGGAAGTACCTTGGATCAACCGTGGGGTAGCACGTCCAGTCCTTGAGCCAATCTGCACTCACCGTGTTCAGGGCTTGATCGAACAACTCGCTACGTGCGAAAATAAGCCTTCCATCTGCAGATGGATCAAGCTGCCAAGTCTGCTCCTTACCACTAAACTCGTGAGACCAAACAAAGCCTTCGTGATGTCGGATCAGGCGCATGTAATTATTTCTGCCCGCCGCGGCGTGGTTCATGTAAACCCTGCCGTCTGCGCTTGCCTTGATCTGATGCCTGTGCCTGTTGAACTGGGCCCAGAAGCGGCCGGTCACATCTTGTGCCCGCATCGATTCCAGATCAACAAAGAGGTTATTGTCCGCGGACAAGACCATCGGTCCGGTGCTATTGGCGCCCAGTGCCGCGTTCCAGAGCATGCCCGTAGTGGGGATGCGTGCGACTTTTTCGCGTTTAAAGCCCTCGTATGACCACTTCTGCATCAGATTCTGTCCAGGCAGAACAAGTACAAAATGCTTCAGGCCGGCGGCGATCATGACATCGTCGGAAA
Organism: Planctomycetota bacterium; assembly: GCA_039024275.1. GTDB lineage: Bacteria > Planctomycetota > Phycisphaerae > Phycisphaerales > Phycisphaeraceae > JAHQVV01. The sequence goes on along the minus strand of JBCDKD010000005.1, from coordinate 23,459 downwards.
CATTGGGCATCGAATGCACCGTTGTGCCCTGCAAGACATCGATGATCTCAATGGTCTTGCGAGAAGGTACGTGGAACAGCATGTACCGCCCCGCGCCCCCAACATAAACTGAGCCATATTCTGCGGGTAACCTAATCGTCTTCTCATTGAAAGCGACCGGCTGGCTTTCTAAATAGCTGGGAATATCCGAGGCGGTCGCAACGCGCTTCTCCGTCAATGGGAGCATCTCGATGCGATGGATCTTGATCGGATTGCGGTTGTCGATAATGATCTTGATCTCACCAGCGTCTCGCATCTTGCGTGCGATGACGGCTTTATCGACTTGCATCGTCGTGATCGAAGGTTCACGGAAATCGATGGTTACTTGCTTGCGACCCTCCAGGTTTAATTCCGACCTAGTCTCGGTGCGGTCGTATCTGTTGCTTCCGTTGAGATAGTGGTTCGACATACCAAACCAACTCCCCGAGACATGCACGCGATATGCATTCTCGCCGTAAAGGACGGTGAACGCCATGTTGTTGCCGGCTTCATACTCGATGGTCATCTGGCCAAGCAACATTTGTTTTTTATAAGTCAGCTCAACATGATTATTCCCTTCAAATACAAGCTGCCCACGTGATGTCTGGGGCATACCGATATTGGCCTGCCAGTCTTTCAGTGTCCTGTTTCGTTTGGCATCAAAAACATAGGCCTCCTTACTGATCCGGGTCGGCGGCGTGCCTCGGTCACTGTCAGACTCACCGCTGGGCTCATCGGTGTCGCCGCTCGGCACATCGGGCAGGTCCAGCTTCGGCGGGTCTTCGACGCGCAGCGCCGCCCGGTTCATCGCGACCACCTCGCCACCCCGGCTAACCTCGATGGTCAACGGCACAACAAAGCCCCTGCCCTGTTCAAGCCCGTCGTGAAACACACGGATCCAGGTCGCCTTGGATAGCGAGACACGGGTCCGCTCGCCGGCGAACTCTGTCGTGACCGTCGGCCCGGTTAGCGTGCGGCCTTCCAACTCCGTGCCATCGGTCTTGATCACGCGGTAGGTATCGCCTCTTTTTTCGACCAGCGCGACTTCTTGGAGTTTGACGCGGTGCTTGCCGACGCGCAGTGGCACGTTCTGGAGCTTGACCGTCATCGAGCCGGTGTCGAACTGCAGATCAACCTCGTATTCTTCATCTGCGGGCCCCTCGCCCTTGGGCTTCTCCGCGGGCTGGATGCCTGCGACGAAGCTGCCGCCCCGGCCCATGGCTTTTACGGTCTTCGCGTCTTCGCCGTCGCCGACGATCACCTTCACGCTGAACGGCCCGGCACCCGCGGTCTTGCTGATGTCGTCGACGTCGATCTTCACGCCCACCGGCTCGTACCGCTTCCCGTACGGGATCTTCTCTGGAAGCGTCACCGACACCGCGGGCATCTTCAGCAGCTTGTCGATCTTGCTCGTCGGGATCGCGAAGTTGATGTTCAGGCCAGGCAGGCCCGCGACGACGACGCCCGCGATGTCGCCGTTCTTATCGAGCATCGGCCCGCCGGAGTTGCCGAACGTCAGCGTCGTGTCGGTCTGGATCGCTTCGAGGTTGCCGTCGGCCCGGCGGAGCGAGGTCACCCGCCCGACGTTGATGCTCACCGCGGGGTATTCGTCCTCATCGAATGCAAGCAGCTCGCCCAGCGGGAAGCCAAACGCGATCAACTCGTCTGTCTCGGTGAGCTTCTCGCTGTCCGCGAGCCTCAGCGGCGTGACCTTGTGCTTGCCCATGTCCGCCTTCAAGAGGGCCAGGTCCGATCCGCTATCGCTGACGACGACCTTCGCCTTGAGTTCGAACTGCTGCTCTGTATTCGGGTTCATGATCAGCGTAGCTCCGATCTCGCCACGCACCACATGCGCGTTGGTCACGAAGTAGCCCTCGGCGTCGATACAGAAGCAGCTACCCGAGCCACGGTTGCCGTCCAGTAGTACCAGCCCGGTCGCCCCTTTGCCCGCAAGCAGCACGCGTTTATTGACCTGCGCCTCGGCCGTGGTCGGCAACAGGCAGGCCAACATGAACGCCAGATAACAAAGACTCACACGTTTCATCTTGGGACCCCAAATCATGACTGGATCAGAAAAGAGGCAGGCTCGCCATGATGACTAAATTATAAGCCGATCCTCAAAAAGCCATATCAACGATCTGTGAATTCCCCCTTGTGTACTTGATGGGGTATCCTGTCCCGTCTGATGCTTGAGAAGATTGCCCCCCTGAAAGACGAAGCCTTGGCCGCGATTGAGGCGGTCGCCAGTGCCGAAGCGTTGGAGGAGGTCCGCATCAAGTACCTCGGATCCAAGGGCGCGGTCAAGGGCATGATGGGCTGGATCAAGGACGTCCCCAAAGAACAGAAGCGAGACTTCGGCCAGCACGCCAACGCGGCGCAGAAGGCCGTCACCGATGCTTTTGAATCCAAAAAAGCAGCCCTGGCGGAGGGGCCTTCAGCACCCGGGCCCAGAGGCCTGGTGATCGACATCACCGAGCCCGCGCCCGTGCTCGGCCGCCGTCACATCATCAGCCAGACCATCGATGAACTCATCGAGGTGTTTGCGCGGATGGGCTTTGACCACCACGAGGGGCCGGAGGTCGAGGACGACCGGCACAACTTCATCGCGCTCAACATCCCCGCGACGCACCCCGCGCGTGATCCGCTGGACAACTTTTATCTCAGCGACCCTTTTGGGCCCTCGCCGACACTGCTGCGTTCGCAGACATCGACCGTCCAGATCCGCGTGATGGAGCAGACGCCCGAGCCCCCGATCCGCATTATCAGCACGGGGCGTGTGTATCGCCCGGATGAGCACGACGCGACGCACTACTCGATGTTCCACCAGGTCGAGGGGCTGTACGTCGACAAAAAAGTCAGCATGGTGGACCTGAAGACGACGCTGTACCAGTTCGCCCGCGCGATGTTCGGGCGGGACGCGGAGATCGACCTGGTCCCCAGCTACTTCCCGTTCACCGAGCCGAGCGCCGAACTGTACGTGAAGATGGACCTGGGCAAGGGCCCAGAGTGGATGGAGATCGGCGGCTGCGGCATGGTCGACCCAGCCGTCTTCGAGCAGGTCGGCTACGACCCCGAAGAATGGACCGGCTTCGCCTTCGGCCTGGGCATCGAACGTCTGGCCATGCGCAAGCACGCCATCAAAGACATCCGCTGGCTGTTCGAGAACGACGTGCGGTTCCTGCGGAAGTTCTAAGCCTGATTATGACTTGGGGGAACGATGGAAGATCGCGAGCAACGGTTCTCAGATTTTTTGGCTGCCCTTGGCGAGTGCTTTGGGCATCATATTTGTCCACCCGTCGATTTCGAAGATGCTACGCCAGACGAGTGTTGTGAGGCGGTATGCAGTTTTTTCGGATCAGATACCACACCAACCATGCTCAATGAGATCAAGATTCTCGACATGATCCGTCTTGCCGACGCGATAACGGATTATTTCGAATGCGACGAGGTCCAGCTTGATCAGATTGATGCTGCGATTACAGAATTGTTGAAGCGTTGGCCGGTTGGTTCGCTTGATGAGTACCGCGGATAAAGGGCCGTTTGTTGTCTGTTTGCATACTTCGTGGTTCAATACGGTCATGACGACATCCGCGCTCATGCAAACGAATTTGCCGCTGCCCAACAAGCGGCAAGGCAAGGTGCGTGATGTCTACGATTGCACGCTCAAGGACGGGACCGAGGCGCTGCTTCTCGTTGCGACAGACCGGCTCAGCGCGTTTGATGTGGTGATGCCTAACGGGCCGGCGGGCAAGGGCATCGTGCTCACGCAGATGTCCGCGTTCTGGTTCAACAAAATTAAGGAGAAGCTCGGCTACAAGCTTCAGACACACGTCCTGTCCACGGACCCCGCGGATGTGGACGGGCTGACAGATGAGCAGGTGCAACAACTACAGGGCCGGGTGATGATCGGCCGACGGACCAAGGTGGTGCCGATCGAGTGCGTCGTGCGGGGGTACCTGGCCGGGTCGGGTTGGAAGGAATACCGGCAGAATCAGGCGGTTTGCGGGGTTCCGTTGCCTGCGGGTCTTACGCAGTCCGCCAAGCTGCCACAGCCGATCTTTACGCCCGCCACGAAGGCGGAGCAGGGCGATCACGATGAGAACATCTCCTTCGAGCGGGCTTGTGAACTGGTAGGCACACTGCCGATGGAGATACTGCGTGATCATTCGCTGGCGATCTATCAGGTGGCACACGACTATGCTGCGGAGCGTGGCATCATCCTCGCGGACACCAAGTTTGAGTTTGGCGTACCACTTGATGCGCGGGACGAGCGCCCGATCCTGATCGATGAAGTCTTGACGCCTGACTCTTCGCGCTACTGGTCCGCCGCGCATTACGAAGCAGGGCGCGATCAAGACAGTTACGACAAACAGTACGTGCGCAACTACTTGGAGGCACTGGTTGAGCAAGGCGAGTGGAACAAGCAGGCGCCCGGGCCGGTGTTGCCGAGAGAGGTGTTGATGAACACGACAAAAAAATATGAAGAGGCCTTTGAAATGATCACGGGTCTTACGCTACACTAGTTTCATCCAGGTACGACTTACCGGCATCGATGATGCCATCCACGAACCGCCGGCGCGCCACCCGGCGGTTTCTTGTTGGATACTTTGCATGGGATGTGTTCTTGTCTGTGTAGCGGGTGACGCGAAACGTCCCGTGGTTTTTGGTGAATCCAGTGTCACGTTCAATATGAGAGGCTTCGCACGGGACGCTTCGCGTCACCCGCTACACAGTGCTCGATATGCGAAGATAGAGCGCAATAAAAAACCCCGTCGTCAAGACGGGGTCTTAAGTGGGCAGTGTAGGATTCGAACCTACGTAGGCGTAAGCCAGCAGATTTACAGTCTGCCCCGTTTGGCCGCTCCGGCAACCACCCAGTTGGTCTTCAGTTGTGCCGCCTGGATCCAGACGAGCAACGCATTGAAACACGGCGGGCCTGATTCGTCAAGCGTCTGGCCGTTTAAACCGCCAAACCGTGTTCCAAACGCGATTTAACCAAGGTCTGACGTTGAATCCGGCCCACCACACCGATAGACTTTTCTACCGGAAACCTGCACACACCGAATGATCCGTCATGCAAATCGCGGCGACCGCACTGAACTCGCATGTACTCGTCCTCAACAAGATGTGGATGGCCGTGCGTGTCGTGGATGCTCGGCGGGCCTTCGCGATGCTCTGCAAGGACCTGGCCGAGGTGATCCGGGTCGATGACGGGTCCTACGCCGGGTACGGGTTTGGGGATTGGGCGGACCTTTCGGAGCACTACCGCCGGCTTTTTAGTGAGCCGGGCGGAGACGACCCTTACGAGTGGGTCCGGACCGTCCGGATGCAGATCGCGGTGCCCAAGGTGATCCGCCTCCTGGCATACGACCGGCTACCCCGCAACGATGTGAAGCTCAACCGCCGCAATATCTTCGCGCGTGACCACAACCGCTGCCAATACTGTGGCAAGAAGTTCCCAACCTCCGAACTGTCGCTGGACCACGTGATCCCGCGCAGCCAGGGCGGCGGCGCGAGCTGGGAGAACCTTGTGTGCTGCTGCGTCCGCTGCAACACCCGCAAGGGTGGCCGGACCCCCAAACAAGCCAACATGCCTTTGATCCGGAAGCCGGTCAAGCCCAAGACCAACCCGGTGCTGGGCCTGCGATTGGGTTCGGGGAAGTACGAGAGCTGGAAAGCTTTTTTGGACAGTGCTTACTGGTCGGTTGAGCTGAAGTAGGGTCGCACCACAGACGTGTAACCAAAAGAGCACCACGCCGGGTGGTGCTCTTTTGCGAATCTTGTCTTCACGCCGTCAGCCCGGCATTGCCCGCGAACATCACTTGGTTTACTCACCCATTTCTTCTTCGGGCACACCTTCTTCTTCTGGCATATCCGGCTCGGGCAGCGCGTCGGTTTCGTCGATTTCTTTCTCGATCTCTTCGATGCTGCGTTCCTCGGGGACCGAGCTTGGGTCAACGGGCTTGCCGACGGTGGAGCCCATGATCAGCGGGGTGCCGTTCAGGGCGATCGTGCCACTCTCGATGGGGGTGCCGGTGTAGTGGTTTCGTCGGAGCTTGGACTTGGTCGCGGTGATCGGGTAGAGCTCCCATGACAGCGAGGTGGGGTAGCCATCAGACGTTGTCGCCCACTCGATGGTCTCATCGCCCGTGTCGCGCTCGACGACGAGCAGGTGCTGGGGCGGGATCTCGTAAGACCAAGCGGTCTCGTTGGAGGGCTTGTAGATCGCGTAGACGGACTTCGGCGACATATAAGTCGATTTGTAGACCTCGCGGTCTTCGGAGTAGCTGCAACCGGTTGCGCCCTGGAGCAGGACGAGTGAAAGGGTCAGGAGGCCGAGGGTGCGTTTCATCACGGGTTCCTTGAGGATCGTTGGATCGTCGTTGCTTGGATGGATTCGGCCGGTGCCGTATCTCAGGGGTCATCGGTCAGACGTTGTGCAGGGTCAAGTTTATCGCGGTTTTGGGGTAGAGCCAAACCCAAGATCGCGCAATCCGGGCTCGCTTATCGGGTTGTAGCGGTTAGGCGGGTCGAGTTAGGCTCTGCCAGGGCCCAGGGGCGGGCTGTTCGACCCGGTATCGCAGCGGCTCTGATGTGCAATCGATATGCACCGCGAAAAACCCGCCCCGGTTCTGCCAGAACAGCGGCCAGATCACGCTGCGGTCCGTCTCCGGGATCGGCAGCGCCTCGATCCCGCCGGGCTCGTGCCATTCCAGCCGACCCTCGTCGAAGACCATCGCGTCCTCTGCGATCGTCACCGGCCTGGTGACCTCGTAGAGGAACATCAGCCAGTGGGTCTCGCCGAGGTATGCGGTTTCGGAGACGATGCCCGTCAGATGCAGTTCGGCCAGGTCGATATCCAGGCCGGCCTCTTCCTGGATCTCGCGCCGGGCACAGGCGGTCGGGCTCTCGCCTATGGCCTGCTCGAGCTTGCCACCGATCGGCGAGTACAGGTCACGGTTGGGCGGCTTGACCCGGTGCAGCAGCAACACGCGACCTCGTTCATCAAAGAGGTAACACAGCACCGCGATCTTGTAAGGCAGGTTCATTGGAACTTCGGTTGGGTAGGGTTATGCCTGGGTGAAGTGTAAGAAAAACGAGCGGCCCGAGAGCCGCTCGCACTTCATCTTTCAGACTCTACCCTATCAGACTTGGGCTCATGCCGCGTTGCGTTCGTCGTCGCTGTCGTTGCTCGGCTCGGGGAACGCCGGGGCGTCGGCCAGTTCGGTCCAGTCCTCGCACTGGGGCAGGTCGATGCTCATCTTGCAGGTCTTGCGGTAGCCGAGCTTGCGGATGACCTCGAGGACCTCGGTCCATGTCGGGAAGGGCTTGTCGTTGGAGCGCTTGAACGCGTCGATCGCCTGGATGAACAGGAACTGTTCTTTGGTCATCTCGCCTTCTTCTGCGGCCTTGGCGAAATCGCTCAGCCGGCGTCCGGGCCCGCGGCGGCGCTCCAGGCCGTTGTGCCTGGGATCGACCACGTTCTTGCGGCGGTCCGGGCCACGCTCGGTCTTCTTTGGTTCGTTGGAATCAGCCATCATCTCGCTCCTATTCGCCGTGTCAGGCATGGAAGCTATCGGGCGTTACCGGGCCCGGCTTGACCCCTCGGCGAATGGGACCGCTCTATAAAGGCACCCGCGTGTATGGGCGTTGAATCATGCGGCTTGTGACGGTTGTGTCGATCGAGAACATCAACCGGTTTTGAACTTAATCATCGTCATTGTCGAAGTACTCATCGTCTTCTTCGTCCTCATCATCGAAGTAGTCGTCGTCCTCTTCCTCCTCATCGTCGAGGTAGTCGTCATCTGCTTCGTCCTCGTCGTCATCGAGGTAGTCTTCTTCATCCTCATCGTCTTCATCCTCGTCATCGAGGAGGTCGTCCTCTTCGTCTATGTCGTCATCCCCATCTTCGTAGAAGACCGACTCGTCGAACTCTTCTTCGTCTTCGATGGCGAGCGCACTGCCGTGCGCAGATTGATGGGGTCGTTGGTGGAAGGGGGTGGCCAGGTCGTCGTGGGTGCTGGGCATGGCAGGGCCTCGGGTCTTAAACGGTCCCTCGCGTTGGCGTGACCAGACGCCTCGGCGGTTACACTATCGGCAGATCGTGCCGGCATCATCGCATGTTGTACCAATCCTTGGCCAGCGATCAAGCCCACCCCGCCCCGAGTAAACCGCTTTGTCACAGATCGCCGAAGACAAGCCCAAGCCCGAACCCAAACTTGGGCCCGGCCCACCGGTGTGGAACCTGCCCGCGGCGGTCGCGGCATGGCTCATCCCCGGGCTCGGCCACCTGCTCGCCGGGCACCTCCAACGCGGTGTCATTCTGATGCTCTGCATCGGCGGGCTGTGGATTGGTGGGCTGCTTGTCGGCGGGATCAGCGTAGTCCACGCACGGAACACCGACGGCTCGCTCCGCCCGTGGTACCTGGGGCAGGCACTAATCGCCCCGTCCATCGCCGTCGAGTATATGCACGACCGCCTCCGTGCCCGCACCGAGGGTGCCGACCCAAGCCCTTACGACGAGTCGATCCCGTTCTCACCCGCGTACGGCCGGCCCGCCGAGATCGGCACGCTCTACACCGCGCTCGCCGGCCTGCTCAACCTCCTGGCCATCATCGATATCGCCTACCGCGAGCCGCGCAGCACCGACCATAAGCTGCCCCTCGGGGCCGGCGTAGAGACGGAGACGGTGTGATGCTTGGCTGGATCGCTTCACTTCTTGCCTACCGCCCGTTCCTCGATCCTGCCCCGATCGATCGGTACTGGATCTGGTTCCTCCCGCCCCTGATCCTGATCATCGCGCTGGTCTACCGCACAATCAAGACCGAGACATTGGAGGGTTTGCCAAGACGGTCGGGCTACCTCGCGTTTCAGATCAGCGTGTTCATGGTCCTCGCTGCGCTACTGCTCTGGCTGACGCTGTTGTTTTTCTAAGAATGGTATTTTCTCCAGCCCGAAGCCCACGCCGTGACGGCGTGGGCTTCAAACCCTGGAAAGCCTGTAGACTAAGCCGCGTGAAAGACCTCCTTTCCCAACTCGTCAAAGGGCAGCCCCTGTCTGCGGAACAAGCGGTTGATGCCTTCGATCAGATTATGTCGGGCGATGCGCAGCCGACCCAGACCGCTGCGCTGCTCGCCATGATCCAGCAGCGCGGCGCAACCGTGGATGAACTCGTCGGGGCGGCGACAGTCATGCGCAACAAGGCCGCCAAGGTCACCGTGCCCAGCGGCCTGACCGCGATCGACACCTGCGGAACCGGCGGCGACCACGCCGGCACGTTCAATATCTCCACCGCGAGCGCGATCGTTGCCGCCGGCGCTGGACGCCCGCTGGGCTTATGCGTTGCCAAGCACGGCAACAAGTCCGTCACGTCCAACTCCGGCTCGTCGCAGGTCCTTGGCACGCTAGGCGTCAAGCTGGCCGTCTCGACCGAGACGCTGACGAATTGCCTGGACCAGGCGGGGATCTGCTTCTGCTTCGCCCCGGCCCACCACCCCGCGATGAAGCACGCCGGGCCCGTCCGCGCAGACCTCGGCTTCCGTACGCTCTTCAACCTCGTCGGCCCGCTGACCAACCCCGCCGGGGCACCACGTCAGGTCATGGGGGTCTTCGGCCCGCAACTGACCGATAGGATCGCTGAGGTCTTGCTCAAACTCGGCTCGATCCACGCGATGGTCGTCCACGGGCAGATGCCCGATGTGGATGGTGCCGGAGCGCACCAGGGCGGGCTCGATGAGTTGAGCACCTGCGGCCCCACCCGGGTCTCGACTGTCCGCGATGGCGCGGTCGCCACCACGGAGCAAGACCCAACCGACCTCGGCCTATCGCTCGGGCACCCGACCGCGTTGCTGGCCGATGGCCCGGACCAGTCGGCGCAGATCATCACCGACACCCTTGCGGGCAAGGACGGCCCGCCGCGCGAGATTGTGGCGCTCAACGCCGCGGCCGCCCTGGTTGTGGGTGGCGTGGCTGATTCGCTTGAGGACGGGTTGTCGATGGCCTTCGACGCCATCGACGATGGCAAGGCCAAGGCCGCGCTGGATGCAATGATCGAACTCACCAACGCAGACAAGAGCTAGGGATGCCCTACGTCGACGAAGGCAAACCTGATCGGGAGCCGATCAATCTCCCGCCGATCCTGCCCGCCGTGTTCGCGGTGGTTGCCGCGGGGGTCGGTGCGGTGTCCTGGCTCGGCTGCTTCAAATGGTTCAACATGTCGTACCCCGGCGCGATCGTGGCGGGCCTGCTGATCGGGCTCGCGGTCAAGTCCACGCTGACCAAGCCGATCCCGCAGTTCAGGGTCGCCGCGCTGGTGCTCACGCTGCTCGCCTGCGTCGCCGGGTACATCTGGGTTTTCGCGGCGTTTTACACCAACTTCAGCTTCGGCGCATCGCTCATCAATTACCTTAAAGACTTTCAGGCCTTGATCTTCACAGGCGTCGGCTGCTACATCGCGTTTGCGCTGGCCGCGCCGCGTCTAGCTCGACCTTCCCAAGAAGGGGCATGACATGCTCAGCGCACTAGCCAGTCATAGCACCGGCCCTCTCGAAGGCATCCACCTCTACTACGACGAGGTACAAGGGCTGTTTATCGCGTTTGTATCGCTGGGCATGCTCGGCTACGCACTTGTCTACGCGTGGAAGAAGCGTAAAGCTAAGAGCGGGGTGGGTTGATTGTGGCAAACCCATCCGCCGTTGCGCTCGTCTTCGAAACCTCCGGCCGAACCGCGCATGTCGCGCTCGGCTTAGGCGACCAGTTCAAAGAAGCCCGCGAGGTGCCACGCACGCGACGAAACAACCTGGAGTTGATCCCGACGGCCGACGCGGTGCTGCGTGACCACGGCCTCAAGCCCAGCAACCTAACCGAGTTGTACGTCTCTGTCGGCCCAGGCTCATTCACGGGATTGCGCATGGCGATCGCCGCGGCGAAAATGCTCGCGCTGACCAACCCATCTCTTAAACTCGTTGCCGTACCGACACTGGACGCGCTGGCCTTCCAGAGCATGGACCGGAACTGTTGGGAACGCCCAATCGCGGTTTGCCTCAATATCAAACGCGGAACGATGTACTGCGCGGTATATCAAGACGCTCGGCAGGTTGTCGAGCCCGCGATACGGACGTTCGATGAACTGCTCGCGACAGTTGAAGACCTATCGAAAATGCGACTGGTGAGTGAGGTTGATCTGGAACACCCCGCGCAGTTGCCAGTGGACCAGGCGGTGGTTGAACCGCATTCCACCTGGGCAATCGGCCGGGGCCTCGCTCGGGAACAGCGTTTTACCGACCCGCACGACCTGCTACCTCTCTATATCCGCGAGCCCGAGGCGGTTACCCTCTGGAACGAACTCGGCCGGGATTAAATGAAACCGCAGATACACACCGATCCAAGCAGATTGGAATTGATCTGTGTCCATCCGTGTGCATCTGTGGTTCCGAACCGAACCGACTATAATCCCATCTCCGCCGACCCCCGCCGGCGAAATGATTAGCGGGTCCCGTTCGCTGTCTCTCCCCGGCGACCAACGGAAACAGCACCATGCCCCTCCCGAAGATCGCGATCGTCGGCCGGCCCAACGTCGGCAAGTCGTCACTCATGAACCGCCTGGCCGGGCGGAAGATATCGATTGTTGACCCGACCGCTGGCGTCACACGCGACCGCGTGTCGACAACCGTCGAGGTCCCCAACGAGGGTGACGAGCCCAACCAAGCCATGCTCATCGACACCGGCGGCTATGGCATCGAGGACAGCCAACAGCTCACTGCAGAGGTCGAGCAGCAGATCGCCAATGGTTTGGCCGATGCGGACCTTGTCTTGTTCATGGTCGATGCGCAGTCCGGGGTGGTGCCGTTGGATCAGACGGTTGCTCAGGTCCTACGCACCAGCGCCGACAAAGATAAGCCGATCATCCTTATCGCGAACAAGGTCGATGCGGACAACCTCGAACCCGCGGCATACGACACGATGCAGCTCGGTTTTGGCGAGCCGGTGATGATCTCCGCCACGACCAAGCACAACCTCGGCGGGCTGTACCGCGCGATCAACCAGCACATCGACTTTGATCAGTTTGATGCCAGCGAAGATCGCGGGGATGACGCTGGCGTTTTGATCGCGGTCGTGGGCAAGCGCAACGCGGGCAAAAGCACGCTCGTCAACGCGTTAGCGGGAGAAGAACGCGTGATCGTTTCCGAGAAGGAGGGCACCACACGCGACAGTGTTGACGTCCGCTGTGAGATCGAGGACAAGGTCTTTACGCTGATCGATACCGCGGGCGTGCGGAAGACCAAATCCCTCGCGGGCGATATCGAGTACTACAGCCAGCACCGCTCGCTGCGGAGCGTCCGCCGGGCGCATGTGTGCCTGCTGCTGATCGACGCGTCGGTTCCCATCAGCCAGGTCGACCACCAGCTGGTCAACGAGATCAACAAGCACTACCGCCCGACGGTGGTGGTGATCAACAAGTGGGACCTCGCCGAGCAGGAGCACACGCAGGACGAGTATGTCGAGTACCTGGACGATGCGCTCAAGGGCCTGACCTTTGCGCCGATCGTATTCACCAGTGCATTGGAGGGGGAGGGCATGCGGGAGGCGGTGGCCCTGGCGCTGAACCTCTATGAGCAGGCGAACCACCGCATGGGCACCAGCGAGCTGAACCGCGCGGTCGAGGAGATCGCCCAGGAGCGTGGGCCGAGCAACAAGCACGGCCGACACGCCAAGATGTACTACGCGACGCAGACCGGCGTGAACCCGCCAACGGTCGTGCTGTTTGTGAACGACGCGGATCTGTTCGACCGCAACTACCAGCAGTACCTGATCAACCGGATGCGGGACACGGTCGCGTTTAGCGAGGTGCCGATCCGGCTGTTCGTGCGTGGCAAGGATAAGATGACCGCAGAACAGCGTAAGGACCTCAAGGCGGGTTCCAATTTTTGATTCGGAGGTGGCGTAGGCTTCCAGCCTGCGGTCACGGCGAAGCCGTGAGTACACGTTATCCAAGTAACATCCAGGCCTTTGGCCTGACGACAGGCTGGAAGCCTATCCCACCGGTAATACACCATGCCCATCGATTTCAAGCAACACACGCTTAAGAACGGCCTGACCATTCTCGCGGAGGTCAACGACGATGCACATACCGCGGCTGTGGGTTTTTTCGTCAAGACCGGCGCGCGTGACGAGACGCCCGACGTGATGGGGGTATCGCACTTCCTCGAGCACATGATGTTCAAGGGGACCGAGAAGCGGACCGCGGAGGATGTGAATCGCGAGTTCGACGAGATCGGGGCGAACTACAACGCTTTTACCAGCCACGAGCAGACGGTGTACTACGCGCACACGCTGCCCGAGGTCCTGCCTAGCGCGGTGGACCTGTTCGCGGATATGCTCCGACCCTCGCTGCGCGAAGACGACTTTGATACCGAGAAACAAGTCATTCTTGAAGAGATCGGGATGTACGACGACCGGCCCGAGTGGCGGCTGCAGGACCGGCTGTTAGAGGAGCACTACGCCGAGCACGGCTTGGGCTACCGCGTGCTAGGGACGGCAGACACGGTCAGTGCGCTGACCGCCGAGCAGATGCGTGGCTATTTTGACCAGCGCTACAGCCCGGACAACCTGATCGTCTCTGCGGCGGGTCGGGTCGACTTTGATCAACTCTGCGCCGACCTCGACGAGCGCTGCGGCGGCTGGTCGCCCACCGATGCGAGCCGGGCCTACGCGGACCCGATCGAGACGGACAAGCGCATCACCATGCAGCAGGCCAATGTCAGCCGGCATTACCTCGCGATGCTCTGCCCGGGCCCGTCGGCTCAGGACGACCTGCGGTACCCATCGAAGGTACTCGCGGACGTGCTGGGCGACAGCGATGGCTCACGCCTGTACTGGGCGCTGGTTGATCCGGGGCTGGCAGATGAGGCGGACTTCTCGTTCTGGCCACACGACCAGACCGGCGCTTTCATGGCCTACGCGTCCTGCGATGCCAACAGGGCGGAGGCGGTAGAAACCAAGCTCTTTGCAACGCTCGATGGCATTACCGGCGCTGGCTTCGATATCAATGCAGGCGAGGTACAGCGTGCGATCAACAAGCTCGTTACCCGCGCGACGCTGCAGGGCGAACGGCCGGCAGGGCGTATGCAAGCCCTGGGCGCCAAGTGGATGTACCACGGCCGCTACGTCTCGCTGGATGAGGAGCTTGATCACCTGCTTGCGGTGAAGGTGGATGATCTTTCAAAAGTACTCGATCGATACGCGTTTAAACCGAGGACCGTTGTGACGCTTGGGCCCGAACCGACGTCTTAATCGCCTATGACCCATCCGATCTCTGATATTCTCGAAGACCTCCGTGCGGGGAAGATGATTGTGCTCGTGGATGATGAGCAGCGAGAGAACGAGGGTGATCTCGTTTGTGCGGCGCAGTTCGCAACGCCCGAGCTAATGAACTTCATGCTGCGCGAGGCGCGCGGGATGATGTGTGTGCCGATGACGGGGGCGGTGTGTGATCAGTTGGAGTTGCCGCCACAATCGGGCAATAACACCTCGCAACGCAGCACGGCATACACGATCAGCGTTGATGCGCATGAGCGGTTTGGTGTGACGACCGGCGTCAGCGCAGCGGACCGATCGAGGACCTGCATGGTGCTCGCGGACCCGAATACCCGGCCGAGTGATCTCGCACGCCCCGGGCACATGCACCCGCTTCGGGCACGCGGCGGCGGGGTACTCGTGCGGGCGGGGCAGACGGAGGGCTCGGTGGATCTGTGCCGGTTAGCTGGGCTTGAGCCCGTATCGGTCATTATCGAGATCATGAACGAAGACGGTTCCATGGCTAGGCGGAGGGACTTGAAAGCCTTTTGTGCCAAGCACGATTTGAAGATGTGCAGCGTCGCCGACGTGATCCATTACCGGCTGGAGCGTGACACGCTTGTGCGGCGCGTCGAGCGTGTTCCTTTTGAAAACGCATTAGGCCAGTGGTATCTCAATGTCTACGAGTCGTCGGTGGACCCAATGCCACATGTGGCGCTGACATGTGGCGGCGTGGGTGAGCCGGACGGTGTCGGTGGGTCGGTGCCCTCGACCTCGTCGGTGTTGGTGCGGATGCACAGCCAGAACCTGCTCGGCGATGTGTTCGGCGATGTGACCCAGCCTTCAGGCGCGACACTGGGTTCAGCAATGCAGATGATCCAGCGCGAGGGTAGTGGTGCCGTGGTCTACCTCCGGCACGAGGGGATGGGCACGGGCGTGCTCAAGCGGCTGCAGACACTCGCGCTGTCGCTGGAAGAGGAAGCCGCGCGTGTCGAAGCGATCCGCCCAGGCGAATCGCACGAGAGCCCAGGTGTCCAGCCGCGCAAGGACATGCAGGGCTACGGCATCGGGTGCCAGGTCCTGCGCGATTTGGGAATCACGGACCTGCGCCTGATCAGCAACCACCCGTTCCGGCCGGGCGCGTTGGGTGGTTTTGGTTTATCAATTGAGGCGTTCGTTCCGATTGCGCTAAACGGTTAAGACTTGCCCATGTCGTTGCTGTAGCCACCGCCGTTGTCTTCGGTCTGAATTTGATCGGGTGGAGCAGATTCTTCGGGCTGCTCGTCTTTATGGGCGCTTCGAGAGAGGTTGGCGCTGTTGCGTTGCGCAGACCGAT
Source organism: Planctomycetota bacterium (assembly GCA_039024275.1). Lineage (GTDB taxonomy): Bacteria > Planctomycetota > Phycisphaerae > Phycisphaerales > Phycisphaeraceae > JAHQVV01. Next base: position 7,810 of record JBCDKD010000005.1, on the reverse strand, counting down.
TGCGGGCTTCGTTGACGGTAAGGGGGCGGCCCTCGTAGTCCTTGCCGGCAAGCGCTTCAACGGCTTTGCGTGCCTCGTCGTCGTTGGGCATTTCGACGAAGCCGAAGCCGCGTGGCCTGCCCGTCTCTCGGTCTTTGACGAGAGCCGCGCGGTTCACCTCGCCAAACTGCTTGAAGAGTTCGACGATTTGTTCCTCAGTTGTGTCGTAGGGCAGGTTCCCGACGTAGACGCTGATCACAGTGACTTTCCGCCGCATCACGCGGGTTGGCGCATGCGCCCTCCGGCCGATACGCATACGGTTGACTATCCCTTGATCCTGTGAAACTCGATCCTATGATTACCTTATCTCGCCGGTTAACCCATATCAAGTACTACATTGGGCTCGATTCGAAGTGTTCTCGCCAATATTTCACGTTTGGTTTAGCAAGAATCGGCCATAACAAGACCCTAACTCAGTAGCTGTTCGAGGTCGTCACGCGTCAGGTTAGCGAGCACATTACCTTCGCCGCCGACCACCGCGTCGGCGAGATCGCGTTTGCGTGATTGCAACTCAAGAATCCGCTGCTCAACGGTATCTTCACAAATCAAACGGTACGCAAATACTGGTTTTTTCTGGCCGATACGGTGCGTCCGGTCGATCGCCTGCGCCTCGACCGCGGGGTTCCACCAAGGGTCCATGATGAAGACATATTCCGCCGCGGTCAGATTTAAGCCGACCCCACCGGCTTTGAGCGAGATTAAAAAGACCGGGAGGTCTGGATCGGTCTGGAACCGCTGCACGACGTCTTTGCGGTTACGCGTCTGACCATCCAGGTACGCGTACTTGATGCCGCGCTGGTCCAAACGCTTGCGGATGAGCGCGAGCATCGAGGTGAACTGGCTGAAGACGAGCGCCTTGCTGCCCTCGTCGATGATCTCGTCCAGCCGCTGCTCGAGTTCGTCAAGCTTTGCACTCGGGGCGTTCTCACGGTCGATCTGCACCGCCGAGGTCTTGTCGATCAGGGCGGGGTGGCACGCGGCCTGCCGCAGCCGCAGCAGCGCTTCGAGGACCATAAACGTCGCCTGCCCCAGGCCGTTGCCCGCCGTCGGCTGCCCGTTCGGGTTGCTCGCGTCCAGCTGGCTGAGCAGGTTGCCGCGGTAGTACGCACGGAGCTGGTCGTAGACCCTGCGCTGCTCCGGCTCCATCTCGCAGATGATGGTCTGCTCGGTCTTCGCGGGCAGGTCGGTGAGCACCTGCTGCTTGGTGCGACGCAGGATAAACGGCCGGATCGCCGACGCCACCTGCCCCAACGCATCGGATTGGCTTGGCGGCTCTTCACCGCCGCCCGCAGCTTCGTCAGCAGCGCTTTCACTATCCAGACTTTCCGCATCCAGTTCCACAGGCGCCGCGATCGGCAGGCGGTCTGCCCGGCGGGTCACGCCCCGGCCACCCGTCGCGGCTCGGATCAGTTCCGCGAAGCGCGACGATGAGCCGAGCATACCCGGGTTCAAATATTCAAAGATGGACCACAGGTCGCCGAGGTGGTTCTCGATCGGCGTGCCCGTTAACGCGAGCCGGTGGTTGGCATGCAGCAGCCGAGCGGCCTTGGCAGACTGGCTCTGCGGGTTCTTGATCGCCTGTGCTTCGTCGAGCACCGCATAGTCGAACTTGGTCAGTTTGAGCGCTTCGATGTCGCGCCGCATCAAGCCGTACGACGTGACGATCAGGTCGTACTGGTCGAAGTTGCCGTGGTGCTGCGTGCGGTCAGGCCCGGCATAGGGCAGTACGCGCAGCTCGGGGGCGAACTTCCTCGCCTCATCGACCCAGTTAAAGACCACGCTGCGCGGTACGACAATGATCGATGGGCCGGCGGCCACGGTCGGCTTGTTACCATCATCGCCTGGCGTGGCTTCGCTGTTGTCCTCTTCGTCTTCCCATTGATCAAGATGCCGTGCGTCGCCCAGCTTGCGTGCCTGGATCATCGCCAGGACCTGCACGGTCTTACCCAGGCCCATGTCGTCGGCAAGGATCCCGCCCATCGCGAAGCGGCGTAGGAACGCCAACCAGCCCAGCCCATGCGCCTGGTACGGGCGCAGCGTCCCACTGAATCGGTCGGCCGGGTCGATCGGGTGGATCCCATCGAACCCACGCAGCCGTTCACGGACCCGCTCAAAGCGGTCATCGACTTCAACGAGTTCGTTGTCATCCAACAGCGCGTCGAGCATCGCAGCCTGCGATGAACGGAACCGCAGGTGGTCGCCCTGCATCTCGCCCATCGCGGTCAATAGGCCATGATCCTCCAGCCACTGCGTGGGTAGCAGGCCCTGCGAACCATCGCCGAGCGTGATCATATTGCGCCCGGCACGCGCGGCGGCGAGGATTTCCGGCAGGGCGATGGCGTGCTGCCGGCCATCCTCGCCCGTGAACTCCACGTTGCCACGCAACTCAAACCAGTCGATCCCGGACGTGATCGATAGGCTCGGCGGGCCCGCGGTGCGGATCAACTGCTGGTCCGCCAGCACCGACCAGCCCCGGCTAATCAACTCAGACACCACCATCGGCATCAGCTTGCTCGCGAGCAGCATCGTGTCGCCTGATGGGGTATTGATGTGACGCAGCCCAAGCGAGATACACGTGTTAATCGCTTCACGCTCCGTGCGGCGGTTGCGGCGGATCAGGTGGGCCCCGTCGGCGACAAACCCGTCATCATCGAACACGTCGTTGTGCTCAGGCACCTCTGCAGCGGTGGCTTCATCGGCATGGGTTTGCTCACCATTGGTCTCGTCCGCCTGTCCGTTCTTGCCCGCCTCATCCCCATCGGTCTTTGCGACCGGAACAAAACGCCCCGGCGCAATCGGGCTGACGCGTTGCTCGCCGTAGGCGAACCACAGGCGGGCGACGACGTTGGTCTTCGCGGTTGACGGCGCGAGCTCTACCGCCGGCGCCGACGTCGGGCTGAACAAGTCCAGGTGCGGGACGGGCTGGATGCTCTGCTCCGCTCGACCGAGCCCCTCAGGCAGGTCCAGCTCCGGCAGGTGGGGCAGCAGGTACAAGCGGTCCAGGAACTTCTCGACCTCGTTCGCCTCGACGCGCATGACCGAGCGTTCGGTCTCATCGTCGATATAGCGGCCCTCGCGGAACTGGCTTACCCACCGCCAGGCCTCGCGGTCATCAAACCGCGACGCCCGACCGCCATGGATCACGACCCCATGTGGGCCGCCCAGCACCAGCTCTGGCGACTCGATCGGCACACGCCGACCTCCCCGACGCATCTGCAGGTCGATCAACAGGTCGCGTGGCTTGTCGTCCTCCGCCTCTGCGGCTTGTTCTTCTTCATCGAGGCCTTCGAAGTCATCCAAGCCGTCGAGCATCGCCTCACGCAGCGCGTCCAGTTCGGCATCGCTCTTGCGTCCCGGCTCCGACGATCCAGCATCCGAGGCCTGCTGGGGCACGGCATCGCCCTCGACATCGCCTTGCAGATCAACCAGCCCATCCTCTTCATAGACCGCGTGCAAGTGCAGCGACCAAGGCCCATCGCCCTCTGCACCGTCGTCCCACACGATCGCTTTAAGCTTCTGGTCTTCCGTCTCCGGGTCGTCGATGTAGCACCGGCGCGTCGCAATCATCTGCTTCAGCAGCGAGACCTGTGCCTGGGGCGGCACCCGGTACATCGCGTGGCTGCGGGTCATCGTCCACGCATCGCTCGCCTCGTGCTCCGTTACCCAGGTCCCACCGAGCAGCAACGCGCAGATCTCGCGATCGCGCGGGTCGGTCAGCGTATTAACGACATCCGGGGAGACCTTCAACGGCTTGGGCTTGCCCCAGCCCGTCCCGGTCGCGATACGCTGACGCAACTCGACAACCAGCCCGTTGTGCCGCTGACTCGCGCGCGGCAGGATCGCGTAGCACACCTGCCGCTGCACAGGGAAGACGTTCTGCGCCTGGTCCTGCGCGTCAACAGACGACGGCCGAAGCATCGTCAGCCGGCCCATCCAGACCGGCTCACTGCCGTTGCGGACGCTGCGCGCCTCGCCCTCGCGCTTGCGGGCCTTGGGCGGCTGCGGCTTGAGCTTGATGATCTCATTGAGTTCCGCACCCGGGCCATCCTCGTTGACCACGTGCAGGAGCGTCGCCCAGATGTGCTCGCAGAACACGCCGTCCTCCGCCTGCGGCGAATCGCACTCGATGACGGCCTTGCGGTCTTCCGCCCGGACGCTGACGGTGACAAGCCCGTCGCCATCGACCTGCGCACGGATCAATTCGCCCTCTTCGGGCTCGAGCCGCTGGACTTTTTGTGCGTTGAGCAGCGAGCGCCCACGCATCTTTGCTTTGCTCTGAAAGAACGGTGACCAGGCCGTGAGTTGTGACAAGCCGAACTCCTCGATCGATCGAAACTTCCGAATCGCTAAGCCTAGCGGAGTCAAGCTCATTTGGCAATCGATGGGCTGTTCAAAATCAGTCACGCCAGCCCAGCTCGACCACCAGCGGCTTGTGGTCCGAGCCGTGGGCCTGGCCGATCAAGCGGCGGACGGTAACGAAATCCTTGCTATGCAGCAGGTGATCGATCGGGATCATGCCCAGCGACCCCAGCCCGGCGGGCCAGGTCGGCGCCCGGCCAAAGCCGGCCTGCGAGTTGATCAGCCCCCCGGCCGACTCCAGGTCACGGAACGCGGTTGACCACGGCGTCGCGTTGAAGTCCCCGATGATGAAGCGAGGCGTCTCCTGGGCCTCGGACCATTCCCCGGCCGCTTTCAAGCAGGCGTCACGCGCTCGTGCATAGGCCAGGCTCACCGGCGGCAGCGGGTGGATGCTCAGCACAGACACCGTTTGACCACCCCATTCAAAAACGACCTCGATCACAGGCACCTCAGCAAGCCCGCCGGTCAGGTCAAAAGCTCTTGCCGCCTCGATCTGGATCGTACGCCCTGTATCAATGTCGGAACGCACGAAGCAGGCGATCCCGAAATTGTCCGACCGCACATCTTCAGCGATCAACTCGTAACCCAGCAGTCCCCCTTCCAGTTCGTCTAGCCACCGGCGGTTGACCTCCTGCACAAACAACAGATCGGGCTGGTGTTGGAGAACCTCCCCGACCACACCCTCGTGATTCTTGTTGGACGTGTTGACGTTGAAGTGCATCGCCGTCAGGGTCGGTCGGCTTGGATCGGCGATGCCGGGTGAGCCGACGTACAGCGGCAAGACAAACACGAGGTTGAGTGCCAGCCCGGCAAGCGAGACCGCAGACCATCGCCAGCAACGCATGAGAACCAGGCCGAGTGTTGTGATCAGCAGCACCAACGCGCACTGGAAGCGGAAGTGGTTACACAGGTCCAGCAGCCAGCCGAAACGGCCCAGCAGACCGAGCACACTCGGGGTCAGCGCGCCGATGAGCACAACTACGAGCAGGCCGCGCACCAACGCTGAACGGCTGGGCAGCGGTGCCTCACGCAAAGTACCCGGCTCGGCTTCTTCCACAATCTCAACCATCGGATATCCCCAACACAATAAATATCCCGGCTACGTTAGCATGTCGGCAAACCGAGACCACGGGCCCGAATCGAAATGAAATCCATCTGCGTCTACTGCTCCTCCTCCGACCACATCGACGACGCCTACCGCGGCCCGGCCCGGGAACTCGGCCGGCTCATCGCCGAGCACGGCGACCAACTCGTCTACGGCGGGGGCAGCGTCGGGCTCATGGGCGACTGCGCCCGGGCCGTCCACGAGTACGGCGGCAGAGTCGTCGGTGTCATCCCCGAGTCGCTCTCAACCGTCGAGATCGCCTACCACAACGCCGATGAACTGATCGTTACCGAAACGATGCGCGAGCGTAAGCAGATCATGGACGAAAGGGCCGATGCCTTCGTCGTTCTGCCCGGCGGCTTTGGCACGCTCGAAGAACTCGCCGAGATCCTGGTCTTGAAAATCCTCGGGTACACGGACCGCCCGCTGATCATCCTCAACCCGGACGGCTTCTATGACCCATTGATTGAGCTGTTCAACCACTTCGTCGAGCATCAGTTCGCGAAGCCGAAGCACCTGCGGCTGGTGAGTTTTGTCGAGACGGTGGATGGGGTCTATGGATTGATCGACTAAGGCAACGCTTCGCTTCACCGCAGAGGCGCGGAGAACGCTAAGGGCGCTGAGCAAATCAGTTTCTTGCACTGTCCATTACGATTCGCCTTACACCATCCTTCAGCAAAGGGCTGTGAAAATTGATGAGCAAGCCTAACTTGAAATCGGTTGCTTTGAGATAGGCAAGGACTTGTGTTTTGTGGGCATCGACTAGGTTTGAGATGGCTTTGAGTTCCACGATCAAACAGTTGTCCACTAAAAGATCGAGCTTGCCATCGCCGATTGATTGGCCTTTGTAGTCCAGAGCGACGGGTACCTGGCGTTCGTGCTTGATGTTTCGTAGCTCCAACTCCATCGACAGTGCTTTTTCATAGGTCGACTCCAAGAAACCGATTCCCAGATGTCGATGGACTTCAATTGCCGCCCCAATCACCGCTTCGCTCAATCGATTCAGATGTTCCATCTCAGCCATGCGCTGCCCCCTTGAAAGCCTTGCTCTGCGTCCTTAGCGTTCTCTGTGCCTCTGCGGTGAAGCGAAGCGTTGCCTTGAATCACCTGTTCTGCGCCGCGAAGCTGTCCATAAAGCTCGCCAGCGCCTCGGCGCCCTCGATCGGCATCGCGTTGTAGATGCTGGCTCGGCAGCCGCCGACACTGCGGTGCCCTTTCAGGCCGGACATGCCTTGCTCGCCGGCTTCTTTCACGAAGGCCGCGTCGAGGTCTTGGTTCGGGGTCGTGAACACAACATTCATCTTTGAGCGGTACTTCTTATCCACCGGGCACTTGTAGAACCCGCTGTTGCGCTCGACCGCGTCGTATAGGATCTTTGAACGTATCTCGGCCTGGCTCTGCGCCCACGCGATCCCGCCCTTGGCTTTGAGCCAGTCCAGCACCAGCTTGATCATGTAGACCTGGAACACCGGCGGGGTGTTGAGCATCGACTCGCCCTTTACGTGGTTCGCGTAGTTCAGGTAGTTGATCAGGTCACCCGGGCACTGGTCGACGATCTCCTGCTTGATCAGGACGAGGGCAACGCCGGCCGGGCCGATGTTCTTCTGAGCACCCGCGTAGATCAGGCCAAACTTCTCGAAATCGATCGGCCGGCTCATGATCTCGCTGGACATGTCCGCGACGATCGGCACATCGACCTCGGGGTAGTCGTCGAACTGAACGCCGCCGATGGTCTCGTTGCTGCAGACATGCAGGTAGACCGCGTCGTCACTGGTTCTAACGGACGATGCGTCGGGCAGCGTGGCGTAGTGGCTTTCCTTGCCGTCGAAGACCACGTTAGCCGTCCCGACAGCGTTCGCATCGGCGATGGCCTTCTTGGACCACGCACCAGAGTGGATGTAGTCGGCCGACTTGCCGCCGTGCAGGAGGTTCATGGGGATCATGCCGAACTGGAACGTCGCACCCCCGCCGAGGAACAGGATGTGCATGCCCTCGGGGACGGACAGCACATCGCGCACCGCCTGGGTCGACTCTTCAAACACCGAGACCACCTGCTTGCTGCGGTGACTCATCTCCATAAGTGACGCGCCGTTGTCCCGGTAGTTGGGCAGTTCATCGGCGGCCTGCTGCAGGACCTCCAGCGGCAGCGTGCAGGGACCGGCGGAGAAATTGAAGATACGGTCGGTCGTGGTTGCGGTCATGTACCGCAGAATACCACAGTCAATGACGGTGTAGCGGGGGTGGGGGGCCGGGCCCCGGGCGGGGGGGGTAGAGAGGGGGGTATATGACGGGCGCGGCCCCCCCCAC
>JBCDKD010000004.1:0-98454 GCA_039024275.1 Planctomycetota bacterium | reverse complement strand
TCGGCTGGTGCAAGACGATCGCGGGTCTGGCAAGGGCAAGGCACGTCGGGCGTTGGAAGATCCAGCAGCAGTTGGACCTCGCCGCCGCGGCCTACAACCTCGTGCGGATGCGGAAGCTGCTGCTAGCGGGCTGAGCGGCCGCCGACCCCAACGGGTCAACAATCCCAATCATCGTGCTGGCACCGCTCGATCATCCCAAACGAGCAGTAAGGCGGGGCAAAATGAGGGGTTTTGCAGCAGCCTGCTAGATGTTTTTGCATTTCACTGCGTGTCACGGGCATCTCCGGAAAATCAATGAGATTATAACCCATTACCCCGCCGCGGCCGCCGTGATCTTCTCTGCCGCATCCGTCAAATCGCCGCCCACGATCATCGTCGGGATGTCGGCCTTGGCCGCTTCGAGGATCTCGCGGGCTGGCTCGACGTTCGTGCCTTCCAGCCGGACGACCAGCGGGACCTCGAAGCCGACTTCCTTGGCCGCGGCGACGATCGCGTTGGCGATGATGTCGCACTTGGCGATCCCGCCGAAGATATTGACCAGGATGCCGTTGACGCTGCTGTCGGCGAGGATGATGCGGAAGGCCTCGGTGACCGCCTCTTCGCTCGCGCTGCCGCCGACGTCCAGGAAGTTGGCGGGCTCGCCGCCATGCAGCTTGATGATGTCCATCGTCGACATCGCCAGGCCGGCCCCGTTGACCAGGCAGCCGATCGTGCCGTCGAGCTTGATGTAGCTGAGGTGGTACTCGGCGGCCTTGGCTTCGGAGGGATCGATCTCGGCGGGGTCTTCGAGGGCCTGCAGGTCCTTGTGACGGAACATCGCGTTGTCGTCGAAATCGATCTTCGCGTCGATCGCAAGCACCTCGCCATCAGGATGCGCTTCGGATGCGGGGGTGACGATCAGCGGGTTGATTTCGACCAGCGACGCGTCGGTGCCGAGAAACAGCTTGGACAGCTTCATCAGGACCTTGACCGCCTGGCCGACCTGCTTGCCAGTGAACCCCATCGCGAACGCAACCTTGCGGGCCTGGTACGCCTGCAGCCCGGTGTCCGGGTCGATCGGCTCCTTGATGATCTTCTCGGGGGTCTTCTCGGCGACCTCTTCGATGTCCATCCCGCCTTCGCTCGAACCCATCAGGACAGGAAGGCCCCGGGCGCGGTCGACGACGATGCCCGCGTAGTACTCCTTGGCGATGTCGACGCCCGACGCGATCAGCAGTTTGTTGACCGGCACGCCCTCGGCGGTGGTCTGAGGCGTCACAAGATTTTTACTCAAGATCGTCGTCGCGGCCTCTTTGCACTCGGCCGCAGATTTGACCAGCTTCACGCCACCGCCTTTGCCCCGCCCACCAGCATGGACCTGGGCCTTGACGACGGCGAGCGCAACACCGCTCGCAGCGAGTTTTTCGTAGGCTTCTTCGGCCTGGTCGGCGGCGTCAATGACGATCCCGCCGGGGACGGGGACGCCGAATTGTTCGAGCAGCTCGCGGGACTGGTATTCGTGGATCTTCATGGTCTAAGTGGGGTGGTCCCTGGAGTTTGGCAGCGGGCAAGGTCAGGCGGGATCATAGCGGAAATTGATCCGGCGTTACTTGTTTGATCGTAAAGCTCAACGAACACGATGAGTGCAATTCTGCTTGCCTAATCGATTTCTAAGAAACTTCGCCAGGCCGGTCTGTATAATCCAAATTTAATCTAGCCTGTTTCAAGCAATCATTCGATCGAATATGACGAGGAGTGGCCGGAATGAGGAGTGTTTTTAAACAAGGATTCAAAGGCTGTTATCTGCTACTAAGTGCTCTTGCCTTCTCGCCGGTCACCAGCTTGGCACAAGTGAACAGCACCTGGGACGGTACGAACGGCAACTGGACGGACGCCAGCAAGTGGTCAACGACCGATTTTCCTAAGAATGGAAACGGTGGGTTTGATTTCAATGCCTTTATCAACGCCGGGATCGTTACGCTTAATGATTTTATCGATATCGATGGCTTGGAAATAAGCGGGGGCGAACTCATCATCGATGCGCCGCAGCCGCTGAGCATCTTCCAAGACTTCGACCTGATCGGTGGCACGATTTCCGGGTCCGGCACGATCGACCCCGCCGCCCTGAATGTTCTCAACGCCGCCACGCTCAGTGGTGTCCAGATCGACCTCCAGTCTGGCAGCTCGATCGGTATCGGAAACCTCACCGATACGGCCATCCTGAATAACGGTGCGACCATCCGCAACGTGACCAGCATCACGCCCACCCGCGTAAGCGGCACCTCGCTTACCGAAGCGAGCGCGAACCTCTTTATTGACGGCGGAACCGGAACCAACCGTTTCTTCAACGACTTTGGCGGCACGTTTATTAAGCCCGTTGGTGACGCTTCGCTGACCGTCGGTATCCAGTTCGACAATGATGGCCGAGTCGAGGTTGAACAGGGCACCCTTCGACTGAACAACGGGGGTGTGTCAGCCGGTACATACAGCGTTGGTGAGTTGGGCACGCTTCAGTTACGGGGCACGCACCAACTGCAGGGCGGTCAAATTTCCGGGCTTGGCACAGTCCAAGTCGTTCAGGGCACCCTGTCGATCGATGCGAACTCATCCTACCTAGCGCTTCAAACGCAGGTCCAGTCCGGCACGCTCGAGATCGATCGTACCTTCCAGCACAGCACCGACTTCCTCGACCTCTTCGATAACGCAGAGCTGGTCGATGTCACCACCGGCTCCGGCAACCCCGCGACGTTTTCGGTTGAACGCACCCTGGAGATCCAGACCAGCGGTGGTGCCGTCGCCACGGTCCGGGGCCTCGAGTTCCGCCTCGGCTCCAGCCTCGGCTCGGAGAGCAGTGTTGATTTTCTCTCCGGCCAACTCGTCATGGACGAGGGGTCGACGATCAACCACGTCGGCACCTTTGACCTTGATCTTGCCAACCCGGGTATCCAGTCTTTCGACATCACCCCGATCACCGCCGGCCCGACGGGCAACAACACGTTCAATAACCAGTTCGGCGGCCTGATCCGAAAAGCCGTGGGCAACGGCGAGCTGACCTTTGATATCGCTTTTAACAACGAGGGCGAGGTCGAAGTCGACCGCGGCGAGCTGCGGTTCAACCGAGGTGGCGTCAGCACCGGCACGTTCCGCCCCGGGCGCTTCGGCGAGCTGATCTTTGCCGGCGGGCACGACCTGACCGGGGCCAACATCACCGGCCTAGGCGAGGTTGTCTTCGAGGGTGGCAACGCCGCCGGCGCGGCCGCCAACATCATCGGCCAAACGAGCCAGTATTTTGTCGGTCAAACCACGCTGAACAGCGGCACCCTGACGATCAATGCCAGCAACGCCGAGAGCACCGAACTCCGGCTCGTCTCGGGCCTGCTCAACGGCACGGGCACCATCACGGTCGATTTCCTTGGCACCGAAGGCGATACCCAGGTCGATGGTGTCCAGATCGTGGTGCAGAACTTCTACTCGCTCAGCTCGGGCGCGATCGTCACGACGGGTGGGGGCGGCCTTGATGTTCAAGGCAGTTTCGAGCTGGATGAAGAATCAAGCTTCAAGGCAATCTTTGACGCCAGCCCGGGTGAGATCGCCAATCGCTTCGCCGCTCAAGGCACCGGCGATCTCAGCGGCAGCCTGCTGATCGAGCTGACCCCGGCGTTTTCGGCAGAGGTTGGCGACGTCTTCGAGCTCTTCTCTGCCCAGCAAGGCATCAGCGGCACCTTCAGCAACCTTGCACTTGGTGAGTCGATCAGTTCAGGCGGCTTTACGTTTGTCCTCATCGACCCAGACGCGCCAAGCCAGGTGGTTGCAACTACTTTTGAGGTCCAATCCGAATCAACCGCGTCGATTACACCACCGACACGGCTTGCGCTGCGGGTCACAGAAGTGCCAGAGCCCAGCACGATCCTCGTACTTAGCCTTGGTGTCGGTCTGCTGGCTACGCGTCGGCGTGGAGCACAGCAGCGGTAAGCACTGCGATCGATTGCAACGCGCCGCCGAGTTGTGGAGATGTTATTGCTGGCTTTGTTCATCATCTTGCCCTTTTGCCGAAAATGATCCCCAGACAGCTGATCGTTCATCAGCCCGTTGGGTGTAAGGCTACCAAAGGTCTGGCAGCCTTGGCCGGCACGTCCGTGGCGGGTCCGATCGGGCTTGGGCTGGAGGCGTAGACCGTCATCGAATCGCAACAATAACACCTGGAGCACAGCATGGCAGACACGTTAGTCGTCGATCAGTACGCGTTCGCGTGGGACTTGAAGAGCAACTCCGGCCTGGTCGCGATCCGGGGCGAGGATGGGGAACTGGTCAAGCGGCCGATCAGCAACGCCGGGGAGATGCTGGTGGTGAAGGAACTGCTGGAATCCCAGCGCGTGGTGCTGCGGAACAACAACCTGCTGGTGACCGGCTTCACCGAACTGATCGAGGAGTGACCTCATGGATCAGATGGGTTGGCACAGCGCCGACACCCCCTGACCTTCGGCAGCCCAACCGGCGCGGTCCCTTGGGAGGCTGGTTGATCGTGGCGTCGGGGATCGGGCTGGTGTGCTGGGAAGTTCGCAAGTGGTGATCGGGAATATCCTGAGCACGCCCTGCGTTGCACACCTGAGACCGCGTTGCAGAAAATGGACGTTTTCGGGTATTCTGCGTATTAATAAGATCGCCTGACCGTCCCTAGAAGGGACATTCGACCACCAACCCGCCGGGTGTTGCCCGGTTACCAGGAGTTTTTTAATGAAATGGTTCCTCACCGCTCTTTGCTGCATGACCCTTTCGTTGTCCGCCATGGCGGACGACCAGAAGCTGTGCCCCGTGATGCCCGAGCTCGAGGTCGATATCGAGGAGTCGGTCAAGTACAAGGACATCGAGATCTTCATGTGCTGCGCGTCCTGCGTGCGGGCGTGGGAGCTGAACCCGGACTACTACGCCGTCGCTGCAATGTCGGTCGAGTCAGAGAAGCCCTTGCTGCCCCAGCTTGATGGCGTTGAGCTGCCCGAGATCGAGCTGCTCAAGCAGCGGTACTGCCCGATCAACCGGACGCCCGCGATCGTCTGCCCGGAGAGCCCGACGGTCGAGTACAAGGGCAAGACGATCTACTTTTTCAAGGCGAGCAACATCCGCCGATGGAACCGCGATCCGGAGGGCAGCTTTAAGAAGGCCCGCGAGGCCGGCCTGCTGCCGCAGTTCGACGAAGACTGAGCCAGCCTGCAAGCACCTATCCTGAATCGTTATAGAGCCCCGCTTAGCCACGCGGGGCTCTGTTTTTGCCGATGATGAGCGGGGTGGTGTCGCCTACAATGTGCAGCTGATGAAGATCGACTTGTCTAGCATGGTCCTCGACAACGCGTCCGCCAGTGGTGGCGGGGCGGGCCTTGAGTTCATCAAACGCAAGAAGCCCGACTGGCTTCGCGCCAAGCTGCCCTCCGGCCCGGGATTTAAAGAGACCCGGAACCTCGTCGACAAGTACAAGCTGCACACCGTCTGCGAGTCCGCCAAGTGCCCGAACCTCGGCGAGTGCTGGGAGCGCGGTACGGCGACCATGATGATCCTCGGCGACGTCTGTACCCGGGCCTGCGGCTTCTGCCACATCAAGACCGGCAAGCCACCGGAGTACGACCTCGACGAACCAAGGCGTGTCGGCGAGGCCGCAGCGATCATGAACCTCAAGCACCTCGTGATCACATCGGTGAACCGAGACGAGCTGCCCGATGGTGGGGCGGAGATCTGGGCGGAGACCATCCGCGAGATCCGTCGGCAGTCGCCGGGCACGCAGGTCGAGGTATTGATCCCGGATTTTCTCGGTGACTGGGATGCACTGCAGATCGTGCTGGACGAGCGGCCGGAGATCCTGAACCACAACATGGAGTCGGTGAAGCGGTTGTACAAGGTCGTTCGGCCGCAGGCGATCTACGAGCGGTCCATCGAGCTGCTCCGCCGCGCCAAGGCACAGGGCCTGACCGTGAAGACCGGCATCATGGTCGGCATCGGCGAACGGGAAGAAGAGATCGAACAGCTCATGCGCGACGTCACCGAGGGCACACGTATCTCTGGCGTCAACCACGACATCCCCAAGACGAATAGAGACGCCTTCGAGGTCCCCGACCCGTACCGGATGGCGCCGGCTGAGGTGGCCGTCCATGCGTCCGGCTCGCTCCACGACAACATCGGCACGGACAAGCCAGGCTTCGACCACAAGCTGCGCCGCGGCGGTGAACTGGTGGATCACGCCAACCCGTATTGGGGCCACCACGAACCGGCTAAGCCGCAACCGGCCGACGGGCGGATCGACGCGGCCTCGTACCCCAACGCGACCTACCCCGGTGTCCACGAGTCCTGCGACATCCTCACCATCGGCCAGTACCTCCAGCCCACGCGGAACCACCTCCCGATCTCGCACTGGGTTACGCCCGCCCAGTTCGTGCAGTACAAGCACCTGGCCGAGTCCATCGGCTTCCGCCACTGCGAGTCAGGCCCGCTGGTGCGTTCGTCCTACCACGCGGACGACCAGGTCTTAAAGATGCAGGAAGCGGGACAGACCTCGTAGATTCTTGCGGAATTGGAGCGCCTGCACCGGGTAAAATACCAGCATGCCGGGCACCGAAACACCCACACAACCCGATTACAGGGCAGCGCTGTCGACAGTCGACATAAGACGCCGCACACCCCAGCCCTCGCGCTGATGCACGTTGCCAGGCTCGAACCGGACGACCTGGAAGAATTCGTGTTCGCCTTGGTCGAAGACGCGCCCAAGGCCCGCCGGCTGCTCGGAGATCTGCTGGATACTTACGTCGATCCGCCGGCCTATTTCGAGCTGTCGAGCTGATTGCGGCGTGTCCGTGATGGATCCTGTTACGCGTTAGCAGGGTCATGATCCATACGGAGTATTGCGGCGGTGGACGCATGCTGTCATGATGCCGGCGTGGGTGCAATAATCGAACTTAACATATCAGCGAAAGGTCCTGGGATGCTCAAGACGCGTTTGTGGGTGGTGGTGTGGGCTGTTCTGTTGTTTGTTTGTGTCCCCTCGGCACACGCCGGGCCGAGCGAGGACACGTTTGGTGAACTGGCCGAGCCGTTGGAAAAGAAGGTGGCGATTGACTTGATCGGCACCCCGCTGCCCCGTGCGCTGGAGACGCTCGCCCGGGAGTCGGGGATCAACATCCTGATCGCGCCGCAGTTCACCAAGACACTCAGCAACGCGTCGCTGACGCTGACCATCCGCGACCTGCCAACCTCGAAGGCGTTGAACCTGATCGGCCTTGCAACCGGGACCGACTGGTACATCCAGGACGGCGTCGTGCTGGTTGCTACGAACAGCTATGTCCGCTCGCTGAACGTCGAGATGCGCGTCTTTGATATCGGCGGGCTGCTGGAATCCGTGCCGAACTTCACCGGCCAGCACCTTTCGCTGGATGGCACCTTCTCGAACACAAGCTCGGGTGGCAGCTCGGCTGGCTTCTCAGACTCGTTTGGCAGAGGCGGCGCGGGAGGGGGCCTGTTTGGGGACGACAGCGACACCGAAGAAGACCTGCCCTCCCGGCAGGAATTGGTCAGCCAGATTACGGACCTCATCACGACCACGACGGGCGAGAAGGATGACTGGCTCGATGAGATCTACACCATCACCGAGTACAAGAGCAACCTGATCGTCCGTTCGACCCCCGAGGTTGGCGAGGAGATCTCAAAACTATTGGAGCGTTTGAGCGGCATGTCCGGGCGCATGGTCAGTGTTGAGGGTCAGTATTTTGCGGTGCCGCGTACATTTCTTGATGAACTGGATGGCAAGCTCGTGCTGGATGCCGAGGGGTACAAGGCCTTATCCGCCAAGCTCGAACGCGGGGCGCAGACCAATGTCCGCCGGATCTCCTCGGGCCGAACGATCTGCTTCAACGCCCAACGCGTGTATGTCTACGCGGCGAGCGAGCAGGCGATCCTTACCGATGTCGAGCCGATCCCCGATGCCTTCTCGATCGATCCGACGCTTTCGACGCTGCACCGCGGTGCGGTCCTGGATATCAAGCCAACGATCACCCTTGACGGGAAGCAGGTCTCGGTCGCGCTGCGTTCAGATGTCGTCGATCAGTCCAGCCTCCGACAGTCGGGTGTCCCCGTCGGCACGCCGCCCGCGGGTTCCGAGCGCGTGAGCACCAGCGGTGAACTCGAGGGCGAGGTCGAGCTTGACGATGACGAGGCCGCCCCGATCAGCGGGACCGTCAGTGGCGGGGGCACCAAACGCGCGCCCGGCGCGAATCGCATCGTGGGCGAGGCCGCGCTGGACCTGCCAGAGCAGGAAATCCTGTCGCTGCGTACCAATGTGCGGATCCCAGACGGCGGCGCGGTCGTGTTGAGCGGTGTTTCCAGCCAGTTCCTGAAAACCGATGCCGATGGGATGGAGGTCATCCTTGTCCTCCGCGTAAGGATCAACGAGTAGGTAGTGGGTCAGTTTGAATCAGACTTTCTGGTGGGGTGGGCTTCCAGCCCGCCGTCAGGCCGTAGGCCTGAGAAACGCGCATGACTTCATGGCTTCGCCGTGACGGCGGGCAAGATGCCCACCCCACCTTTTCATAGTGACCCACTACCAACGAGTAGGTGGTGGCTGGCGATCGATTGCGTTGACAGGGCTCAATGACTAGACTGTACGACTCGAAACGCCGCCCGGCTGCTGGCTCTTGTGGCCCGCAGTCCCAGGCCCCCGCACCGTCGGCGGGGGATACCGGGCAGTACACCACCCGCCGGCCAACGCCGGCACGGAGACGACCATGGCAGACAGCACCCCCGTCCTTTATGAAGCGCTGTTCCTGATGAGCCAGGCCGCGCTGGCCAGCGACAGCGAAGGCACCATCGCCCACGTCAAAGAGATGCTCGACCGCGCCGAGGCCGAGACCCTCGACCTGCGCCAGTGGGACGAGCGCAAGCTCGCCTACCCCATCGAGGGTCAGAAGCGCGGCACGTTCCTGATCTCCTATTTCAAGGCGCGCCCGACCCAGATCGCCAACATCGAGCGCGACTGTAACCTGTCCGAGACGGTGCTGCGTGTGATGTTCGTCCGCGCAGACCACATGGGCGAGGTCGAACTGAACCTCGCCCTCGAAGGCAAGAGCTTCGCAGAGGAAGAGAACAAGAAGGAAGAGGCGAAGCGTGAGGCCGCCGCTGCCGAGAAGCAGGAAGCCGCCGCCGCCGCCGAATAACTAATCTTGATACTTAGAGCAGACGTATTGCCCTGACGCTGATCTATCTCATCCACACCTAGCCAAGTAAGTCCACCATGCCGAGCTTCAACAAAGTCATCCTGATGGGTAATTTCACGCGCGACCCCGAGCTGCGCTTCCTGCCCAACAATACGGCCGTCTGCGACATGGGCCTCGCGGTCAACGACCGGTTCCAGAACAAGGCGACGGGCCAGTGGGAAGACCGACCGAACTTCGTGGACTGCACGGCGTTTGGCCGGACCGCCGAGAACATCAGCAAGTTCTTCGCCAAGGGCCGGCCGATCTTTATCGAAGGCAAGCTGCGGTTCGAGCAGTGGGAAGACCGCCAGTCCGGCCAGAAACGCAGCAAGCTCAAGGTCGTCGTGGACACCTGGCAGTTCGTCGATTCGAAGGACGGCGCCCCTGTTGGCGGTGGTGGCCAAGGCGGCGCACAACAAGCCAGCGCCGGCTACGGCAACCGGCAGCAGGCCGACAACGGCGGGGGCTGGGACAACGGCGGCGGCAGCCACGAACCCGTTGATGAGGACGATATCCCCTTCTAAACCAACTCTTCCGCTGGTGTACGCCGGTGCGTGTGGCACCGGGCCGACGCCTAACTTTTGATAAAGGACAGCACGATGAAACAGATCGAACTCTTGCTACTGGAAACCGTGGACAACCTCGGCATCGTGGGCGATGTCGTCAAGGTTAAACCGGGCTACGCCCGCAACTACCTCCTGCCGCACGGCCTTGCCGAGGCGCCGACCGAAGAAAAGATCCAGGAACTCGCAGCCCGCCGCGCGGAAGTCGAAGCCGAGTTGAAGAAGCTGCGTAGCGAGCAGGAGGCGCTGATCGACAAGCTCGAGGCCGTTGAACTGACACTCGAGCGCAGCGCGAACGAGCAGGGCCTGCTATTCGGTGGTGTGTCGCAGCACGACATCGCCGAGGCGCTCCAGGCCGAGGGCTTCGCGGTAGAAGACCGCCATATCCGTATCGGCGAGAAGATCAACCGCCTGGACACCTACGACATCCCGATCCAACTGGCCAAGGACCTCAAGACCGAGATCAAGCTCTGGGTCGTCAGCGACAAGCCGTTAGAAACCGAGGAAGAGGCGGCCGAGGGCGGAGGAGGCGAGACCGAGGAGGCCCCCGAAGCAGAGGCGGCCGAAGCCACGGCCGAGTAAGCCAACGTTCGTTGCCAATAATCGACTAGCCCCCGTCGCAAGACGGGGGTTATTTCTTGTACCGAGCAACAACCGTTTCATACAACGCGGGCAAGGCAGGCAAGACACGGAACGACTCGCGTGTCTCGATCTCAAATCCACTCTCAATCAACAGCGGGGCGTAGTCGTAGACAGGGTGCAGAGCACAGATGCGCAGCAGCCAGCCCGCGATATTGACCGGGCGGTAGTACAGCCATCTCGCAAGCCGATCGGCTGGCCCTGCGCTCCGCAGCGCCGGCCTGAAGTCGGCGATAACGATAGACCCGCCCGGCTTCACGAACCCGCACAGGTGCCCCAGGACATCGGGCATCCGCTGGGCATCGAACATGTTGAGGAAGAAGTGGGCGACCACAACGTCATAGTCCGGCCTGGTGGGGATGGCCTGGATCGGCTTGGGCACAAGCGTGAACCCGTCGGCCACCGCGCTGAGCCGGCCGTGCAGCCGCGACGCCATTGCCGGGCACGGCTCGACACAGGTGGCGTCTGCTCCGCGCAGGCAGGCATCGGCAACCTCTTTGCCGCGGCCCGCGCCCGCGTAGAGCACACGCATGCCCGGCTGGATCAAGCGGTGATGCCAGGCCTTGGCCCGGTCGATCGCGCCCAGCGAGTAGGCCGACGCGACCGCGTCGTAGGCCCAGGCGACGTGCCGGTAGGTCGGGGCGGGGGGCTTCGGCTCAGTCATCCCGTGCAAGGTACAGCACCTCGCCGATCCACAACCCGCGCAGGCCTTCTGGGTTCCACCGCTCCGGCCCGACGCCGGGGTCGGCGACGAGGACATAGCCTTGTTCATCCACGGCAAGCAGCGTGACCACGTGCATCACGCCGACGTCCCAGCCCCAGTCCTCGACGTAGCGTGGCTCGGCTTCCGCCAGTTCGCGCGTGAGCATGAGCGAGGCCACGGCGGGTAATCGTTCAGGGGTTGCGATGAGTTCGTCAACACCGAGTTGCGCGGCGTGCACGGCGGTACCGGCCGGTGCCTTGAGCGTCAAGCCACGGTACAGGCCGGTCAGGTGCGTGCCCTTGTCGTTGGTCAGGCAGAGCCGGGCCATCGTGGTCTCGTCGGTCTTGACGCCGTGCTGTTTCAGCAGGGTGGCTACTGCGGCAGGCCCACAGGTGGAGAAGGTGGACTGCAAGCAGACGCCCTGGTTCCAGGTGTTGTAGGTCTCCGGCGGCGTCGTGGTCAGTGCACGTACAGGGCCGTGCCAACCCATCGCCACAACCAGGCCGGCGATGATGGCCCGCCGGATGAGCATGACCCGGTGTTGAGCGAGCAGCACGCCTGCTGCAAGCGACGCCATCCAAGGCGTGGGGTCGCCAAGGATCGGCACCGCGCTGAGGGGCAGCAGTTGCACGAGCAGAACGCTGTCACGGACGAACAGCACGTAGAGCCCGTAAAGCAGGCCCGTCGCGATCAGCAAGGCGATGCTTGGCCAGTGTTTCTCAATCCGACCGAGCCGATACCCCAGGATACATGTCATGAGGCTGAGGGCTGCGACGATACAAGCCGCGATGATGAGATCAAGCATGTGTCAACCTGCTGGGCGTCTTCTTGGCCAGGCGCCACTTCAATACGGTAGACCGACGCAGCGGTGTGGGCAAGCATGATTTGCGGGTAATGCATCGCGGGTCTGCCGGTCTGTCATAATTGTTAGTCCACAGGTTATGAACGCAGAGAAGGAGTGTTTCGGATGAATCGAATGGGATGGATCGGTGCTTTGGCATTTTGCTTGAGCAGCTTCTTTCTATTGGGTTGTCAGTTAGGTGGGTCGCCTCAGACGCTTCAAGCCGACATCGTGGTCTACGGCGACGCGTCCGGTGGGGTTACTGCGGCTGTCGCTGCGAAGCAGCAGGGCAAGGACGTTATCCTCGTCTCGCAGTACGGCCACCTCGGCGGGCTCACTTCCTCCGGGCTGGGCTGGACGGACCTGGGCAATCCTAAAATCCTCGGCGGGCTCTCGCGCGAGTTCTACCACAGGCTCTACAAGCACTACCAGGACGATTCGGCATGGGTCTACCAGGAGCGCGCGACCTACCCGAACAAGGGGCAGGGCACCGCGGCGTTTGATGCTAAGACACAACTCGCGTCGGTCTTCGAGCCGAAGATCGCCGAGAGGGTGTTCGATCAGATGGCCGAGGAGGCGGGCGTAACCATCATCAAGGGCCGTCTCGATTTTGATGGCGGCGTGATCAAAGACGGTAGACGCATCGCCGCGATCAAGCTCGAGAGTGGTATGACCATCGAGGCCAAGATGTTCATCGACGCGTCGTACGAAGGGGACCTTATGCCCGGGGCCGGGGTGTCGTATGTCGTCGGGCGCGAGTCCAACAGCGAATTCAACGAGCAGGGCAACGGCAACACCGGCGTCGCCAAGAAGAACCAACTCCGCAACGGCATCGACCCCTATATCGTGAAGGGCGACCCGAGCAGCGGCCTGCTCCCCGGGGTCAACCCGGGCCTCGGTGGCGAAAAAGGCGGGGGTGACCACCGCCTGCAGTCGTACTGCTACCGCCTGTGCCTGACCGATGTGCCCGAGAACCGGGTCATGATCCAGAAGCCCGAGGGCTACGACGAACTCAACTATGAAATCCTGTTCCGCTCGATCGAGCAGGGGCAGAAGTGGGGCTTTTTCAAGACCAGCCCCATGCCCAACCGCAAGACCGACTCGAACAACACCGGCGGGATCAGCATGAACCTCATCGGAGCAAACTACGGCGACGGCTGGAACTGGGCGACACTCGACCACGACGAGCGAGAAACGCTCGCAGAACAATACAAGAACTGGCAACGCGGCCTGATCTGGACGCTGCAGAACCACCCACGCGTGCCAGAAGACATCCGCAAGTTGTATGGCGGGTGGGGCCTGCCGAAGGATGAGTTCGTCGACAACGGCCACTGGCCCTACAACCTCTACGTCCGCGAGGCCCGGCGGATGCGGTCCGGCTTCGTCATGACGGAGAACCACTGCCGACGCAGGCTGCCGGTTGATGACGCGATCGGCCTGGGCGCGTACACGCTCGACTCCCACAACACGCAGCGCGTCGTCGTGAACGGCATGGTCAAGAACGAGGGCGACATCCAGTCGTACCTCGGCGGGAAGGCGTACGGCATCAGCTACCGCGCGATCGTACCCAGGCGAGACGAGTGCGAGAACCTGTTCGTGCCCTGGTCGCTGTCGGCGACACACATCGCGTTCGGCTCGATCCGCATGGAGCCGGTCTTCATGATCCTCGGCGAGAGCGCCGCGACCGCCGCGGTCATCGCGATCGACGAAGGCATCCCGGTGCAGGCGGTGGGGTACGACCGGCTCAGGCCGATCCTTGAACAGCGCGGGCTGGTGCTGACCCCGGTCGACCGGTAGGCCGACAGTGGCTTACTCGGCGGGCTGGCCAAATCGGCGGACCCGGTCCATCTCGCCACGCGGGGTGACGTGCCCGCCGCGGAGCATGAGCGTGACGAGGCTGATCATCACCGCGAACGTGAAGCCGAATGCGAGCACGGTGGCCGCACCTTTCAGGCCGATGACATTGAAGAAGCTGCCGCGTGTCGGGTCCTGGCCGACCGCGAAGAGCACGTCGATCGGCTCCAACTCGGCCAGCGCGGCACGCTCGATCGCCTCGCGCCGGATGGCTTCGTAGACCGTGCCGTCCTCGGTCAGCATCTCCTTCTTCTCCGCTTTGGTCAGCTCCGGCGGGATCTCGATGCTGCCCGCCTCGACGTGGACCGCTTCGTTGTATCTCAAGTCGATGCGGTAATCACCCGCCTGCTCCACCTCGAAAACCCAGGCGCTGTGGCCCTGCATGCCATCGATTTTGTAGTTGACGATCTGATCCTCGCTGGTCCTCGACTTCGCCTCGGTATCGCGCTGCCCCGGCAGCAGCACCTCGATCGTTTCGCCTGTTGCGACATGCGTCACCGTGCACGCCATCGACGGCGCGGCGAAGGTCGTCCAGACCTGGCGTCGGGGTGTGTCGAATGCTTTTCCGTCTAGACTGCCCAGGTTTTCGTAGTAGATGTTGTGCTTGCCGGGCCTGTCGATGGTGACGACAAAGCCGCCTTCGCCCGTCGGCCCGACAAACCGGGGCATCGGCGCGATCTGTTCTTTGAGGTAGCTGGCCTTGCTGATCAGCGTGGATACAAAGATGGCCAGCGAGCCAGCAAACAGCACCAGCGACAGCAGGTACCAGCCGCGTGAGGGCCGCTTGTGTGGGGTTGGTGCGGGGTTGCTGTCCATCACTGTCATGATAGACGCCGGATCACTCCGGGCCATCGGTTCCGCCGGTCGGGGCGAAAAAGAAGCTGCGGGTGATATCGTCGGCGGTGTCCCACTGCCGGTCGGGGCCCGCGGAGACGAGGTGGTAGTAGGGCGGGTTTTCGGTGGGTTTGTACCGCATCGGCACCGACCAAGCGTCGAGCAACTCGCCTGCCTGCTCTTTGATGAGCGCCGCGGTCGGTAACGCGGCGTCGGCGGGGAAGGACGCGATGATCTTCTTCGCGGCGGCATCAAAAGCGGCCTCGACATCGCGCATCTCGGTTTCGATGGGGGCGCTCGGCGGGGTATTGCCGCTGTAGTGGTTGTACGCGGTGAACCGTGCGGAGATGTCGTCGCTGGTCTGAAACTGCCCGTCGGGCCCGGCGCTGGTCAGGGCGTAGTCCATGCTCGAGCCGGTGACCTGCTCGTACTGGATCGACTTGCCCCAGGTATCCCGCCAGTGCATGATCAAGCTGTTACCCGTCGAAAAGTTGGGCATCGATCCGTTACGGCTTACGAAGTCATCGATCTCATAGGTCGCGTTGTCCATCGCAAGCTCGGTTTGCGTTTGCGCGGTGTAGTACTGGACGATGTCGTCCGTGGTGTTGAGCGTACCGTCTGGGCCAAGGCTTGTGATGGTGTAGTCCGCTGCTGAGTTGGGGGCGGGACTGTACTTGAGGCTGTTGTTCCACTCGTCGTAGTAGCCCGCGATGATCGCATCGCCCGTTGCTTCGTCGGGCAGCGTGTCCTGGTTCGAGAGGAAGTGGTTGTCGATGTCGTAGCTGGCGGCCTCGATCTGGTTGTAGGTGTGGCTGTAGAAGGGCGAGCCAAACAGGTTGAGGTTGATGTTGTTGGTCAGGACCAAGATGGTGAGGGCCCCCAGAGCCGAGCCGAGCAGGCCGATGATGCTGCCCGCCACCGCGTAGCCCCGTGGTGACTTGGCGAGCGCGATCAGCGACAGGACGAGCCCGATCGGGCTGATCAGGCCGAGGCAGACAATCATGCCCGACAGCGAGACAACAAAGCCGGCGATCCCCAGCGCGTTGGTCGGCGGGGGCTGGTAGTAATACCCTTGGGTCGGCCCAGGCTCGGAGGGGTACATCGACATCCGCAGTAGCCTAGCAAATTCGTCGAGGTGCCCTGGGCAGGCCCAACAGGCATCGATCAGACGTCTAGATTCTTGACTTCCAGCGCGTGGTCTTCGATGTACCTTCGCCGTGGCTCGACATCGTCACCCATCAGCACGGAGAAGAGCTTCTCCGCCTCGCTTGCCGCGTCCCACGTCACGCGCAGCAGCACGCGGTTGTCCGGGTTCATGGTCGTCTCCCATAGCTGCTCGGCATCCATCTCGCCCAGCCCTTTGAAACGCTTGATCTCCATGCCGCGCTTGCCGGCCTCGTGGATCACACCGACCAACTCACGCAGGTTTACGACCGGCTCGGCACCCTCCGCGGTCACCGACGAGGTAGGCGAAGCGTCGCCCGCGCCTACTGCTATGGCGGCTTTCGCGCTCGCTGGCTTGTTGTTTTCGACCAGCAGTTCGAATCTTGTCGGCTCGGGGAGGCCCGTGACAGACTTGGTCTGCTCGAGCGTGTAGTCCTCGACCGACAACCCCAGCGATTCCAGCTTCACAAACTGCTTCTCGATTTCCTTGGCCTCGTGCAGTTCCTGACGGGTCGAGGGGCGCGTGGCTTGCGTGGTTTCCGTGTGCCCATCGATGACTTCATCCATCGCGGGGTCCGCAGCACCGAGCCTATGCTGTTTGCGGAAGGCGTCTTCATCCGCTTCGGACCAGAAGAAGTGCTCGCCCGCGATCTCGTTGGCTTCGCTGTTGTCTCGGCCGTCAAACTCAACACGCGGGACATGCACGCGCAGCCGCGGCATGCGGTTTTTACCATCCGGGTCTTGGCCGCGGAGGTTCAGTAAGGCGTCGAGCGCGATCCCGCGCCGGCCGAGCACCTGTGTCAGGTCTTCGAGGGTTTCGAGCGTGTGCAGGAGGACGGCAAGCTGCTCGCCTTCCACCCTGAGCCGTTCAGAGCGGTCTTCGTTGTAGGCGATGAGCGTTGCCCCCTCGACACCGAGCCGGCCGAGCGCAATACGCATCTTCCGCTCGTTGAGGATGTACTCACTCTTTTTACGCCGCGTGACCTGGAATAGAGGCGGCTGGGCGATGAAGACCCGGCCCTGCTTGATCAGCTCAGGCATCTGCCTGAAAAAGAAGGTCAGCAGCAGCGTGCGGATGTGGCTGCCGTCGACGTCCGCGTCGGTCATGATGATGATCTTGCCATAGCGGAGCTTGCCGATATCAAAGTCGTCGTTGCCGATGCCGCAGTTGAGCGCCTGGATGATGGCGCGGATCTCTTCGAAGCCGAGGATCTTGTCAAGGCGGGCCTTCTCGACGTTGAGGATCTTGCCCTTGAGCGGGAGGATGGCCTGCGTGTTGTGGTCCCGCCCGCCCTTGGCCGAGCCGCCTGCCGAGTCGCCTTCGACGAGGTAGAGTTCGGAAGACTCGACGTCTTTGCTCGTGCAATCGTAGAGCTTTCCGGGCAGGCCGCCGGAGTCAAGCGCGCCCTTCCGGCGGGTCAGGTCGCGTGCCTTGCGGGCGGCCTCGCGTGCCTCGGCGGCCATGGCGGCCTTCTGGCAGATCTTCTTGGCCATCACCGGGTTCTGCTCGCACCACGCGGTGAGCGCGTCGCCCACCGCGCCGCTGACCAGCCCCTCGACCTCGGGGTTTAAGAGCCGCTCTTTCGGCTGGTTGTTGAACGCCGGGTCGGGGATCTTGACAGAGATGACGGCGATGATGCCCTCGCGCCAGTCGTCGCCGGACACGCTGGTCGAACCTTTCAGCAGGTTCTCCTGCTTGGCGTAGTTGTTGAACGTTCGGGTCAGCGCGGTCTTGAAGCCCGAGAGGTGCGTGCCACCGTACGGATTATTGATGTTGTTCGTAAAGCTCTGGGTAAACTCGGAATAAGCGTCGGTGTAGAGGAACGCGACATCGATATTCGATAAGCCGTCGTCAGATTCGGCGTGGATGGAGACCACGTCTGACACCACGTTCTTCCCTTCGCCGAGATACTTGACCATCGCGACAATACCGTCGTCGTACTTGAAGGCCTCGGTTTTTTGATCGCCGCGTTCGTCGGTGAGGATGATCTTGATGCCGGGGTTCAGGAAGGCACGCTCGCGGAGACGCCCGGCGATGGTGTCGTAGTTGTGATGGACATCGTCGAAGATCTCGGGGTCGGGGCGCCAGGAGATCTTTGTGCCCGAGCCCGCGGACTCGCCGATGACGTGCAGGGGGGTCGTTAATTCGCCGCGCTCGAAGGCGATCGCGTGGAGCTGACCATCTCGGGCGACTTCGACTTCGAGCCACTGCGAGAGGAAGTTGACGCAGGTGACGCCGACGCCGTGAAGCCCGCCGGAGACCTTGTAGGAGTTGGAATCGAACTTCCCGCCTGCGTGCAGGACGGTCATGATGATCTCGACCGTGGGCTTGCCGTTGAGGTTGGGGTCTTCGTGCTTGTATGCCCCGACGGGGATGCCCCGGCCGTTGTCGATCACGGTGATGGATTCGTCCTCGCCGATGACGACCTTGATCTCGTCGCAGTGCCCCGCGAGGGCCTCGTCCACGGCGTTATCAACAGTCTCCCAGACCAGGTGGTGCAGGCCCGTCGCGTCGGTCCCGCCGACGTACATACCCGGGCGTTTACGGACGGCGTCGAGACCCTCGAGTACCGAAATGGAGTCCTCGGAATAGTCGTCTGCGCCGCTTCGATCGGGCACGGATTCGGGGGCGGTGTTGGGTGTCGAGCCTGCGTCGCTCATGGACCGGGCGTCCTCGCGTTTAGCCCATTTTTTCAGGGAATTTTGACCGTTTTTGTCGGCCGGTGGGGCGGTATTGCTGAAACCATAATGATACCTGAAATAAGCTGATTCCGCCACTTCCTGGGCCGGGTCGAGCAGGGGTGTTTGATCCCTCAGGAGGACGCCAAGCCTGGCCGATCGAACCCGCTCTCAGGTTGGGTTCGCAGCTGTCCGATAAACACGTAGTAGGCCCGAATGTCTCGCTCGCAAGATGGATTTTTTGCCGGGCTGGACAATTGTGCTTGGGGCAGATCCATTCGAGAGGTCTTCGTCATGATGTGGTTTTGGATTGGCTTGTCGGTCGCGATCTATACGGTCGTCACGGCGTTTGTAATTTACTTGCTGCTGATGGCGTTGTTCCAGCTCAGGCTGCTGTTGAAGTACCGCAAGCTGCGCGGCCCGGACCCCGAGCCCGTGGCACGGTACGACGAGGATGAATTGCCGGTCGTCACGGTCCAACTGCCGGTCTACAACGAGGGGCACCTCGCTGAGCAGTGCCTAGACGCCGCCGCTGGTCTGGACTATCCACACGACAGGCTGCAGATCCAGTACCTCGACGATTCGGATGACGGGGTGACGTCCACCATCGCGATCGACAAGATCCACCAACTCCGGAAAGACAACCCGGGCCTGGAGATCCAGCATCTGGTGCGCGGGGATCGGACCGGCTTCAAGGCGGGTGCACTGCGCTACGGCACCGAGCGTGCCCGCGGTGAACTGCTTGCGATCTTCGATGCGGACTTCAAGATCCCTGCCGACTTTCTGCGCAAGACGGTGCACTACTTCAAAGATGATGGGATCGGCGCGGTGCAAGCGCGGTGGTCGTATTACAACCGGTTTGATTCGGTCTTTACCGCGCTGCAGGCGAACAAGCTGGATATGCACCAGATGACCGAGCAGACCGCCAGGTCCCGGTCAGGGGCCCCGCCGATTTTCCACGGCACCGCGGGGATCTGGCACGCCGAGACGCTTGAAGCGGCCGGCGGCTGGAACTGTATGAGCGAAGTGGAGGACGTGGAGATTACGATCCGCTCGACGCTCGCGGGCCGGAAGATGGTCTACCTGGACCACCTGCGGGTTGCCTCGGAACTCCCCGACACCGTCAACGGGTTCCTCCGTCAGCAGATGCGCTGGAAACGGGGCTGGACCCGCGTCACGCTGCACTACACCCGCATGATCCTTAACGGGAAGGCTCCGCTTGCAACCCGCTTCGACCTGCTCCAACGCGTGCACCTGTCGTGGGGCCCCGTCGGGGCGTTGATGATGACGCTGGGTGTGCTGCCCTACTTCAAGGCCGCTGCGTACATCGGTTTGTGGATCCCAGCCACAGCCTTGTATGTCGCCTGCCTGTTGCAGTCGCTGCTGTTCCGCCACCTTGAGAACAAGACGCTCGCCGAGGACCCGGCTGAAAAAGCGGACCAGCGCCCGCCGGTCGAGCTCCCGATCTGGCTGCGCTATGCGCCGTTTGGCTACCTCATGAACCTCGGCACGGCTTGGGCGTTGACACAGGCGACATTTGAAGGCTTCCGTGCGGGGCAGGTCTGGGAGGTCACGCCCAAAAGCGGCACGACGGCAGGCTCCGCCGGGCATGGCGTGGGACGCGCACGTGGCAAATTGCCTTGGTACGTCCGAGGCACGCTGATCGTCGGGCTCATGGGGCTGGGCCTATTCGCGGCCTGTGTCGTACTTGGTCACTACTTGGCAGCTTTCTTCTACCTGATGCTGGTAGTCGGGTGTGCCTGGATTGGTTTGGCCTTGGTAAGCGAACTCAAGCCACGCCTCCTGCCCCGCCGCATCCGCAGTTTGCGTTGGCCCGACCAGCGTGATGGGGCTGTGGTAGATGTCAAGGCCGATCCTATCACCGCTTGATTCATTGACTAAAAAAGCAAGAGGCCGAGCCCCTCCGGCTCAGCCCCTTGCAAGTGGCTCAAACATACAATTAAGCAGTACTGTCTTGCGGTGCTACAAGCCCCCTGTTTTATTTGTTCGGTGCGTGCAATGGCGACCAGGTTTCCGGCTTATCCAGGATCGTTAGCTCTTCGATCTCCTCACCGAACATCCGCTTAGAGCGGTTTAGTGTGACGCGGAGGAAGATGTAGCCAAGCAATGCAACCAGGACAATCCCGCCGAAGGTCATGCCGGCCAGGGTGAACTTCTCGTTGGTCCCGTTGGCGATCGGCAGGTCCACGAGCTTGGCCGGGCTGGCGATACGGGTGCTCGGTTCACGCTTGGCCTGGTAGTCTTTCGAGGCGTTGTGGCCGACGATGGCCTTGCCTATCGACGCAAGGACCGGCTGGAGCAACTGCTTGTCTTCACCCTGCAGCGAGAGGTCGGCACGCCCCGGGACGCCCGCGATCACGAGGTGTTCCTGCAGGAAAGCTTTCAGTTCCTTCGGCGAGGCGGCGACACGGACGTTCGCGTCCGCCTTGTCCATCTCAAGCATCGCGGCGTTCAGCACCGGTTCACTGAGCAGGACCTCTTCAAATTCTGAGAGGAACTGATCTTTTGTCGGCGGGGTCTCACCCTCAGGCGTGGTTACGCTGATCATCATCGATGCCTGCCACTTCGGCTGGACCAGCTGATTCGCGGCGAGCAGGCTCGCCAGTGCGGCGAAGACCAGCATGACCACCGCGCCGATCACGAGCGAAGCCGCCCGGCCGGTCGCCCAGCGCTTGACCATCTCGCCCTCGCTGGTTTCCAGGAAGCGCTTTACCTCAACGAGCATCTGCCGTTCTTTCTCCAGGCCTGTGAATTGCTGGCTGGAGGACTGGATCTTGAGCTGCTCGTCCTGCAAGGCCTTGGATCGTTCCCGCAGCAGTGCACGATACTTCCGCAGCTGGCTACGACGTCGCTGATTTGTCGTGTCATCCGCGGTCACGGGTACCGCGGTGCCTTGGCCGGCGTTCTGTTCAAGCTCCTTCACGCGGGCTTCCAGTTCGGTCTCTCGGCGGTGTGCTTCGGCACGCTCGGCCTCGATCTGCTGGCGGCTCTGCTCCAGCGTCTGCTTGAACTGCTCCCGCTTCTTCTCGAGGTCTGCCCTCTTACGCTCGTAATCCTCAAGCTTGCGGTCCAGTTCCTCAGACTGGACCGATGCACCATCCGATTGCGAAGCGGCCCGCGCCTGGCGCTCGTTGAGTTCGAAACGGACTTGTTCGAGTTTGGCCTGCGTGTCGTCGAGCTCTTCCTGCCGTTTGTGCAGCGCTGTGTCACGTGCATCCAGCTCGCTCATCGAGGCCTGCAACTCGTCGTGGCGCGACTCCAGCTCGAGCTTGGCCTGTTCGAGTTCGGCCTTCGCCTGCTTGAACTCTGCGAACTTCTCGTCCGCGTCGCTGGGCACCTGCATCGCCTGTTCGACGAGCTCTTCGCGGGCTTGCTCGAGATGCTGCTGCTGGGCCTGGAGCGCTTCCGCCTTGAGTTTCAGGTCGATCTTGATCCGTTCGACCTGCTTTCTCTGTTCGAAGAGGTCGTCCTGCTGCTGGCTCAATGAGGCCTGGTCGGCTTCGAACTGGGAGCGATGACGGTCTACGGCTTCGCGCTGCTCGGCGAGCTCCGCACGCTGGTCATCAAACTGCGAACGGGCCTCGTCGATCTCATGCTGCCAGTTCTCCAGCGCTTCGCGTTCTTGCCCCAGCTCATCACGCTCGGCATTGATGGCTTGCTGTTGCTCGCCGATTGCGGCCTGCTGCTGCTTGGTCTGCTCGAGCTGTTCGCTTAGCTCGGCTTCTTTTTCCGATAGTTCTACAAAACGGCTTTTGAGTTCTTCTTGCTGTCTAGCCAAATCCTGGTGCTGCTGTTTAATCGCTTCACGATCAGTTTCAGCTTGATTGTGCTCTTTCAGCAGCGCTTCACGGGATTGCTCCAGCTCGGACCGATCCTGGTCCAGCTGCTGGCGGGCTTCGTCGAGTTGCTGTTCCTGCGAAGCGAGGGATTCCAACTCACCGTGCAACTGCTGCTTCTGCTCATCCAGCGATCGCTGGCGTTCTTCACAGGCGCGCTGCATCCCGTTCGCTTCGTCGCGGAGGGCATCGATCCGCATCGACTCTTCCTGCATCTCTTTCAGCTGCTGGTCGGTCTGTGCCTGCCAGTCTTTGAGCTGACCGAGCCGGGACTCCAGGTCGCTGAGCAGGTCCAGCGGCTGGTTCGAGACCGGGGGTGCGTCGCCGCCGGTTGACGTGTTGGAGGGTTCCTGTCCCATGAGCCACCTTAGGGTTGTTGGATATCGCGAAGATCGGCGGGATCAGGAGCCGACCTGAGAGGCATAACCGTTAAAACCGATTTTCTTTGCCGACGCCCTGCAGGGCGATCCGCTGGCGCGCTTATCGCGCAGCCTTGTCTCGCTTAACAATCCGATAAGATCGGCGTCATGGCCAATGCCGAGCCCATCATTTCGATCGATCAGGTGTGCTTTGGGTACACCGCAACGCCTGTGTTGAATACGGTCAGTACCGGGCTTGAGCCGGGCAAGCTAACCGCGATAGTCGGGCCGAACGCAGCGGGTAAGACCACACTCATGAAGCTCGTGCTCGGGCTGCTTCAGCCGTGGTCGGGCAAGATCGAGATCGAGGGTCGGCCGGTTGGGTCTTTGACGCCGAAGGAGAGAGCGCGGCGGATGAGTTATGTGCCGCAGCGGCCGGGTGTGCGCTTCGCGTTTACGGTCCGGCAGGTCATCGCGATGGGGGCTAACGGTCATAGTCGGCGAGAAGTTAGCCGGCGTGTCGATCAAGCGATCGAGCAGGCCGGTCTAGGCGATGTCGCGGATCGCGCCATGGTCGAACTGTCCGGCGGGCAGCAGCAGCGCGTCCTGCTCGCCCGCGCCGAGGTGCAGTCGTCGTTCGCTGGGCAGGCGATGCTGCTGGACGAGCCCGGCAGCCATCTGGACCTGCATCATCGGCACGGGATGATGCAGCGTCTTCGATCCTTGGCCGAGGGAGGGCTGGCTGTACTGGTCGTCCTGCACGAGCTTGATCTGGCGGTGCGGTATGCGGACGAAGCATGGCTTTTAGACGCGGGCCGGCTCGTAGCGGCGGGGCCCTGGGATCAAGTCCTGACGCCCGAGGTCTTGCAGCGAGTCTACGGCTTAAGCCTGGAGCGTATTGCTCGTGGCGGGGCTCGTCCGCTCCTCGCGGTGGCTGACGCTACAATGGATGTGTCGACCGCGGATTCAGTGCCATCGGACTAAGGAGCAACGATATGAGTGGGCTTGGCGCAATCATTACGATCATCATCGTCGTTGCGTGGATCGTGAAAGGTTTAGCCGCTGCGACGGGCAACGATGATGCGCGTGAGAAGCGTCGTAAAGGGAGGTCGCTCGAAGAGTGGGACGAGATGCAGGCCCAGCGGCGCGAGCAGCAGCAGGCGTTGTCTGACATGCGTGCCGACAGTTCGTCGCCCAACCCCGCGCAGATGACCATGGCCGAGCGGATCGAATTGGCCCGTCAGCGCGCCCGTGAACAGGCGGGAGTACCCGCGCAGCAGGGTGACTCCCAGGCCGAGGCGTTGCGTCAGGCCCGTGCCCGTGCCGAGCAGCAGGCCGAGCAGCAGCGTCGCCAGGCAGCACAGCAGCAACGCGCCCAGCGTGAGCGTGCCGAGCAGCAACGCCGTGCCCAGCAGGAGCGTGCCAAGCAGCAGCGTCGCAGGCAGGCTCAACGAGCCGAGGCCGAGCAGCAGGCCCAGGCCCAGCGGCAA
The DNA here is from genome assembly GCA_039024275.1 of Planctomycetota bacterium. Classification (GTDB taxonomy): domain Bacteria; phylum Planctomycetota; class Phycisphaerae; order Phycisphaerales; family Phycisphaeraceae; genus JAHQVV01. Next base: position 74,265 of record JBCDKD010000004.1, on the reverse strand, counting down.
CGACAGCGCCGCGCTAATCAGCAGCAACGTCGCAGCCAGCCGCGTCAGCAGCCCCGCGCGAAGACGGGTAGCCAGCGTGAGCGGGCCGTTGCCCAGGCAATGCCGCAGGACACCGCGGTGACCAAGACCTCACGACGGTCTGGAGCGATTGGCGGCGGAACGGCGGTCGGCCTCAACAGTCGTGATGCGCTGCGTAAGGCCTTCATCATGAAGGAACTGCTGGACAAGCCTATCGCGCTGCGTGACCCGCAGGCCGACCTACCCTCGTGATGGAACTGCCTCAGTTCCAATCAGGCGGGCACGACAGCTCAGCCGACCATCGGCTCAATGATCCGGTCGAGCGGATCGATGTGCTGGTCGCAGACATCGCAGCACTCGACCCTGCCCTTGGTGTTGATGCCGTTGTCAACGCAGCGAACGAGTCCTTGCTTGGTGGCGGGGGTGTGGACGGTGCGATCCACGACGCGGCAGGGTGGGATGAACTTGTTGCCTACAACCGCGAGCACCACCCGACCGGCTGTCCGACCGGCCTGGCTAGGCGAACACCCGCGTTCGGCTTGGAAAAGCTGGGCATCCAGCACATCTTCCACACCGTCGGCCCGGTCTGGTCCGGCGTCCAAGATACCGGTGTTCCTGGCGCGCCCGGAGACGACTCCGCCAAGCTCGGCTACACACATGAAGACACGCTGCTCGCGTCCTGCTACATGCAGGTCCTTGCTTTAGCCGTCGAGCACCAGGTCCAGCACCTGGCCATCCCCGCGATTAGCACCGGTGTGTACAACTTCCCTAAACCACGCGCCGCACGTATCGCCTTCGGCCACGCGCACGGCCACCTGCTCCGCAATGAGCACCCCGGCCGGATCACGTTCGTCTGCTTCAGCGAAGAAGACGCTAGGCAGTACCGTGACGCGATCAACTCCCGTGGGAACTGGATGGTCAATCGGGGCCGAGTGTAAACGTATTAGGCGGGGTGTATCCATCTTTCGGTACCCAGTCTTCAGGCCAAAGCTCCGCCCGGCTCATCGCGACCGCCAGCGTGATCGCAACCGTGTTTGCCAGGTTGTAGCTGCGCACCGCGCCCGGGATCGGGATCGCGATTTTCTGTCGCGCGTCAAACTTTTTATGTACTTCCGCGGGCAGGCCCTCGCGTTCGCTGCCGAAGAGCAGGATATCGTTGTCACGATAGGGTGGCTTGTCGAAGCGGGTCGTCGCGAACTTGGTGACGGCATACATGGTGCCGGTGGGACGGGCGTCCCGCCCGTCGGTTTCACTGTTAGTGATCTTGACGGGCGGGACACCCATCCCACCTGCATCCGTCCATCCGAAAAACGCCTCGGGGCTTTCGTGCTGCGTAAGGACAAGATCGTCCCAGTAATCCAGCCCGGCACGCTTCACCGCCTTGTCCGACAAATCCACGATCGTCGGCCCGATGATGTGCAGGTGCGCATCCATGCCCACGCAGGTCCGCGCGATGTTCCCCACATTCTGCGGGATGATCGGCTGGTAGAGGGCGATGTGGAGCATGTTGCGATTGTAGTCTTGAGGCTTGAGTCCTGAGGCTTGAGTAACAAACAAGCCTCAAGCCTCAAGCCTCAAGCCTTCCTTTCGCACCGGCCGAACCACCAGCTTCCGCAGCACCGCGAGCATCGTGACCGGCTCCTCCAGGTAGCTGGCCGGTGGACGCCAGTACACCGTCTTTTCATCGAGCACCGTGACGCGACCGGGTGCGCCGTTGAAGACCCGCTCCAGCTTCTTCGCTGCGTCCTTCATCGAGCCGACCGTGAAGATCAGGTCCGGTCCCTCGAGTTGCAGGCGGTCGACCCCGAGCTGCGCCGCCGCGATACGCAACTCAGCGAGATCGATAAACCGCTGGGCCTGCTCGGGCGGCTTGCCGTACGCGTCGGTCAGGTCTTCAACGACGGCGTCCAAATCAGGCAGGTTCTCGACGCGCGTCACCCGGCGATACGCCTCCATCCGGTGTTTGTCCGACTTGATAAACCGCTTGGGTAGAGCCCCGTTGATCGGCAGTTCCAGGTGCGTCTTGCTCACCTCGATGATGGGCTGGTTGTTCAGCCGCTTGGTCGCGTGCTCCAGCAGCAGGCAGTACATCTCGTAGCCCACCGCGGCGATGTGGCCGGATTGTTCGGCCCCGAGCAGGTTGCCCGCGCCGCGCAGCTCGAGGTCGCGCATCGCGATCTTGAACCCCGCGCCGAGCATGGTATAGCTCTCGATCGCTTTAAGCCGTTTGGCCGCGACTTCACTGACGGTCTTATCCTCGGGCAGCAGCAGGTAGCAGTACGCCCGGTGCTTCCAACGCCCGACACGCCCACGCAACTGGTGCAGCTCAGCCAGGCCGAAGTGGTTCGACTGGTTGATCAGCATCGTGTTCGCCGTCGGGATGTCAATGCCCGACTCGATGATGGTCGTGCTGACCAGCACGTCGACCTGCCGCTTGATGAACGACAGCATGACCTTCTCAAGCTCGCGGGGCGACATCTGGCCGTGCCCGACGATCACCTTCGCATCGGGCACCAGCGTCCGGATCTCGTTCGCGACCGCATCGATGTTATGCACCCGGTTGTGGACGAAGTAGACCTGCCCGTCCCGGTTGAGCTCGCGGATGATCGCCTGCTTGATCCGACGCTTGTCGTGCGGCACAACCTCGGTCACGATCGCCCGCCGATCCACCGGGGCCGTGGTTAGTGAGGAGATATCGCGCAGCCCGATCATCGACATGTGGAGCGTGCGTGGGATCGGTGTTGCGCTGAGCGTGAGTACGTCGGCCGTCATCCGGAAGGCCAGCAGCTTGTTCTTGTGCTCGACGCCGAAGCGCTGCTCTTCGTCGATGATAACCAGCCCGAGGTCCGCGAATTTCACATCCTCGCTGAGGATCCGGTGCGTGCCGATGAGGATGTCGACCTGCCCACGCTGGACTTTGTCGAGGGTTTCTTTCTGCTGCTTGCCGGTCTTGAAGCGGGACATCGACGCGACGGTGAACGGGTAGTCCGCCATCCTCGCCTTGAATGAGCGTTCGTGCTGCTCGGCGAGCACCGTGGTCGGCACCAGCACCGCGACCTGCTTGCCGAACTCGGCGGCCTTGAACGCGGCGCGGATCGCGACCTCGGTCTTGCCGAAGCCCACATCCCCGCAGATCAGCCGGTCCATCGGGCGGTCCTCACCCATATCGCGTTTAACCGCGGCGATCGCGCTGACTTGGTCTTCGGTCTCCTGGAAGGGGAACTCGGCTTCGAACTCCTTCTGCCAGGCCGTGTCGGCGGGGTAGCGGATACCGGGCTGGGTCTGCCGAGCGGCCTGCACGCGCAGCAGCTCAGCGGCGAGGTCCTTGACCGCCTCGGCGACGGAGTCTTTCTGCTTCTGCCAGCGCTTGCCGCCGATCTTGCTGAGCGGGGGGCGCCCGGAGAACCCGCCGACGTATTTCTGGATCAGGTCGATCTGCGAGGCGGGCACGTGCAGCTTCGCGCTCTGGTCGAACTCAAGCGTGAGGTACTCCTCGCTGCGTCCTTCTCGGCGCATCGTTCGCAGGCCGGCGAAGACCGCAATGCCGTGGTCGACGTGCACGACATAGTCGCCGACTTCGAGATCAAGGAACGCGTCTGACACGGCTTTGCCCGCGTCATTGTTCGGTGCAGTGATCTTGCGGACCCGCCGACCGGTATCGAAACGGTGGAAGAGCTCGTGGTGGGGAACAAGACAGATTTGGGGTTTGGGGTTGTGATCACTAAGCCCGCTGCTTGATGCGCCAGCATCACGCGGCGGGGTCGAACCCTCTCCATCTAAAAGTAAATCACTATCCCAAATAAACCCACGATGCAGCCCACCGATCTCGATCGCGATGCGCTGCTTTGCCACCGGCGCAAACTCATCAAACAACTCACCGAGCCGCTGCGCCTCTGCCGCTTGCCGGCAGATCACAACCACCCGCAGCTCCTCACTCATCGCAGCAAGCTCCGCGATCGCACGCTTCGCGTCGGTGTCGAAGGTGGGCAGAGGCGTAAGTGGCAGAGCAACGCTGTGCTCGCGCGAGGTCCCGGTCGCGGCGGAGTACTGGTTGATCTCCAGGTGCGGCCGATCCAGCAGCTTATTGAAGATCGTCTTCGGCGCGTAGATGCCGACCGGGTCGGTGAGCCGTTCGAAGTAGCCGCGGGCCTGCTCGCTCAGCTCCATCGCTTCGTGCAGCACGGGCAGCGTGTCGTCCGGCAGCAGATCGACGAGGCAGACCGTATCGGTCGTATTCTGTACGGCTGCCGGGTTCGCGCCGATCAGCGAGACGGATTGTAATCGCTGGCCCGAGCCCATCATGTCGCTGTCGATCCGGCAGAGCGTTTCGATTTCGTCGCCGAAGTAGTCGATCCGGACTGGCCCGATCGGACCGGGGTTGCCGTGGGCGTCGGTCACCGAGCCGGCGGGGGGGTAGAGGTCAAGAATACCGCCACGCGATGCGAAGTCGCCGGGCTGTTCGATGGCGTCCTGCCGGCTATAGCCCGCGCGGTCCAGCCAGTCCAGCAGCGCACCGGGTGAGAGTTCCTGATTCGTTTGCAGCATGAGTGTGAACTGTGAGGCGGCCTCCGGCTTAGGCACGCCCTGCATCAGCGCCTGGATCGGCGCGACAATGACGCCTTGCCCAAGCCGCTTGCGGCTTAGCGCTTCAACCACATTCAATCGCTCGGCCAACAACTCCAGGTTTACCCCCGACTCCCCTGGGAGGACCTCCAGCGCCCCGAAGCGCACCGGGTCGAGGTCATAGCCCGCGTCTGCAAAGAGCGCGAGGTCGTCTACCGCGTCGTCCGCCTCGTCCAGGTGGGCGACGACCAATAAGACCGGGCGCTTGGTTTGGACGGCGAGCGCCCCAGCCATGACCGCGCTACTGGACCCCCGCGAGCCATCGGCGACCCCACCAACTGGGCGCAGAGCGGTCTCCGCCAGCGCACGGGCTTGCGCTGACTCGACGATCTCGGCGAGCCATGCATAGGGTTTAGACATGTCGCCGATAGTTTAACGCTGTTTTGAAACCACCGGTGCACAGCGATCAGCATCGATTCAGAAGCATCCGAATCAACCGTGCGCATCGGTGATTTCAAAAACGAATCGGCTTAGTTGCCGTTGTTGGCCCGGCTTGTTAGCACGACCGGGACCTCATACGCCGTCGGCTTAGGTGGGCTGGGCATCTCGGGCGGATCGGCGACGCCTTCGAGCGTCGTGAACATCGCGATCTCGTCGCACGCCTGGTTCTTCGGGCAGCGGACACACTCGCTCCACACCTTCAGCGGCAGCTTCTGGCGGTCCAGCACGGTGAACCCTAGCTTCTCAAAGAACGCCTGCTCATACGTCAGCGTCATGACGCGGGGGATACCGAGGGACTTCGCTTCTTCGAGGCAGGCCACGACGAGCTTCCGCCCAAGCCCTTTGCCGCGCCGGTTACGAGCCACGGCCAGCGAGGCGATTTCACCCCAGTTCGCCCAGATGACGGTCATCGCGCAGGTCCCGATGACTTCTTGTTCTTCTTCAATGACATAGAACGCGCGCACCGTCTCATACAACGAGGCCAACGACTTGGGCAGCATCAGACCCAACTCGGCGTTGTCGTTGATCAACTGTGCCATCGCGGGCACATCGGAGACGGCGGCTTTGCGGATCATGCGATACCTATCGTATCGGCTCATGTATCCTGTGACCGCAACTCGGCCAGCATGTTGCAAAACATTGCGCCCTGCTCGATCGCGTCATCCAGAGCGACATGGGTGTGTGGCAGATCATCAAACCAGCGCCTGGGCATATTGCGCTTGGTGGACTCGCGGTAGCCCTTGCCGAGCATCGCCATCGCGAGCGTCTTAATATCGAGCGCGGAATGCGAGAATGGCGACTCGCCTACGAAGCGGATCAGGTACCAGTAGACCCAGGTGAAGTCGAAGCCCGCGGGGTAGGCAACGAAGACTCGAGAGCCTTTGAATGAGCGCGTCCACGCGAGATACTTGGTCATCACGTCGCTTGGCGGGCGTGTGTCCTTTCGGCAGGCCTCCCATGCGTCAGGCTGGCTTTGCCACCAAGCCATCGTTTGGGGATCCCCTTGTGCCCCATCGAGCAGATCGAGGTTGGCGGAGAATGTTCCAAGCAGGTTCTTGTCCGCGTCGTATACGGCGGTCGCCATGCTCAGCATGGAGTTGGGCCCGGGGATCGGGCCGTCGGTTTCGATATCGGTGCTGAAAAAGATTTCAGGCATGATAGTTTCCTTTAGATGGTGCGGCGATACGGCTTAGCTGCCGGTCAGCCAGCGAACCATACTGATGATTAATAGCAATAGAGTGGTGCCGAAGATGAACAAACCGATGGCATCTAACCACCATGTGCCCTTGCGGAATAGTCTTCTTCGCCGTTTCAATTTACGGGTAGCGTATCAAGCAGTTTTGCTTCGTCCCAGACCTCAACCCCAAGGCCTTGAGCTTTCGTAAGTTTCGACCCCGCCTTCTCGCCGGCGATCAGCAGGTCGGTGTTCTTGCTGATGCTGCCAGAGACCTTGGCGCCCAGGCCCTCGAGGATCTTTTTGAGATCGTTGCGTTGATATTTCTCAAGGGTGCCCGTGATGACGATGGTCTTGCCGGCGAAGGGGCTGTCGGCTGCGGCTTCGATCTTCTCTTCGGTCAGGTCGACGCTCGCGGCCTTGAGTTCCGCGATCACGTTCTGCCCGGCGGGGTTGTCGAGGAACTGGCGGACGCTGGCGGCGGTGATTGGGCCGACGTCTTCGATTGCTGCGATCTCTTCTTCGCCGGCAGCGATGAGCGCGTCGATATCGCCGAAGTGTTGGGCCAGGCGTTTCGCGCCGCCCTGGCCGATGTGGCGGATGGTCAGCCCGGCGAGGACGCGGAGCAGGCCGCGCTGCTTGGATTCCTCGACACCCTCGATCAGGTTGTCGACCTTCTTCTCACCCATGCGTTCGAGCTGAAGCAGGGCGTCGCGTTTGTCTTTGAGCCGGTAGATATCACCGAGGTTGGTCAGCAGGCCGGCATCACAGAGCTGATGGATGGTCTTCTCGCCGAGCGCGTCGATGTCCATCTGGTTTCGGCCGACGAAGTGGATCATCCGCTCGCGGAACTGGGCGGGGCACTCGGGATTGGGGCAGTAGCGAGCGGTTTCATCCAGCGGGCCCAGCGGTTCGGGCGGCTGGATCCGGTCGGGCGATCGGCCCTCCTTTTCGGCCTTTACTCTTTCACGCTCGACCGCGCGTGCGTGGACTTCGATCTCACTAATCCGCTTCGCGTCGTACTCAATCTCGACAGGTGTGCCACACTCCGGGCAGGTGTCTGGCGCCTCAATGGGTTCTTCGCTGCCGTCACGGACATCGGTGACGACCTCGACAACCTGCGGGATGATCTCGCCGGCTTTTTCGATGACGACGGTATCGCCGACGCGGATGTCTTTGCGGAGGATCTCGCCGAAGTTGTGCAGGGTTGCGTGGCTCACGGTGGTGCCTGCGAGGAGGGTGGGCTGCATCGTCGCGCGCGGGGTGAGCTTGCCGGTCTTGCCGACCTGCCACTCGACCTTGAGCAGTTTCGTGCGGGCCTGCTCAGCGGCGAATTTGTAAGCGATACACCAGCGCGGTGCCTTGCTCGTCACCCCGAGTTGGTCCTGTAGCGCGTAGTCGTTCACCTTGATCACGACGCCATCGGTCGCGAAGGGCAGGTTGTGGCGTAGCTTGTCGAAGCCCTCGACCCATGCCCAGGCCTCATCGGCCGAATCGACAGCCGCTTCGTGCTCATGCACGGGCAGGCCCAGCTGTTTGATGTGCACGATGAAGTCGGTATGGCTGTCGTATTCGACGGAAACCTCGCCCCTGCCGTAGGCGACGAACTGCAGCCCGCGGATGACCTTGGCGGGGTCTTTCTGCTTGAGTGTGCCCGCGGTGGTGTTGCGCGGGTTCATGAAGGGGTCTTCGTCGGCCTCGATCTTCTTCGCATTGACGGCATCGAAGACATCTTGTGGCAGGTAGATTTCTCCGCGGACTTCGAGGACATCGGGGATGTCTTTGCCCTTGAGCGCGAGCGGGATGTGGCGGACGGTCTTGATGTTGTGTGTGACATCATCGCCTTTGGTTCCATCGCCGCGGGTCAGCGCCTGAACAAGCCGGCCCTGTTCATAGCGCAAGGCGAGGGCGACGCCATCGACCTTCGGCTCCATCACGAGTTGGACCTGATGCACTTCGGCGAGTTTGCCGGTACGTTCGTACCAGGTGTTGAGCTCGTCCCGGCTGTAGGTGTTGTCGATCGACAGCATTGGGCTGCTGTGCGGCTTCGTTTCAAAGCCATCCACCGGATCGCCGCCGACACGCTGGGTCGGGGAGTCGGGGGTGATGAGTTCGGGGTGATGGGCTTCGAGCGCTTCGAGTTCTTTGAGGGCGTGGTCCCACTCGATGTCGGACATGCCCGTCTGTTCGCCAAGACGGTAGAGGCGGTCGGTTTCGTTGAGCTGGTCACGGAGCGTGGAAATTTTTTGGATAGGATCGGACATGGGGGTACTTTAAGGTGGATCGATATGATAAGCCCACGCCGTGACGGCGTGGGCTTAGGGGAATCGTGCGTATATTGCGTATTCAGGCCCGGATCGCTTTTTCCAGGAGCTGCCTGCCCATGCGGTGTGGGCACTGCTGGGCCTTGCGGCGGAGGGTGTCGATCTGTCCGTTGCGCTTCATCTGGCGCACGAGTTCGAAGAGCCGGTTGTCCCGGTCGCGGGTGTAGCGGGGGAAGGCCTGTTCGAGTTCGACGCGGGTGTACTTGGTGAGTGGGTCGTCGAGGCCGGTCTGCACCACGGCCCACTGGAAGAGCGGGCCGGGGTCGGTTGAGTATTTGAAGGTCTCAAGCGTGGCGTCGAGTTGCTCTTCGTCGGAGGAGAAGGGGTCGTCGCATCCGTCGGGCAGGTCCCACAGCTCGCGTCTGCCGCCATTAGCGCCTTCGAGATCGTCGAGCCAGCCTGCCCCGGGTTTACTTGCGTTGGTACTCATGCTCATGTCCTGACCGAGTCCTTTCGGTGTGAAGGTATTGTTTGTATTGAGTTGTTCGCCCGAGACGAGCGGGGCGATGGCTGTATTGATGGTGGTGTTGCGTTTGTTTGCGAAATCAACGCGTAGTCGCTGGGCCTGGATGCCGTCGTGCGACGCGGGCTGGGCGTCAACGACGACGCCTGTGCCCCATTCGGGCTTCTTGGGGTGGGCGACTCTGTCGCCGACCTTAAAGTGCGGGGGTCTATTCATATCAGCGGGCCTGGAAAAGGTCGCTTGTTCCCCAGCGGCTGCGTCTACGAAATGAATCACACACGTCACAGCATAGCCGCTATTTTCTCTTCTAAACGGCAGCCTTTAAACACACGGTTCGCGGGTTAGCGGGCCGCTTTAGTTTTGCGAATTCGCCCCTCAAGAGGCAGAATTAAACGCGAGTGTAATTAGTCTACTATCGGATCACGGGGTTTCTCACCTAAGGAAGTATAACTGGGGGTATCTAGAAAGCAAGCGGAGGCAGGTTATCCACGATTCGTCGCTTGCAGCGTATCGATCAGCATGATCTTCTGCCAGATCTTGGTGGCCAGGGTCGCGGTGAGGTTTTCGACCTCTTCGACGGCCTGGAGCACGACGCCGTCCTGCGAGTTCTGCGCGTACAGCGCTGCGAGCTTGCCGATCAGCGCGAGCAGGTCTACGCAATAGTCCAGATACCGCCCGAGCAGGTACGGGTCCATATGCTCGCTGTCCTTGTCCCACGGCGAACTCTCACGGTGCTCGTGCCACTGCGGGTCTTTGGACAACTGGTGCATATCAATCACGTGTGCCAAGGCACGCAGTTCCTGAAGAGCGCGGAGGGCGCGTCTGCGCTTGATGCGGGTCTCCAGTGTGATGAGGAAGAGCACCGCGATGGCGAGGTAGATCAGCGTGCTGATGCCCGAGTTGATGCCGTCGAGCGTGGCCCAGCCGTCGGTCTGCGTGAAGCGGAGGTGGTAGGCGACCTTGACAACAACGATGATCATCGCGACGGCGAGCAAGACCGAGACGATCCGTATCCATAAGATCGGCTCGGGGATGGTCTTGGCCAGGCTCACCGCCTCGGCCGCAGCGGCACGCGTATCGCGCGCGACCTTCGGCAGGTTCCGATGCGGCAGGCGCGTCTCGATCCGCTCGGTAAGCAGTTCGATCGTCATCACGATCCGGTCCGGTTCGAGCTCGGCCTGTATGCGATGCGCAGCCATCACACAGAGCATAAACTAAAACTACTTCGCATCCCTGAGAAAGGCTCGCCATGGCTTCCCGCGACCTGTCCCGCCACCAGTCCTCGATCGTCAAGCGGTACTACAAGAACCTCGACACGATCGTGGCCAACCGTTTGCAGGAGGCTGTCACGGAGCTGTACCTCGCGGAGACGGACAAGAAACGCGCGGGCCTGTGGAAAAAGGTGAAAACGCAGTTGGACAAGACCCCCGCCGACCCGGGTGTGGTGCAGCAGATCGTGGAGGCTGCCGACGTCGAACGGCTAGCGAAGCTGGTGAACGACCTTATTGCGGGCCGGGTTCTGAAGCGGGACTAAGCAGTGCTTCGTTTTGGATCAGCGCTTGATCGTCAATGACTTCGCCGAGCACGGCTTTGCGCCAGCTGGTATTCACGGGCAGGTGTGGGATAGGCCTGCCATCGAGTACTGCGCTGAGCAGGGGGTTCAGCTCGCGCTTGCTCGTAATCACAGTAGGCGCAATTGACAAGTTTTCGCAGGCTCGGGCGATACGGTCCCAAAGCTCGTTGGTGGCTTGGCGTAGCGTGTCTCGGCTGTGCCTGGGCGGGGTAGGCTTCGGAGGATATGGGCCCGAGAGGGCGGTCTCGATGGCTTGGATGATGTCACCGCCGTACTGCTCGGCGACAGGCCGGGGGACGAATTTGATCGCGCCGATCTGCCTCCCCTCGGTCGGCAGGGTGTCCGCGATCTCGAAGACCGCCTCGTCCGCGAGCATGCCACGCGGGGTGATATTGAGTTTTCGAGAGAGCTCTTCTCGCCAGAGCAGCAGCCCGTTGAAGACTGCACGTTTTTTCCGTGGCAGCTTGTTAACACCCTTGGCCTTGACCTTGCGCGCGAGCGGATCGAACGCGTATCGCTGCGGATCGCATAGCTCCTCGCACGCCTGCTCTGCAAAGGTACGGTTGCCTAGTCGATCGAGTTTTTCCTGCATCCACGCATGCATCGCGCAGAGGTACCGCACATCGCCCGCCGCGTAGTGGATCTGCTGCGGCGACAGCGGCCGGCGGTCCCACTTGCTGAACTTGGCTCCCGCGTCGTGCTCAACACCGAGGATCGCCTGGATCGTGTTCCCCAGCGACAGTGGGTAGTCCAAACCGACCAGCCCGGCGACTACCTGCGTGTCGAAGAGGTTCGCCGCGGGCTTACCCGTCAAGCGATAGACCGGCTCGATATCCTGCGCACCGGCATGGACAATCTTGCGCAGCCCGGCGTCATTCAAGAGAGCCCACCACGGCGACAGGTCATCGATCTTCAGCGGGTCGATCAGCACGACCCGCTCGGTCGTCGCCGCTTGGATGACGCAGAGGCGCGGGTAGTACGAGTCCTCGCCGATGAACTCGGTGTCGTAACCGAAGGTGCCTGCGGACCGCAGGTAATCTACTGCATCGATAAGCCTATCGGGCGTATCGACGAGGACCGGGTCGTCGGCGCATACAAGCGGGTGCTTGAGGATCGGCGGCGGGACGAAGGGCCTGCCATTATCGTGCGCGGCTTCATCACTCATCCGACGATGACGACCGCGGTAGCTCTTCACCGAGCGTTTGCCACCGGCCGCGTCTTGCTTGCTGTGTTCGGTCAATCCGGGCCGGCCTCGGTGATGTCGGTCTCTTGGCCTTCAGCCTCGTGACTGACGGTGTGGTGGACCGATTGCTGGGTCAGGTAGAACCGGCCGATCGCGACCTCCAGCTGCGCCTGGTTATCCTCGGCGCGGAAGTCGTAGTGGCCTTCCATCGTGCCCCAGGGCGTGGGCAGCACGGCGAAGCTGTGATATTTGAATGCCTCACCCGGTGCGAGGCGCGGCTTCTGTCCGACCACGCCTTCGCCATCGACCTCTCGGAGTTGTCCTTCACCGTCGATCAGGTCCCAGTGCCGCGAAAGAAGCGTGACGGTCCGTTCGCTATCGTTGAGGATCACAATACGGTAGCCGAAGACGTACTCGTCGTCCTCGGGCGTAGATTCATCGGGCAGGTAGAACGCGTTGGCCCCGACACGTACACCGTGCGTGGTCACATCAGACATCAGCGGGTAGGTGGTGGCTTCATTCATGAGTCTTACGGCAGCATTAGGGGCAGGCGTCTCGCTTTACGACCTGATTATACCGAAGCGCAGCGACGAACCCGAGCTAGCAAGAAGCAGCCCTGCCTGAAGCATCAACATACCGTCCAAAGCGACCATGAAGTAGAGCACGCCACGGTCTGGCCTGAGCATCTTGAGCAGCCCCAACACGCAGCCGCTGCTGAGCAACAGCGCGCTGGCGGCGGGCCAGGGTGTCAAGGTTGAGAACACAGCGCTCAGCAGTATGAGGGCGTACGCGATCTGCCGGGTCCGCTTCACACCAAAGGCGGTCGGGATTGTTGCGATACCTGATCGTCGATCACGTTGCATGTCCGGCAGGTCAAAGGGTAGCGCGACGGCCGCGATGAAAAACAATCGGGACAGCAGCACGGCGGTTGCGCTGGCGTTGAGTGTGACCGCCGCGTCGAGCATCGGCAGGCCCGCCGTCGCATACGTCCAGACCAGTGCGATCAGCACCAGCTTCGCCCCGGGCAGCGCCTTGAGCCGGCACCAACGCCCACCCCACCGTACGACCGGCAGGCAATAGCTCAATGCCAGAACACCTGCGATCGCCAGCGAAACCACTGCGGCCTGGCTCAGCATCGTCGCGAATACGATCGACATAACCGCGCTGACCAGCGTGATACCCCAGAGTACGGGGCGGTGTGACGCGACCCAGCGTTCATGCGTGCTGTCACCGGGGCGTGGCTCGACCAGCCGGTCGAGGTTGTAGATCACCAGCGTGCAGCAGAAGACGAGGGCGGCAACATGATCCGCCCGGGGTGCCAGGCCAAGCAGGGCGTAGGTCGCTGCGGTCAGCGCGGCACCGCAGAACGCGACGTAGAGGTTGGTGAACACGAGCCAAGGCACCGCCGTACCATAACACCACAAGCGGCCGAAACGTGAGGCCGCAAACCAGGCCAGAGCAAAGCGTCGGCCCGGATATGAAGCGGTAATGACTTGAGCCCGGGACGCCGCGGCGCTTTGGCTCAGCTCAAGGCTCAGCTCAATAAGACCAACTGGCAGAGGCAAGACATGATGCAACATCGTTACTCACTACTTGTGCTGGCCGCTTGGCTAATGCTGCCGCTGCCTACCTACGCCCAGGACGGTCAGGCCGGGGACGCATCGAAGGCAACCCCGAAACAAGCCGAAAAGACCGAATCCGACTGGTCCGTCACCGAGCACGAGGTCACGATCGATGGCGAGGCGGTGCCTTACACCGCGACGGCCGGCACCATCCAACTCAAGGACGACAAGGACAAAACCAAGGCCAACATCTTCTTTATCTCCTACACCGGCAAGCACGAGGGCAAGCCGCAGGACCGGCCGGTGATGTTCTGCTTCAACGGCGGCCCGGGGTCGTCCAGCGTCTGGCTGCACATGGGCTGCTTCGGCCCCCGGCGGGTCCATATGGACGACATCGGCCACGCCGTCGGCCCACCCTACGGGCTTAAAGACAACGCCATGAGCCTGCTGGACACGACCGACCTGGTCTTCATCGACCCGGTCTCGACCGGCTTCTCGCGGGTCGAGGAAGGCACCCAGCCAAGCGAGTACCACAGCGTCACCGGCGACATCAACTCCGTCGCCGAGTTCATCCGGCTGTGGATCACGAAGAATGACCGCTGGCTGAGCCCGAAGTACCTCGCCGGCGAATCCTACGGAACCACACGCGCGGCCGGCGTGGCCAACCGCCTGCAATCGCGGGGCATCGATCTCAACGGCGTCGTCCTCGTCTCGGCAGTACTCAGCTTCCAGACCCTGCGCTTCGACGAGGGCAACGACCTGCCTTACCAGCTCTACCTCCCGACTTACACAGCGCTGGCTCACTACCACAAGCAGCTACCCGAGCGGTACCAGGACATGGAGCTGGCCGACCTGCTCGACATGGCCGAAGCGTGGTCGCGTGAGACGTACGGCCCTGCGTTAATGCGCGGCGCCGAGTTGCCTGAGGACGAGCGCGATGCGATCGCATCAGAGCTCTCGCGGCTGACCGCGCTGCCCAAGGACCTTATCCTCGACTCGAACCTGCGTGTCCCGCAGTGGCGCTTCAGCGACAACCTGCTCGAAGAAGAGGGCGAGGTCATCGGCCGGTTCGATGGGCGGATCATCGGGCCGGATCTAGACGAGGCTACCGATAGCAGCGGGGCGAAAGACCCGAGCTATTACCGCGTCGCAGGCGGCTTTACCGCGACGTTCAACGACTACGTCCGTGGTGAACTCGGCTACGAAACCGATATGGACTACGGCATCCTTGTTGGCCTGCGGTGGAACTACGACCGGGCCAAGAGCAGCTACCTCAACGTGGCAGGCGACCTGCGTAAAGCGATGGCGGAGAACCCCAAGCTGCGGGTCTACGTGGCGGCGGGGTACTACGACCTCGCGACCCCGTACCACGCCGCGGAGTACACGATCAACCACAGCATCACCCACCCGCACGCCCGTGAGCGGGTGACGTTCGGCTACTTCGAATCGGGCCACATGGTCTTCACGCGGGCCAAGTCGCTTGAGAAGTTGCGGGGGGAATTGGTCGATTTCTTCGATGAAAACGACTGAAACGTGCTGTCGATGGCGCTGTTTAGCGGCATTCTTACGAAAGCCAAGTGACGATTGTGACGATAATCGCTAATGTGGTCCTGCGAGAGGACGCCTATCCGCTTATGCATGGAGCCCCGTGATGCTGCTGAAACGATTCAGACGACAAGACCCCGACACGCTGACTTGGGAGTACCTGGACGGTGATATCTCGCCTTCCAGGGCACAGATCCTCTCGAACATGCTGGCCGAGAAGGCCGCCGCGCGTCAGCGTTTTGTTGAGGCAGCAGTGCTGCACGGGATGCTTTTCGAGTATTTCAAGAACCTCTGTGCCGACGAGGCATCGGATGCCGAAGACGCCGTACCCAGGCGTCGCAAGCGCGGCCGCTGGTCCGCGGCCTGACACCAGGCCGGTTTAACCAAGGCCCATCTTGTCGCCGACCACTGCTAAGCTGGGCGTATATAGGCCCAAGCGTTGAACGAAACGACCCGACCACCCCTACAACTCACCCGAACCGATGCAAGTCGCCGGCATGTATGGATGCGCCCGGGCGTGCTGGCCGGCGTGGCCGCCACGGTGATCTTGTACGGCTCGCTCCTACCGTTTGACTTTGCGTGGTCCGCCGCGGTCAAAGAAAGCGGGGGTGTGAGCGCGGCGTTGTGGACCGCTCTGAGTTCGCCGCAGTGGGCGGCCGCAAAGCAGGGGGTGTCGTCCATAGGTGTGCCGTTTGTTGTCAGCGACCTGCTGATGAACCTCGCCCTGTACCTGCCCTTGGGTGTCACGGCGCGTATGGCGCTAAGAGCACGCTGGAGCCATTGGCCGAGCGAGGTATTTGGGACGTGTGTGATCGCGCTGGTGTTGTCTTGGACCGTCGAGTCACTGCAGAGCTTAATGCCGATGCGTGTCGCTTCGTTGAATGATGTATTGGCCAATACGGTCGCGGCGCTAGTTGCCGCAACGCTCGCACCGTTGCTGTGGCAAGCCTATCGCCGCTCTTCCTTTTGGCTTTACTGCAAGCTTGCAGGCGTGATCGGGCAGCTAAGGCACCTCGCCGCGCGGCCGGGTGTCGCCATCACAATCGCGCTGCTCAACGCGTTTCTGATCGGGCTGTGGTACGTCGGCGAGCTACACAAGGCAGGCATCGGCGATCAGGCCGTTCTGGCTCTGCCGTTTGAGCGAGCCTTCGCGCTGTCGTACGACCTCGGTTTCCTGGTGCTCGGTGAGGCGCTCTTGGCCTACGCGGTGATCGGCTGCCTGCTGCTGCTGCTGACCTATACCGGCACGCAGCGCGTCGCCATGGGCTGGGTCGTCCTCGCCGTCGTCGTGCTCGCCTTTGGGGCAGAGTTGTCGCGTGCCGCGACACATCACGCGGTGCCCGATATTACCGGGCCGCTGCTCGCACTCAGCGCAGTGGCGATCATGGGCATCACCATCTACACCTTCTCGTTTGCGATCAAACGTTCAAACCGTCGACACCGGGCCCGGTCGTTTGATGGCCCGGACCGTCGTCGGAGACCACACGACTATGCCTAGCGGCTCCTACGATGACTGGAATACATTTGTTACCTGTTCTTGACCGATATACCTCGCTAAGAAGGCAGCAGGCTCCGTAGATACAGGGATCCGTTCAGATGAAGCAGGTGAAGCCCGTTCTGACAAAGGTGGAGCGTTCCCGCACGATCGAATGGCTCGAATCGTTTGCCAAGGCCGTGCGCGATCGGGATTACAACGCCGGCCGAGAACTCATGGACGACAGCTGCGTCGGCTTCGGGACCGTCGCGGAACGCGTGATCTCGCTCGATGAGTTGGTTGAAGGTCAGTGGCGCCGGGTCTGGGGCCGGACGATAGGCTTTGCCTTCGATCTCGATAACGCGGTGATCCACACCAGCGATGAATTCATCGTCTGCTGCTCGATGTGGCAGTCCGAGGGGATCGACAAGGAACGCGGTAACTACCTGCGTCGGGGCCGATCGACGATCGTGCTGCGTGTGGACGGGCCCGAGCTTAAAGGCATCCATACCCACTTCTCGGTCCTGCCGGGCACACGGTCATGATCTGCTTCCTGGTGTGCGGTCGGTTCCGCTACACGCTCGACGACTATCTGACGGGCTGGGCATCGCATCTTGCCGACCGTATCCGCATCCTGCACTATGAAGAATTGGGTAGGCAAAGCGACTGGCCGCCTGGGGCGTATGTCTTCACCGATATCGAACGGTTGATCCGCCCTGAGTTGCGTGCCGCCCGCCACTTAGCCGAGCGATTTGAGCGGTACCCAGAGCAATACCATGTGCTGAATGATCCGCGGCGGGTCTTAAGACGATTCCCTATGCTGCGCAAGCTGTACCGGAAAGGTATCAATACTTTCAACGTCCACCGCACCGATGCGCCGTTAGATCAAATCCGATTCCCCGTGTTCATCAAGCGTGAGCACGAGCACTCGATCAAGGGCATCGGGCTCTTGCACAACCCCGATGATCTGAAGCAGGCGCTGCGCTGGCTTGGCCCGATCGACCGCCTGCGTAAGCACCGCCTGATGATCACCGAGTACTGCGATATCGCGGATGAACAAGGGCAGTTCAGGAAGTACGCCGCGATGCGCTTGGGCGAACATGTCGTCCCCCGGCACATCCTGCTAAGTAACCGCTGGCTAACGAAGAAGCCCGATCTGATTACGCCTGAGCTCTGCGAAAAAGAGGCCAACTTTGTCGCCTCTGCTCAGGTGCATGCAGGCGTCGCCGACGCTTTCGAGTTGGCGGGTATCGACTACGGCCGGATCGACTACGGGCTGCTCGATGGCAAGGTCCAGGTCTGGGAGATCAACACCAACCCCCGGCTCGTGCCGACACGCGAGCGTCTTGCCGTACAGCGCATGGACGCCCAGGCCGCGAGCGCCGAGCAGATCAATGCGGCACTCTCAGAACTGGCTGGCCGGCGTCAGGGCGAGGCGATCACGATCGATCCTCAAATGCTTGGGCTCTGGCGTGGACCGCTTCTACGATTGGCCTACTGGTTTTACACAGGACACGTGCGTTCGTAGCAGACTCTTGGTCACTCACCGATCAACCGCTTGCGCCGCAAAATGTGGTGGTAGTGCTGCGCAAACCGGTGGGCCTCGTCACGCGCGGCCTGCACAAGCTTCAGCCCGAGGTTGTTCCGGCTCAGGCGGATCGGCTCTGCCTTGGCCTGCACGTAGATCAGCTCCTCCTTCTTCGCCAGGGAGATCACCATCGGCGGTTTCACATCTAGCTGCTCAAACGCCTCCTGCGCCGCATGCAGCTGCCCGAGCCCGCCATCGATCACGATCACGTCCGGGTACAGCTCGTTGCCCGCCCCGGCCTCGCTGTAGCGACGCGAGACGACCTCGCGGATGCTCGCGTAGTCGTCGTTGATCCGCCCGCCGCTGAGGTTTGGCGCAACGGACTTGATCTTATACCGCCGGTACTCGTTCTTGAGCGGCCGCCCGTCGACGAAGCAGACCTTGCTGCCGACGGTCTCGTTGCCCTGCAGGTGGGCGATATCGATGCACTCGATGCAACGGATGGGCTTATCCAATCCGAGCGTTTTCCGGAGGGATTCCAGCCCCTTCTTGGGGTCCTCGTAGAAGCTCTCCGACTCGGGCTGCCAGTTGTCCTTCGTGCTGCCACGCTCGTCGAGCTTCTCGATCGCCCTGATCTGGTCTCGAAGCACCGCCGCCTTCTCGTAGTTCTGACCCTCGCTCGCCTGCTGCATCTCCTGATTCAGCTCGCGGAGCATCACGCTGCGCTTGGAATCGAGGAAGCGGATAAACCGCTGGATATCGGCGCGGTAGTCTTCCCGATTGACCTTCGCACCGCAGGGGGCCGAGCACTGCTTGATCGGGTAGAGCAGGCAGGGGCGGAACCTGCTGTTCTTTGGGTCGCCATCCAGGATCGTGAGCGAGCAGGTGCGGAACTTGAAAATGCGCTGCAGCAGCTGGATCGCCTCGCGAAGGGCGTACACGCCGGTGAACGGGCCGTAGACCTTGGCACCCTTATACTCAGGGTTGTTGGGGTCGCGGGTGATGAAGACGCCGGGGAAGTCGTCCCGCACGGTGATGACGAGGTAGGGGAAGGTTTTGTCATCGGTGAGTGCCGCGTTGAAGCGTGGGTGGATGTCCTTGATCAGCCGGTTCTCGGTGAGCAGGGCCTCCCACTCGGTCTCGCACTCGATGGTCTCGAAATCATCGATCAAATCGAGCATGGGTGCTTTCTTTGGCCCGAGCCCGCCCGAGGTGAGTGCGGAGGGGACGAAGTAGCTGCTGACGCGTTCGGGCAGCTTGGCGGCCTTGCCAACATAGAGCACCACGCCCTTGCCGTCCTTCATGAGGTAGACGCCGGGTACCTTGGGAAGTGCGCGTGCTTTCTTAAGGAGATCATCCAGCTTGTCGCGGTTGCCGGCCATGGGTGAATTGTAGGTATCAGGGTAGCCGCCGCGTAACACGCGGGGGTCGATTTGTCTTTCAGAAATACAGAAAAGAGGGCTCGACCCCCGGGCGTTGCCCGGCGGCTACGTTCTTTCGCTTACGCTTTATGCTCTGATCTGCGATGATGCGGGCATGACTCAGCCCCTGCTCGACCAGTTGTACGCCGAGATCGAGGCCGCCCGACAGCGGGTGTACGCGGTCCGTGAGGCAACGCCCTTGGAGCCGGTGGATATCGGATCGGGCATCGAGGTCTGGGTTAAGCGGGAAGACATCCCGCCGATCCACGCGTACAAGTGGCGGGGGGCGTACAACAACATGGCGACACTGACTGCCGCGGTACGCGGCCGCGGCGTTGTTTGTGCGTCGGCGGGGAATCATGCGCAGGGCGTTGCGATCGCAGCCGAGAAGCTGGGCTGCCACGCCACGATCTTTATGCCCGAGCCGACACCGTTGATGAAGCGGCAGGCCGTCGCGTTGCATGGCGGCCCAAACGTGACCATCAAGCTGACCGGTGACACCTACGACGAGGCCTCGGATGCGGCGAAGGCATATGCGGCTCAGCGCGATGCGGCGTTCGTCCACCCCTACGACGACCTCGCAACGATGGGCGGGCAGGGTACCATCGCGACGGAGGTGTTGGAGCAGACAGACCACCCTTTCGATGCAGCGTATCTACAGATCGGTGGTGGGGGCCTGGCCGCCGCGGTCGGGGCCTGGCTCAAGATGCACATGCCCGGCATCCAGATCGTTGGGGTCGAAGGCGTGGGGCAGGCCTCGATGAAAGCCGCAATCGAGCAGGGCGGGCCAACCCGGCTCGATGAACTGGATATCTTCTGCGACGGCACGGCCGTGCGCCTCGCGGGCAGCCAGACGTACGAACTCTGTAAAGAAGTCATCGACACGCTCATCACGGTCAGCAACGAGGAGGTCTGCAACGCGATCCGCCTGTTCTGGGACAAACGCCGACGGATCGTCGAGCCCGCCGGGGCGATGGGTATCGCGGGGATGCTCAAGCACCGCGATCAGCTCCGGGGCAAGCGTGTACTCGGTGTCATGTGTGGGGCCAACATGGACTTTGCCCAACTCGCCGTGATCGCGGCGGAAGCCGGCATCGGCGGGCAGCTGCGCAAGCACATCCGCTTCGAGATCGGCGAAGAGCCAGGCACGATGCTCAGCCTCATCGACAACGCCCTGGCTGGATGCAATATCGTCGACTTCCAGTACGGCAAGACCAACGAAACGACCGGCCACCCCGTCATCGGCTTTGACGCGCCCCCGGAAGTGATCGAGCAGGTCCACGAGCATTGCCAGAGCGCGGGCATCCCCTACCAGGACATCTCCGAGCACGAAGATGTCGACTTCCGCATCGTCAACTACGACCCGACGCTCTTCAAGCACCCATTGATCATCCGGTACCAGTTCCCCGAACGGCCCGGCGCGTTGCACGAGTTTTTGCAGCGGATCCAGGGCCTGGCGAACCTCTGCTACTTTAATTATCTGTATACCGGTGAGCGGATCGGCCGGGCGTTAGTCGGGCTGGAGTTCGACAGCGACACAGACCGGCAGGCGATGCTCGACCGCCTGCAGAGCGATCCCAAGCTGCGGCACGCCTATCGTGAGTTGTCGCCCGAGGTCCTGGAGCGGATGTTGTAAAACGCGGTACGCGATGAAACAATAGCCGGCGGCCTACGGACGCCGGACGAGAGAACAGGGTGAAACGCGCCAAAGCCGGCAATAGTCGCGTCCGGGGTCCGTAGCTCTCCGGCTATTCGAAGGTTGCTCATCATGAACTTAATATCCGAAAGTAAACGATGAGTGTTGGGCTTTATTACCACAAGCGTTTCCTCGACCACGACACGGGCCGGGGTCACCCCGAACGGCCCGACCGGCTGCGGGCAGTGGTCAAGCGCCTCAGCGAGACCGGGCTGTGGGACAAGCTCAAGCACCCCGGATTCAAGCCCGCGGAGCGCAAGTCGATCGAGCTTGTGCATAAGGCCGGGTACATCGACCGGCTCGAGAAGGCGTGCCAAGAAGGCGAGCGGTTTATCGATGTGCCGGACTCAGCGATCAGCGAAGAGAGCGCCGAGGTCGCGTACCTCATGGCTGGCGCAGCTCTGGACGCGGTGGACCAGGTCGCCAGCGGCAGGCTGGACCGCGCGTTTGTGCTGGGCCGCCCGCCGGGTCACCACGCCGAGCACGACCGGTCGATGGGGTTCTGTCTGTTCAGCAATATCGCGATCGCGGCGGAGCACTGGATCAAGAAGCATCAGGCCAAGCGGGTCGCCATACTCGATTTCGATGTGCACCATGGCAACGGCACGCAGCACCACTTTGAGGAGCGGCCAGACGTCTTTTTCATCTCGATCCACCAGCACCCGATGACCTGCTACCCCGGCACGGGCTACGCGGAAGAGACCGGCAAAGGCAAGGGCGCGGGTACCACGCTGAACGTCCCGCTGATGCCCGGCGGGGGCGACGATATTTATGCCGAGGTGATGACCGGCCAAGTCGTGCCTGCCATCAAGACATTCAAGCCCGATGCGCTGTTGATCTCCGCAGGTTACGACGCGGCGAGCGATGACCCGCTGGCGCAGATGGACGTCAGCACGGAGGGGTTCGCGATGATCGCCAAGCACCTGCGCGGTTACGCCGACGAGGCGCTCCAAGGCAAGTACGTCACGCTGCTAGAGGGCGGTTACCACCTCGAGGCGTTGAGTGAGGGGGTCGCGGCGTACCTGAAGGCCATGCTGGCGTGAATCGAGAACGACCCATGCCCATGCCCAAGTGGCTTGGCATTGGTCGTTTAGGCTTTGGGTATTGGACACTTCATCCGATCGCCTACAATCCACCCGTGGCAGAGATGATCAAGCAGCAATCAAAAGAGCCATGGTTCGGAGACGGCATCAGCTTCAGCTGCACGCAGTGCGGCAACTGCTGCACCGGGCCCAGCGGGTATGTGTGGTTTGATGAGGATGAGGCGCAGGCTATGGCCGACTACCTCGGAACGGATGTGCGGTCGTTCTATCAGCGGTATACCCGCCGGGCGATGGGGCGCTGGACGCTTGAGGAAGAAAAACGTGGGCAGGACTACGACTGCGTATTCCTCAAAGAGAACGAGGACGGCAAACGGACCTGCTCGATCTACTCCGTCCGCCCGGCGCAGTGCCGGACCTGGCCGTTCTGGAAGAGCAACATGAAGAACCGGCGGGGCTGGGAGATGAGCGCGCAGACCTGCCCGGGCATGCGTGACCCGGGTGCGCGAGGCAGTCATTTCGTACCGATCGAAAAGATCCGTGTGATCATGGCAGAGAACCCGGAGTACTTGTAGGAGTCGGCGGGTGAACGTTTTAACGGATAGTACCTGGCGTGTGTGGGACGATGCCGTGCGTCGTGACGACATCGACCGCGCGCTCCGTGCCTTCTACGCTGACTTAGATCAGGCGGTGGCCGACCGCCGACCGGTCTGCAATGCATCGGGGCGGTGCTGCAAGTTCGAAGCGTACGGCCACCGTTTATACGTGACCGGTCTGGAGATCGCGTGGTTTGTGAATGCCCTCGGACCAGCCCCGCCTAAAACCAGCACCGCCAACTCACCCTGCGTGGTCGAAGCCAGCTTCGCGTTGCGGCAACTCGAACCAGCTACCAGCCGTCAGCCTGCAGCAACCACTCCCAACTGCCCTTACCAGATCGACGGCCTCTGCAGCACACACGCGATCCGCCCGCTTGGCTGCCGGGCATTCTTCTGCGAGGAGGGCACCGAGGCGTGGCAGCAGGACACAACCGAGCGCTTCCTCGATCGGCTTAAGGCCCTGCACGCTGGGCACGACCTGCCTTACGCCTACATGGAGTGGCGGGCTGGTCTTGCCGAGGCGAATCAATTCATCGCAGGGTCGACCTGACGGCCGAGGATCAGGTCGATCAGTTCATCGGCCGAGTCGACAACCGCATCCGCGCCGTTGTCGTGCAGTTCCTTCACACCGCGGAAACCCCAAGATACCCCGACGGTGTACATCCCGGCGGCCTTGCCGGTGAGCATATCCACCTTGGTGTCGCCGACGTAAACGCAGCACGCTGCAGCAACGCCCATTTCGGCGATGACCTCCCGCGCGCTGGCCGGCACCGGTTTCGGAGCGGTGCCTGGCTTGTGGCCGCGGACAACCGCCCACTCCACATCACTGAAGTACCGGTCGATCACATCGATCGTCGCGAGATGCGGCTTGTTGCTTAATACGCCGAGCCGGATGCTCTGTTCTCTAAGGCGGTTGAGCAGCCGCCAGATGCCGGGGTACGGCACGGTCGTGTCGAAGCGGTGGTTCGCGTAGTGGGCGTGGAACGCGGCAACGGCCTGGCTGTGCAGGTGCTGGTGCTCCGGGCCGAGCGCGTCGATGAACAGGTTGTCGACGCCTTGGCCGACAAAGGTGCGGTAGGCGTCGCAGTCGTGGGTAGGCCTGCCGACTTGTGTCAGCGCGGCGTTCGCCGAGTTGCACAGGTCCGAGAGCGTATCGAGCAGGGTGCCATCGAGGTCAAAGATCGCCGCATCAAAGTTCATGCAGGGAGTGTAGGGGCTCTGGGATGGCTTGGCTTTGAGAGCCAAGCGCTTATCATCCGTTCGTTGGATTGCAGGCTGCGCCCGCTCGGCGTATGGTGTTGCAGCTTTACCAGCAGGGCTCAGTGCAATGGCCAACACGACCTACCCACCGATGGACGACGACCAACGCGCGGCCGCCGCCTCGGCACTCGGCGCGATCCCTTCCGGGCAGTACGTCCTCACGGCCGCGTTTGAGGATCGCCGGCTCGGTGCGCTGGTCGGCTGGGTTCAGCAGTGCTGCTTCGAGCCGCCGATGGTCTCGATCAGCATCCAGAAGGGCACGCCCATCATGCCGCTGATCAGCGAGTCCCGGCAGTTCGCGCTATGCCAACTCGGCATCGACGATGGCCGGCTCGCACGCAAGTTCGGCGGCCAGGCAGACCTCGGCGACGACCCGTTCCTCGGCCAGCAGCTCATCAAGCCGGTCATGCCCAAGCTGCCGCTGCTCGCCTCGGCCAAGTCCTACTTGGAGTGCGAATTGGTCTGCCACATGGACGTCGAGGGCGACCACGACATCTTCGTCGGCGCGATCCGCAACGCGGGCTTCATCCCCCCGTTCTCACCGATGGTGCACCTGCGTGAGAACGGGATGGCGTACTGACGCCGGTTAGCCGCCGGGCTTGCCCCGGCGCTCCCGAATGCTTGAGCGCCGCTACAAGGGCGGCGGCTAACACCATTTCACCCAACTACAATTCACGCATGCCTACCGACACCGACCACGCTGTCCCGATCAGCATCGACGACCCGGTTAATCAGCAGATCCTCGAGGTCAGCGAGGACCGTATCGCTGGCTTCACGCGTACCCCGCTGGAAGACATCGCCGAGCAGTCGGGTGTAGGCCTGGACACCGTGATCACACGCGTCCGGGCGATGCTCGAGGCCGGGACAATCCGTCGGGTCCGCCAGACGATGTTGTCGACGTCTTTGGCGCCCGGCGCGTTGATCGCCTGGAAGGTCCCGCCGAAGAAGCTTCTCGACGCCTTCGACTACATGTTTAAGGAGGACCCGTTCTCCGGGCATGTTGTGCTGCGGACCACCGACAAGGAGACCCGCGGCAGCGACTACAAGCTGTGGACCACGCTGAAGGTCCCGACCGGCTATTCGATGGACAAGCACTGCGAGCTGCTCATGGAGAAGACCGGGGCCGAGCGATACAAGCTTCTGCCCGCCAAGCGGCTTTTTATGCTGGGGGTCGGGCACGTCCGGCGGAAAGGGTTGGAGCCGGGCAGCCGGACCGACGAGCCCGGGCGCGTGCTGGACACAACCGTCGTCGAACTCAACGACCACGAGTGGCGGGTTCTGATGTCGCTCAAGCGAGAGCTCGAGCCAGGCGAGCTGACGCCGAACCTCTGGCAGGCCCGCGCGGACGAAGCGGGGGTCTCGCTTGATGCGTTCTGCAAGGTCGCCGAGTCGCTTGCCGAACGCAAGCTCGTCGGCCGGTTCTCGACGTTCCTCGAGCACGTCAAGGCCCACAAGGACGGCCAGCGGGTGACCAAGTTCAACGCGCTGTTCCACTGGCGCGTCCCGGCGGGCCGGGAGATCGAGGCCGGCAAAGAGGTCGGCCGGCACCACTGCATGACGCATGCCTACTGGCGCGAGGGCGGCGAGGAGTTCTCCAACGTCAATATCATGGGCGTCAGCCACGGCACGGACAAGGACCTGGTCCTCGCCCACAAGGCCGCGATCGATAAACACCTCGAAGAGGCTGGGATCCACGTCGACTACACCAACGTTTTTTGGGGCGGCAAGAGCGAGATCAAGCCCAGCGAGATCAGCCCGATCGCGTACCGGCAGTGGTGTGACGCGATCGGGGTGGACCCTGAATCCATGAAGGGGTGATCGGGGTGACCAAGGCAGCACCCAAAGCCTGGCTCTGCAAGCACTGTGGTGAGCGCGTCGATCCGACGATGGCGTGGTGCTGGTCCTGCGGCCGTGACAAGCTTGGCGAACTCCAGCAAGATGTCTCCGCAGACCTCGCGGAGGAACTGCCCATCCCCGTTGGGGGAGCTGATCTTCTCAACAGGCAACTGACTCGACGCGGTATGCTCATGCGGACCTTCCTCTTGTCATGGTGCTTTACTGGCCTGACCGTAATGGTTACTGGGTCTAGCGTCATCACGGATCGGTTCCGATTTGACTACACGACGTCGGACTATCTCGCCGTCATTGGTTTCTATTTTTCAGTCTTCATGACCTTTGCGTTGATCGCGGACCGTCTCTTTTTCGAGCCCAACGCCACGTCGCAAGACGCGTCAGCCAGCCGTTCTGAAGAGCCTTACCAGCCTTGGATTCGGGCGTGGATGACCCGGCGGTGGGGCCGCTACCTGTTCTGGTTTGCGTGGGTATGGCTGCTACTGAACTATCTCTAACGGCACGCACCATGCCCAAGCGATATAAACTCACCCTTGCATACGACGGCAGCGCGTTCCACGGCTGGCAGAAACAGGAGCCGCCGGGTGAGCAGCCGCTGCGCACGGTGCAGGGCGAACTGGAGGATGTGCTGGTTCGGCTGCTGGGCACTCCAAGGGAACAACTGCACCTGATGGGTGCCTCGCGGACCGACAGCGGCGTGCACGCGCTCGGCCAGGTCGCGATGTTTGATGCCGATTCATTGATCCCGCTCGAACGTATGGCGATGGCGATCAACGCCCGGCTGCCCGATGATCTCGAGGTCCGATCGTGTGAACTGGCACCACCCGATTTTGATGTCATCGGCGACGTGACCAACAAGCAGTACCGCTACCGCGTGTTCAACGCCGAGCACAAGCCGCTCTGGGCACGCAACGCGGTGTACCACTGCTTCAACGCGGAACTCGACCCCAAGCGGATGAATGATGCGGCCCAGCGGTTGATTGGTGAGCACGACATCGAGGGCTTCTCCGCCGCGGGCCACGGCCGTGAGAATACTTTTCGCACGATCTACGACTGCATGGTGTTTATCGATCCGGTCTACCCCGATGAGATCCATATGACGATCCAAGGCAGCGGGTTCCTGTACAACACCGTCCGCATCATCGCGGGCACGCTCGTCGAGGTCGGCCGGGGGCGGTTTGAGCCGTCACAGATCGATAAGATTCTGCAGACGGCGGACCGCAGTATCGCCGGCCCGACGCTGCCGCCACAGGGGTTGTGTCTGGAGTGGGTCCAGTATGGGTAAGATTAGGTTTTATAGGATCGTCTTATGATTATGCATCACAACCGCCTTGTGCCGCTTGTTCTTCTCCTGGTCTCAGCCTGTTTGCCAATCCAGGCAACCGATAAGCCCAACATCGTGCTGATCCTCAGTGACGACCAGGGCTGGACCGACTACGGCTTCATGGGCCACCCGGACATCCAGACGCCCCATCTTGACGCGCTGGCTGAGCGCAGCCTGCTGTTTAAGCGTGGTTACGTTGCGGCACCATTGTGTCGCCCTTCTCTCGCGACGATGGTGACCGGGCTTTACCCTCATCAGCACGGTGTCACAGGCAATGATGTCGATGGTACGCGCAAGCGTGCTGAACTCAGCGCCGGAGTCACGGAGCGGTTCTACAAGCATCCCTCGATGATCAAAACCCTTGTCGCCAATGGTTATCTGGCGCACCAGTCTGGCAAGTGGTGGGAGGGTAGCTACGCCGACGGTGGGTTCACGCACGGCATGACGCATGGCGACCCCCAACGCGGTGGACGCCACGGCGACGTGGGCCTGCTCATCGGTCGACGGCCCGCCGACGCACCACCTGCAAGCGAAGGCACAGATATCCCCGCGTCGATGAAGCCGATCGCGGACTTCATGGACCACGCAATCGGAGAGGAGAAGCCGTTCTTCGTGTGGTACGCCCCGTTCCTGCCGCATACGCCACACAACCCCCCTGAGCGCCTGCTGAAGAAGTACACCAAGGATGGACGGCCGATGGACGAGGCGAGGTACTACGCGATGTGCGAGTGGTTCGACGAGACCTGCGGGGAGTTGGTCAGGCTCGTCGATGATCGTGGTCTGACGGAAAACACGGTATTCCTTTACATCTGTGACAACGGCTGGGCAACGCGTAGCAGCAACGCGGACGACCCGAACCAGAAGCTGTGGAACGGCTTCGCGCTTAAGTCCAAGGGCTCACCGTTTGAGATGGGGATCCGCACGCCGATCATGGTGAGCTGGCCGGGCAAGCTGAAGCCGGGCGTGAGCGAGGACTTCGCCCATGCGATCGACCTGTTTCCGACGGCGATGGCCGCCGCGGGGATCGAGCCGCCGGCCGGTCTGCCGGGTATCAGTCTGATGGATAAAGAAGCGGTTAGCAGCCGCAAGCGGGTGTTCGGCGTCACCAACGCGATCCACAACATGACGCCCGACATTAAAAATGGCGACCTGCAGTACCTCTGGGTTGTTGATGGCGAATGGAAGCTGATCGTCCGCTACGCAGGCGAGAACAAGACCCGGTACGCCAATATCCATAAGTGGGACAAGGTGGCAGCGCGGCTGTATCACCTCGCCGATGATCCCAATGAAAACAACAACATCGCACTGAGCCGCCCGGACAAGGTGAAGGAGCTGCGTTCCAAGATTGAGGCTTGGCACCCGGTCGATCAGGCGTACCACCTCAACGGACTGGGGGAGTAAGGCCTATGGCCAATATCCTCGTCGTCGGGCCGCACCCGGACGACCAAGAACTCGGCATGGGTGGTACGGTGATCCGCCTCGCGCAGCAGGGGCACGATGTGCTCCTGCTCGATGTGACGAATGGCGAGCCGACGCCCCTGGGCTCGCCCGCGCAGCGCGAGATTGAATGGACCAAGGCCGCCGAGATCATGGGGGTCAAGCGTCGACTGGTTGGCATGCCCAACCGCAGCGTGATGCACACGCTCGAGGCGCGTCACGCGGTGGCGGGCGTGATCCGTGAGCACCAGGCCGAGATCGTCTTCGTGCCCTACGAGCAGGATGCGCACCCCGACCACCGCGCGGTGACGCGGATTGTCGAGGATGCCCGATTCGATGCGAAGCTGACCAAGACAGACCTGCCGGGCGAGCCGTGCTACCCAAAGTGGTTGTTCTACTACTACGCGACGCACCTGCGATGGGTGGCCGATCCATTATTCTGCTTGGATATCACAGAGCAGATGGATACAAAGGAAGCGGCGATCAAGGCGTATGAGACGCAGTTTGTTCTGCCCGAGAAGAACCGGCGCGTCGTCGAGTGGGTCCGCGAGTTCAACGGTTACATGGGCTCTAGGGTCGGCGTGCGTTATGCAGAGCCGTTCTTCACCAAGGAGCCATTGGGGCTGGGTTCGCTTGAGGCCCTCCTGATGTAGCATCAGTCGTAGGCGATGTCCTGGATGAGCTTGCCATCGCTGTCGCGATACCAGACGAGCGTGGGTTCGGGGCTGAGCCCCGGCGCGGCAATACGCGGGGGTAGGCCGGGCCGATCGGGCTCGAGCAGCACAAACGTGCGTTCGCGACTCGCCTGTTTGTAGCGGTACAGCTCATCAGCTCCCGCCGAGAGATTTCGCGTGACGCCCATCTCGCTGCGGCGTAGGCGGAAGCCGTAGCGCTGCAGCGTCTCACGCAGCGCATCGAGGTTTTTGGGCATCGCCTCGCCCTGCTCGGCCAGAAGGTGTAGGCCCGTGCCGAGGAAAGCCAGGCGTTCGGTCGCCTCCGCCACGTCATCCGGCTGCTGCTTCGATGCAAACTCACGCCAGTCGTCGGCTAGGGGCTTGAGCCCTTCTTTGCCGAAAGCCATGAGCAGGGCGTCATCGGGCCGGTCGCCCTGACCAAGCCGCTTGAGGTAGTCGATGAGTTGAGGCTGGTGCTCGCCGTCGTTGTAGTGGATCAGGAAGTAGGCCAGCGACCACGCCTGTGCATACAGCAGGTTCGCCTTATCCGGGTTTCGACGCAACGTGTTGGCCCACTGCTCGCTCGTGACGCGCATGAGCGCGATCATCGGCAGGGTATCGCCCTTATTGAGGGCGGCTTTGACCCGCTCGATCCGCGCACGGCTGGTCATGCCCAGCGACATCCTGCCATCCCCGTCCAGTACCGCGTGCTCGAAGTACTGCGCCAACCCCTCGTTCAACCAGACCGGCAGGTTCGGCCCGATGGCGTGCCAGGCGAACTGGTGGAACCCTTCATGCTGGAGCACCTCGAACGTCTTGCGCCGGCTGCGCGCATCGACCCAGGTCGCCAGGCCTTGCAGCTTGTGGGTGACGAAGAACATCCCGCCTGAGTTTGACGCGTCGATGTCATGCTCCTGCAGGAAGCGGTCGTACTGCTGCTCGCTAGCGAAGAGATAAAGCGGCATGCGATCGATCTGCTGGTCACCGAGCATGCGGAAACGCTTGTCGTACTGCTCGTACAACGCGTCCATGTGTCGGCCAAACGGCATGGTCTCACGCCGCGACAGATTTGTGAAGATACGGTAGTGCTTGCTGCGGTAGACCGTAAGCTCAGGCGTTGGCTCGAAGCGGATGACACCTTCGGCCTGCGCGTGGGCCTGCAGCGTCGGCAGGGACAACAACACAATCAGGAGCAGGGCGGGCAGGCGCGGCATACCCTTGGGTTATCGGCGGCGTATCGGCCTTGCTTAATGCTCTGTCAGCGAAGCGATGATCCGCCTGTGCGGGTTGGGCAGCGTGGGTCGGATTATTGCTGTTGCTGCGGGCCGAGTTCTTTGACGGTTTGCTTGGCTTCCAGCAGCCTGCGGTCACGGTCCAGTTGCTTCAGCGCATTGATAATCTTGCCGCGGTTGGCCCGTGAATTGTTCGGGTCCAGCGATTCCACCACGCTCAGCGGCGCTTCTTCCAGGCCCCAGTCGTCGCTCTTCTGTGTCGCGAGCGGCACGTCCTTGTTGCCCGTCAGCTGGATGTTGGCCAGCGGGTTTCGGCACCACGCGTAGCGGTAGTGGATCGGCTCGGGCACCATGATGCTCGTGAGTACCAGCTTCTTGCGGTCGAGTTGGTCCCGGCCTCGGTCGTCTTTTCCCTTTACGAAGTATTCGGCGGTAGCCGGGTGGAACTCGCGTGCCTCGCCCGCGATCGCGAAGCCGAGCATCGGGCCGTCTTCCGGGTCCATGACGTCCTGGTCGAAGCTGACAACCAGCGACCCGTCCTTCGCCTCCATGCCGGTGATCATTGGCGGACGCCAGGGCAGGACGCGCTCGCTGTACCCGTACTGTGTCGCCAGCGCCCAGCGCGCCGAACGCTCGCCCGCGGGCAGCTTCACCTGCGGGTGGTACCAGCGCCTGCGGAGGTCGTAGGTACTGACAAAGCCGATGTTCTTATCACCCGTTCTGTAAAGATCTTCAAACGCCTTGTACTGCGCGGCCCGGAGGCCTACGCCCGCGTCGAACATCATCTCGCTGTAGTTCTCCAACTGCTGTGGGTTGCCCGCTGTGCAGAGCGAGAGGATGCCAAAAGGCATCTCCGGGTCGTTGAATGCCGACCGCCAGGCCTTGATCATCTCTGGGAAGACATCGGTGTACATGTCGATGCCCTGCTGCCCACTGAACGCGTTATTAAAGCCCTGGTGGAAGATCGCGCCTTTCACGGACAAGCCTTTGAGCGGGGCGATCATCGCGCCATAGCAGCTGCCCGGGTGGTTGTGGTTCGCGATCGGGCCGGGGCGGAGGTCGGTCGGGTCCGCTTTCCGGTTCTCGGGCACCGGCTTACCCGCCTTGGTCTGGCGTTCGACCCAAGCCCGGTTGTTTTTGATGCGCTGCTCGAGGTCGGCCTGTGGATTAAACGTCGCGACCTTCTCGTCCCAATCCGCGAGCAGCGCCTGGGTGGCCTTGCTGTCCATCGCGCGCATCACGGTCTGTGGTGTCCAGGCCTCGACCGTCGTGCCACCCCGGGATGTGTCGATGACGCCGATCGGCACCCCGGTCGTCATATGGATCCGGCGGGCGAACACGTAGCCGATCGCAGACAGGTCCTTCGCGATGGTCGGCGTGAGCACATCCCACGACCCTTTCTTGAAGTGCCTGCTGGACCAGTCGCTCCACTGATAGATGCTCGGGAAGCTCCGCAGGTCTTCGGTTGGCGACTCCCCCACGGGGATCGACAGGATGCGCATCTCGGGGAAGTTCGCGCTGACGATCTCGAGGTGGCCGTTCTCGACTTTGGCGAGCTCGAATTCCATATTCGACTGCCCGCCGAGCACCCAGACATCGCCAACGAGGATATTGTCGAGAGTGAGTTGCCCGGACTCGCCGTTGATCGTCATGGCCTGTGGATCGGCGTTGGCCTCTACGGCGGGGAGCTCAACCTCCCAGTAGCGTTGATCATCCGCTTTGGCCTGCGCGCTATTGCCAGCGAAGGAGAGGGTGACCTCTTCACCCGGCGAAGCCCATCCCCACACGGTAATGGGCTTGTCACGCTGCAGCACCATGTTGGACTGGAACGTGTTGCTGACGCAGAGCCCTTCACCCACCGCAGGCACAAGGATCAGGTCCTCACCCCGGACGGGTTTTGGTTCTTGCCCCTGTGTAGGCAGAACCAGCAAGGCAGCGAATACACCGAACAATAGGTTCTTGAGAAGGCGGATCTGCATTGTCATACTCCTTCAGGAAGTTGGTCTGTCTGAGCTGGTTCGAAAAGACACGATAGCAGACCGTAAAGCAGGCTGGGGATTACGGCGGAATTGGATTGATGGGATGTGGTTTCGGCTACTTCCCCGCGTAATCGATCAACCGGGCGATCTCGTTGCGCAGGTCCTTGCGATGGACGACGCGGTCGACGAAGCCTTTTTCCTGCAAGAACTCAGAGCGCTGGAAGCCGTCGGGCAGTTCCTGGCGGACGGTATTGGCGATGACGCGAGGCCCGGCGAAGCCGATGAGGGCCTTGGGCTCGGCGAGGATGATATCGCCGAGCATCGAGAACGACGCGGTCACCCCGCCGGTGGTCGGGTCGGTGAGGACGGAGAGGAACAGCCCGCCCGCGTCATCGAGCCGGGCCAGCGCGGCGGAGGTCTTGGCCATCTGCGCAAGGCTGAGGGCCGCCTCCTGCATGCGTGCCCCACCGGAGGCACTGACGACGATGACTGGCTTGTCTTCTTTCGTGCCCAGCTCGATCGCGCGGGTGATCTTTTCGCCAACGACTGAGCCCATGGACGCCATCATAAAGCGCGTGTCCATCACGGCGAGGATTACGCCCCGGCCCTTGATGAAGCCGCGGCCGGCCATGAGCGCGTCTTTCCGCCCGGTTTTTTTCTGCGTCGCCTTGACGCGGTCCTTATACGGGATGCGGTCGGTGAACTTCAGTGGGTCCTTCGGCGACAGGTCGGCCCAGAGTTCTTCGAAGCTGCCCGGATCGACGAGGAGGTTGATCCGCTGCTCAGCGTCGATACGGAAGTGGTGGCCGCAGTCCGGGCAGACGTGCGCGTTCTGCTCGACGGCCTTGCGGTACAGCATCGACTCACAGGACGGGCAGCGCAGCCACAACCCCTCGGGTATGTTTTGCTTCTTGTCCATGTCCGGCACATCCTGCCAGGTCCGCGGCTTGGTGCCGGTTGTTTTCATTTCAGCCAAGGCTGGACTCCTCTGATTCAAATCGCGGGGCGGGCAGGCGGGCGGATTATCCGGCCGCGTGTTGAATCCGGTATCGTCTGAATGGCGAGAGTATAACCAAACGTTAGCTTGGAAGGGTGTTCATGAGGCTGATCCAGTTCATCGATGAAAACAATCAAACCTATGCTGGGAAACAGCTTACGGGCGATCGGGTCGAGCGGCTGAGCCGCAATGAATGGGGCATGCCCTGTGAACCGACCGGCGAGATTATCGATGTGGAAGCGGGGCAGAGGGTCCAGCCGGTCCACCCGCGAGACGTTTTTTGCATCGGGATGAACTACCGCTCGCACGTGGAGGAGATGGGCGGGACGGTGCCGCAGCGGCCTGTGGTATTCATGAAGCCGACGAGCAGCGTGATCGGCCCGAGTGTCCCGGTCCGCATCCCCA
Source organism: Planctomycetota bacterium (assembly GCA_039024275.1). Lineage (GTDB taxonomy): Bacteria > Planctomycetota > Phycisphaerae > Phycisphaerales > Phycisphaeraceae > JAHQVV01. Next base: position 40,445 of record JBCDKD010000004.1, on the reverse strand, counting down.
AGTGCGAGCACGACGGGCCGGAGACGGATCAGGAAGCCGAACTCGCAGTCGTCATCGGCAAACCCGCGAAAGATGTATCGGTCGGCAATGCGCTCGACTACGTGCTCGGCTACACCTGCGCCAACGATGTCAGCGCACGCTGGTGGCAGAAGGACGGAGGCGGCGGACAGTTCACCCGTGGCAAGGGCTTCGACACCTTCTGCCCGCTGGGCCCGGTGCTTGTCACCCAGGGCCCAAGTGAAGACGAGATCAGCGACCCGCAGAACCTACGCATCACCGGCTCGCTCGATGGTGAAGTCCTGCAGGACACCAACACGAGCGACATGATCTTTAGTGTCGCCGAATTGATCGCTTTTCTGAGTCAGGACACGACGCTGATGCCTGGCGCGGTGATCCTGACCGGTACCCCGCCGGGCGTGGGCTGGGCGCGCGAGCCGAAGAAGCTCATGCGGCCGGGGATGGTGTCGAAAATCGAGATCGAGCGAGTTGGGGTTTTAGAGAACCCGGTTTTATGACAGGATTTCAGGATGAGCAGGATTTACAGGATGGATTTCAATGTTTCAAGATGAGGATTGATCCTGTCAATCCTGAAAATCCTGTAATCCTGTCAAAACCGAACCATCTCAATTGACCTGCCCGATCGCGACCTCGCCCGTCGTCGCGTTCACCGTCAGTGTGATGACGTTGTCGCCGGACCGCAGCGTGATAGTCGCGTTGCTGGTCTGGTCGGTCTGGCCGTAGATCCCGAAGCCGAGTTTATTGTCGCTTGATTCGGAGGCCGCGTCGAGGCTGTAGCTCTCGACCGTGACGCCGAGGAGTTGCCGCAGGCCGTTCGAGCCGAGGCTGCGCGAGTAGGGCAGCCCGGTGTCGGGGTGGTTGATCGGGGTGGTGGTGTCTGAGGTCGCGGCGATGTGCCAGGTCACGTCGTCACTGGCGAACACGAGGTAGCGGGTGTCCTCGCTGTGGGCCATGGACTCGGCACGGGCGGCGTCGAGGTCGGCGGCGAGCACATTCGCGGCAGCGGTGAGCTTGGTCGCATCCGTCCCGGAGAACATCGGCGCTACCAGGGCTCCGATAATCCCCAGCACGGCAACGACGATCATCATCTCCACCATAGAGACAGCGCGTCGGTTCGGCTGGCGTCGATTCCTTGCCATGCAAGGCATATCGGCCGATTCGCAAGCGGGCTTGGGGCCTGCCCGGCGGGGGTGAATCACGCCTCTGATACGGTCGATAGGCTTTTCATGTGTCAGAGAATCCAGAACAAGCGAGGCTTCACGCTTGCCGAAGTGCTCATCGCATCGGCGATCCTGTCGTTCGTGACGCTAGGGATCGTGCAGGCTGTTTCTGCAGGCCAGTCACGCACGCTTGACGCGCTGAAGCGCTCGCGGGCGCAGGCCCTCGCCGAGGTCATGCTGGAAGAGATCCTCGCCAAGCCGTACGCCGACCCCGAGGGCGCGGTAACGATCGGCCCGGACAGCGGCGAGACCGCGCGTGCCGACTTCGACAACATCGATGACTACCACGGCTACCTGGAGTCGGCCGGCGCGTTAGCGGATCATGCCGGGTCGGCGTACCCGGGCGACTACCAGTCGCTGAGCCGGTCGGTCTCGGTCGTCACCGTGACAAACAGTGTCGCAGACTTGGGCGGGGACCATACGGGTGTGCAGGTAACGGTGAGCGTGAACGAGCCTGGCGGCCGGGTGTGGTCGGTCGAGCGTTTTGTGCCGGAGCCGAACTGATGAAGCGTAAGCGAGGCACTATTCAACAATACGCCCGCCGTGGCCTGACGCTACTGGAACTGCTGCTCGCATTGGCGGGTACCGCGGTCATCGGCACCGCGGTCACCGCGATGCTCACCGGTGTCGCCTACGGCACCGCGACCGACAAAGACATGCGCTCGCTGATCACCCGGCAGATGGCCCTGCGTGCCCGGCTCGAGGCGGAGATCCGCGAGTCACGCATGGTGCTGGACAGCGGCGGTGACTACGTGATCCTCTGGTCAGGTGATTCGGATGACGACGGCCTTCCGAGCAAGACCGAGATCCAGGTCATCGAGTACGACGCGGTGATGGACCGGGTGGTGCGCTACACGCCGGCGCCTTTGATCACCGATGTGGGCTACCAGTTGACTGATGATTTCCGCACACTGACCGACGCGTACAAGGGCGACGCCACCTTCCCCGGCGAACGCTGGGCCGAGCAGATCACGTCGCTAACGATCAGCCTGGATAGCATTGACCCGCAGTCGGCCAAGCTCGTGTCGTTCACTTTCGGCATGGCCGGCGGCGAGATCCCGTACGCCGGGATCGGGGCCGCGTCGATCCGCAACGAGGTGGCCGAATGACCTCGCGATCAAAGCGAAAACAAAGACGACAGCCGCGTGGCGCCGCGATGCTGCTGGTCCTGATCGCGGTGGCGATGTGTACGATCCTGGCGCTGTCGTTCCTGGCGGCGCAGGAGCCCACGGCCTTGGTCGCCTCGAACATCGACCGCAAGACGCAGGCCCGGCAGATCGCTGAGTCGGCGCTGAAGATGGCGATCGACTACGTCAACGAAGACGCCGACTGGCGCACGGACAAGAGTTCCGGCCAGTGGATGTCCAATATCTCGCTCGACGGCGGGACGTTTACGCTGAGCGGCACCGACGAGGCGGACGGCGATCTGGCCGATGACACCAGCGAGGCGGTGCTCCTCACCGTGGTCGCAAGCTACCAGGGAGTAACCCACCGCGTTTCGGCACGCGTGACGCCCGGGGCGGAAGAAACAACCGCGAACCGCCTCCTACTGGTTGCCGGTAGCGGCTCGAGTCCTTCTTCGCAGGACCTTGCGAGGAAGACTTTCTTCGAGTCGTTGGGCTATGTGGTCACCGTGATCGACGATTCGGACTCGCAAGCGACATATGACGCGGCCGTCGCAGTCAACGATGTGGTTTACGTCTCCGAGGAGACTTCATCGAGTAGCGTCAATACAAAACTAAGGGATGTATCGATCGGCGTGCTCAACGATGAGGGATATTTGTATGACGATTTCGGCTTTTCTACCAGTCCGGGCTCGAGCCACAACGATGTCACCGCCATCGACCTGACAGATAATTCGCACCCGATCACGTCGGGTTTATCGCTAGGCTCCTTATCGCTAGTCAGCAGCGGTGATTTCGATAACTGGTACGCCACGAGTGCGATCGCATCGGGTGTTACGGTTCTTGCAGATCACTCAGGCAGCGCGACAGACCCGGTGCTCATGGTCGCGGATGTGGGTGATTCGCTGCACTATGGCACCGCTGCGGGCAGACGCGTGATGATGCCCGCGACCGACGACCTTGACTTTGCGAACCTCAGTACAGATGGCCAAACGCTCTACCGCCAGGCGATCGCTTGGGCTGCGGATGGGTCGACTACGCCGAGTGGAGATACACCGACGCTCCTGGCACTTTACGAGTTCAATCAGCAGGCCGTCGCGACGCCAACGCTCGTCGGCCACTGGCTGCTCGATGAGACCGCCTCAAGCGGCGAGGGTGGCATCTCGGCGAAGGACGACATCGATGTGCATGACTCGGCCCGTATCGATTCGTACAACTCCTCGCTGGGCACCTACGCCAGCCAGACCCCCGGCACCAACGCGGTCGTCACGACCAACAGCACCAGTAGCAACAAGTTCGATGTTGAAAGCTCTGGATATGTTGGCGGCGATGGCTACATCGGCGTGGGCGGCAGCACATCCAGCGTCTTCCGTGTCAATGGGACCCTCACCGGCAGCGAGTTGGCGCTCAGCGAAGAGATTCTGATCAATAGCATGGGCGCACCGACGGGGCTTGGTTCCAGCGAGGGCAACTTTAGCCGCAGCAGCGGCAGCACGGTGATTAGCAGCGACCGTACGTTCACTGATATGACGCTGACCAGTTCCGCCACGGTGACCATCAGTGGGGATGTCACGATCTGGGTACAGGACGACTTCCTGATGTCGGGCAGCAGCCAGCTTCTCGTGCCGGATGGGTCGTCTCTAAGTATCTATGTGGCCGACAACGTAGACCTGAACGATAGCTCGCAGCTGAATCCTGATACGAGCGGTACGGACCGTGTGACGATGTACGCCTACGGTGAGCAGAATGTTGACTTGACGGGTAGCGCAATCATGTCGGGCACGCTCTACACCGACGACGACCTTGATATGAACGACTCGACACACTTTTACGGTCGGGTCCTTGCGGAAGAGGATATCCAGCTTGAAGGCTCGGCAGAGATCCACCACGACACGGCCTTGGGCGGCTTCCCGACCGCCGGTGCGTCCGCGACCTTCGGCAACACCAGCTCGAGCGGCAGCAGCTACGACACCGTCGAGAACGACCAGGCGGCGACACAGTTCACCCTGACCGAGGCGATGACGGTCACCAGCATGTCGGCCTACCTCTGGGGCGCGGACGACGGCGGTGATGTCCGCTTCGCGATTTATGAGGACAGCTCCGGCTCGCCCGGAGCGCTCATCGCGGAGTCGAACCGCGAAAGCCTGCGTGAAGAGAGTTGGGGCTGGGAGACCGAGGTCATCGGGCCGGTGGACTTGAGCCCGGGGACCTACTGGCTCGCGCTATCGCTCGAGGGTGACGATGGCACCGCGCGATACCGCTACCAGAGCGGCGGAACGACCCGGCACAACACCAATAACGGCGTTGATAACGGGTTCAACGACCCGTGGGGGGCGAGCAGTTCGACGCTCAGCCACACGATCGCGATCTATGCGAGCGGCACGACTAGCGGCGGTGGGGCATTGACAGTGGCGGCGGATGCGTCCGTCACCGATAACTCGGGCACCTATCAGGGCGACCCGACCGGCGGAGCCGCGGGCATCGGCGACGGCGGTACGGCCGTCACATTCGATGGTGATGGCGACTATCTCGAGGTGCCTCACGACAGTTCGTATCTCCTCAATCAAGGAACGGTCAGTCTGCACGCTTATCCAACGGCACTAAGCGGCTGGCAGGGTCTGTTTTCGAAGGATTCAATGGGTAATGATACCGGTGGGCACTTGCGTATCCTCGCCGACGGAACGAGCCTGCAGGTTCGTATGCAGACGACAAGTGACGACCCGTATCGAACGGGGTCTTCTATCGAAATCCAATCCGCTTCGGGTGTGCTCAGCGACAATACCTGGTACCATATTGCGGTAACCTGGGGTGATGGTCAGCTGCGTGCCTATGTCGATGGCGCACTGGTTGCCTCGGCAAACCACCTCGGCGGGTTGGGGACCAGTTCCGGCGGAGTTGGCAATGCAGAGCCTATTGTGTTCGGCGCAATGAATGACACGAGTGGCGACCTCGTTGCAACCCCTATCCGACATGAGTTTACCGGTCGTATCGATGACGTCCGGATCTACGACCTGCCGCTCGACGCGGCCCAGGCGACCAACCTCGCCGGTGGAAGCGACCCGGGCTCACGTGCCGCACCGGGCTATGTCATCGCGGATACCTCCGGCTATGGCGCCGCAGCCGACATGGTGGTGTATGACACGACCGCGATCAGCTGGCCCGGCAGCGGGGGGCTGCAGTTCACGGGCGACACCATCGCCACCACGCAGGACTACGCGACCAAGCTGCACGACGCCATCGAGGCCAACGAGGAATTCGCGGTCGAGGTGCTGCTCACCCGTGCGGCACCCGGCACGACGTCGAGCCCATCGCACGTGGTGGGCTACGCCGACGGCGCGACCGCACACAACTTCCTGCTGGGGCAGGACAGCGCCAAGGCCGAGGCCCGGGTCCGAGACTCCTCCACCGGCACGACCGGCGTGCTCAGCCCAGAGCTGCTCTCGTCCAGCGACCTTGCCAGCAGCGGCGACACGCACATCGTGCTGAGCTACGCCAGCGGCACGGTCAGCATCTACATCGACGGCTCGCTCGACTCGACCGGCAGCGCGGGCGGGACGCTGAACAACTGGGACAACGACCACTTCCTCGTCTTTGGCGGCAGCTACACCGACGCCAACCACTGGCGAGGCACGCTCAAACGCGTTGCGATCTACGACGAGTCCTTCAACGCGATCCAGGCCAACAACGTCTACAACGGCAACGACCCCGGTACGGGTGAAAGTGGCGCGGGCGGGGCGGGCAGCGTCGAGTGGGACGAGGTGGACTGAATTATTTCAGTCTGTTCCACAGGATCTGTGTGCCGTCTTTACCCGGCACGACGATGTCGGTGTCACCGTCCTGATCAAGATCCCCCGTGCGGATGTGCAGGCCGATGCCGACGCCCTCCGCGATGACGTGCTTTTTGATATTCGTGAACCCCTCGTCCCAGCGATAGGCCATGACGACCGGCGTATCGTTCGCGCCGGGGTCCTTGCCGTTGTGGCCGAAGACGCGCTTGCCTGAGATGAGTTCATCCTTGCCATCGCCGTCAAGGTCGGCGAAGTGTAGCGCGTGGGCCTGGCTGAACGAGTCGTCGATGAGGACCTCGTCGTAAAGGAACTTGCCGTTGTCATCAAAGCCCTTGCTGATCCATGCGAAGACGCCGTAGTCGTGGCCGCTGCCCCAGAGCACGTCGTTCTTCCCGTCGCCGTTGACATCGCGCACAAGCCCGGGGCAGGACAGGCTCTTGTTCCAGTCGGCGTGGAGCGTCCATTCTTTGGCGTAGGGGTCGCCTGCGGGCCGCTCGTACCAGCCGCCGCCGAAGAGGATATCGCCCCGGCCGTCGTTGTTGAGGTCGCCGAACGCGATGCCGTGCCCGCTCTTAGGGCCGACGCTGTGGCTGACGTAGTAGCCTTCTTTGTCCTGGTACCAGATCAGCGTGGGCTTGTTCTTGCTCCACTGGTTCGCGATGTACTCGGGCTTACCGTCGGGCGCACCGTCCAGATCGAGGAAGTGGCAGACCTCGTTGTTGGTCTGCTTGGTGTCCATAAGCAGCTGCTGCTTCCAGAGCAGGCCGCGCTCCAGGCCGAGCTTGCCGGGGTTCTTGTACCAGTGCACCTCGCCCACCCAGAAGCCGTTAGAAACGATGTCGGTCCAGCCGTCGCCGTCGACGTCGTAGGCGTGCTCGCCGTTGGAGAGGGTGTAGCCACCACGGTCTGCGAGGGCGCGGAGCGGGCGGGCGACCCATGCGCCCTCTTCACCCGGGTTCAGGTAGAGGAACCGGCCTGCAGAGATATCGAGCCAGCCGTCGTTGTTGTAGTCGGCGACTTCGACGCCTTCGTTTGCATCCTTGGCGAGGGTCTGGACCTCGAACTGGATCGCTTGATCGGCGCGTTGATCAAGCGGCACGAAGCATATGAGCACGGTTATAAAAAAATATTTCATGCAGACATTTTTGCATATTTGAATGTATAGCGGGAGGCGCGAAGCGTCCCATGCGAGCGATCTGTCACGGTTCGAACGGGACGCTTGGCGTCTCCCGCTACACCTGTGACGTTATGCAAAGATATCCATATGCGCTTTGCCCTTACCGTCCTTGGTGACGAAGAACGGGCGTCGTTCGATCTCGAACTGTGTCTTGGGGCTGATGCCCATGGCGGTGTACATGGTTGCATGCAAGTCTTCAACGGACAGCGGGTTCTCGATGGCGATGTTGGGTCGTTCGTCGGCGGTCTTGCCGTAGATGTAGCCCTTCTTCGTGCCGCCGCCGAACATCACGACGGATGTCCCGCCGGTGAAGTGGCGGTGCAGGCCGTAGTGCTTCATCTCTTTGAGGACGTCTGTCTTAGCGCGGGACTGGTCCTTGGCATTGGAGCCGGGCACGCCCTCGATCATCATGTCCCGGCTGAACTCGCTGGCGACCACGATGAGCGTGCGGTCGAGCATGCCGCGTTCTTCGAGGTCTCGGACGAGCGCCGCGATCGGTCGGTCGACCTCGTCCTTCAGCCGTTTGGCGGTGGTGTGGCCGTTCTCGTGCGTGTCCCAGTGCAGGAAGGGGACGTACTCGGTGGTAACCTCGACGAAGCGCGAGCCCGCTTCGATCAGGCGTCGTGCGAGTAGGCAGCCACGTCCGAACCGGCCGGTGTTGTACTTGTCGTAGCTCTCTTTGGGCTCGAGCGAGATGTCGAACGCCTTCTTCTTCTCCGAGCCGAGCAGGGCGTGGGCGTTGTCGACGGCCTGCCGCATCGAGTCTTCGTGGTACTCATTGATGTATTTGTCGCCGGAGGATTCGACGAGCTTTTTGTACTGCTCGTAGCGTTTCTCGAAGCGTTTGGCGTCCATCCCCTTGGGCGTAGCGACGGATCGGCCGGCCTGTTCGGGGTAGGGGACATTAAACGGGCCGTATGCGCTGCCGAGGAAACCCGCGGTGGTGAAGGCCTTGAGTTCTTCCTTCTCGCCGACGCCTTCGAGGCGCTGGCCGATGTTGACGAACGCGGGCATGACCGGGTCCTGCGGGCCCAGCAGCCTCGCCATCCACGCGCCGAGGTGCGGCGCGGCGACGGTGATCGGCGGGACGTAGCCCGTGTGCCAGTGGTACTGGTGCCGCGAGTGCAGGATGTGGCCGAGGTCGGGCTGCACGGCCGAGCGGATCAGCGTCGCGCGGTCCATGACCTTGGCGACTTCTTCGAGGCCCTGGCTGATCTTGATGTCGTCAACCGCCGTATCGATCGCCGGGAACGTCGAGATGATGTTCTCGACGGGCAGGCCCTTCTCAAAGGGCTTGTACGTCTTGGGGTCGAACGTCTCGGGCGCCGCCATGCCGCCGGCCATCCAGAGCACGATGATCGCGTCGGCACGCGCCGCGATTTCTTCAACCCCAGCGCCGCGGTCAGCGGATACCAGCTGTGGGACGCCGGTCATCATCGCGGCGGCGGACGACGCGCTGATCGCCTGCAGGAAACGGCGGCGGGTCAGGGGAGGGTTGCTTTCGTCGTACCAGTCGTTCATCGTTCAAGTCTCTATTGGCTAACGGATGTGCTGGAATTCGGGGAGCATCATGACGGACCAGAGCATATCTTCTACGCCTTGTTGAATCATAGGGCTGCCAAGCAGTTCGAGGCAGATCTTGCGTTCGGCGGCGTTCGGGTCACGTGACAGCGCCCGCTGATACACCAGCGTGATCATTTCGTCCGGTGTCTTGTCCTTGTGATTATTCATCAGCGACGTGGCGCCGGCCTGGATCATCTTGTTCAGCGCCTCGCCATTGGCCAGGTCCAGCGCCTGCAGCGTGGTCAGTTCCTGCGGCCGGCTGGTTACGACCTGCTCCCGGTTAGGCCGGCCGAGCGCACGCTGCAAGAAGTCGCTGGGCAGCATCGACGCGCGAGACGTGAACGGCCCCTTGTTCGCGCCGGTCTGCTTCTCGAGGTCTTGGGCTGCGAACCGCTTGGCGACCCCCGTTGTCTGCGTCTCGGTGATCTGGCGGATGGCGTCGACAAGCTGCTCAGCCGTCATCCGCTTGAGCAGCGGGCCGGTATAGACGTAGCCGTCGACCTCGGGCTCCTGCTCGAGCGCAACCGACCCGGCGCGGTAGGCGTGCGATGTCGCGATCAGGCGCAGCACGGCCTTGAGGTCGTATTGCTGATCGCTCAGATGGATGCCAAGCTGATCGAGCAGGTCCTCGCTCCATGGCTTGGTCTCCATCGCATCGACAGGGTGGATGACCCCCCGGCCCATCATGCGGTGCCAGAACCGGTTGGTAATCGTCCGCGTTAGCCGGCCGTTGTCCTCGTGGGTCATCAACTGGCTGAGTTGTTTGAGCCGTTCGTTACGCGGGGCCTTGGCGTCGATCTCGCCCAGTTCCGGGAACAGCCAGCCGGGCTTGGCAACCTCGCCGGTCGGTTTGTCGCAGCGGTTGATCTCCAGCGGCTTTTCCGCGAACACCGCGGCCAGGCTGTACGACTCTTCGAGCGACCAGCGGTCGAGGAAGCTGTCGTGACAAGAGGCACACTTGATATTGATGCCCAGGAAGACCTGGCCGACGTTCTGGGCGAACTGGATCTCTGTTGACTGGCTCGAGTTCACATCGCCGCGCCACTTGATGCCCTTGATAAAGCCGTCTGAGTCGGGGGTCGGGGCGAGGAGCTCTTCGGTGAACCGGTCGTAGGGCTTGTTCTCGAGCAGCGACTTGTAGAGCCAGTTGTGGATCGCGCGTCGCCCGCCGGTGATATACCCTGTGCCGGTGTAGTCGTTGCGTAGCAGGTCGTTCCAGAAGGTCAGCCAGTGCTGGGCGTAGGCGCGGTCGTTGGCAAGCAGCTTATCGACGAGAGCAGCGTGTTTATTCCGGCCACTGTCTTCGACAAAGCGTTTCACATCATTGGGGTCGGGCAGGATGCCGAGGAGGTCCATCGAAGCGCGTCGGTAGAACGCCGCGTCGTTCATTTCGGGCTGCGGCTCAAGGTCCTGCTTAGCGAGGTAGTGGTCGATGATCCGGTCGATCGGGTTGTCTCGGCCGTCGATGGCGTTCGGCAGTTCGGGGCGTCGGGGTTCCAGCGGCGGCTCGTACGTATTCTTCGCGAAGGTGAATCCCTCTTCCCACTTCATGCCCTGGTCGATCCACTTGGTGAGCGTCAGGATCTCCGCCTCGGTCGGGCGCGGCTTGCCGCGTGGCGGCATCGCCTCATCAAGGTCTTCCTCGCGCATGAGCCAGATCACTTCGGAGTCCGCTCCGTTGCCGGGCTCGGCTGCCTGCTTGTCCATCCAGAGCGCGAGGGTGTTCATCGAGAAGCCGCCCTTGGCCTCGACGCCGCCGTGGCACTCGTAGCAGTGCTTCATCAGGATGGGTGCGACCTGGGTGTGGAAGTCCACATCCTTGGCGTGGGTTTGGTGCATCCAGCAGATCAGGAGCACGAAACACAGAGACTTCTTCATAACCAAAGCACCTTCAAAGTGAATCGGGGCATCACTGTAGGAGCACGACGCGTCGGGTCGCCCATGCTTACTCATAAAAAAGCTTCGCTGTCATCGTGGCATCGGTATCGCTGACCAGGCGTATTTGCTTTGGGTTAAATTCAGGGAAAAAATTGAACCGTCTGGTCTCGTCTGGCGACGCGATCAGGCTGCCCATCGTGTGCCAACTCCCCGTCCCGCTGACGTCGATCTGGATCGCAACCTCGGCGGACTTGTCTGAAGCAACGGTCAGGTAGCGCGTCTCGTGTGCGAGTAGCGGGACGCTTGCGGAAGGCTGGCCTGCCTGCACGGTTGCGTTTGACCAAGGGGCTTGAGACGTGGGGTCCAAGCCGCCAGCAAGCGCGGCGTGTTCGATGTAGGTCAGCCAGACCGTGGCCTGGGTCAGGTCGTCAAGCGCGACAACGCGCAGCCGTTCACCGGGGCCCGTCGCCTCGAACATATGAAACCCCCACCCGCTCTCCGGCAGCGCGATGGTGCCGCGGCGCTCCCAGTTCTGATCACCCTTGTCGTACTCCACCGCCAGTTTGACCGGCCGATCACCGCGGTGGGCAAGATGCAGGAACGGACGCGCCCGGTCGGCGATCCGGATGGCATCGCTGGCTGTACCCGCCGCGATATCCGCATCGAGCCAGGGGCCCTCACCGCCAACAACGGCTCCCAGAAGTTCTGCCGTGCCGTGCCGGTCTGGTGCCTGAGTGGCACAGCCCATTAAAACAAGGCTAACGCCCATCAGGGCCAAACTTGCGATCAATCGCTTCGGCATATGCGTGTTCATCTCTCGCCGTCTGGCATGACTCATTCAGTTCACGTTCTTACGCAGGTCAAAACAAACCATCTCGTCCTGATCGCGCACGATCAGAAGGCCGTTAGCGATTGTCAGTGGGGCCCAGGCCCGCTTCTGTTTCGCCTCCGTCGCCTGGAAGTTGCTGATCTCTTTATAACCCTCCGGGCTCGGGTCGACGAGGAAGAGTCGGCCGGCCTCCGCGTCCTGCATGATCAGCTTGCCGTCCACGTAAAGCAGGCCGCCGCGCCCGATGAACGGGTCGTTGCCGGTGTTCCACACGACCTTGCCGGTCTCCGGGTCGACGCAGGCCAGCCCCGCGAACTTGCGACGGGCTTTGCCGTGGGTGTCGTTCTCGCCGTGGTTGATATACAGGTGCCCGCCGATCAGGATCGCGGGGTGGATCTGGCTGCCCTCGACCGTGCGGTACTTCTCTTCGATGATCCATTCGCGATCAACATTGCGGTCGATCTTGAGCATCACCGAGCCCATCTCGTAGCCCTGCGTGACGAAGACGTGCACGCCATCGGGCATCACCGTGATCGGCGTGATCGGGATCTTGCCGCTGTCGTAGCACCGGTGCTTGAACAGTGTCTTGCCGGTCTTGGGGTCGATGAAGTAAAGATCCTTCACGTTCCGGACCGCGATGCCCTCGGTCCCCGCGATCGTACGCAGCAGCGGCGAACTGTACATGCTCGACCCGCCGAAGACCTCGGACTCCCATACGACTCCGCCCGTTTTCTGATCGAACGCGATCAGCCCTGGGTGTTCGCTGGCGTAGCTCGCGGCGACGACGGTGTCACCAACGAGCAGCGGGTTCATGCCGTAGCCCCAGCCCTGCCGGTCGCTGCCATCGCTGTCGGGGTACTTCTCGAGCAGGTTCACCGACCAAGCGACCTTTTTCGTCTTGCGGTCGAAGGCGTAGAGGTCGCCCATCTGCCCGGTCGTGAAGATGTGCGTGTCCGTCACGCTCGGCGTGCAACGGGAGCCCTCGTGCCCGACCCGGCCGATGGCTTCGTACTCGTAGCGCCACTTCTCCTCGCCGGTCTTGACATCGAGTACGCGGAGGATGTCGGCCTCGCCGTGCCGGCGGTCGATGATGATCGCCTCGCCGTTGTGCACCGCGGCCCCGCCATACCCCGGCCCAACGTCGATCCGCCAGACTTCGCGCGGCCCGTCCGCCGGCCATGTATCGAGCAGCCCGGTCTCATCGGACGTGCTGTCGAGGTTGGGCCCGAGGTACTGGTGCCACTGGGCAAAAGAAAGGGTCGGCAGACCCGCCAGAACAAGAGTTGCGAACAGTCGTTGCATCAGGAGGCTCCTTTGATGCACGATCATACCGCCACCTGCAAAACCTGGACTGTACGAATAAGGATTCAATGGCTGATTCTCACCAACTCGTATCGATCTCTACAGTGCCGTCGGTGGGCCAGTTCTGGTGCCAGAGGAGCTGATCAAGGTTATCGACGTTGATCGCCTCGGCGTGCCCATCTGCAAAGCCCATGTTGACTGTTGCGCTCGGGTGCCGGTCCATCTGCCACTGCAAGAGGCCGGTCGCGGTGCTTGCCGCCCACGGGTTCTGGCCGTCGGTTGATCCCGAGTCGTTCACACCTGGCCAGGAATCGACCCAGGTGCTGTCGCCGAACCAAGGGACCTTTGTCGCATCACGTATTTGGTCGTGTCGGCTGTAGCTCCAATCGCGTAGCTGCTCGGGTGAATATGGCACGGCGCCTGAGTTGACGTTCTGGAGTTGGGAGTCGTAGGTCCAGGCGTTAATGCCGTAGCTGGAGATTCTCAGTTCATCCGCGAGATTGCCTTGGTACCGCGCGGGGATAAAGACTTGTGTTTCACGCCAAGCCGCGGTCGCCGTTCCGTAGTTTCGTTCGGTTGAGATCACCGCAGTGGTGTCGAAATCTTGTGCTTCAGGGCAGACCTTCTCATCCAGGCCCAGGCCGTATTGGTAGAGGTCGACGACCCACATCTGGCCGCTATTGACGATGTTGCTGATGGGGATGAAGTCGTTATCAACCAGGCGGTTGGTCCGTGTCTGGACCAGGCTACGCGTGTTGGCGAGGCACTGGGCACTGCGGGCGGCTTTGCGGGCCGATCCCAGCGCTGGCAGCAGGATCGCGATCAGCAACGCGATAATCGAAATCACGACGAGAAGCTCGATGAGCGTAAAAGCGTTATGGCGATTCATGATTTAGTCTCTATTCGAATCCCTGGTCTTGCAGATAGTTGAAAAGGCACTGAGCCGACGATGGCCCAGCACCCGAAGGAGTGCAGGATCGATTTACTCACGTTGACGGCGAACGACTAGCAGCCCGCCCAGCCCCAGCAGCGCAAGCGAAGTTGGCTCGGGGATCGGGTTCCAAGACCCGCTGACTTCGATCTCTGTAGATGAGTCATCGATCGCGAGAAAAATAGTATTCGGGCTGGATGGGATAAAATTCAGTGAAAACGAGTCCGGCTCAGCACCACCCAAAAAGTCGGTCAAGTCGGTCTCGAAGAAGATCACCGTCGATGTGGCATCAAGCCGACCCTGCGCATCGGTTCCGACCGAACCGTTGGCTGTATTCGTAAAGGGCTGGCTGAATGTGCCGACACCTTGGCCGAAGATCGCATCGCCGGCCGGCGTAAAGGAGAAGTCCAACACATCGGTATGGTCCCAGGGCTCGTTGTCGCTCAGGCGAAGCGTCGCGAGCACGTCGCCGGTGCCCTCTTGCACAAACTGGAAATCGCTTGCGAAGATGATCCCCGGGGTGGGGTTTCGGTTGAATCCTCCGCCCGGCCGGCCCTGCGCGCTCGCCGTAGCAGAGACAAAGCAGAATACGGTTGCAAACGACAGTCCGGTAGCAACTGGATAAAGCTGATTAGCAGTCATGGGTTGATCCTCGGCGAAAAATGAAAACGATCAGAACAACGCCTGCGACAGAGCACCAACCCGCCCAGCCCCAGCAGCGCGAGGCTGCCCGGCTCGGGGACGGGCGTGAACTGGTAGGTCACCGTGCTAAAGCCGTCGACTAGCGTGAGCGTGGTGTCGGTGGCATTGCTTCTGGCGTCGAGATCACCACTCTCGTTGTAGAACTCGATCTGCGAAGTAGCGCCACCCGGGCTGCCGAATGCTTCCAAAAAAATGAAATCCGAGAAAACAATCGGCCCGCCCGACAATGAGAAGTCCAGGGTGAACGGCCCACTGTTGCCGGTGCCGCCACCTGTTCCGTTACCGTTAGAACTGATAACCCCGGCACCCTGCTGACGTTCATCACCGAGGTAGAAGCCCCCGGCGGCTCCGCCGGCCACCCCGCCGCCGCCGTTGTTGACGATCGCGTTGAGCTCGAAGTTAAATTGGTAACTCCACTCAACCCGCTCGAGCGTGCCGAGGTTGCTATCGAACAGATCGAAAGGCAGCAGCACCGACACCGCGGGGTAGGGATTCAATGCGATCCCGGTGACCGGACCAGCCATCACCTGGGTCGGGACGTTATAGGTCTGTGTGATCGTGTCGGCGTGGGTAAAGCCACTTACACTTATCGCGGCCAAGGTCGTCAAAGCTATGCAAAACTTCTTCATGGCGATTCTTTCAAGTAATAACTAGGGATCTGTGAACGGTGGCGACGGCAAACGATTAGGCCGCCGAGACCCAGCAGCGCCAAACTGCTCGGCTCGGGGATCTGCACGATCTGCAAGGCGGTCACGCCCTCGTCCCCGGCCGAGGACAGGCTCTGGAACGTGACCGGGTTACCGGCGGTGACGTCCACCAAGTACTCATTGAAACTCTGCGCACCGACATCCGTTCGGTTCTCTGTCAGGCCATTGGACGTGATGCTGAACTCGCCCGAACCGTTGGGGCCGCCGTACAGCCAGAACAGGTACCGGCCTGGCTGCAGGTCTGTAATCACGAAGCTCCAGGTCTGGTCAAAGGCGGCCCGGTCGCGGAAGAGATCTTCATAGATCGGGTCGCCGCCGCCGAGGAACTCGTTGAACCCCCCGCCATTGAAGGTGGCACCGGTGAGGTTGCCGTTGATATCGGTCATGAAGCCGGTGCCGCCGGCGGTCTCTTCGGTCCACATACCCGGCTGGTTCGCGCCGCCACCGAACGACGATGCGGGGAGTGTGCCCGAGCCGATGAACGAGAAGTCGATGTTGAACGACTGCGCGGTGGCTGAGCTTGCGAAGCAGAACGCGGATACGGCAGCGAGTGCGGTTGCGGATTTCATGGGTACTCCTCTGGTGTTGAAATCAAGCGGTCAGTCAATGTGAACTGCGTCGGCGACAAACGATCAACCCGCCAAGCCCCAGCAGCGCGAGGCTGGTCGGCTCGGGGACGAGGAATGTGAACCGGCCGATGTCTGGCACATCGCCCGAGGCCAAACTGGTGATGGTGAGCTTAAACTCCAGTGGGTCCAGTGTTCCCGATGTGGTGACCGGTTCGAACGTATCTGTGATCGTGACCGCGTCGAACGCGAAGCCGTTGGAGACAGTCGAGAAGCCATCAAACGCGAAGATAAAGCTTCTATCATCGGCAAGCCCGTAGTCCCCGACTGTAGCTGTTGGGAGGTCCCCGCTCCCGTTGGTGTAGGACACAGAATGCCCACCGGCCGTAAGTTCCCCGCCAACGACCGGTGCGACCCAACTCAAGGTGGGCTGGAACCGCACTTGGAAAAACAGTTGGTTCGTGTCCACAACCAGGCGTTGGCCGTTCTCTGGACGGAGGGTCACTTCAATCGAGTCGTAGGTGTCGCTCGGTAAGACCACGGGCAACGCCTCGAACATGTAGACATCCGTAAAAAAAGTGGTCGGTATTGTGTTGGTATCCAATACGCGTGTGTGCTCGACAAAGCTGAACGTCCGCTCGATCTGGATGGTCGCGGCCATCGTAGACATACCGATCGATAGCAGAACGGGCGTCGCTAAGGTAAGGATGAATGTTTTCATCGTTCTCCAATAGGTTTGGTCTTAATGGTGCTTTAGGCCTTCCGACGTCGCGCGACGAGCAGCCCGCCCAGCCCGAGCAGCGCGAGCGAGCCGGGCTCGGGGATGACGGTCCCGTCGAACACAACCTCGCTAAGGCCCGCGAAATTATTGTCGCCGTCCCAGTTGGTATCGATGTCGATACGCACCAGCCGGGCGTTGTCTGTACCGGGAAGCACGCTCAGGTCGATCAGCTGTCCGAAGTCGACGCTATTCGAGCCGGGCGCTCGGTTCAGCTCAAAATCAGTCAGGATCGGGGTGAATAGACCGTCCACGCTGGAAGCAACAGAGATATCGACTTGCCGAGCACCACGGCTGGTTAGACTGATGTTTTGACCAGTGACGAACTCGTTGTAGTTCCAGACCTCGATGCTGTTGAGGTCGTAGTTGCCTTCAACGTCAAAAACGATAAACGCACCGGGCAGCGGGTCACTAGGGAATTGGTTCGCATCGAACGTGCCGGCTGACAGCCACATGGTCGTGTTGTTGTTGTCGCCCGCACTAATGCTGTGAAAACCTTCGGCTGAATCAAAGCCACTGCCATCAATGGTGCGCGATGCGACGCGGCCGAAGTTACCGGTCAGTTCGCTTGAGACATCTTCGATCGTGACGCCTGTGATCACTTCAGCATCGCTGATGCTCGCTATCGGGCATAGCGCTGCTGCGCATGCTGTCATTTTGAGGGTCGTGTTGTGAATCTTCATGGTCTTTTCTCCTTTCGAGAGAACAGGTAAGGGGCATATGAGCATCCAAGTCAGTTGCTGCCAGAGAAACCCCCGGTCGTACAGCATGATCAAGTTCGGTTGCCGCTTCTTCAAGGCTCTGCATTACTCTTGCAACAACAGGGCACGCCATTCAAGCCGGAGGCCGACAGGGCTCCGGCTCAAAGCCATACGGTGGTTGATGATTTCAACTTCGATCACGTTTGTGCCAGCGCGCAGGTGCTGGTCGATTACCATGCTTTGCAGAGCAAAATCCTGTAAGCCGTGCTCGGGGAAAGGGACTGAGCGTCCATTGACACGCACAGAATTGATCTGATTGTCTACCGCAAAGTCGATATCCAGGCGGTACATCGCCTCAGGTAACGTCTTCGGTAAGTCGATTTCGGTCTGAAAGACGTAGCTCTTCTTGGGCTTCTCTTGGTACGCACGCGCCAGCCCAATCCACTGCGACGTCTCAGGGTCGTTGGGTTTGCTGCCGGACTCAGACAGACCGCTCTGCCACCAGACCTCCGGGTGCTTGGGCTCGGCAATGAACTGACCGTCGATTTCAGTGATGGTCCATCGCGGGTCTTTTTCGTCAGCGGCCAAACCTTTTCCTGTTCCAGGCAGCGGGATGATCGTTGGCGATAGGGCGGCGAAGCGCGAGGGATCCTCCTCCACGGATTCGATGCCACGCTCTTTGCTGGCGGTCGCGGCTTGTCCAGCGGTGAGGTCCTGTTTGATGACCACGCTGCCGGGACCAAAATCCGGCATGGACACTACGACCTCGCCTTCGTAGACGTGGACTTCGGTGTTGAGATCATTGGTTACATCGACACCGAAACGCGTACCAAGGTCGGTGATGTCCACGTGCGGGGTGCGGACGACGAAGCCTTTCGAGAAGTCGGTGTCGCAGATAACAACGATCTTGCCATTAATGAGACGCAGGGCGTTGTCATGGTCGATGAGTTCAACGGTACAGGGGGCTTCGAGAACGGACCGCGCACCACGTTTTGTGGTGATTTCTGCAGAACCAGTAAGAAGCTCCAGTTGCTGGCCCGCGTAGAGCTGGTCTCCAATCTTGAGACCGTCGACTTTCCACCGTGCATTTTGTTGGTCGGTCAGTATCGCGACTTGCTTGGTCGAGGCTGGCGTGGCGTTGTCCGTGTGCGGGCCATCCGCCGGTCCCGGGGCGGTACTGTCCTTCCAGGGCGAGATCAGCAGTAAACCGATGAGGATCACGGCGGCGGCCACGCCGGTGATTACGGCCTTGGAACGCACGAGTCGATACCCCACCTTGCCAGCGGCCCAGCAGAGTTCGCCCATGGCTTTCGATAGCGTGACCTCATCACGCCGGGACGCATTGGTTTCAAAGGGCAGGGTTTGATCGGGTGAGCAGAGGTATTCGGTCTGAGCCTCGGCCTCCATCTTGGCGAGCGATGTCAGGAAGACGGGGTCGGGCGCATCGATAGCGGTCTGGTTGGCCTCTCGGTTGAGGCGGTTTTCCTTGCCGATGACGTCGAGCATCTGGTGGGTCCGGGCCAGGTGCAGGAACTCGGCGGCTTTATCGTGCGACGCGTTGATCCACGCTTCCAGGACGCGGGCCTGGTCAGCGGTGAGCGTGCCTTCGAGGAAGGCGTCGATCTCGTGGTCGGGTCGGTTCATCGCTTATTCTGATCCTCTTCAATGGATCGGCTAACGCATTGGGCCAGCGCCTTGCGTGTCCGGTGCAGGATGATGCTCACGGCGTTGGGGGTCATGTCCAGCTCAACGGCGATATGCCGAGGACGCAGCTCGTCTTCGTACCGGAGCGTGATGACCTTGCGGGCCTGGGTATGGAGCTTGTCGATGCACTGCTTGAGCACGGCCTTAAACTCGCTCTGCCGAGCCGGGTCGTTGGGTACGGCGTTCGCGAGGTTCTCGATCGTCTCCTGCGAGAAGACGACCTTGCTCATCGCGTACTTGCGGCGGTAGTTCAGCACGCGATGGCGCGCGATGCCGATCGCCCAGCGGACGAAGGGCTGCGACTCGTCGTACCGGTCGAAGTCACGGGCGACGGCGACGGCGACCTGGCCCAGCAGGTCCTCCGCGTCGTGATGGTTGGGCACGGCGGCGAAGAGGTAGGCGCTGACGCTGGGCTGGCTGGCGTGCCAAAGCTCGGCCAGGCGGGCGCGGGCGTCAGACGGGTTGGGGGTCGGGTCGGTCATGACGGGGGGAGCAGAATCACTTTGCTTCGGCTACTGCTCCACCTAATTTGTGCATGGGTTGCAGGATTCTTTCACTTTTGGGGTAATTATTTTTAATTACACACAAGAGAGGGTCGTTAAGGGGCGGTAAGGGCTGATTGTGGTTCGGTCTGTTCTTGGCAAGATTGCGAGAGACTTGATGCCGGGAGTTGGCGAAGAAGCGTTCGGGGCGGGATGGTATTTGATGGAGGTGGGAGGGTTCACAGGCCTCGTCCGCCCGGGCGTGGCCCGGCGGCTACTGAAGGTCGTGATGCGGGATGATCTAGCCTATTGGCTGTTGGCCGACGAGGGGGCGATGCGGCGTGCGCACGTTGTCAAGGCTGCCAAACTTATCTTGGCAGCCTTGGCTGATTGGGCGAAAACACAGTTGTGATGACGCTGGGGCGCGTGCCTCAGCCGAGGTCGCTGGGGTCGTAGATCCACTGGTTGGCGGTCTTATCCATCTCGACGAGTTCGTCGGCGGTGAACCAGAGGGCGAGCTCACGTTCGGCGGATTCGGGGGAGTCGCTGCCGTGCACCATGTTGTTGGCGCCGGACATCCCGAAGTCGCCGCGGATGGTGCCGGGGTCGGCTTTCTGGCCGTTGGTAGCGCCGATGAGGTTGCGGCAGACCGCAACAGCGTTAGGCCCCTGGATCGCGCAGGCGAGGACGGGCGAGGACGTGACAAACTTCAGCAGCCCGGGGAAGAAGGGCTTCTCGGCGTGCTCGGCGTAGTGCTGTGTCGCGAGGTCTTCGGAGACTTGGACCAGTTTCATGCCGACGAAGCTCAGCCCCTTGCGCTCGAAGCGCTCGAGGATCTGGCCGATCAGGCCGCGCTGCACGGCATCGGGCTTAATAAAGATAAAGGTGGTCTGCATCGCGGCGCTCCGGGTTTTCTTGTGCGGTGGGTGGCTGCTGACCTGGGCTGCTAGCCGGGCCGGGAGTATACCGGCTGGGTTGTTTTGGCGTGGTGGAATCGGGGTGCTGAACACGGCTTATGGGCTTAAAATCGGGTTTTTGCCATATTGAGCTAAAGATTATTGGCCTGTTGTCTGAAGCGGCGTTATCCTACGTACTCATTAGCAGCAAACAGTGTTCCACGAGCCGGCTCGTGGCCCCATCGACGATTAGGTCCGCTAAAGCATCACAGCAGCAACCTTCAGCAACGACGATCCAGACGATGAACCTGATCCGCAAACAACTCAGGACCAAGCGGCAACGCATGGCGGTCGCCAGCCTGGGCGTCGGCTGCTTCGCGGTGGTGCTGTTCTGGTCGGGTGTTGAGGCGTTCCAGCGTCACACCGAGCCCGTCCCTCTCGCGGCGACGGACCGGCCGATCAATGCGCCGAGCCTGGGTGATCGGCCGGCCCCCAAGACTGAGTTGACGATTGCGACGCCGGAGTACGAAGTAGTCGACCCGGCCGACCCTTCGCGTCTCGATCAGCCTGCGGTCGCCAGCGAGCCCCGTCCCGCTGCCATGACTGATCGTCGGATCAAGCTCGATCGTCTGGGCAAGCCCATCATCGTCAACGGCATGCCCTGGACCGGCGAGGTCTTTGACCACAAGCCGATCCGCCCGCTGTATACCCGCACGATGAAGACCACGGCCTACAGCCCGGACGAGAGGTCCTGCGGCAAGTGGGCCGACGGCATCACCGCGTCGGGCAGGAGCGTCTGGATGAACGGCGGCCGGCTCGCTGCCGCCGACCGCAAGATCCCTTACGGCACGATCCTCACTGTGCCCGGCTACAACAACGGCCAGCCGGTCCAGGTCTGGGACCGAGGCGGCAAGATCAAGGGCAACCGCCTGGACCTGCTCTACCCGACCCACGAGATCGCGCTGCGTTGGGGCGTGCAGGATTTACCGGTGGTGTTCTGGGAGTTCGTCGAGACGGACTAATGTCACGCAATCGATTGAGGGACCCATTACATTTTCCAGGTTGCTATTCGTTTTGGCGGTGATCACCTGTGTGCCGTTCCTGATCAATGCAACGGGTACGAGTATTTTCATCTACCTTACGATTGGGAACAAGGACCTGGTTGTTGCCGCATCAGAAGGTGTCAGCCACAATGCGGTCGCGGATCATTTTGAGTTTGATGAATACGACGCGCTACTCGATCCCTATCTTGAAGCTGAGCCCTCGCTAGCCTTACAAGGCAAAGAATACCGGTTAGGTCCGTTGAGAACATGGATCGAACCCAACGGCAGCTTCCGTCCTCATCGCTTTTCAATCACACCAGATGCTGAATATTTCGCATTTGAGTTTCCCTGGCTGCTAATCCCAAGCGTGTTCGCTGTCTTAGCCTTTTGGCGGGTCCGCAGATCAAAGCGTAGACTAGCTTTATGAAAGACTTTGTCGCGTTTTTGTGTGTAGTAGCCGCGTTTACTGCGACTGCGGGCTGCCAGTCATCTCCGCAAAGCTCCGATCTTGGCCCGCCCAATGTCATCCTGATCAATGCGGATGATTTGGGCTACGGCGACTTGAGTTGCTACGGCGCGACGCTGGTGAGCACGCCCAATATCGATGCGCTGGCCGAGCGTGGCCGGCGGTTTACCGACGCGCACTCGCCGCACGCGGTGTGTTCGCCTTCGCGGTACGGGCTGCTGACCGGGACCTACCCCTTGCGCAAAAACATGTGGGGCCCGCTGCCACGCACCACACCGCTCACGCTTGATACCGGCAAACCCACGCTCGCCTCGCTATTCAAGGACGCGGGCTACGACACCGCGTGTATCGGCAAGTGGCACCTGGGCTTCGGCGAGGGCAAGACCGATTGGAACGGGAGCCTCTCGCCCGGGCCGAACGATTGCGGGTTCGACTACTACTTCGGCTTGCCGGTCGTGAATAGCGGGCCGCCTTACGTGTATGTCGAGAACGACGCGGTTGTGGGCTACGACCCGGATGACCCGTTTGTGTTTGGCCGGGGCGTGATTTCGGCGACGCAGCGTTTCCCCGAGAAGGGCGGTTACAACGGGATCGGCGGGGCGGAAGCGGCGCACCTGCTGTACCGCGATCGCGAGGTCGGCACGACCTTCGCCAGCAAGTCTGCGATGTGGATCAACAACCGGCCGAAGGACCGGCCTTACTTCCTCTACCTCGCGACCACGCACATCCACCACCCGTTCACCCCGGCCAGACGGTTCGAGGGCACGAGCGGGGCGGGGGTCTACGGCGACTTCATCCACGAGCTCGATTGGATGGTGGGCGAGGTGGTCAAGGCCGTGCAGAAGCGGGGCGGACTCGACAACACGCTGATCATTTTCACCAGCGACAACGGCGGCATGCTGAATGTCAGCGGGCAGAAGGCGTGGGAGGCGGGTCATCGCAAGAACGGCGATCTGCTCGGGTTCAAGTTCGGCATCTGGGAAGGCGGCCACCGTGTCCCAATGATCGCCAGTTGGCCGGCCCGCATCCCCCAAGGCAGCGAGTCAAACCACCTCATCAGCCAGATCGACCTGCTCGCGACGTTCGCGTCGATCCTCGAACTGGATCTTGAGACAGGTCCCGACAGCATCGACCAGTCGACCGAGCTGGTGGGCAGAGCGGATACCCCGCTGCGTGACGAGCTGGTTGTGCTCTCGAACAGCGCTAAGCACATGTCGGTCCGCACGGGGCGCTGGCTGTACATCCCCGCGCAGGGCGAGGGCGGTTTCAAAGGAAGCGAGTGGGGCGAGCACCTTATCAGCGGCGTCGCCGCGACGAGGGTCACAGAGCAGGCGAATAGCGATCTCGCCGATGGTAAGATCAGGTCCGACGCCCCGAAGGCCCAGCTGTACGACCTCGTCAACGACCCGCGGCAGACCCGCAACGTCTTCAACGAGAACCCCGAGGTTGCCGGGCAGCTGCAGGCACGCGTTGATTATTTCCGGAGCCAGGTCGGCGAAAACAAGCCCCTGGGTTGGATTCCACGGTAATGTATGGTAGCCCTGGTCTCTTCGCTAAATATTCAACGATTTAATCGCATTTCGGGTGCTAAGGACGGTATCTGTGTCATATTGATTTCGGGAGCGATATGAAAACACTTGATCAAATTGAAGCGCGTTTTGATTTCATACTGCCCAATATGTACCGCGATCTTGCTCAAGCTAATCGTCTGAATCATCAACGAAAGCAGTTTTTTGAGATGCCGGACTGCCTTTGGGTCGTCCCCAGTACCCTGGCTAAGTTCAGTTGGGATGATGGCTCGGAACCAGTTGATGGGTTAGTGCCGTTTGCAACGAATGGATGTGGAGACCATCTTTGTTGGCACTTACCCTCAAGGGGTCGTGGTGGTGAGAATGTGGTCATGGAATGTCCTCACGATAGCTATGAGGGGCGATGGTTTGCGCCTACTCTTGCTGGAGCTGTCTTCCGTCAATCTCTGGAGTGGTTGAATATTCATGCTCACGAGGAGGAACTGGAACAAACCTATCAAACGATCGATGTGGTGCTCGAGGTACTTGCGGGGTACGTTCCTAAGACATGGTGTGCCGCGTTGCAATCGTTTCAGAAGAAGGGGCCAAAGCAAAATAAATATGGAGATCCTGTTTTTCTATCTGACGATGAAATAGACACCATCATTGGAAGGAGTTTTAGTGAGAAGTATGTATCCAACATCTTTATCTGGGACAAGCGCGGCCTGCCGATAGATTTGGGTGAACAAACTCTTTTATCTAAAAAAGTAATTGATTCGAGAGATTTGAAAGCAGACAGGTCCCTGGAGAAGACGATCAAGAGTGGGGTGGCGCTGATCAAAAAGATCAAGCCCTGTGATGCGTCTTACACGATCTCACGCGGGGCTGTTCCCTCAGCGAAAATGATCCAGGGTTTGGAAGCAAAAATCAATAAGCCTGTTCCCGAAGAGCTGCTGCGCATCATGTCCGGTGGGGACGTCTTCATCAGTTGGTGCATGGATTCACTGTCGGATGACTTACCTGAAGAGTACGACAGCTTCTCTTCTGGTCAGTTTTATTGTGATCCAGATCGCTTATATCAAGTTGAAGGAGACAAGCAGAAGCATCTCAAGAAGGCGCGTGGCAGGAAGACCGAGATGGCGTTATGGGAAAATGCGTTTGCATTTGATTATTGCTATTACACATCTGGATTCATCGCTTTGGAAGTAACCGATTCCGGCCAATCCGGGCGTGTGATGCTTTTGCCGTCAAAGGGGCAGAAGATCCAGCCGAGCATAGAGCTAAGCCCGGACTTCCATACATTCCTTCAACGATGGGCTGAATTAGCGTTTGTAGGTTTGGATGATAAGGCGATTAAAGTGCTAACGAATGACTTCTCGAAGCCGATGAGAAGTGACACGCGATTTGTAAAGAAATGGCGTAAGTGGTTAGAAAGGGAAAAATAAGCCTGTTTATCCCTTCGTCGGCGCGACTACCTCAACGAGGTACTGCAGCACCTCGTCAAGTGAGCCGTGGAGGACCTGCATGCGGCCGGCGATGGCCAGCGTGGCCAGGCCGTGCAACGCGATCCAGTATCGCCCGGCGGCCTTGCGCGTCTCGACTTCCAGCGCCTTGCCATTGAGCCCGGCAGACGACAGTCGTTCGCGGACAACCTCGTGCAGCCCCGCGAACCCGCCGTGCATGATCTTGTCGAATTGCTCGTCGTCGGCATCGACCGGTGTTGAGAACATCAGGTGATATAAGTTGGGGTGGTCGATCGCGAACCGGACATAGACGCGTGCGCCGGGCATCCAGTCGTCGTCATGCTTTCTGCCGGTCTCGCAGGCGTCTGAACAGCTGGCGTGCATCAATTCAAAGCCCTTGGCGATGATCTGCCGGTGCAGGTCTTCGAGACCGTCGACGTAGGTATACAGCGTCATCGCCCCGACGCCGATCGCGCTCGCGATGCGGCGGATCGTGACGGCCTCTTCGCCGTCGTCCTGCAGCATGCCGAAGGCAACCTGCACGATGAGACCGCGTCGGCCGTCACGGTCCAGGTCCTTCCACTGCTGTGCAAGGCCGGCATCTTTTCTCTGCTGCGTGGTGGGCGGGGTCATGGCAAGGTTGGACGCAAAAAGAGTGGTTGTTCGGTTTGACATGCGGGGTGTCGTTCGTACAGTGTACTACTCTAGGCCGTACATTGTACGAAGTCTTGGTCCTGTTTTAATTTCTGTCGGCATCAGACGATGAGTCAAGCCAACCCCCCACAACCCGCAACCCGTCGCAGAGGCCCGATCGTCTGGATCGGCTGGCTCGTTTCGTTCGTACTGATCGCGGGCTTGATCGGGCTCAGCGCGTTGCTCTACACGCGGTCCGCGGCGCAGTCGAAGAAGATAAGCGAATTGGAGCTTGCCTTATCCGAAGCAGAGGCCGGGCCACCCCCGGAGGACCCTGCGCCGCCGACCAGTGTAAAGGTCGCGCAGGTCGCGACGGCGACGATGCAGGAGCGCGTCGTGGTGGTGGGCCGGCTGCAGGAGGTGAAGCGTTCGACGGTGGCTTCTGAAGTCGAGGGCCGGGTGACGGAACTGCTCACACCCGCCGGCCGGGACGTCGTCGGCGGCGAGACGGTGATCGCGCGTGTCGACCCGGTGTGGTCCAAACTGGCGGTGGAGCAGGCCCAGGCCGACCTCGCCGCGGCGGAAGCGACGGCACGACAGTCGGCGCGTGAGTTGCAGCTGCTGGAGGGCCTTAAAGCCCGCAACGCCGCGGACCCCAACGCGCTCGACGACGCTCGCGCTCAGTCGGAGTCGGACGCTGCGAACGTGCTGTCCCGTAAGGCCGCCCTGCATCTGGCGGAAGAAGCCAACAAGCGCGTTGAGATCATCGCGCCTTTCAACGGCACCGTGTCGGCAAAGCTCACCGAGAAGGGGCAGTGGCTGGAGCCCGGCTCGGCAGTAGTCGAGGTCGTCTCGCGTGGGCAGATCGACGCGGTGATCGACGTGCCCGAGCAGATCATCACGCAGGTACCCAAGGGCACCGAGATCGAACTGACCGTCGAGGCGCTCGACATCCCGCCTTTCACCGGCGAGGTCATCGCGATCAACCCGGACGGTTCCAACTCGGCGAGGACCTACCCGGTCAAGGTGCGGGTGAGTGATCGTGAGGGCCTGCTCAAGGTCGGCATGAGCGTAACGGCAAGGGTGCCTGTCCGTGCAGAGAAGGAGTACCTCGTTGTGCCACGAGACGCGGTGCAGTACGCGGTAACGGGCCCGCAGGTGTGGATGTCGCTGGTCATGCCGGGCTCGGCGCCGGGCGCGATGCCGCAGGGCATCCCGATAGACGTGGAGGTGCTGTTCGGCGTGGACGGTGTATTCGCGATCAAGCCGATGCCGAAGATGGAAGGCATGGAGTTGATGCCCGGGATGGATATCGTCGTGGAGGGTGCCGAGCGCCTCTGGCCGACAAGGCCGGTCATCGTGATGAACGGTAATGGGTCTGGCGGGCCCGATGGGCCTGGTGAGCCTGTTGACACGCCGGATGAAGACGGCGGGCCGCAGCAGCAGTGATAGACAGGTGTGACTGATGGACCCGATCCGCTTTGCGATTGATAACCCGGTGAAGGTAGCGGTGGGCGTGATCCTGCTGCTGCTGTTCGGCGTGCTCGCGGTGGTGTCGATCCCCGTCCAGCTTACGCCTAACGTCGACCCGACGATCATCACGGTCAGCACGGAGTGGACAGGCAAGAGCCCGGAAGAGATCGAGCGTGAGATCATCGAGGACCAGGAAGACGTCCTCAAGAACATCTCCGGGCTGGTGAAGATGACCGCGACTGCCACGCAGGGCGAGGCCGAGATCGAGCTTGAGTTTAAGGTCGGTAAAGACCTGCAGTCGGCGCGGGTCGAGGTCAGCGATGCGCTGCGCGAGGTGCCGGACTACCCGGACGACGCGGACGAGCCGGTGATCACCGATGGCGAGGCGGGGCCGGGCAGCCCGATCGCCTGGCTGCTGCTAACGAGCGATATGCCGGGCTTCGATGTTCAGACGCTGGGCGACCTCGCGGAGGACCGCATCAAGCCGATGCTCGAGCGGGCGGAGGGCGTGAGCGAGGCGCGTGTCTACGGGGGGCGCGAGCGCGAGGTGCACATCCAGTTCGACCCCGACAAGGTCGCGCAGCGGAAGATCACGTTCACCCAGCTGGGCGAGGCGCTTAGGCAGGAGAACGTCAACGTGTCGGCGGGCAACCTGAAGGAAGGGCGGTACGACCCGCGCGTCCGCGTGATGGGGCAGTACGACAACCTCGACGCGATCCGGCAGACGATCGTGGCGTATGACGAGGCGGGCGGGCCGATCCGCATCCGGGACATCGCGGAGGTGGGCCTGGCGTTTTCTAAGCGGCGTTCGTTCGTGCGTTCTCGCGGCGAGCTGGCGATCGCGATGCCGGTCTACCGCCAGCCGGGCACGAACATCATGGAGGTGATGGGCAATCTCAAGGAAGCGATCGAACAGATCAACGGGACCGACGATGAAGAGGGCATGCTCGATGCGGTCGGGGCGACGCTCGAGATCGAACGAAATCTCGACGCCGACCCAGAGATCACGCTCCGCCAGGTCTACGACGAGACGGGCTATATCGAGGACGCGCTGTCGCTGGTCCAGAGCAACCTGATCATTGGCGGGGTGCTCGCGGTGATCGCGCTGCTGTTGTTCTTGGAACTCGGCCGACGCCCGCTGCTTGTCCTGATCGCCACGCCGATCCTGGTTGTGCTGATGCTCGGCGTGCTGCGGTTGCCGCAGGAACAGCCGCTGTGGTGGGCGTCGGCGGGCTTGCTGGTGCTGGCAGGCTTAGCCGTGCTCTACATCGCTCGGCCGACACTGATCATCGCGTTGGCGATCCCGATCTCGGTCATCGGCACCTTCGTCGTTATGTACGGCGCGGGGCGGAACCTCAACGTGATCTCGCTGGCGGGCCTGGCGTTCGCGGTGGGCATGGTCGTGGACAACGCGATCGTCGTGCTCGAGAACATCGACCGACACCTGGCGATGGGCAAGAAGCGGGCGCAGGCGGCCTACGACGCGGGCAGAGAAGTCTGGGGCGCGGTACTCGCTTCGACGCTTACGACATTGGCAGTCTTCCTCCCGGTGCTCTTTATCGAAGAAGAAGCGGGGCAATTGTTCCGCGACATCGCGTTGGCGATCTGCGGCGCGGTGACGCTTTCGCTCATCGTTGCCATCACGGTGATCCCGACGGCGGGTGCAAGGCTGCTGCGCGAACGCCACGAGAAGAAAACCCCATTCGATGCGTTCAATCCCGCTCGGTTCTTCGCGCATGTCGGCCGCGGTTTTTCACAGCTGATCTATCTCATGAGCGCTCGGCACCCGCTGGGTGTGATCGGCCGGCTGACAGTCGTCGGGCTGTTTACGTTCGCCGCGCTCGGCGGGGCGTACCTCCTGATGCCGCCGACCGACTACCTGCCCCGCGGCAACAAGAACCTGGTCTTCGGCATCATCCTCAACCCGCCCGGCTACAACATCAACACCGATGAGGAGCTGGCCAAGGTGGTTGAGGACCAGATCCGGCCGTACTGGGAGGCGCAGAGCGACGGGCAGCTCGCCGACATGGGGCTGCCGCCGGTGATGGATTTCGACTTCGAGACCGGCACGGCTGAGGTGGTCGAGGATGTCCCGCGCGTCAACAACTACTTCATCGTCTCGTTCAACGGCGGGATGTTCAACGGGGCAACCAGTGTCAATAAGGAAAATGTCGCGCCGCTTGCGCCGCTGCTCTCGCAGGCCTCCAGTGCGCTTCCGGGCTCGTTCGGGTTCGCGGCCCAGCAATCCCTCTTTGGCAGGGGCGCTTCCGGCTCCCGCGCGATCGAAGTGGAGATCTCCGGCGACAGCATCGAAGAGGTGCGCGACGCGTCGTCCCAGTTGTTCCTCCGGTATATCGGGTTGTATGGCCCGATGAACGTGCAGCCCACGCCGACCAACTTTGATAAGCCCGCTCGGGAATTCCAGATCCAGATCGACCGGGTCAAGGCGGCGGAGCTGGGTGTCGATGTCGCGTCGCTCGGCAGGGCGGTCGAGGCGATGGTGGACGGCATCATCATCGGCGAGTACCGCGACGGTGGGAACTCGATCGATATCCTCGCCAAGAGCCGGGACGGGCTCACCTACACGCCGGACGAGCTCTTCGCGCTCCCGCTGGCTTACCAGGCGCCGGACGGGGCGGTCGGCACGATCCCTTTGTCCGCGATTGCGACGCAGCGGCGGGCGGACTCGCCCCAGTCGATCCAGCGCATCGAGGAACGCCGCGCGGTGACGCTCGCGGTCAGCCCGCCGGACGATGTCCCGCTGGAGGCTGCCGAGAAGGCGTTGCGCGCGATCGAGGCGGAGTTGGACGCGATGGGTATGATCCCGGACACGCTCGAAGTGAACTACGCCGGCTCGGCCAGCAAGCTCGACGACGTCAAGACCGCGATGCTCGGCAAGTGGGACGGCTGGAACCTGGACTCGCTGCTCAGCCTGGGTACGAGCCGCTTGTTCATCGCGCTGCTCGTGACTTTCCTGCTGATGGCCGCGCTGTTCGAGAGCTTCATCTACCCGCTCGTGATCATGTTCAGCGTCCCGCTTGCGACCATCGGGGGGTTCATCGGCTTGGCACTGGTGCGCATGGCCAACCCCGACCAGCAGCTCGACACGCTCACCATGCTCGGCTTTGTCATCCTCATCGGGGTCGTCGTCAACAACGCGATCCTGCTCGTCCACCAGGCGCTGAACTTCATGCGTGGGCTTGGCGAAGGCGAAGGGGACGACACCGGGAAAATGGAACCGCGCGAGGCGATCCGGGCCTCGGTCCGCACGCGCATCCGCCCGATCTTCATGACGACCGCGACCAGCGTGGCCGGGATGCTGCCGCTGGTGTTAATGCCCGGTTCGGGTTCAGAGCTTTATCGGGGCCTGGGCAGCGTGGTTGTTGGGGGTTTGGTCGTATCGACCCTGTTTACCTTGGTTGTCGTACCGCTGCTGTTCTCGCTGGTCCTCGATCTTCGGTATGGCATCCACAGCATGTTGGGGGTTGGTGATGATGAGCAAGACGTGCTTGTGTACTGATACGCGGCCTGTAGTGATTGTGCGGGGTGGCTTTCGCACGGTCGTACCGGGTTCACGTCCGATCAGGTGAGGTCGTTGCATCGAAACCCGGCTTCTTGGGCACAAGGGCAACAACTCTTCTGCGTCGACTGACGATAGGTTTCTTGCCAAGCGATTAAGCTTGAAAGGAAACAGCCATGCAGACCACGACCAAGCAGACCGCTAAGACCACGATCGCCCGCCGAACCTTCTGTGTCGAAGAGGCCAACCGGGCGCTGCCTTTTGTGAACCGCGTCGTCACCGATATCGTCGACCTGCACGAACAAATTGTGTTGTGCCGACGCACGATGGAGCGGATCGAGATGGGGCTGCACGGCGGCGAGCAGGGTGTTTATGAAGCCGAGTACCGCCGGAGCATGAACCGCCTGCGTGAGCTCGTGCGAGAGCTCGACTTGGTCGGCGTGGACCTGCTGGACTTCGAACGCGGGCTGATCAGCTTCCCCACGCTTCATGACGGCCGGGAGGCAGCGTTGTCCTGGCACCTCGGGGAAGACGAAGTGCTGTACTGGCACGAGCCGGAAGCCGGGCTTGAGGCACGCGAGTCGATCGCGACGCTCCGGCCGTGAGCAAGTTCAACAACGTTTCATAGCACCGCATGTGAATGCGGTGCTTACGCGACAGATCTTTCGAGCACCGGATTGACATCCGGTGTTATTTTTTGTCCTCTTCGGCCTTGCGATGCGCCTTGAGCATCTCCAGTCCGAAGGCCTGGCCTAGTGTGAGGTTGCCCTTCGTGCTGTAGTGGACCGTGTCTTTTCTTAGCCCCATCCCCTCGGTCGGCACCATCCACATATTCTTGATCGCTCGGTCACTGCCCGAACGCCAGTCCGCCTCGGCCATGCGCCGGCGGATCAGGTCACGTGCGATAAAGCGCTTCAGCGGCGGGTCGTGCGGGAGCACCTGGCCGAAGACAAACGGCACGTCTTCACCGCCGGCGAAATCGTCCTCGATGCGTTTTTTCAGCAGCGCGAGTGATTCGTCGTACCGGCCTGCCGAGACCTTGTGCTTCGCGTCGGCCTCGCCCTGCATCCAGACGATGCCGCGCAGCCTGTACTGGCCGCCGCCCACGGTCAGGGTGCTGAGTGCTTGGGCCACATGCGCATGCAGACGCTTGTAGTGCTTGCCGGTGTTGGGGTCGTCTTGCGAGGTCCCGGGGTAGAAGGTGTTGCGGTCCGGCCCGGGTTCGGGCCCGGCCCAGCCGCCGCCCCCCGCCTCGGCCGCGCCCCACCCCGCGTCGAGCGGCTGGCCGCCGAGCGCGAACTTGATGAGGTAGATCTCTGGTTTGCCCGGCTGGTTGCTCCGCAGGTAGTGGGCGAAGCCGATCTCCGGCCCGAATCGGCTACGCCCGGCGGCGCTGACGGTCACGAACTGTTTGTTCCGGTAGATGGATGCCCCTTCGATTGGTAAACGCCACGCGCCATCCAGCTCTTTGACCGTGCCCGACCCGACCATGTTGGACTGGCCCGAGAGGATGTAGACGTCGACTGCTTCGGCGTGCGCAGCAGGGTGATACCCGGCCACGACCACGGCCAGGCCAACGAGGATCAACAGACGGCAGGCCATGTATCGTGCTCCGTTTAAAAGATGATGCGTCGTTATAATCGTCGGATGCACATCAAAGACATCTTTGACCGCCACACCACGACCTTTTCGTTCGAGTTTTTCCCGCCCAAGTCCGAAGCGGCCAGCGATGCATTGTACCAGTCGATCGCAGAGCTTAAGTCTCTCAAGCCTTCGTTCGTGTCGGTGACGTACGGCGCTGGCGGTTCGACCCGGCAGCGCACGCACGACCTGGTCATCCGGGTGCGCAAGGAGTTGGATGTCTCCGCCGTGCCGCACCTGACGTGCGTCTGCCACAGCGAGCAGGACATCCAGGAGATCCTGAAGCGGTACGCGGATGAGGGCGTGACGAATATCCTTGCGCTCGGGGGCGACCCGCCACGCGATCTGGCGAACTACAACAAGGCTGACGACGCGTTCCAGCACGCGGCGGACTTGGTCGCCTACATCCGCGCGTTTGAGCACCCCGACCCGCGCGGGTTCGGGATCGGCGTGGCCGGCTTCCCGGAGGGCCACCCCGCGACGCCCAACCGCCTGCTGGAGATGGACTATCTCAAGGCCAAGTGCGACGCCGGGGCGGACTACGTCGTCACGCAGTTGTTTTTCAATAATGATGACTTCTACGACTTCCGTGAGCGGTGCGAACTGGCCGGCATCTCGATCCCGATTATTGCTGGCATCATGCCGATCACCTCGGGCAAGGGCATGAAACGCATGGCCGAACTCGCCGCAGGCTCGCGCTACCCGGCCAAACTGCTGCGCGCGATTGAGCGCTGCGGCGGGGATGAAGGCGCGGTCAAGCGCGTTGGTATCCACTGGGCGACCGAGCAGTGCCGAGACTTGTTAGACAACAGGGTCAAGGGCATCCATTTCTACACGCTCAATCAATCCAGCGCGACGCGAGAGATCTATGCCAACCTGGGCGTGTCGGACAGTGTCGCGCTCGGTGGTGGCAGCGCTTCGTAGATTAAAGGAGATTCCAGAATGCATCGAATCGTTTATCATTTTCTTACAGTCGCGTTGCTATGGGTGGCTGGCGTGATGCATGCCGGGGATACACCCAACATCGTCTTCATCCTCGCGGATGATTTGGGGTATGGCGATCTGCGGTGCTACAACGACGCGTCAAAGGTGCCGACACCGAACCTTGACAAACTCGCGTCGCAGGGGATGAAGTTTACCGATGCGCACTCGCCGTCGTCGGTCTGCACGCCGACGCGGTACGCGTTCTTGACGGGGCGTTACGCCTGGCGGAGTCGGCTTAAGCGCGGTGTCCTTTGGGGCTTTGACAAGCCGCTCTTGGAAGATGATCGCATCACGATCCCCGAGATGCTCCGCGCAACCGAGTCGCAGTATGCCACCGCTTGCATCGGCAAGTGGCACCTGGGTTGGGTATGGACGGGTAAGGATGGCAGGCCGATTAACAGGCGTTTCCCTCGCAATGACGAGGGCGAGGCTGCGCTCGACCTTATCGACTTCACCAAGCCAGTGGCTGGTGGCCCGATTGAGCACGGGTTCGATACTTACTTCGGCGACGGCGTCCCGAACTTCCCTCCTTATGCGTTTACCGAGAACGACCGGCTGACCGCTCTACCCACCGAACTCAAGCCCAACAGCATGTTCGGCGATCCTGGCCCGATGGTGCCGGGGTGGGACCTGCAGAAGGTTCAGCCAAAGATCACGGCCCGTGCGGTCGAATACATCCTGAGTCGCGAAGACCGCGGCGAGCCCTTCTTCCTATACATGCCGTTGAACATCCCGCACACGCCGATCGTCCCGGACGGTGTGTATCAGGGCAAGAGTCATGCAGGGCCGTATGGCGATTTTGTCGCGCAGGTGGATGGGATTGTTGGGCGGGTGATTGAGGCGTTGGACCAAGCCAAGCTGTCCGACAACACGGTCATCATTTTTACCAGCGACAACGGCTCGCCCGCGCGGGATGGTCATGCTGAGCCGACCCCCGATGACAACGGCCGGGTCCGTGGCGCGACGCCGCACAGCGTGACAGAGAAATACGGGCACGTGCCCAACGCGCCGTGGCGCGGGCTGAAGGCCGACATCTGGCAGGCGGGGCACCGTGTGCCGCACATCGTCCGCTGGCCGGGCGTGGTAGAGCCCGGGTCGGTGAGCGGTCAGGTCGTTTGCCATGTCGATTGGTACGCCACTTTTGCAGCGATCCATGGTATAGGACTTGAACACTACCAGGCTGAAGACAGCTTCAGCCTGCTGCCGATCCTTATGGGCGTTGACAAACCGGTCCGCGAAAGCGTCATCCACCACTCGGGCAACGGCACGTTCGCGATCCGCAAGGGGGACTGGAAGCTGATCGAGGGCAACCTCGGATCGGGCGGTTTCAGCAGGCCGGGTGTGGTTCGGCCGAAGAAGAACGGCCCTCAAGGTCAGCTCTACGACCTGAAGGATGACCCAAGAGAAACGACGAACCTCTGGCTCGAGAAGCCGGAGAAGGTGAAGGAGTTGTTGGACGAGTTGAACGCCATCCGGGATGCGGGGCGCAGCCGGTGAATTTCCCGGGCGGGGGAGGCACCTGCCGACCCACGCATCGTCTGGCACGCGCGGCCCGGCAGGAGCCTCGCCCTCCCGAACAGTTGCAACGACGCTCGATCAAGTAGAATCTATGCATGCCCGGATCGATCGTGCCCCTGCCCGTGATGCTTGAGGAGGAAGATCGCAAGATCTACGAGGCCCTCGAGCCGCCGAAGACCATTGTTGTACGTTACGGCTACCAGCGGAAGATCGCGGAGTTGCCTTATTCCGGCGACGCGAAGCCGGGCTGCGGGTCCAAGCTCGTCGCGGTGACACCGCGCGGGACCGAGGTCGTCGAGATGCTCACGACCACCTGCGGCAACTCCGGCTGCGGTAAGAGCGTCTCCCGCGAAGAGATGCGCGACTACATCGAGAAGTCTGGCGGCAAGCAGTTCCCGTTTACGAACCAGGGCCGGGTGCTGCGTGTGGCGACGGTGGACGACCTGAACGAGAACGCAAGGTTTGAGAACCGCCGTGCCGACATGGTCCGGCTGTGCAAGGCGCTGATTAACGAGCTCAAGCTGGAGATGAAGCTTGTTGAGGTCGAGTCGATCCTCGGCGACGAGCAGATCTCGTTCTACTACCTCGCCGAGAACCGCGTCGACTTCCGCGAGTTGGTCAGGCGGCTTGCGAGCGAGTTGCACACGCGGATCGAGATGGTGCACGTCAGTGACCGCGAGGAGGCGCGCCTGGTTGCGGACTATGAGAAGTGCGGCCAGCACTGCTGCTGCAGGCAGTTCCTTAAGGTGCTCAAGCCCGTCTCGATGCGGGCTGCCAAGGTGCAGAAGAACACGCTAGACCCGCAGAAGATCAGCGGGCGGTGCGGCCGGCTGATGTGCTGCCTGCGTTACGAGGACGAGACGTACAGCGACCTTAAGAAGAAGCTGCCGCACCGCAAGTCGCTGGTCGAGACGATCGACGGGGTGGGTATCGTGCTGAGCACGCAGATCCTCACCCAGCTTGCGTTGGTGAAGGTCGGCGCTCAGCCACCAGCGGCATACGCCGTCGAGGACCTGCGCGTGCTGGACAAAGACGAGGTCAAGGCTTGGCGTGAGGAGCACGGCGACCCGGTCGACCTCGCGAAGAACCCCGGCCGACCACGCGGCGATAACCAACGCAAAGGCGGTCCGCGCGGCAAAGACAGCGGCGGCGGTGACCGAGGCGGGCAACGCGGGGAGCGCTCCGGGCAGCGTGGCGACCGGACCAAGCCCCGCCGGCCCAAACCCGGCAAGCCGCTGACGGAAGGCGAGGTCGAGTCCAAGGAAGGCGACAGCAGCGCGACCCTTCCGAGCAAAGGCTACGGCAACAACGCCTCCGATCAAGGCGGCGCACAGGCATCGGGCGACCAGTCGAAGAAGAAACGCCGCCGTCGCCGTCGCCGAAAGGGCAAAGGCGGGCAGGGCGGTGGTGGCGACCAAGGGCCGCCGCCTTCGGCCGACTGATCGAGCGACGATCAGGATCCGGGCTTCACATACTCAAGCGTCTGCACGACCGCGTCGAATGCGGCGATCTGCTCGGGCTTTTCGGCTTCGTACCGGCAGGTGAACAGGAGCGCGTCTTTTTCGCCGAGCACGGTGAAGTAGTAGCAGCTGCCGAAGCGGTCGCCCGTGCCGGCGGGGACGTGGATGCGCCAGATCACAAGGCCGTTGGACTTGAGGTGGCAGACCTCGGCGTTGCCGCGTGCGCGGATCTCGCGTCGGCCGAGGCGGAAGACCTGTCTGGTCTCCGTGTCTTCATGCACCGGGCAGGCCATGCCGTGGTCCCTGGGGTAGAGTTTGAAGAGGTCGGCGTCGAGCCCGATCCCGGCTTTGCCGACACCCCATTTCGCGGTGCGCGAGTTGGTCCGCTGGAGCTTGAACTCGCGGGACGGTTTGAAACGCCAGCCGCCGAACTCGAAGCTCTCACCCAGGTGTCGGCTGTACGAGCCGTCGGCCTGCCAGGTATCGTACTTCTCAAGCAGGGCTTGATCTGGCTCGGGCGACAACGCGATCGGCTCCACTTCGGGCTTGGCGGCCTGCCGATCACGATCTTGCCGCTGTCCCGTGGCTGGCTGGTTACTCGGCGAGTACTTTGGCGAAGTGGTTTGTGGTCTGTGCGGTGCGGGCCGAGATGGGATCGTGACTGTTGGCCGCTCGGGGGTGCTGACCGTCGGGCGGTAGGCCGGCGGGGGCTGCCGCATCCGCTCTTCCATGCGGCGTTGATGCTCGGCCTGGATCTGCCGATTGCGTTCAAGCTGCTCCTGCATGCGCTGCTGCGATGCCTGCCGCTGCTGATCGAAGATGGATTGGGTCTGCTGCCGTGTCCGCTCGCGCATGTTGTTGAGGTGCTGCTGCTGCTGCTGCATTTTGCGCTGCATGCTCTCCTGCTGACGCTTGGCGTATTCCTGCGGATCGAACTGCGGGGTGTCGCGGTCGGGCGTGCTGTCCGTGTGCCGTTGATAGGCCTGGTAGCCACGCGCGCAAGCTATAATAATGATGAGAAGCACCGTCCCGGCACCGATACGGCTGTGATCCATTGGAAAGCCCCTTCAGAAACATCTAATTAATAATGATTCTGACGATCAGCAAGCCGGTCGTCAAGCGCAGCCCGCACCGGTATGCCGGAAGCCGCCACCGGATCGCTCAATCCAAGGGCGTGATCTCCGCGTCGGCAGGCTCGGCCGGCGGGTCCTCGATCGTGATCAGCAGCACCGTCCGGACCGGCTGGCGGATACGTGTCGCCGTGAGCAGCTTGCTGCCGAAGCTCGTCGCGAGGGGCGGTGGGATCCGTTCGTAACGCGGCTTGGGTTCGTTCGGCTCGGGCTGCAGCTTCGGATCTAAAGGCGTTTTGTCGGTCTCCGGCGGGTCGCGTTCTAACAGCTCTTCGACGGGGGTCAGATGCCTTGGCGGCGCGGCCGGGTCGCTCGGGTCGGCTGCCGGCTCGTTGATCGATGTGCTTAGCAGCAGTTGATCCGTCTCGCTAGCAGAGTCTGTATCGTCCTCTTCCAGCACCTCACCTATCGGCCAAGGCCAGTGCAGGCCCACCACCGCGACCTGGCCCTCGCCCGGCGTGACACGCAGCGTCAGCTCCTCGAAGACCCGGCCGTCCATTTCCCGTTCCAATGGATCGCGCGGGATCAGGTTTAAAGGCGAGGGGACGTAGTGCTGCGGCGTCAGCACAAGCGTGTGCCGGCCTTCGGCGTCTGTTTCAATCTTTGCAAGTAGGCGCAGCGTGCTGTTGTCGCCGCCCTGGATCGTCTCTACAGATCGCGGGCGTGGCGGACGCGTCAGATCGATTTCAAAACGCAGGTCGCCGCGCAGCCGGGGTGTTTCAAGAATGGAGACCGGGTACGAGCTCTTGTTGATCAAGATCCGGCTGAACGCGACCGGCTGCGGCATCGCCTCGGAGTACGCATCCAGCTGGTTGCGCGGGAGCAGACCGATCCGAAGGCCGTTGCCACGCCAGATCCCACGCGTCAGCGGTGGTACGAGTTGTTCGTTGATGATCGACCATGCATCATCGGTCGATTCGTCGAGCGGTACGTCCGCACGGCGGATCACCGCGTACACCGTCTTGGGCCGTTCGGGCCCTTCGCTAGCAAAGCTCGGCAGCGGGATGTCGGCCTCAGGCTCGGTCCTGGACTGACAGCCCACCAACACAGTAAGGGACCACACAGCAACCACGATGCAGCACATCACGCCGCGCGATTCGTACCGATCCGATTGAGTAGGGAAGGCGCTTGGCATGGTCCGGACCGTCGATTGTATCAGCGTCAACGCTTGAATCCGGCGTTGATGCAACAAAAAACAGGCCCCCGGCCGGGCTGCGGCCGAGGGCTGTTATTTCGCAGGGGTTATGGGGCGTTGCCCGTGCTACCCCGGCCAGCGGTGCGGTTAGAGCTGGTCCTTAAGCGCCTTCATCGGGCGGACCTTGACGGTCTTGGATGCTGGCTTGGGCTTCTGCTTGACCATCTCGCCGGTGAACGGGTTGCGGACGAGCTTGCCGCCACGGACGGCCGGCTTCTTGACCAGGGTCATCTTCATCAGGCCGATGAAATTGAAAGAGCCCTTCTTCTTGACCTCTTTGACCATCACATCGGTGGTCGCGTCGAGGACGGCGACGACGTCCTTGCGGGTCAGGCCGGTCTTCTCGGCGACGGTCTTATAGACCTCGCTCTTGGTCATCGGCTTCGCGGTGGTTGCTTTCTTCTTTGCCATTAGGTTGCCTTCCGTAGCATGAGAATCTGAAATCGTCCGTGAGGTGGACGGGGTCTGTGCCGAACGTTTCGGCCTCCGATGACCCGAGTATCGCGGATTCTTCCTATTTTCCTTGAGTTTTTCAACCTTCCTCCTCGATTTTCGTTATTTTCACGCGGATTGTGGAAAACCTCACGATGCAACTTCGTGTTCAAGCAAGTTGTCAAACTGGCAGGCTCAACACACCCGCCACCCGCTCTGGCAGCACAAAACTACCTTTATTGACCCAAAAATCAGGTTTTTATGTGAATACAGTGGCACGAGCCTTGCGGTGATTCTCTAGTGACACGGTTGCGGCGTGCGTCTGCAGCGTGCCGCAATGAAAGGAAATCAATCATGGGCAAAACAATCGGAATCGACCTGGGCACGACCAACTCCTGCGTTGCTGTCATGGAAGCGGGCCAGCCCAAGGTCCTCATCAACAACTCCGGCAACCGGACCACCCCCTCGATCGTCGCCTTCACCGACAAAGGCGATCGCCTCGTCGGCCAGCCCGCGCGGCAGCAGCAGGTCACCAACCCGACCGGCACGGTCTTCTCCATCAAGCGCTTCATGGGCCGACGCCACAGCGAGGTCGCCAGCGAAGAAAAGATGGTGCCTTACGACGTGACGGGCAACGCCGACGAACTCGTCAAGGTCCAAGCCAAGGACAAGGAGTACACCCCGCAAGAGATCTCTGCGATGGTCCTGCAGAACCTCAAGAAGACCGCCGAGGACTACCTCGGCGAGAAGGTCGACAGCGCGGTCATCACCGTCCCCGCTTATTTCAACGACAGCCAACGCCAAGCCACGAAGGAAGCCGGCGAGATCGCGGGCCTCAAGGTCGAGCGCATCATCAACGAGCCGACGGCTGCCGCGCTGGCCTACGGCTTGGACAAGAAGCAGGACGAGAAGATCGCCGTCTTCGACCTCGGCGGCGGCACGTTCGACGTCTCCATCCTCGACGTCGGCGACGGCGTCTTCGAAGTCCTCGCGACCAACGGCGACGGCCACCTCGGCGGTGACGACTGGGACCAAGCCCTCATCGACTTCCTCGCCGACGAATTCAAAAAGTCCGACGGCATCGATCTCCGCGACGACGCGATGGCTCTCCAACGCCTCAAGGAAGCCGCCGAGAAGGCCAAGATGGAGCTGTCCAACGGCCAGGAAACCACGGTCAACCTGCCGTTCATCACCGCGACCAACGAAGGCCCGAAGCACCTGATGATCTCCATCACGCGCACCAAGTTCGAACAGCTCTGCGAAGGCCTGTTCCAACGGCTGCGCAATCCCTGCGAGACCGCGCTGCGTGACGCCGGGCTCAAAGCGGGTGAAGTTGACGAAGTGGTTTTGGTCGGCGGTTCCAGCCGTATCCCCAAGGTGCAGGAACTCGCCCAGGAGATCTTCGGCAAAGAACCCAACCGCTCGATCAATCCGGATGAAGTGGTGGCGCTGGGCGCCGCGATCCAGGGCGGCGTGCTGCAGGGCGACGTGAAAGACGTGCTCCTGCTCGACGTGACCCCGCTGTCGCTGGGCATCGAGACGATGGGCGGCGTAATGACCAAGCTCATCGAGAAGAACACCACGATCCCGACCAGCAAGAAGGAAACCTTCTC
>JBCDKD010000003.1:0-100298 GCA_039024275.1 Planctomycetota bacterium | reverse complement strand
GCGGGCCACCTCAACGACCGACGCCGACATCTCTTCGACCGCAGAAGAAACCGTCGTGATCTGCTGGCTCTGCTCGCCCATCCCCGCAGCGATCTCCTCCGCTGAAGCAGCGATCTCCGTAGACGCAGCCGCAACCTCGGATGACGCGCTGGCGACCTCGCCGATCACATCATTCATCTTACCAACGAGCTGATTGAACCAGTTACCCAGCTGACCGATCTCATCATCATTCTTAACCTCAATACGCTTGCTGAGATCGAGCGTCTCGACGATCTGCTTGAAAGTCGCAACCAGCTTGGCGATCGGGTTCCCAAGCATCCACCGCAATACGAAGATGAACAGGACTATGGCACCGACAACCATCGGCACGACGAACAAGAGGACGCTGATGGTCGCTTCCTTGACGTCGTTGTCAACTTTGCCGAGAGGCATCATGACGTGGTAAGCGCCGTGCATATCACCCGGCTTCCAGTTCTCCATCTGGAAGCCCAGGACGTCCTTGCCGTCGCCGGTTGGGCTGGTGGCGGGGTCGCCGTGGCAGAGCATGCAGTCCGCGGTCAGCTTGATGGCCCGCATGTAGTGCAGCGTGTTGGTCGCGGTATCGACGCGAGTGATGGTCTCTTCACCGCCTTCCTCGATCTGGCTCTCCAGATCGGTGAGCAGTTTCGCGGTAAATGGGCCACGTTTGTGGTAGTCTTCATCGCCCTCGCGTGCGTCCGGCTCGTTGTCCGGGTTTCGCGCCTCGAAAGAGGAAATCTGAAAATCAATGCCTTCGCGCTCCGCGGCTTCTGCAGCGGCGTACCAGCCGGCAACAACCGGTATCGTTTTAAAAATACGGGCCTTGGTGTAGTCGTACTTCTCACCGCGTTCCTCGGCGGCCTTCTTTTCCTCGGCCAACTCTGCAAGCAACACGTCGTTGCTGAATACATCGTCGGCCTGCAGGTCGCCTGTGTGGTTCTTGGCTTCGTCTGCGACAGCAGTAAACGCGGCGGCCTTATCGACCATCGATTGGTTCGCTGCCTCGCGGTGCTTATTGATGAATACCACGTTGTTGACAACGACGATGGTGGCGATGATGGCGAGCGTCAAAGCGATGACACGGATGCCAAGGCTCAGCGAACTAAACTTCTTCAAAAGCGTTTTCATGGTCTACCCTG
Organism: Planctomycetota bacterium; assembly: GCA_039024275.1. GTDB lineage: Bacteria > Planctomycetota > Phycisphaerae > Phycisphaerales > Phycisphaeraceae > JAHQVV01. The sequence continues at coordinate 99,141 of JBCDKD010000003.1, read as the reverse complement.
CGATCAGTGTGAGAGACGAGCGTCCCGTACGGCTACATCGCAGGCTTCATCGGTAGCAATCGCACGCTAATTCAACGGCCAGTGCCGCGTCCATTAACCTATTGGATACATTGAAACGGTATGTAACAGCCGGCTCTGAACGAAATGAACGATAACGTTTCAGGCCTGTCGTCTTAACCGATCGTGAACGATCCCCGCCGCCTCAAGGTCTTGCATGACCGAGTCACGCCATCGGTTGGCATCGCTTCCATAGCCCGCAGTAGGGGCGGTTTCAGGTGAAACCCCCAAGAAGTACTGGTTGAATCGCTGCATCAACACTTCGCGGGTGAACTTGGCGTTCATCGACGCCAGAGCCACCGGGAGGTGCTGTTCTTCAGCGTTTACACTGAACGAAATAAACAGCTTATTTCGGCCAGAAATAATTTCATACACACTGTTCTTTTTTAGCTCGGCCAGCACGTTGATCGCGCTCCCTTCGAAGACTTGACCAAGCAGGTCCCGATAACGGGATCGGCCTGACTGCCGATCCACTGCAACGTGTGGGTGGAACGCCCCATAGTTATGCATGAGGTTGACCAGGTGGTGAGCAACCGCGGTGAAACTGACAGATGCTTTCGACCGGGTCAGGCCGACCCGGTGGTTAAACTCGTCCTCGTAGATCACCTGCGTTGCGAAACGCTCGAAGCGGACGCCCGCCTCCTGGCAAGACCGGCCGAGCATGCCGCTGGCGAGTGTTACCTCGTCCGCGGTGTTCGAGCAGGGCAGGTCCTGCCACGGCTGCTCTTCACTTGATTGATACCAAGGCAACATAGCCAGGCCCTCTGAACCCGCGGCCCGATGGCGTGTTGCGCCGACGAGGTCCAGCCACGCGCCAACGTCTTGAGGTATGTCGCGCTGCAGCATCTTGGCGAACGCGAGCAGGCCGAGTTCGAGGTGCTTGATCCCCGCGGCCTTGGTTGTAAGTTTCTTCGAGTCGTTTATAGCGATCCGTCCCTTGCGTCCTTGCAGCCGTTTACAGACAGCCGAATCAAGCAGGTCCCACAACGCCGGCGGTTTCGCATCGCTTGGCCGGTCTGGCAGGGTCAGCACCGCGCAGCCCACGGTCAGCGGGCCATACATCGGCCCGTAACCCGCCTCATCAATACCTGCGTAGACATACATGGGCCATCATGATAAGTGGATCAGGCGTTACTCTGCTGCACCGGCCAGCAATCCCCGCAGTCTTCAAGCCCATCGGTGGGTTGCAGGTAGAGGTATGCCCAGGCGGTGAAATCATTACTCAACGCGATTCCTCGCCGTTCATACAAACCCTCATCGACACCTTCTTCTTCGTCAAGGCGTGCCAGGCAATCACGATCGATCTCCCAAAGTTCGCCACGGATCGAACGGCCAGGAAGGCTCAGTACCGCGGCTTCGACTAGCGCGGGGTAGCTGCCTGTGTTGAAGAGGCGGTAGTCCGCAGGCGTGTGTACGGCCCCGAGGAACTGCTGCCCGTCCAGTAGGTAGGCTCGGACCCCCCCACGCTTGAGCGTACCGTAGACGAATAGCCGGGTGGGTTCTTCTGGCATACCGACGAGATGATAAGACGCTACCGGTAGACCTGCCGCATGGTGGGCCAGGCCTCTCTTAGTTTCTTGATCATATCACCGAAGGCCTCGGTACCCGCGTCCGCAGCGGCGGGGTACTTCTTGCTCTCACGGCTCCACATGCTCGCGATCCGCCAACCATCCCCCTTGCCTGAACTCACTGCGTAGATAAAGCCGCTGTGTCCATCGACCAGTACTGCTTCGATCGTCGTATCGACCGTCACCAGCTTCGTCGGCGCGAAACCTAACGTCAGGATCGATCCCAGGCTCAGCGTTGGGTCGAACTGATCACCCCTGTCATACGCTGTGTATACAAGGATCAGATCGCCATCTCTGACTTGTGCGGCGGCGAGCAGCGTCTTCTTGAATTGAGCGGGGGTGACCGTTGGCTCGCCGGTGTGGGGTTGTTTTTGATCGGGCTCTTCCCAATGAAGAGCGAGACCCTCGACACTTTCCACACCGTCCAGCGCTTCAAGCAATGCGTAGTCGCTTTCTTTTATATTTAGCCGTGGTACGCGCTCGGAGTAGTAGGATCGCTGCCTCGGGAGCTTTAGCTGGTAGAGCAGCAGCTTACCCGAGAGGTTCGCCACTGGCTCGGGATCGCATGGCTGGGGATTCATCTCTCCTCGGAGACGTGCGCGTGTGTGCTCATCCAGGCCGATGTATGCCATGTCTTCCATGCCCCGGCCGATGAATGGCGCCATCATGCAGCCGCCGCCACAGGCCAGCACGATCAGCGCGAAGACCAACGGCCAGCGGAGCGTCTGCTCGCTCATCGTCTTGCCTCCTTGCCGCGGGCATACTGTTCAAGGACGCGTGGCCAGGCCGTTACAAAGTCTGCGACAAGCCCGTCAAAGGCCTGTTGCTCCAGTGCCTCCCCCGCTTCTTCGATCTGTTCGCTGTTATTCCACGCGTTATCCTCGTAGTTTTTGTCCTTCGCGACCTCGGCGGTGGCATAAACAAACCCGTTGTGCGTGCCCAGGAGTAGCGCCGTCGCGGTAGATGTGACCGTGATCTTGCGGAATCGCGCCAGCCCAAAGGTGATCTTGTCCAGTGGTTTCGGGTCGTCATCGATCGTCCACTCAGTATTGATTGTGTAGATCAGGGTGAGGTCCGCGTGCAGCCGGGCGGCGGCGGTGCGGAGCTCCTTGTCGCTCTGAAGGTTCGACCCCAGCACCAGCCGGTTCAGCCGGACCGCGCCGTTGACCTGGTCGAGCCCATGGATGGTTTCAAAGTGCCCCTCCTTTTCAACTGTCGGCGTCAAGATCACACGGTAAGCGCCGCGGCCATACGACACGCCCGAGGACCGGCTGTGTGCCATGGCGCTCTGGACCCGGACGATCGCGATCGTGCCGGGGAAGCGTGCCAGCGGGGCCTTGTCCAGCACGTCGGCGATCTCGCGCTCGGTGTTCCACTGACGCTCCTGCTTGCTGGTTGCTAGCCCAAACCGTGCCATGTCTGCCCCGCTGGGTGTTACGACGTGGCTGGCACATCCCATGAAGGCTATCAGGGCGATGATCGCGCAGCATAAGCGCATAGTCTTCATAAACATGGTGAACCTTTCATTTCAAATTGTGTGATGGATCGAGATCCGGCGATTACTCGCTAACGGTTGTGTCGTACCGCACACCCTGCGGCGTCGGCAGGGCCTGGTGCACGGTCGTGCCGTGGTCGCCCTGCGTGACACGGGAGGCATCGACCGCGATGAAGGCGGTGTAGGCGCTCACGAGGTTGTACTTCAGGGCCGTCGAGAGCACGGTCGGCTGCAACTCGCTGTTCCCGTTCACCGCCATCTGGTCCATCATATCGGCGATCTTGCGGCGGGCCCAGACCTGCGACAGTGCCGGGTGCGTCGCGCTGTCCGCGTTGTCGAGCGCGATCGTGAGGCGCTCGCCGCCGGCCCTGCCATTGATGCGGATGTCCGACAGATCGCCGGTGTATCGGCCGGTGAGGATCACCGGTCGGCCGACGATCAGGTCGGGTACACGGCTTGGGTAGACCTCGGAAACCTGCGCCGCGCCCCAGCTGATCTGTAGGTCGGTCATCGCGGGGTGGCTGATACGGTCGAAGTACAGGTCCATCACTTCCTTGCCGCTGACGTTGGGCAGCAGGTACGCCGAGGCCCCCCGGCCGATCTTGGCCATGCGGTCCAGCAGGAAGCGGTTGGTGGACGACCCGACACCGAAGCTGAACACGCGGGCGCTGCCGATGCGGTCGTTCATCTCGTTGAGGATCTGTTTTTCGTTGCCGATGTAGCCGTCGGTGAGGAAGGTGACAACGCGGTAGCGTTCCGGGTCGTGCGGGAAGTCGAGCGCGGCCTTGATGCCCTCGATCATGTGCGTCCCGCCCTGGCCGGAGAGGCGGTCGACGTAGCTGATGCCGTCGTTGATGTTCCGGCGTGTCGCGGGCAAAGGCTTCGGGCCGAGCGCGCTCGCGTCGTTGGAGAAGCGGATGACCTGGAAGGTGTCACTTGGACGCAGCTGGTTGAGCGCGTGCTTCATCGCGTCTTTGGATTGACGCATGGGTTCGCCGGACATCGAGCCGGAGCAGTCAAGCACGAAGACCATCTCCATCGGCTGGCGGTCCAGTTCTTCCAGCCCGGCGGGTGGGTAGAGCATCAGCGTGAAGTACTTGTCGCCCTTCGCGTCGGTATGCGTGACCAGGCCGGACTTCATCTGCTCACCCGCGACGCGGAAGGCGAAGACGAAGTCCTTATTCGGGATCGTGTCTTCAGGCGACAGCTCGACACGCAGCTTGTTTGGGCTGTCCTCAGGGTTGGTTGCGCTGACCGCGTGGGTCAGGCAGCGTGCTTCCTCGATCGAAACGCCCGCGTCGATATCGAGCGTGACGTTGATGTCGTGGCCGCTTCGTTCGTTCGGACGCAGGTACTGGATGGTTGTGCCGCTGCTAGGTGGGTTCAACGCGGCTTGCGAGCTGTGGCCCACCGCGTGGACCGGGTCGGGTGTGCCTGCGGGGTTGAAGCGTGGGCCTACAACCATCGGGAAGGTGAATGTGTACCAGCCGTCGCTGTAGCCGAGCGTGTTGAAGTAGCGGATATTGATATCGATCTGTTTGCCCGGCTCGATGTTCGCGACCTTCTGTTCGAAGATATTCGGCCGGACTTGGGTGAGCAGCGACGCGTTAAAACCCCGGGCGCGGGCCTGGTTGTAAATGCGCTCGGCCTCGCCCTTCTCGCGGATGATGCCGCGGATCTGCCTGCGGTCGTCTTCCGGACCGACCTCCATCACGAACTCGCTGACCGCCGAGTCCTGTGGCAGCGGGAACTGGTAGACCGCCTCGATCTTGGAATCGAAAGGGTTGTGGAACTGCTGCTCGACATCGACGGTCGCGATGTAGCCGGAGACAGTGGCCTTCACGTCGGTGTGCTTCAGCGGCATCGGAACAATCCGGGGCTCGGCGTTCTGCTGCACGGGCGGGAGTATCGCGGCCATCGCACCGGCGCCGGGGTAGTCGTCATCCCGGGTAACCTGCTGTGGCCGCTCCTGCTTGGGCGGCTTGACAATGACCCAGATGTCATCGCCCGGCTTGGCGACAGCGAGGGGCTTCACTTCGCTTGCAGGTCGACCCTCGGCAGTAATCGCAGACTCGGCTGAAGCCATTGGCGCGTTGGGCATCACCGGCGCCATCTTCTGCTCCGCGATATCCGATTCGGCAGCAACGGGTGCCCATGTGCTCGAGCCCGATGAAGAGCCACACGCCGTCATCCAGCCCATCGCGGCGATGAGCATCACAAACATCAGTAAGAGGGGGGTCCTGGTCTTCATCGTGCGTCGGGCCTTTCTGGGTTCCGGAAGGTATGGCTAACAGTTGCATCAATGCGCTCGCCCTCGGCGTTGCCAGCGGCGGTCAGCGCGAGATCAATCGTGGGGCTGTCGTGTTCGTGGACCGGGCCGATGAACATCACGTGCACCGTCGCGACCCGCACCGCCTCGGTTGGGAACTGCTCCGCGTCCAAGGCTGGTTTTGCATACTCGGCGAGGACCAGCCGATCGATCTCACCCTGCTGTGCAACGGGGTCGAAGTAGGGCGGTCGGCCGTGATCGAATGCTTCATGGTCACCGCCCTCGACGCCAATGACGGTGAAGCCGGCGTTGTCACTGGTCAGCTCGAACTGGTACGCGCCCAGCGGCTGGCCCTGCGGGTCGACCGTGATGTCGATTGTCAGGAAGGTGGTGCCCGCTGGGACCGGTGCCGGGCCGATGTCTTGGAACTCCGGCGGCACTTCGTCATGCCGGTCCGCCTGTGCGACACTGGTCAGGCCCCAGGCGCTGAGTAGTAGGATCGCGATGGTGGCGAGCGTGGTTTTCATCAGCCTTGTTCCCCGGGAGAAAGTGCGACCGCCCGGCTGGCGAGCAGGTCGATGTCGTGCTGATCGATCCGGCCGTCGCTATTGAAGTCGTACGCATCGGTATCGCCGCCCTGTTCGACCTGTCTGGCGAGCAGGTAGGCGTCGAGGATGTCGACGTTCCCGCTGGCGTCGAGATCGCCCGGCTGCAGTGTTGTCGGTTGTGGGCTGGCAGGCTCTTCGCTCATCGCCAGCATCGGTTGGTCGGCATGGGGCTCGCTGCTGGCAAACGGGTTGCCGAGCCAGGCCACCAGCGCGACCATCGCCGCCGCGGCGACTGCGCCGCCCGCACCTCCCGCGAAGAAGAGGCGGAGGTCCCGCCGCTTCCGCTCGACCTGCGCGATGCCCGCGAGGTGCTGACGGGCCCCGGAAAGGACGTCGGCATCGCGCTGGGCGTCGGGCAGCACCGCCGGGCCATCGAGGTCACGCAGGGCCTCGATGATCGCGGGGGGCAGGCGGTCGAGTTGTTCGTCTTCGTGCGGCATGGCAGATTCCCCAGCGGGGCTCCGTGTGTAAAGGGCGGTTGCGAGGGCGGGGGTTCAAGGCTCAAAATATTTTTTTGCCTTCTCACTTTCGCGGAGCTTGCGGATGGCGTGGTGGATGCGGGTTTTGACGGTGCCCAGCGGGATCCCCATCACCGTGCCGACCTCCTCCAGCGACAGGCCATCGATAAATCGCAGCATGAGGACTTCCCGCTGCGTGTCGGGCAGGCCGCTGAGCAGGGCATTGAGGTCATCCGCGGAATCTGCTTTTGCAGGATCACCGGCCGGGTCGCGACCGGGCTGAGCCTTCAAGGCTTCGTCTGACGCATCGCCCTGGGCACGTTTTGCCTTCTTTTTAAGCGATAGCGCGTTGTGCTTGACGACAGGGTAGAGGAAGGTCGTCAGCTTCGCGGTCAGCACAAAGCCCGGGAACTTCTTGTAAAAGTAGACAAAGCTGTCTTGTACCGCGTCCAGCGCGAGGTCGCGTTCGCCCGTAAAACGCATCGCGATGCGCAGCATGTAATCCCGATGCCGTAGGTAGAGTGCTTCAAATGCTTGGGCATCCCCATGGTTGACCGCGTCGATCAGCTCCATGTCTGGGCGTGGGTCGTCCTGCGGGCTGGCACGGTTTTTGGTCATGCCCCGTCATTATGCGCGATTGCTCTGGTTCAATCGGTTGTCGCGAGTTGCCCGGTTGCCAGCGCCTGGTAGGGCGGGCAGGTGCGCAGCAGTTCGTCGTGCTTGCCGATGCCAACGATCTTGCCGTCATCCATCACGATGATGCGGTCGGCGTGGGCGATCGTAGACATGCGGTGGGCGATGACCAGCGTCGTCCGGCCTTGCGTGATCTTCTCCATCGCCTCGGCGATCAGGGCTTCGGATACGGTATCGACCTGGCTGGTGGCCTCATCGAGGATGAGGATCGCCGGGTCGCGCAGGACCGCGCGGGCGATGCACAGGCGCTGTGCTTGCCCGCCAGAGACACCCTCGCCGCCCTCGCCGAGTTGGGTGTCATAGCCGTCGGGCAGCTCGTCGATAAACAGATCCGCGGTCGCAGCGTGCGCTGCCTCAATGATCTTGCTGCGCTCGGTCCAAGACTGGCCGTAGGCGATGTTCTCGGCGATGCTCCCCTGGAACAGCCTCGTCTTCTGCGTCACCATCGCCATCTGCTTACGGACCGAGCGCGTGTTGTACGCGCTGATGTCTTTGCCATCGACATAAATCGTCCCGCTCGTCGGCGTGATCAGCTGCGTCAGCGCCGAGACGATCGTGGACTTGCCCGAGCCGTTACCCCCGACGATCGCGACGGTTTCGCCGAAGCCGACCTCGATATCGATGCCCACGAGCGCCTCGGTCTTCGCGTTGGGGTAGGTGTAGTGCACCTTCTCGAACTTGATCGAGTGTCCGTGCCGGGCTAGGTCGGGCTTGTCGGATTTTTCGCGGGACTTCGTCTCGCCAAGCTGTTTCTGCAGTTCCAAGATACGTTCTGAGGCCGCATCGGCGGAGGTCAGGTCGTGGTGCAGGTTGGAGATCGGCTTGAAGCTCGCGCCGGCCGCGACCAGCGCCCCGAGCACCGCCATGAACTCGCTGCCGGGCACACCACGGTTAAAAATATTCCACGCCGAGATCCCCGCCACTGCAACGATCCCCAGTAGCGCGATCGTCTCGACGACTAGCGAAGACGTCGCCCGCACCCGGTGCTGCCGCACCTGCTCGCGGAAGGCGCGCTGGTTGGCGTTGTGGAACCGCCTGGACTCGACGCCCTCGGCCTGGTGCATCTTGATCACGCGCAGGTCGCTCATCGATTCGGTGAGCCGGTGGAACATCTGCGCCCGGGCCTGCATGGTCTTCGTTGTGGCCTTGCGGACCGACTTGCCGAACTTGCGGACCATGACGGCGATGATCGGCCCGCCGATCAGCGCGATCAGCGTGAGCTTCCAGTTGATCAGCATTGCGACGGCAAACGCGATCAGCACCTTCAGGCCCGCCTGGGACGAGCGGACGAGGATGCCCTGGAATCCGCTCCGCAGGTTCTCGACATCGCCCATCATCCGGCTGGTCCCGTCGCTCATGCCGTGCAGCCAGTAGGTGGACATCTCCATCCGGATCATCTTGCGGTACAACTCGCCGCGCCACGTCTGGATGACCCGTGAGATCACGCGCATGACGAGGTAGGTGTGCATGAAACGCCCGGTCCCGCCGATGATCGACAGCACAACCATCAAGCCCATCACGAGCATAAAGCCCCAGAACGGATCGGTCGGGAGGGTCTGATTCAGCCAGTCCCCGAGCCCCTCGAGTGGGCCGTTGAACGCCTGGTCAGCGAGTTCGCCAAGGGTCTTCTGCTCGTTAAGCAGGAAGTTGAAGATCGGCAGCATCAGCCCGAGCCCCGCCCCGAACGTGAGTGTCATGATCACCAGCCCGATCGTTGCGATCCCGAGCTGACGCAGGTGCTTCAGCATCGGCTTGGCGGTTTGAAACAGGTATCGATACATGCGTGGACTCGGCCTGGGAATCCTGTATTTTAACCGAAGGCCCCCTGTCGCGAACGCCCAGCGACAAGGCGTTAGGATACGTTTTATGCAGCCTGTGATGGTCTATATCGTCAGCGACGGTAAGCGCGGGCATCTCGCGCAGTCCCGTGGGCTCGCCCAGGCGATTGGTCGGCGTATTCCAACCCGTACCATGGAAATCGATTCGGATGGCAAGCGCGAAGCCCCGCAACCACCTGAAGACGGCGGCGTCATCCTTGCTGCGGGAAGCGCTACACACAGCCTCGCGCTTTCGCTACGCAAGTACCTCGGCGTGCCCGCGGTTTGCCTAATGAACCCCGGCTTGATCGACAGGCAGCGGTTTGACTTGTGCGTTATCCCGTGGCACGACGGCGTTAACGCATCGAACAGCGTCGTGATCACCGAGGGCGCGCTTAATGTTATCCTCCGCGCGATCGATAGCTCGCCCAAGGACGGCTTGATCCTCGTCGGCGGGCCCAGCAAGCACCACGGCTGGGACCCAGCTTTGCTTGTCAAGCAGATCGAAACGCTGCTACAGCATGATGTCGAGGTCTCTTGGACCGCTACGGACTCGCGCAGGACACCACGGCACACGAGCAGTGACCTGCTGAAGTTGTCGGGTGAGTCAGCGGGCCGATTGAAGTACAAGCCTGCTATAGAGACGCCGGAGGGTTGGGTCGCCGAGCAGCTGCAGCGCTGCGGTATTTGCTGGGTCAGCGAGGATAGTGTCTCGATGGTGTACGAAGCGTTGACCGCGGGTGCGGGTGTTGGGCTTTTGTCGGTGCCCAAGCTCAGAAGCCGTGCCGGCCGGGTTGTGCGTGGCATGGATTCGCTAGTTGAGAAGGGCTGGGTGGTGACGCATGCTGCCTGGCAGCAGGGCAAGGCGTTGCCGGTCGATCGCCCGGGACTCGCTGAGGCCGACCGGGTCGCTTCTATTATCATCAAGCGTTGGTTTTCGCCGACCGAAGACGCGTGAGGGGAGTCCTCTTTACCCTTTGAAATGGATTTTGCTGTATGCAATACCGCAAGGCGCCCCGCTATGCTGCCCGCTGACTGAAGTGGAGCCCGTCCCGTATGATGAATGTCGCGGTCAGCACGAATATCCCTATTGGTAGCCTGGAAAAACTGTGTCCGGCCTCCGAACTTCGTTGGGGAAACTGCGCCTTCACGCTCAACCCAAGCGATAGGTCATCGTTCGATTACTGGATTATATGGGCCGGGCTGGTGAAACAGACCACGCTTCAGGTCGCACCTCGCAACACGCTCTTCATCGCGGGCGAGCCCCCGGCGAAGAAGGTCTACCCCCGCCGGTTCTATCAGCAGTTCCACCAACTCGTCTGTGCGAAGGGTGACTACCCCCACGATCACGTCCACTCAGATGCGCTCGGGCTGAACTGGCATCTCGGCTACGACCGTGCCACCGGTCAATACGCCTACGGCTACGACCGGTTGGCCTCTATGCCGGCCCCCGACGAGAAGCAAAACAAGGTCTCCGTGGTCTGCTCCAACCTCAGTACTACGCAAGGCCAGCGTGACCGCCTCGCGTTGCTTACAAAACTCAAAGAAGCCCTGGGTGATCAGATCGTGCACTTTGGCCGTGGCTTTGCACCGATCGAGGACAAACTCGATGCGATCCTGCCGTACCGCTACCACCTCGTACTGGAGAACTCGATCAGCGACGATTACTGGACCGAGAAGCTGTCGGATGCCTACTTGGGCTGGGCTCTGCCGCTTTACGTAGGGTGTAAAAATATCGATCGCTATGTCCCGAGCGAGAGCCTCGTACAGCTGACAGGCCAGCCGATGGAAGCAACTGCTCAACGGATCCGGCAGCAACTCGGCGCCGGGCTTAGCGGGACCCAGCACGCGGCTCTGGCCGAGGCGCGCGATGCGATGCTGAATCGGTACAACCCGTTCGCGCGGTTCGCTTACTGGTCCAAGCGGTTATACAAGCAGGCTATGAAGCATGAGCCCGTGACGATACAGCCGCACAAAGCGTTCCGTACATTAGGGCGGGGTTTACTCTACCGGGCTAAGCAACGCATACGGGGTGCCTAAGTGGGCCATCCGTGCCGATCCATCCACAGGCTCACTTCTCCTTGATTGGCTTAAGTAGAACCCGTCGTGTGCCATCGATCTGGTATCGCATACCGTTGAATGCGCGTTGGAACTGCAGTTTCACCTGATCGATAGGTTTCACCTCTTTGACAAGGTGCCGTTCAAACGCCTTGCAGGCGTGCTCCTGGTTCGAAACGGTATCGGCCTGCTGGATGTCTGAAAAATCACCACGCTGAAACACAAGCAAGGGTGAAGCGGCATAGCACCGCATCCGCGGCGCGATCTTCTGCCAGTAATAACGGTCCACCGATTTGTAGCGGGACAAAAAACGCAGGACGCTGGTCTCATCGGGCAGGCAGCGCAGCAACTCGGCCATTGCCCGGCGGTGGTATGCGACCGCGTGGGTTGTGGCCCCGCCGTAGGTCCTCACCAGCCCGGCACCTGCTGGCAGCAGGGGGGCCTTCGGGGTGAAGCCAAGGTAAAACAGGTCCCAGTTTTTCTTGCTGAGCGTCGAAAGTGTAGGTTGGATCAGCGCCTCAAACCCAGGCTTGAACGCGAGATCGTCTTCAAAAACAAGCACGCTGTCCAGCCCGTCCTCGTAAGCGGTTTTGATCACACGCCGGTGCGAAAGCAGGCAGCCGGCCCGGCCGTTGTGCACACGGTTCTCGGCGAGGTCCGGCTTGATCGCGTTGAAGCGCTCGAGCTTTGCACCATTGAGCAGCGGCGCCGCGGCCTGCTGAGCCAGTTCCCAACGATCGGGCCGCTCTTCCAGGTTGATACAGACCATGCGGTCGAAAGCATCAAGGGCATTCGGCATGATAACGCTTTCGGTTGTAGTTACAATCCCGCACGACTTCTCTCGATGCTGGATACCAACGCACACGGACGGATTGAGGTTTGTCACGACATGCTCAATCTTCAAAAGTATGTACGGTCGATCCAAAACATGGGTTTTTTCTCGTTTGCCCGATACTGGTGGCATCAAAAAAGTAACTTACCACGAACCGGTGTCTTTGACCTGACCTCACCTATTTCGGGTCATCCTTTGCAGTGCCGAGCCGGCACGAGTGACATTGATGTGTTTAAGCATGTCTACGTTCTGCGCGAATACGCGATGTTTGATGGCCTTGAAAAACCGGGTCTGATCGTCGATTGCGGCGCGAACGTCGGCATGTCCACCGCGTACTTTCTGGCGCGCCACCCCGGTGCTCAAGTGATCGCGGTCGAGCCGGATCAGGGTAACTACCGCCAGCTAATGCACAATACGCGCCACTATGGCCAGCGGGTTCGGGCGGTGCAAGCCGGCGTCTGGTCCAAAGACATCGGCTTGAATTTCGTTAAGGATGGCTTCGGCGACGGTCGGGCCTGGGCGATCGCCGTCGAAGAGGCCCGGCTCGATGAGGAACCAGACCTCCATGCGGTGAGTATCCCCGCGCTGCTCAATGACTCCGGCCATGATCGGATCGCGCTGTTGAAGGTCGACATCGAGGGGTCGGAGCTTGCCCTGTTTTCGGAAGGGGCTGAGTCCTGGCTCTGTCGGGTCGATCACCTTGTGATCGAACTGCATGGCCATGCCTGCGAACAAGCGTTTTACAAAGCGATCGAGCCTTACGACTTCGAGATCGAGCAGAGCGGCGGCGTCGTGGTCTGCCGATCGCGCTAATGATCCGGCCGTGATACAGTGTCGGCCTAGCACGCCAGACGGGCCGAACGCCATGACACACCTCGACGAACCCATGCCCCCGGCCATGATTCTCTGTGGCGGACAGGGCACACGCCTCCGCGATGTGACCGAGCTGTTACCCAAACCCATGGTCACCATCGGCGCCCAGCCCATTCTCTGGCACATTATGAAAGGGTACGCGGCGTTCGGTGTCAAACGCTTTATCCTCTGCCTCGGCTATAAACGTGAAGTATTCATCGACTATTTCTTGAACTACCACGCCCGCTCAAGCGACTTCACGATCACGCTCGGCAGGCAGCAAGACATCGCGTTTCATGGGTCGCACGAAGAAGTCGATTGGCAAGTCACACTGGCCGATACCGGCGACCAGACAATGACCGGCGGGCGTGTTGCTCGGGCGTGCAGGTACCTGCAGGATTCAGACGGCCATTTTTTCTTGACCTACGGCGACGCGGTATCCGACATCGACTTCAGCGAGTTGCTTACAAGCCATTATCAGGCAGACAAAACACTGACACTCAGTGCGGTCCGTCAGTCCGGGCGTTTTGGTGAGCTCAGGATCTCGGGGGCCGGCGAGGTCACACGCTTCACAGAGAAGCCCGCCACGGAAGAGGGCTATATTAATGGTGGGTTTATGGTCGCCAACCGCGCTAGGCTGATGCCCTACCTGAGCGAAGATGCCTCTTTGGTCTTTGAGACCGGGGTCATGCCACAGGTCCAGCAAGACGCCGGAATGCATGCTTACCAGCACGACGGCTTCTGGCAGTGCATGGACCACATCCGCGAGCACGAGCTGCTCAACAACCTGTGGGCACAGGGTGACGCCCCCTGGGCCGGGGTATGGTCCTGATGTTTGCCGACGTCTACCACGGGCGACGCGTCCTTGTCACCGGGCACACCGGGTTCAAGGGCAGCTGGCTGACCTGCCTGCTCAGACGGCTTGGCGCTGAGGTGTTGGGCTTCTCCTTAGGGCCGATGGGTGGGCCCTCGCACTGGTCACTGTTGGACCTGCAAACTACCGACGCGTTTGGTGACCTCCGCGATGTCGACCGTCTCAACACCGTGGTTGAGCGGTTCAAACCCGAGGTGGTGTTCCACCTCGCCGCCCAGTCGCTGGTTCGGTCTTCTTACGAAGATCCCATCAGCACGTATCAGACCAATGTGATCGGCACGATGAACCTGCTCGAAGCGGTCCGGCGGGTCGGCGCTACCCAAGCCGTTGTTGTTGTGACCAGCGACAAGTGCTATGAAAACAACGAGTTGAAGCGCGGCTACCGCGAAAGTGACGCCATGGGTGGGTACGACCCGTACAGCTCATCGAAGGGCTGCGCTGAACTCGCGACCGCTTCCTATCGGCGGTCGTTCTTCCACCCGTCTGCCTACGGTTCGTCGCACCACACGCTCGTCGCCAGCGCCCGCGCAGGCAATGTCATCGGCGGGGGCGACTGGGCAAAAGACCGACTGCTTCCCGACGCAGTCCGCGCAATGACCGCCGGTCAACCCGTTGAGATTCGCAAGCCGTCCGCAACCCGGCCTTGGCAGCACGTGCTCGACCCGCTGGCCGGCTACCTGCTTTTGGGACAACGCCTGATCGAGGGCGATCCTTCTTATGCAAACGGGTGGAACTTCGGACCAGATGTTGCCGAAGCCCTCACGGTACGAGAGGTCCTCGAGCGTTTCCGCGCCAGTTCAACGGAAATAGTTGTGAATTACGCCGAGAGCCAACCTGACCTGCACGAGGCCACTTCGCTCCGCCTGGACTGCACCAAAGCCAACACACAGCTGAACTGGCACCCGGTCTGGGGCAGCCACCACGCGATCGATCAGACCGCTCGGTGGTTCACCGCCTATCTCGCCGATGGCACGCTCAAGACCAACGACGATATCGATGACTTTGTCGCCGACGCCCGATCGGCTGGGCAAGGATGGGCCGAGGCATGACGATTGAGCCTTTGACGATCGAAGGGGCCGCGGTGGTCCGTACCGAGCTTCACCAGGACGAGCGAGGCGCGTTTGCTCGATGGTTTTGTCGGAATGAGTTGTCGGCGTTGATCGGCGAAAAGCAGATTACAAACATCAATTACTCTTGTACTGAGCAGGCAGGCTCGATCCGTGGGATGCACTTCCAGCGCAAGCCCGCATTGGATATGAAGCTTGTGCGGTGTACGCGTGGCGAGGTGTATGACGTGATCATCGACTTGCGCGAGGGGTCATCCACTTTCTTGCAGTGGCATGCCGAGCGCCTCAGCCCGGAGGCCATGAATATGCTCGTCATCCCCGAGGGTATCGCTCATGGCTTCCAGGCCTTGAAGCCCGGCAGCAAGCTGCTCTACCTGCATACCGGCTCGTATGCCCCTGAGCACGAGGGCGGTATCCGCTTTGACGACCCGATGATCGGCATCGATTGGCCGATGAAACCGACTGTCCTGTCGGAGCGTGATCGGTCACACCTTCTTCTTGATCCGTCTTTCAAAGGGCTTGATACCTGAGGCCAGCCTATGCTGGTGTGGTTTTACGACGCAGGACCCGACGCCTGATGCGACGCATCCTTAACGCCAAGCCTTCGATCACCCAGCGTGAGATCGACTACGTCACCGACGCGGTGGCGCATGGCTGGGGCGCGGATTGCTACCGCTACCTGCATCGGTTTACGGACGAAGCCAAGCGCTATTTCGGGAGTGAGATGGCCTGGCCGACATCGAGCTGCCACGGTGCGCTGCACATGGTGCTGATGGCGTTGGGGGTCGGGCCGGGTGACGAGGTGGTCGTACCCGATGCAACATGGACGGGCAGCGTATTCCCGATCAGCTGGCTGGGTGCGACGCCAGTTTTTGTTGATGTGAAGCCGGACACCTGGTGTATCGACCCGGAGCGTGTGGCCGAAGCGATCACGCCGAAGACCAAGGCCGTCATCGCGGTACACCTGTACGGCAACCTCTGCGAGATGGACGAGTTGCTTGCGATTTGTCGTGAGCGCGAGTTGGTCTTGATTGAAGATGCGGCCGAAGGGATCGGCTCGGAATACAAAGGGAAGAAGGCGGGCTCGATCGCCGACTTCGGCGTCTTCTCGTTCCACGGCACGAAGACGATGACCACCGGTGAAGGCGGGCTCATCCTCAGCAACCGGCCGGACCTCGCCAGCAAGCTGAGCACGATCGAATCACAGGGGCGGCAATGGGGAGCCAAGCATTTCTGGGTTGATGAGATCGGGCTCAAGTACAAGATGTCGAACCTGCAGGCCGCGCTCGGCCTGGCCCAGCTCGAGCGGGGGGGTGAGTTGCTCCAGCGGAAGCGTGACATCTTCCGCTGGTATGAGAAGGCGTTTGCCGGCTGGGACGACATCACGCTCAATCCCGAACCCGAGGGCACGCTCAATAGCTTCTGGATGCCGACGGTGTTGCTTGGCGACTCTTATGAGCCGACGATCGAACGACGCAACGCATGGATCGATTCCTGTATCGTGGAGGGTATCGAGGTTCGTCCGTTCTTCTACCCGGTCAGCACACTGCCCATGTATACCGATGTTCCTGGCAACACGGTCTCCCGCCGGCTTGCTGCCGCGGGCATCAACCTGCCGAGCAGCTACGCACTGACACCTGAAGACGCTACGTATGTCGTCGAGACACTCGCCCGTATCATCAACGGTTAATCATCTAGCACTTATGGACCCGATTACCGCCAGCCTGAGAGACCACTACCAGCGGACCTTCGCCGAGCACGGCTGCTCTGCCGCGGGTGTTGACTGGGGCACGGATGAGTCGGTCCGCCGACGCAACCACGCCATGCTACAACTGGTGACGAACGACCTTGAATGCCCGGCAAAGCCCAGCCTGCTTGATGTTGGCTGCGGCTACGCCAGCCTGTTGGATCAGGCCAATCGAACCGGGGTCGGCTTGGATTACCGCGGTATTGATGTTGTCCCAGAAATGATCAACGCAGCCGCGCAGCGACATCCCACAGCCAGTTTCCGAACGCTGGATGTGTTTGATCTGGGCGATGACGAGCGGTACGACTACGTGGTCTGTAACGGCATTCTGACCCAGAAACTCGAGGCGTCACAGCTCGATATGCAAGAATTCGCCAAGCGATTGATCGTCAGTCTGTTCACGCACTGCAGCCGTGGCATCGCGTTTAACGTGATGAGCAGCCGGGTCAACTTTATGGCCGACAACCTGTTTTACTGGAGCCCGGTCGAGAGCCTGGCTTACTGCATCAGCGAGTTGTCATCTAGCATAGGCTTGGATCATCACTACCTGCCTTACGAGTACACCGTCTATGTCTACCGACCCGCGTAAAGCAACACAACGCGTCGGCGTGATCAGCTGCTCGGGCGGCGCAACTTTCATTGAGGCTGTCCTGGCGCTCCAGCCGATAGCACAACAGTTACCGGGTTTCCATGTCGTGACCGACAGGCCATGCGGGATCGAAGACCGGTGCACCGAGCTTAACGTCGGTCTGACGCGCATTGAAGACGACAACATCGACCGCTTTTGTGCACAGGCCGCCAACGCGCTGATTGAGGAGCACCGCGTCGGTATGGTGCTGCTCTTTTTCCACCGCATCGTGACTAAATCGCTCTGGGGCCGCGTGCCGACGCTGAATATCCACCCGTCACTTTTGCCGGCCTACCGGGGGTTTTCGCCGCTGAAGCGGGCGCTCGCCGATGGTGTAAAGGAGTTTGGTGCGACGCTTCATCTGGCGACAGACGCGGTCGACGCCGGGCCGATCCTCGCGCAGGTGAAGCAGCAGGTGCCGCCATGTGCAACGCTCGATGACCTCAATCGGATGTCGTTTATCCAGAAGACCTGCCTGACGCTGCTAGCTATCGAGGCGTTGATGACGGATCGGCTACAGGTCGATCTGGAGCAGGGCATTGCGCGGCTCCTCCCGCCCGTTGACCAAGGCCTATCGATGGCACCGAGCTTTGCAACAAAGGCTTACCGCGATGCGTTTGCCCGGGTGCAAGCCGTGCACGATATCCCCGGCCAGCCGATCCAATTCTGAACCTGCTATGAGTAACGTCGTCATCTCTCAACCGATGTATTTCCCCTGGGTAGGTCTGTTTGAACAGGTCGCGCTGGCGGATGTTTTTGTGCATTACGACAACGTGCAGTTGCCGCAGGGCCGGAGCTTCATCACGCGTGTTCAGATCAAGACCGAAATAGGCACACGGTGGCTTAGCGCTCCGGTCAAGCGGCAGGCCGGCCAATTGATCCAATCGGTCGAACTCGATGGGCTGGACTGGCGTCGTAAGCATTTAGCGGCCCTGCGCCATGCCTACGCCCGTACCCCTTACGTCGATGGGATGATCGAGCTGGTCGAATCGGTCTACGCTAAGTCGCACACGTCTTTGTGCGAACTGAATATCGCCGCGATTGAAACTCTCTCGGCCTATCTCGGTCTCTCAGCGCGTTTTGTTCGGGCCAGCGAGCACCCAATCAAGACCCACTCGACCCAGAAGCTCATCGACTACTGCACGCGGTACCACGCGACGCGCTACGTCACCGGCCACGGTGCGCTGAAATATATGGACCACGACGCGTTCGTTTCGAACGGTATCACGGTGGACGTCATGGACTATCAGTGCATCGAGTATGATCAGCCGCATGGCGTGTTTACGCCTTACGTATCGATCCTTGACGCGATCGCCTGCCTCGGTCCCGAAGCGCACGCCGTCATCCAGCCCGCGACCCGCGATTGGAAGGAACTGGTCGATGACCACGCCTGAGCAGTTCAAGCAGGAAGTGCAGCGCAACATCGAGGGCCTGCGGGAGAACGAAAAGGGCCAGGCTCTGTCGCTCGACTGGCTGATGTGTGTTGCTGAAAACCGCTACACCTACAACTTCACGTGGATGGGCGTGCCGATCATCCAGTTCCCTCAGGACATCGTTGCGATGCAGGAGATCATCTGGCGGGTCAGGCCGGACCTGATCATTGAGACGGGCATCGCGCGTGGCGGTTCGCTGGTCTTTTACGCGTCCATGCTGGAACTCTTGGGAGAAGGCCACGTCTTGGGGATCGATATCGACATCCGCCCGCACAACCGCGAGGTGATCGAGGCCCACCCCATGTTCAAGCGGATCACCATGCTTGAGGGGTCCAGTATCAGCGAAGACATGGCTGTTAGAGTCCGCGAGTTTGCCAAGGACTACAAGACGGTCCTCGTCGTCCTCGACTCGAACCATACGCACGAACATGTGCTGCGGGAGTTGGAACTCTACGCCCCGCTTACCTCGGTTGGCAGTTACTGTGTTGTCTTTGACACCGTGGTCGAGGATATCCCGGCTGGCTCGTTCCCGGATCGGCCTTGGGACAAGGGGGACAACCCCAAGACCGCGGTCTGGGCATACCTCAAACAGGACGAGCGCTTCGAGATCGACGCCGACATCCACGACAAGATTATGGTGACCGTTGCGCCCGATGGCTATCTCAGGCGGTTGCGCTGATCGTCCGCCGGGTCTTGATAAACAGTGGGTCGTCGGAGAAGCCGTCGTAGACATCGATGAGATCGAGCAGCGCCTGCTTGGCCTCATCTCCGAGTTGGCCGCCCCGGCCCGAGGCGCCAACATTGAATTGAGCGACTTTTTCTTTATCCACCCGGCCCAGCGACGCGTCGATCTCTCCCCGCGGTTGCGGACACCCCGCATGCTCAAGGATCTGGCCGATGACGGTCGCTGGGTCAGCCGTGTACTGCGCGTAGTCAAAGATCGGGACATCGCCTGCCAGGCGCCAGCCGACGTAGAAGTTCAGGTACCAGGGCATCGTGAGGCGTACGATCGCGGCGTCGAGTTGCTCGTCGGGCAGGTCTGCGTGATGTGGTAGGAGCCTGCTGGTCGAGCCTTGGCCCTGCGGTTCACGGCGGAAGTGATCGCGCAGGCTGATCGCGGTATCCGCAAGGTTGCGGACGATCACGACCGGCGTCAGGTGATACTGTTCGATCAGCCCGGCCGTCCATGCGCTATGCCGGACGTGGTGCTGGGCCACATAGGTCCTCTGGTTGTACCGCGACAATCGTATCTCGCAGAGTTCCTGCTCCCGGGCGCTGTAGTCGGGGATGAGACGGTAGCGCTTAAATCCCTTCGTACTGGCGATCGCGGTCGCAAGGAAGGTGGAAGCCGACTTGGGCATGCACGCGATCAGGATGTGTGGCCGGCGGGGCAGGACCGGTGCCAGCACCGCGTCGCGGGCAAGGGCGCTCGCGGCACGCAGCCGGTGAAATGGTTTGAAGCCAGGTAAGCGTGGCATCGGTGAGTGATCGTTCTGCTGCTTAATTGAAAGTTGCTCGGACCCGCATCCCGATCGACCGCCAGGCCTGGGTTGTGAACGCGGTCAGGGTATTGGTCGACGGGGTATACGGCTTGCCTGTGACGAAATCGAGCCAACGCATGACGGTTTCGACATTGCGTAGGGCCGAGTCGGGCACGGCGTGTTTCTTCCTCTTTTTCTTTGTCAAGTGGCTGATGCCCTTGGTATTTGATTGCCCCAACTCGGCTGAACTACCCATACTTATCGCCTCTGGGTCTAACTCAAGCAGGCCCTGGTGTTGATAGCCCGGATCGACTTCTGCGAAGAACGCTTCGAGCACGTCCCACCGACGCAATTCGGGTAGGAATGTTTTCAGGTCGGCGACGATGATCTGCTGCCAGGCCTCGTGGTCAATCGCAAGCCCCGGGCCAAACGGCGCGCTATTGATCTGGCAGAGGTTTGCGTATGTATGCGCCGCGATCGAGCGGATCTTGACACTAAGCTTTGGTGGGACCTCGTCTTCAACGACACGGGTACAGTAGTCCTCAGTCACATCTCGCTGCACCCGCGATACGCTGCCGCGGGGGTTGAAGGCATAGCCAGTACTCTTCTCGCCTGCCCCAGCAATGGTGACGGGGTTGCGGAACCAGAGGATGGATTCGCACACCACAAGGTTGGATAGCGCCGTATTCATATCCGGACTGATGTCATTGAAATAGACACCGTCCTGCTGGCGTCGTACCTTGTCGATGGCACATCGGCGCACGCAGCCGTGATAGATGTTGGCGGCGTCGCGGTAGTTGATGTGTTTCGCCTGGCAGAAGGAGCGGAACATCTGCCGCGGCTCGATGCGCTTCATTGGCCCGCAGAAATCCCGGCAGCGGAATTTGAGTTGGCCCGGCCGGGCGCGGCCGCCTTCGGTCGGCCAGTTGTAGGTGATGTGCCGCCAAAGCAGGACATCAGGCTGATACCGATCGATCACACGTCGCAGCGCCTTGAGCCCGTTGGGCAGGATGCCGTCGTCGTCGCCGATATAGATGATGTAGTCGCCTGAAGTGTGACCCAAGGCAAACTCGAAGTTCTGACGCATGCTCAGATCTTGCGCGGTGCAGATATAGCGAAGCCTGGGGTCATCCAGCGCTTCGATACACTGCCGGGTTTCATCGACACTGTTGTTATCGCTGACGATGATCTCGATGTTGTCATCGTCGCAAGCCAGGCAGGTCTGCACGCAGTAACGCAGGAATTCGCTGCGGTTGCGCGTCGGGATGACGATGCTGATCTTCATGGTCGGGGGTGTGTCCGGCAGACCGCGAGGTGTTTCAAGTCTTTTTGTGTCCGAACACACGTGCTTTGAGTTGACGTGTGCCGTACTTGTACCGCTGGTAGCATCGCTCGGCCAGGCTGAGCGGGATCGATCGTTCGAATGCACGCTCTCCGAGCGGGGTGACCTCGACCGGGCGGTGGGTGCCCTGGCTTTCTTCCTCAGTGAGCATCCGGCCGCAGATGTCCGACCACGTAACGACCTGCATGACGAGTTTGGGTTCTGTCGCCCAGATGCGTACGCGCGGGTCACGCCCGAAGCGGTTCTGGATCCAGGCATCGATCGATCCCCAGTACGCCATCCACGGCCAGGGGTTGTTTGGGTCAGGCAGTCCCGCGAGCATCGAATCGAAGATGCGCCCGTGGATCACCGCGGCGTGCAGCATGAGCGGCCCGCGGATCCGCCTCAGTTCGAAGGGCCTGCCATCAATGTCGATTCGCTTGGCGACGTAGTGCTTGTTGTACTTCTGGTAGTAGCCCAGATAGAACATGTCCCACGATGATTCGTCTCGCAGCACGCTGGCCACGGCGTCGCCCTCGGGCCCATCTACTTCGTTCTGAAAGTCGGCGTCATCCTCCAGCAACAGGATCCGACGGTAGCCCGCCTCCCGCGCTATCTCGATCGCTTTGCGGTGCGACAGACAGCAGCCAGCCGCGCCCGCCTTCACGATAGAGACCTTCTCAGGTGTTTGCTCGCGGAACCATGGCTTCTGTTTATAGCCAGGCAGGCCAACGCCTTTGATCGCATCCACCCGGACGATCCGATCTTTGGGCAGGTGCTTCGAGAGGATGCCATGGATCCGCTCCCAGCGGTCGGTCCGATGCGCGAGGTTGACCACCATCGCCGCGTCGATCTGCTGCCAGAATGGGCTTAGCGGTTCTCGGAGTGATTCGGACGGCGTCAAAGATACCGGCGATTCCGCATCGGGTTGTGAAGCATCGACGCCCATCAGTATGCACATCTTAATGCGGAATCACCCAGCAGATGGCTTAGGCGTTGGGTTCCTTCGGATTGTGAATGGGCGAACCCAAGAGCTAACGCGATAGCTTGCTTAGTACATGGTCCAGCACCTCTTGCACGGTCAGTTGGTCGAGCTGCTCGGCTTGAAGGACCGGCCAGACCTGGTCGATACCGACCTGTTGCGGAAAGGTGAACGAGCCGAAGAGAGCGACGCCGGGCGTGCCGATGAGCGCCGCGAGGTGGGTTGGCCCGGTATCGTTGCCGATCGCATAGAGGGCTTTTTGGGCGACACCCGCTAGCTGTGGGATCGATACGGGCTTGGCCCGGCCGTCTTCGTCTCTCGCCATCAGCATCGTAGCTTGCATCGCGCGGCAGTCCTCGATCTCATCCGGCCCGGGCGCAGTCACACAGAGATATCCGGCCTCGCTGAGGCGCTCCGCCAACTCGTTATAAAACGGCCAACGCTTGTACGCATTGTTCGCCGAGCTGCCGGGCACCAGCAGGATGAACGGCTGGTCGACATGGTTGTCTGCAAGCAACTGCTCTACCGGGTCGGAAAGCCAGCCCAGGGCGTTGTTGGAGAACCACGGCACCCCCTCCCCCAGCGCAGGAATGATCCCATCGGTCCACACCACATCGCTGCGAACCCACCGCCGAAACAAGCGGGTCCGGCTGCTTGCCTGCAGGTCATACACACGGTGGTATTGCCCTTGTGTGATAGCCTTGCGAGCCCTGAGCAGGTGCCAGAACAGCAGGCGGTGTTTGCGTTGGACAGTGATCGTGCGGTTGATCGCGGGGTTCCGCCGCATGATGTACGCGTAGACCGGCGTCGTCATCGCGGTGATGTGCGAATCGGGGTGACGATCGCGGATGACGCGGATGGTCTCTTGGGCGATCAGCACATCCCCGAAGGCGCCAAGCTTGATGATCAGGATATCGCCGGGCTGGTCGGATCGATCGGGCATGTCGTTTCTGCGGCGGAGAACAGGACTATCTTAATCCATCCGTCTCGATCAACATCCGATGCCCTGATCACCGAACCACGCATGCTCGGGTGTAGACGTTATCTTGAGCCGATGGGCGATACCGACCGCTTACATGTCATGCAGCTCCTCCCCGGCCTGGAGTCTGGCGGCGTAGAGCGCGGCGCTGTCGAAGTCAACCAGGCTCTTTGCGAACGCCGCATGTCGAGCACCGTGGTCTCCTCCGGTGGCCGGCTGGTACAAGATATCGAGGCGCATGGCGGTGAACACGTCACCATGCCGATCCACCGCAAGTCGCCAACGACACTGCTGCAGGTCCGTGCGCTCCGTAGGCTGATCCGGGTACGACGCGTCGGTGTGCTGCATGCACGGTCACGCGTTCCCGCATGGGTCGCTTATCTCGCCTGGCGGAAGTTGCCAGCCTCCCAGCGGCCGGCTTTTATCACGACGGTGCACGGGCTCTACTCGGTCAGCCGATACAGCAGGATCATGACCGCCGGCGAGCGCGTCGAGGTCGTTTCCGAGACTGTCCGGCAGTACGTCCTGAACAACTACCCCGGCACGGGTGAAGCAAAGCTCGTCCTGAACCACCGCGGTGTCGATCCGACCCAGTTTCCACATGGCTATCAACCAGATGCGGATTGGCTCGCCGCCTGGCGTCAGGCGTACCCAGAACTCGAGGGCAAGTTCGTGATCACGCTTGCCGGGCGGATCACAAGGCTCAAGGGGCACCACGACCTGATTCATGCGATTGCAGAACTGCGTGGCATAGGGATCGATGCTCACGCCCTGATTGTGGGTGATGAAGACCCACGTCGACGCGCTTACGCCGAAGAACTCGGGCAGGCTGTGACCCAGCGTGGCTTGGACGAACATGTCACTTTCACGGGCCACCGCAGCGACATCAAGGAGGTGCTCGCGGTGTCCGACGCCATCGTCTCGCTCTCAACCAAGCCCGAGTCGTTTGGCCGATCGGTTCTTGAAGCGGTTCGGCTCGGTCGGCCGGTCGTGGGCTACAACCACGGCGGGGTCGGCGAGGTGCTCGGCGAGGTCTATCCCGACGGGCAGACCCCTCTTAAAGACAGAACCAAGCTGGTGGATCGCCTCGCGCAGATTGCGCGGGGCGAGGTCTCCCCGCCGCCACCGATCGGTGATAAGTTCCTGCTTTGCGACATGCTCGACCGTACGATCGCCATGTATCAAGAGGCTTCGCGTCATCGTTTCTGACCACGCGATTCAACCGGTTGCCGCATGTCTGTGGGCCCCCTATAGTCACGGCTTATGGCAGATCAAAGCTCGATTTCGCCCGGCCCACTGCGGGGTTGGCTGCTGATGCATCGCTCGATGGTCCGGACCGGGCCACTGCGTATGCTCACGCGTCGAAACCTCGACGCAGCGATGGTTACGATGCGATCGGCGGGGAGTCACTGGCTCCAGTGGATGCTGCTGCAAGCTATGCACGAGGCGTACGGGCTACCGCTTCCCGAACACGTCAACGACCAATCCATCATCGGGACGGTGAGCGACTTCCCCGCGCACCACGACGGGCCGCGCCTGATCCGGACCCACAACGAGATGCCGGTCCCGCTATACGCGATCCTCAACAGGTTCGTGCGGTTCCCCAAGTACATCATCCTGATGCGGGACATCCGGCACTCGCTGGTGTCATATTTTGAGAAGGATGCAGCCGACGCGCGTGACGCGAGCTTTTCGGAGTTCCTGCGGGGCAAAGACGGCATCTTCAAGGCCGACCACGTGCTCTTTCGCCACATCCGTTTCCTCAACAGCTGGGCAAGCGTCCGCAAGATCACCTCGGACCGCTGCCTTGTGGTGAAGTATGAGGATCTGCGGTCTTCCGCTGCAACCGAGTTGGAGCGGGTCTGGCGTTTCCTGGAATTGAAGGAACCCGCCGAGGGCCTGTTCGATCGGGCGGTCGCCGAGTCCACCAAGGATAAGATGTCGGCCAAAGAGACCGTCGGAGACACCCGGCCTGCGGTTCGCAAGTCCAACCGCAACCCGCTGGATTGGTATAGCGACGCCGATGAAGCGTACGTCCGGCAGGCTCTAAAGCAGTTTCTGGTCGACGATTACGGCTACGACTACGAGGACTGGTCCAGCCGAACACCCGCCGAGTCTGCTACGGGCTTGGTCGAGTATCAAACGCAACAAGTCAAGTCATAAAGGCCATTCAAGAGCCTTGGTGGCTAGATTGAGATCGGATTTTCGAGGTAACTATGGGCGAGAGCGTCACGATTGAAGTTGGTGCTGGCGAACTGATCGATAAGATTACGATCCTTGAGATCAAGGCCGAGCGCATCACCGACGAGGCCAAGCTAGTCAACATCCGCCACGAGCTCGCTGTGCTGACGAAGACCCGTGACGAGCAGATGAAGGGCACCCAGGAACTGGCTGTGCTCTCAACCGAGCTCAAGTTAATCAACGAGAAGATCTGGGACATCGAGGATGACATCCGGGATTGTGAATCCCGTAAGGACTTCGGTGAGGTGTTTATCGATCTTGCCCGTGGCGTGTATCACACCAACGACAAACGTGCCGCGGTGAAGAAGCAGATCAACCTGCTGACGGGGTCGGGCATCATCGAAGAGAAATCCTACACCGACTACAGTTGAGTTTCGATTTACGTAATAGCCGCGACGCTACGCGTCGCCGGATCACCCTGATATGCGTATCCCACTCACCTGCGATGCGTAGCATCGTGGCTATTTCAACTTTGCTAAGTCTTCGATCGCACGCTTAAACACCTCGTCTACCGACAGCGTGTTGAGGTCCTTGGTCTGGATCACGGACCAGACGGTGTCGAAGCCGGAGTTCTGCGCGAGGGTTGCTTTGCCGAATAGGCCCAGCCCCGGTGCGCCGCATCGCGCGGTGATGTGGCTTGGACCAGTGTCATTGCCGATCGCGTAGTGAGCCTTGCACGCCACGCCCGCCAGCTCAAAGTAGGTCAGCGATTTCTTGCTGCCACCCGCCCCGGTACGCATCAGCATTGTTGCGGGGATCGATTCGCAGAGGTCCAGTTCATCCGGCCCCGGCACAGTAACGCAGGTGTATCCCTCGGCCTGCAGCCTCTCCGCCAACTCGCCGTAGTACGGCCAGCGCCGGTCCGGGTTCTTCATCGAACTGCCCGGCACGAGCAGGATGAAACGCTCCGGCACACTCAGCTCTGCCAGGACATCATCCACCGGGTCCGCCAGCCAACGCGCATCCGGCTTCACCGCGTGCACCGGCTCGATGCCGCCGGCCCGCATCTGCCCGGCCTTCTTCTGCAGTGTCAGCGTGTTCGCCTTTACTTCCTTCGGCACCGGGTGCGAGCAGCCGCGTACGCTGCCGACCCACTCCACCGGCTGGATCCACTTGTGGTAGAGCTGGGTCCGCGGTTTGTCCTGGATATCGTAGACCCGGTCGATGTTCAGCGAACGCAGCTTCTTGATGACGGGCCAGAACGCCCAGAACTTCAGCCGGTGCGGCCGGGGGTCCACCAGGATCTCATCGATGTCGGGGTTGCGCGACAGCAGCTTGACGAAGGGCTGCTGCGTCAGCATGTAGATCTTGGCGTTTGGGAAGCTCTGCCGGATATCACGGATCACACCCGACGAGAGTATGATGTCTCCCATCGCGCCGAGCCGGATAATCAGGATGTTCTTCGGCGGGGACTCGGCTTGTTTTCGGTTATTGTGCATTGTTTTTCGATAAATCAAACACAATGATAATGCCGCAGCCCAACGCGGTGTGTACCGCGATGCAGCCTTCTCCTCCAGCAGACCGCCAAGTAGACCCGATCCGGGTCAAGTTCATCATGAAGCACCCGATCACCGTGGTGTCCGCCTGGCGTCGTCAGCTGCCGGACAGCGAGCCGCGTTTTGGCCGGTGCGTGTTCTCTTTTGATCACACCTCTCACGACTACGACTGGCTGGTGGTCTATGACGAGCTCCCCCCTGAGGGCGAATCACTGGCTTGTCCACGGGAGCACTCGCTGCTAATCACGTCCGAGCCCTCGTCGATCAAGGTCTATGGCAGCGCGTATCTGCAACAGTTTGGCGCGGTATTGACCAGCCACGAGCCCTGGGCGATGAAGCACCCCAACCTCATCCGCCGGATGCCCTGCCTCTTCTGGTTCTACGGACGGCCGACGACCGCACCGGGCCATACGAAGACGCTCGATGAGTTGGCCGCGATGCCGCCGCAGGCCAAGGACCTGCTGATCTCCGCCGCCTGCTCGAACAAGCGGATGGGGCACACGCTGCACAAGGCGCGGTATGACTTTGTGCAGGCGGTCAAGGAGGCCATCCCTGAGATGGGGGTATTCGGCCACGGGATGCAAGAGATGAACGATAAGGCCGAGTCGCTGGACCGGTACCGCTACCACCTTGCCCTCGAGAACCACTGGGCCCCGCACCATATCACGGAAAAGCTGACCGACGCCTACCTCGGCGGGGCGCTGCCGTTCTACTTTGGTGCACCCAATGCGGCGGAGTACTTCCCCGAAGAGAGCTTCATCCCGATCGATATCCGAAGGCCAAGCGAGTCGATCGCCATCATCAGGCAGGCGATCGCGGACAATGCCTTTGACAAGCGTCAGGGAGCGTTAGCCGAGGCGAAGCGGCGGACGCTGGAAGAGTACAACCTGTTTGTTGTGCTGGCCCAGGAGATCGAGCGGCTGGATACCGGCAAGCGCGGCAGCGACGGCAGCCGTTTGATCAACCGCCGGGTCTTCCGGAAACGAAACCCTATCCGCGCGATTGGCTATCTCGTCGAACGCTACCACGTGCAGGCACAGACCCGCCGTGTGATGCACGGCTAATCATCTCGGCGTTTCCCCTTGCTCTGGTCGGCATCTACCATCATTGCGGCAAGCTGCTTCAAGCTGACAGAGGGTTTCCAGCCGAGCACGTCTCTCGCGCGCTGCGCGTTACCGACCAGGCGTGTTGGCTCGGCAGGCCGGAAGTACCGCGGGTCAATCTTCACGTAGGGCTGCCAGTCATCGATCCCCACATGCGCGAACGCGATCTCAAGAAAGCGTTTGAGCGGGGTGAGCTCTCCGGTCGCGACAACATAGTCCATCGGCTCATCGTGCTGCATCGCCAACCACATCGCCTTGACGTAGTCCCCCGCAAAACCCCAGTCGCGTGAGACATCGAGGTTACCCAGCGAGATATAATCCTGCTTACCCGCAGCGATACGAGCGACTGCGTTGGTGATCTTGCGGGTCACGAACGACTTACTCCGCCGGGGCGACTCGTGGTTGTAGGCGATCGCGTTGCAGCAGAAGAGCCCAAAAGACTCGCGGTAGATGCGTGTCATTTGTACGGCAAAAGCCTTGGCTACGCCGTACGGGTTGACCGGGTTCATCTTCGTGTCCTCATCCTGTGGGTCTTGGTCGGGGTGTCCGAAGATCTCGGACGAGCCAACATTGAGGAACTTGGGTGCCGGGTCCATGTCGCGGAGGAACTCGAGCAGCCGCAGCGTGCCCATCGCGGTGAACTCGCAGGTGGATTCGGGGATCTCAAAGCTTGCGCCGACGTGGCTCTGCCCCGCGAGGTGGTAGATCTCATCCGGGTGGGTCTGGAAGATGATGCGGCGGATCGAGGTCGCGTCATCCAGGTCGGCGTAATGCAGGAACAGCCTTGTGCCGTAGACCTCGGGGTCGAGTGTAAGGTGGTCCAGGCGTGGGCGGGCGGTGATGGATGATCGCCGAATGATGCCGTGGACGGTGTAGCCCTTCTCAAGCAGCAGCTCGGTGAGGTAGGAGCCGTCCTGCCCGGTGATGCCGGTGATGAGCGCTGATTGAGAGGAGGATGGGTCTGGCATGCGTTGATGCTACGGGGTGGTACTACCGCTTCGTTTGGCGTGCGATGTAACCGCGTGTGATGGTTTCGTAGGCCGGTGTCCGCAGGCCGAATGTCTTCGCCTCGGCGACCGCGGCCTCCAAGTCGACACCTTCGTCCAGCACGCGGTACGCCAGCCAGCCCGCGCTGACCCGGTTCGCCGAGCCGCAGTGGAAGAGCAGGGGGCGCTCGGCTTCACGCAGCACCCGCCGCATCGCGTCAAGCCGGTCGTCGGTGAGCTGGTCCGGGCCCTTCCAGGGGATGCGTACGTGCAGGATCCCGTTAGCCTTGGCGAGCTTGGCCGATTCGACGCCGGGCGTCTCCTCGCTCTCGCGGAGGTTGAGGATGGTCTTGATACCCAGCTCTTTCAGCAGCGGGTAGTCGCTTGGCGTCACGCCACCTGCGACGTAGAGGTCACCGATCTGGTGCATGTTTTTGACATTGCCGCAGGAGGTCGGCTCAACCGGAGCGACACGATGAGCGGGCGTTGGGTCCGCATGACAGCCGGCGAAGATCAGTGTGAAGAGGCAGAACGCTGAGAGGGTCGTGTGTTGCATGCCGTGTTTATACGAAAAAACCCGCTCAGAGGAGCGGGCTGATCCATTTTTCAAGTTGGCCCACTAGGACTTGAACCTAGACTGACAGAATCAGAATCTGTAGTGCTGCCGATTACACCATGGGCCAGTGTTTACTGCGTCAAGCATGCTAGATCGCATCGCTCGGGAGGTCAATCATCGGCTCGGTTCTTGGGGGTTCTTGAGATTCGGATTGGAGGTAGGACAGGCATTCCTGCCTGTCAGTTCGGCGAAGCCGAATCCCACACATCATTTGGACTGCGTCCAATCGACAGGCAGGAATGCCTGTCCTACCGAGACAACGCACACGCGTGGAAGGCTTCGATCACCGCCTTGGGGTCGTCGGCACCAAACAAGGCGGATGCGGTGACAAGCGTGTCGACGCCCGCCCCCACAGCCAGCGGCGCGGTCTGCGGGTTCAGCCCGCCATCCATCTCAATACGTGTATTCGCATCGACGCGCTGTTTGATCCACCGCGCTTTGTCAAGCACCTCCGGCATGAACGACTGGCCGGAGAAGCCCGGGTTCACGGACATTACCAGCACCAGGTCCACCGCGTCGAGGTAGGGCTCAAGCGATTCAACATCCGTCGGCGGGTTGATCACGACCCCTGCGGTCATACCCAGTGCGTGGATCTTTTCGATCAGCGCATACCCATCGATCCCGCCATCACGCACCGTGTTACAAACCTCGACATGAAACGCGAAGTTGCTTGCCCCGGCTTTAGCGAACGGCTCAAGGTAGTGCTCCGGGTCTTCCACCATCAGGTGCACATCCAGGTTCACAGTCGGCAGGTGCTTCCGGACACCCTTGATCATGTCCACACCCATTGTGAGGTTCGGTGCGAAGTGCCCGTCCATGACATCAACATGCAGCAGGTCGGCGCCGAGGCCGAGCACGCGTTGGCAGTCGGCTGCCATTGCGCCGAAATCAGCAGACAGGATGGACGCGGCGACGAGCGGGTGGGTCGGCGGGGTGCGTAGGTCGAGGATATCGGTCGGGGTCGGCATAGGGGCCTTCTTTGTAGATCGATTGAATCAACCGCTTGAAGCCGCGAAACCTTCTTCAAAGGGCTGGATCGTCACCCAGCCGTTGCCCTCGAACTGCATCTGGTACGACTCGCCGCTGGTCCGGCCGATGAAGGTCCGGAGCGAAACATCCTTCTTGAACTTTGGTTCAAGGCTGCCGGACCACATGACCGTCGCTTGTGGATCGGTGAACACCGGCTCGCCCGGAAGCACCGCCAGCGTCAACGGGTCGAAGTGCGTCGTAACGGCAAGCATCCCCGAGCCCTTCAACTGCACATTGAACAGCCCGCCGGCCGCGAAAGCCGCGATCGATTTCACCATCTTGATGCTGTAGTCCAGCGTCGTCTCAAAGGCGAGCAGGTCGCTGCCGTTCACCACGACCTCCTCGTTGTCCAGATTAAGGATCGAGATTTTCTTCCCCGCGTCGGCGAGGTAGAGCTTGCCGCTGCCCTCCGCCTTGGTCAGGCTTGCGCCCTCACCCGACACCGCCTTCTTAAGCAGCGTGCCAAGGCCCTGCTCCAGAAACCCTTCGCGCGTGAACTTGATCCCGCCTTGGTACGCAACCATCGAGCCCATCTTGGTCCAGATCTTGCCGTCCAGATTGACTTCGAGCAGGCGCTCGGTCTCCATTTCAAAGAGCCCTTGGTGCAGATCTCGCTCAGCGGTGGAGGAAACAAATTCATCAACGGTGTATCGGTTGTCTTGCTCGGTCATCGCGGGGCTTCCGTGGGTTAAAGGTTTGCCTGGCTTATCATACAGATCACGCCGTGTTGTTCAGTCGCTTTTGCTACTATGTCGCGTCCGCTCCCTTTTGGCCCGACCCATGCGCACCGCCGTGATCTCCGATATCCACGCCAACCTCGACGCGCTCAGCGTCGTGCTCGCGGACATCGAAGCGCGCGGTGCCGACCGCATCATCTGTCTTGGCGACATCATTGGCTATGGCCCGAACCCACTGGAGTGCCTCGACCTCGTCATGGAGAAGTGCGACTTCGCCATGATGGGCAACCACGATTTCGCGGTGCTCTATGAGCCAACGAGCTTCAACACCACCGCCGAGCAGGCCGCGTTCTGGACCCGCAGGCAGTTCGAGGAGGAGCCCGAGCCCGAACGACGCAAGAAACGCTACGAGTACCTCGGCAACCTGCTGGTGCGCAAGTGGGAGGAGGGCACGCTCTATGTCCACGCCTCGCCGCGTCGGCCAATCAACGAGTACATCTTCCCCGACGACGTGATCAGCGCGCCGAACAAAATGAACTCGATCTTTGACCGGATCGAGGAGCGCTGCTTCGTTGGCCACACGCACGTCACAGGGATTTTCACGAACGAGCCGGACTTCTACCCACCTGCTGACCTGGGTGAGGCCTACAAGTGGGGCAGCGATGAAAAAGTCGTCGTCAACCCCGGCAGCGTCGGCCAGCCCCGCGACCGCGACCCGCGCGCGTCCTACGCATTGATGGATGACGAGCAGATCGAGTTCGTTCGGCTCGAGTACGACGTCACCGCCGTGGTCGACAAGGTCAAGGCGATCGATGACTTGAGCGATTTCCTCGGCCAGCGTTTGCTTGAGGGGCGCTAAGGCAACGCTTCGCTTTACCACAGAGGCGCGAAGGTCGCAGAGAGCACAGAGCAAGGCAGGATTAAATGAAACTGCCCAGGCAAAACTTTTAATATCCGTACCGGTCACTGCGAACTAAGCGTTTGCGAGTGATCTTGATGACGGCTTGGACTGTTTGGATGTTGATGCTTTGGTTCTTGCCGCCTAAGTCGCATCAGTTGCCTCAGCTTTTTCATTTTCCGCGTTCGATAGGCGTGTTGGAACATGTCGAGTACAAGACATGGCCGAGTCCACTAGGGGCACCGCAACACGCCTTTCTTGTTTCGCGATTTCCTCCTGAACTACGCCTTCATTGGTTTGAATTGACATTAACAATCGTTTTGACGATTGGCCCAACAGCAATCATCATTTACGTCATGAAGTGGGCCGCATCGCCTCGATACTCGCCGCGTTTTGTGATGAATGTGGCTATGACTTGAAGGCGTCTAGAAATAGATCATGCTCCGAGTGTGGTGCGGAACAAAGTACATCAATCAATCCGATGGATTGACTCCGCGACCTCCGCGGTGAAGCGATGCGTTGCCTTGAACCAAAACACAGTAGAATCAGAACGATTCCGCCGCTTCTTCGACCTCGTCGTACATCGGGAAGACCGAGTCGAGGCGGGTGACTTTGAACAGGAATGCGACGTTTTCTTGGCAGCCCGAAAGGGCGATCTGCCCGCGTTGGTGCTCGATGTCCTGCAGCAGCTGGACGAGCGAGCCGATGCACGCGCTGGCGATGAACTCGACCTCGGCTAAATCGAAGATGAAGTTCTGGGCGTTCTCGTATCGCATCTTGTCTGTGCAAGCATCCACGAGCTCCTGCATCTCGTGGTAGGCGAGCTCGGCCTGGCGGATATGCGCGGTGACCATCGACCCGGCTTGTTCAACATCGATCGTGTCAGGCAGCATGCACATCCCTTGTTTCGGCCACGGATCAGCCCAGTAGTATCAGCGTTATCGGTTGGAACAGGGCGCGACTTTGGGGGTGATAGGGAGTGGGCGATCGGGATCTTGCCCAGTCGTTACAGATAGATATCTACCGCCTCGGCTTACCGCGCAAGGGGGCCGAGCCGCGACGCATCATGATCACCCGGCGGAGTAGAGCCCGCCCACCTCCGCCCCGACCATCTCGCCCTCGATGGGCACCGCGACCTTCGTTCCCGGCTTGTGCCGGCCCCACTTCATCACGGCGAAGGCCAGGCCCGCCCGGCCGAGCAGGGGCGACAGGGTCGAACTGGTAATCCCACCGACCTGTCCCCCGCGCGGGGCCCGGGCGCGCTTGTCCTCGTCGTGCTCAAAGACCTGAGACCCCGCGACGGCCAGCGCATCGGTCGGCAGCTTGAGACCAACGAGCAGCCGCTTGGGGTGGCTGAGGTTGTGCATCCGCGCGACGGCCTCTTGACCCTGCCAGCAGCCCTTGTTCAGCGACACGGCTTCGTTGAAAGCCGCCTCCCCAGCTTCCGCGGGCAGCGAGTCCGGGCCGAAGTCGATGTGGTAGAGCGCTTGGCCAGATTCGATCCGCGCGGTGTTGTAAGCCGACCAGCCGACCGGCCGGCCTCGGAGCGACTCACGCCGGCGGTCAGCGAAGTCGGCATCGACCTCTGCGCTCGGCTCGTAGCCAGCAGCGTCAAGTAGCGTCTGGTGGACTTTTTCAGCTTGAGCAACACTCACGATCAGCATGATCCCAAGTGTTCCGCCCAAGTCTCGGCGTGTCGCGGTTACTGGTTCACCATCAATCTGGATCACGTGATGAGTGCCTGGCATATTGCTTACAGCATCAACCGCCATCGATTCTTCAGTATGAAACCCGGTCTTATTGAGGATTTTGATTGCTGCAGGCCCCAAGAGGTACACGCCGGTTTTTTTCTTAGAAATATCCTTGAGCTGAAGATCCTCGGCGAACAGCCGGCTGTCGAGCATCTCGATCATCGAGGCGACATCGAATCGATCCAGCTCCAGCCAGGTCGAGGCGTCGCCATGATGCACGTAAGTGTCGGCCAGGACGTGCCCTTCTGCATCCAGCAGGAACGCGCGACGGGTCTGCCCGCCCTCCATCGCGTTGATGTCCTGCGAGAGCATGTTGTGTAAGAAGGGCTTGACGTCCTCGCCGGTGAGTCGGATCAGCCCGGTCTGCGGCAGGTGGAGGATACCGACGTGGCGACGGATCGCGGCGTACTCGGCTTCAAACGCGCCAAAGCCCTCGGCGAGAGGCACCGCCGCGTCGCCCGGGCCGTAGCCGATCATTTCCGCGCCGAGTTGTTCGAGGTGGGCTTGCATGGATCTGAATTTTATGCGGCCTGTTTAGCCGCCGCCTGCAAAGGCGGCGCGGGTTGAGGTTTGTGGTCGATGCGCCGCCTTTGCAGGCGGCGGCTAACGAAGGATAAACGTGATGGAATCCGGTAAGATGTTGCGTTCGAAAGGAAACCCAAAATGGCCAAGAAAACCATTTCAGATATCGATGTCGCCGGGAAAAAGGTGCTGATGCGTGTGGACTTCAACGTCCCGCTGAAGGATGGTGCGATCACCGATGATCGGCGGATCGTGATGGCTCTGCCGACGATCCAGCACGTCCTCGACAACGGCGGCAGCGTCGTCCTCATGGCCCACCTCGGCCGGCCCAAGGGCGAGCCCAAGCCCGAGTTCTCGCTCAAGCCCGCGGCGGACCGCCTCGGCGAACTGCTGGGCGAGGGTGTTGTCAGTATGGCCAGCGACACCGATGGTAACGATGCGCATGAAAAGGCCGACGTGCTTATGCCCGGGCAGGCGCTTGTGCTGGAGAACGTCCGCTTCAACGCCGGCGAGAAGAAGGGCGATGACGAGAACTACAACCACACCCTCGCGTCGTTTGGCGACATCTACTGCAACAACGCGTTTGGCACCTGCCACCGCACGGAGGCATCGATGTACGCGGTGCCCGAGGCGATGAAGCAGGCCGGCAAACCCGCGGTCGTCGGCTTCCTCGTCGAGAAAGAAATTAAGTACCTCACCGATGTGATCGCCAACCCCGAGCGGCCGTTCGTCGCGATCCTCGGCGGGGCGAAAGTGTCGGATAAGATCAACGTGATCGACAACCTGCTGGGTGTCTGCGACAAGGTCTTGATCGGCGGGGCGATGGCGTACACGTTCTCGCTCGCGCAGGGCGGCAGCGTCGGCGGCTCGTTGGTCGAGCCCGACAAGGTCAACCTGGCCAAGGAGCTGATCGAGAAGGGCGGTGAGAAGCTGGTGCTGCCGGTCGATACACATTGTGGCGACGCGTTCTCGAGCGACTGCAACAAGCAGATCGTCAAGTCCGGTGAGATCGCCGATGGCTTCGAGGGCCTTGATATCGGCCCGGAAAGCGCCAAGCAATACGCCGAGATCGTTAAGGCATCGAAGACGGTGGTCTGGAACGGCCCGATGGGCGTGTTCGAGATGCCGCCCTTTGACGAAGGCACCAAGGCGGTCGCCCAAGCCATCGCGGACAGCGATAGCACGAGCATTATCGGCGGCGGTGACTCGGCCGCGGCGATCGAGCAGCTCGGCTTTGCCGACCAGGTCACGCACGTCTCGACCGGCGGCGGTGCGTCGCTGGAGATGCTGGAGGGCAAGAGCTTTGCGAGTGTTGACCTGCTTGACGACTAGTAACCGCATAAATCGGCTTGGCATGCTCGACGCTGCTAAAGTTGTTGCATGAAACAAACTCTGCTTAATACATCCCTGGCTGTCACATTTTTAGCGTCCAGTGCTGCCCAAGCTCAGTCCGACGTGAGCATGATGCTCGTGCCTTGGTTCGGTGACCAGCAGGCACAGGTGAGGGCAGACGCCTTCTTTACCCCGACCGAGGCAAACATCACGGGCGCGGATGTTGACCTCTCGATCTTCACCTCCGCCGGCCGGTTCCTGCTGGACCCGGACGCGTCCTACCGCCCGACGATCGGCTACGAGTTTGTGCAGTACGAGATCGGCTCGTCCGACGCGGCGCTGCCCGACGACCTGACCGATGTATCGATCGCCTTCGGCGGCAGCTTCGGCGATGTCGAGCTTGGCGAGTCGCTCGGCGGGGAGTGGCAGATAGGGTATACGCTTGGCATCGGCTACGCGGGCACGACACCCTTTCAGGATGGCGATGCCTGGTACGGGAAAGCGGACCTCTACGCTGTCAAAGTGATCGACCGCGACACGCGCTGGCTCGTTGGGCTGAACTACGACGGCAACCGGGTCTTCCTACCCGATGTGCCGCTGCCAGCGGTGACCTATTTCAGCCGACTAAATGAAACGATTACTTACGCGATCGGCCTGCCGTTTAGCCAACTGACTTGGAGGCCGGACGAGTTCTGGACACTGGACATCCGCTCGGCCGTGTTCTTCAGCTTCAACGGCACGCTGAGCTATCAGGCGAGCGAAGACCTGAAACTGTTTGCTTCGCTGGCCCGTCGTAGCGACGCGTTCACGATCCAGGGCGGGTTCCCGAACCGGCGGCTGCTTTTTAGTCAGGACCGGATCGAACTCGGCTTGACCTATGATCTCATGGAAAACGTCGCCCTGACCATCGCGGGCGGTTTCGCATTCAATCAGGAGTTCGATGTGGGCTTCGACTCGCGTGATCCACGGGGCCTGCGTGACCTAGATGATTCAGGTTATATCCGCGGCGGGATCGAGCTTCGGTTTTAGATTAAGAGGGTTTTTGTTACTCAAAAGGTTTACGCGGTGTGATAAATCGTCTGGATTGGTCGGATTTTTTCTCCATCGGCTTTGAGCCGATGAAATGAATCGTTACCTTGTACGTTGGGAGGGTAGCTAATTCACGGTGCCTGCGATCGAACGATGAGAAGACGTCCGACATGAACCTGCTCGCACAACTCGACACTACGCCGCCGAGTGATTGGTGGTGGGCGACGCTGACGAGCGGGCCCGCGCTATGGCTCCTGGGTTTTGCGGTCTTGTGTTTGGTGCTGCTGTTGTTTATGGGATACCGCCTGCGTGCGGTGTCGGCCCGGTACCGTAAGCAGGGTGTCAAGCAACGACTTGCCGACGACTCGGGTGTCGCGATGGTCGAGTTTGTGTTGGTTACCCCGATCTTGTTGATCGTCACGCTGCTGCTGATCCAGACGATGCTGGTCTTCACCGGCTTGTTCTATGTGCAGTACTCGGCGTTCGCCGCGGCGCGGACCGCGATCGTCCAGATCCCGATGGCTTCGAGCGAGCCTATGAACGAGCTATCGCCTTCAAGGGGCTCGGACAAGTTCGATGCGATCGAGTCTGCTGCGGTTCTTGCGGTGCTCCCGGTCAGCGGCCGAGAGGGCGGGTCGAGCGTCGCGAGCAGCCAGTTGGTTTCTGGTATTCGCGAGGTTTATTCGGCGCAGGGCCGCAGCGAGCCGGCGTGGGTCGACGAGATGCTCGGCGAGCGTTTGAACTACGCGATCAATCACACCGCGGTCACGGTCGAGCGTCTGTCGTCCAGCGACAGCGCGGTTGCTGGATTCGAGCCGGTCGATCAGTACGCCGTGTTTACCCCCAAGGAGGCGATCGCGATCCGTGTCCGTCATGAGTTCGCGTTGACCGTGCCTTTGGCCAGCCGAGTCTTCTCCGCGGTCGGTGAGTCGGGGTCTTACTCGCCCGCATCTCGTGACAGTGATAGCCCGGGCCCGCCTGGGCAGTGGACGCTGATCGAGTCCCGTGCGATTCTTACGAACGAAGGTATCGACCGCCGTCTGCCCGAGGCGCCGGACGTGCCTAGGCGTTAATCCAGCTTGCAGCCGATGAACCGCAGCCCTTCCAACCCGAGCAACGCTCGCCCCTGGCGTAAGCGATCGGTACGCCGGTCACCCAAGAACCGCGGTGCCGTGCTGGTGCTGGCCTTGATGGGTGGCTTCTTGATTGTTGGGCTGATCGGCTATGTGTTCAACACCGGGCGGCACGCGCAGCTGCGTCAACAGACGCAGTCTGCAGCCGACGCGACCGTGATCTCGGGTGCGGGCTACGTTGCAAGGACCTTCAACACCGCCGCAATGAACAACGTCGAGATCTCCCGGCTGATCCCCGCGGTACAGCTACTCGATGCGGTGCCGCAGGCGTCGCAGTACGCCTTCGAAGACACGGATGCGCTGCTGTCCCGCGTGGACGAGCAGCTCGCTGCCGGCACGGGCGACGCCGTATTTGATGACAAGCTGCGTGAGGTCGCAGATGAACTGCGCGAGCAGCACTGGAAGCTGCAAGAGCTCACCGAGTTCTTTAACGAGAGCGGGTACGACGTCCGCGAGATGACGTTTTACGACAGCGAGTTCGGCCGGGGCGAGATGTGGAAGGCCATGGAGTCGCTGGATGCGATCAGCAGCGCCTCGATGGAAGCACTCGCCGAACTGAACCAGGTCACCGCCATCCACACCGGACGACGCAACCTCCGCGGCAGCAGCGGCGAGCACCTCGCGGCGATAGCGCCGTTCGAGCTCCCTTACGTCTGGCAGCGTTATACCTTCGACGACTTCAAAGAACCGGTGATCCTCGGCAATATCCCTGGCGATTTCGATGACCAGATATCGAACCGCGGCCCGTACGACACGATCTTCGGCTGGCGTGGCGACATCAGCGGGCCCGACCAGCGGGAGTTGGTCGGGTACCGGACGCCGACCCAGCGGACCACCAGGACGAGCACGGGTGGCTCGCCGCCCTGGTCCGGCGGTGGGGGTGGCGGGAGTTCGACTAATGGCGGCCCGATCTACCGAACGATCCCCGGTGAGCTGATCGCTTACCACACCTTTGGCACCTGGCCCTGGCTCAGCGATGACTTTCAGAGGCAGGTGCCTCAGCGGCTTGATCAGTTCCCTCAGGAGAGCCGGTTCGAGTGGTACGTCCAGCGGATTGCCGAGCACAAGCTGGTCTACTTGTGGGACGACGCGGTCCAAGTGGGTACCGTCGGAGACCCGCCCAACCTGACATACCTGGTGAATCAGCCCCGACCCATTTTTGACCCCGAGTGGATCACCGATTACAGCCGCGCGAGGAGCCTGATCAACGCGCGCGATCCTCGTATTCGCTTTACGCAGTGGATACGGGCCCACCTCCAGACACCGGTTGATGAATTTGATCGGCCGATTGGTCCGGAGGAGATGGCCGGCTGGGAGATCATCCGTGATGGTCCAATCACCGAGCCCCCAAACACGGATGGCAAACTCAGGAAAATATCCAGCCACGTGTGGGAATACGATGATGGCGGAACCACCGACGTCACCGTCGAGAATTTGAATGGTAGCGGTCAGGCGACCAGTGCCACTACGGATTTGTTTCGGGATCGTTGGATGATTGTCTGGGCGGGCCTGGATATCGGCGAAGAGGTCGAGGTCCGTAATCCGAACAACTTCGAGAGCCGGGAGGACCTGCCCGCCCCGATGGACTTCGTCCACAACGAGATGGAACGTCCTGCCGATGGCGACCCGGGCTACCCCGGCAGCGCGTTTACGTTCCTTGGCCTAGCCAAGCAGCCGAACAACGCCCCGATGTGGGGCCGGCTGTTCAACAACAGCGCCTACGATGGGCACGCCGCCATCGCCCAGGCCAGCGTGTTCAACAACCACTCGTGGGACTTATGGACGCAGATGTGGCACGCCCAGCTCGAGCCGGTCCAGGACTACGACCAGTGGGTTGAATTGATCCAGAGCCAGCTCGGCTCCGCGTCGGGATACGACGATCTGAGTGTGGGTGAGCTCGAGGAGCTGACCGAGTACCTGCGGTCCCTGGAATCGCTGGCCCCGATCATGCTGACGCACTAATGAATAGCCAGGAGCACGCTTTGAAACGCCAAAAGGCGACAACCCGGTACCGACGACGCGAGCTCGGCGCGGTCATGATGGAGACCGTGCTGGTGATGCCTTTCATCATGCTGGCGTTGGTGCTGATTGTGTACCTGGGTTGGAACTTCCGCCGGCTGGCCCAGGTGACCAACATGGACCGTTACGCGGTTTGGGAGTCGGTCACGCCGGGTGCGCCCGGGCCTGATACGCAGGGGCTCGAGCAGCCGATGCGGAACCCGAGGCTCAATGAAGTCTTTTTCGAGCTTAACAGCGATCAGGCGGTCGAGCTGGATGAGTTACACAGCACTGGGAACAACCGCTATCTGCCGGAGGGCCACCGGGTCTTGCGCGATCAGCAGACCGACGAGGCGTACTCATACTTCAACGAGTTCCTGAACCGCAACCCGCGTGGGAACCGTCAACGGTTCACATCCACACACAACCAGAGCGTGAATACCCGGCTGCTCGACCTCACCGACTTCACCCGGGACCGGCATGGCCACAGCCGGATGAACGGTGACTGGCGCTACCTCAATGGGATCGAGTACGACTCTGAGCGGGACAAGTGGCAGCCCGCCCGCCCCCGGGTCTCACCGGCCTCGTCCCTCCGTGAGGTCTTCTTCGCTGAGTTTGATGACGGGCTCGACTCGCTGTCCAGCGACAACGAGTACGCCACGGGCGTCCGGCAGTTCTACCAGTCCTACCCGCCCTACGCAGGACCGGAAATCGACGAGGACACCCGGTTCAGGAATTTTGGGTCATCCGCTGCAACAAACGCCCCTGGGTAGGCGTATTGTTCTGTACCTGATGCCGACCCCTCCCGACAGCCCGACCCCCTCTCGCAACAAACGTACGCGCCTGGTCTGCCGCTCGCCCAAGAGCCGGGGCGCGGTCATGGTGCTGGCCCTCCTGGGCGGGTTCATGATTGTCGGCCTGATTGGGTACGTCTTTAACACCGGCCGGCATGCCCAGCTGCGGCAGCAGACCCAGTCTGCCGCCGACGCGACGGTCATCGGCGGGGCGGGCTACGTGGCCCGTACGTTCAACACCGTGGCCATGAACAACGTCGAGATCTCTCGCCTGATCGCGGTCGTGCAGATGCTTGACTCGATCCCGCTCGCAACGGAGTACACGCTCCTTGACCTGCGTGCCACGATCGAACGCGTCGATGAACAGCTCAGCGCGGGCACCAGTGACCAGCTAGGGGATCAGACGCTCGATTCGATTGCGCAGGACCTCTACGAGCAGGAGCGTCAGCTCGTCGATATGGACGCGTTTTTCAACAACAGCCCGTACGACGTCCGAGAGATGACGTTTTATGACAGCGAATTCGGCCGCGGCGAGTTGTGGAAGGCGATGGAGTCGCTGGACACGATCAGCACCGCCATGATGGAGCAGCTCGGCGAGCTGACCCAGATGAACGCGATCAATGCCGGCCGGCGCAACATGCGTGGCACGGGCGGGGAGACGCTGGCCGCCGTCGCGCCTTTCGACCGCGGCATCGCCTGGGAACGCTATAGCTTCGAC
Source organism: Planctomycetota bacterium (assembly GCA_039024275.1). Classification (GTDB taxonomy): domain Bacteria; phylum Planctomycetota; class Phycisphaerae; order Phycisphaerales; family Phycisphaeraceae; genus JAHQVV01. The sequence goes on along the minus strand of JBCDKD010000003.1, from coordinate 57,599 downwards.
GACTTCCGCAACCCCGTCGTCCGAGGCCGACTGCCCGGCTCGGTCGACGACGAGGCGACCAACCGTGGGCCTTACGACACGGTCTTCGGCTGGCGCTCTACTCAGGTTGAGTCGGAAGAAATCCCGAACCCCGACTTCACGCCGAATAGCGCTTCGGACCGCGCGTGCTCGCGCTGGTCGGGCGGCACCGGCCGGGGCGGTCGGCCGACGATCACGACCAACGAGTTCGTGACCGAGTACCGGACCTACGGCACGTGGCAGTGGCTCGGCGATGTGGTCCGACAAGGCATCGATGCGCCCGAGGTGTTGTACAACAGCCAGTTCGTGACCCGCGTCAACCGTATGGGGGGCAACAAGCTCAACTACCTCTGGCCTGGCTCGGCCCGGACCTGGGTCTTCCTCGATCCGCAGTGGATTACCGATTTTGAACAGGCCGAGAGCATTATCAACGCCGGCACACCCCGGGTCGCCTACACGCAGTTCATCCGCATGGACTACGAGCAGCGCTACCTCAATGGCGAGCCTGTCGGCCCCGAAACCATGGTCGACTGGCAGATCATCCGGCCACGCGGCGGGCACACCTCCGTGCCCCGGCGCGGCGGCGGGTCGCTACCCAAGATCCGCGATCACGTCTGGGAAGACAATTGTGCATCCGAGGAATGGCCAACCTACCGCACCGGCCCGGACGGCGAACTCATCACCGATGTCAACCGGATCGAGTATCGGTACCTCTTTGTCTGGGCGGCCATGAATGTCGGCCCGGAGATCGTCCTCCGCGACCCGAACAACTTTGCGTCGCGTGAAGGGCTGCCGTCGCCGCTGGACTTCGACCACGACCAGATGATGCGTCCGGCTGAGGACGGCCCCGGCGTGCCTGGCAGCCCGTTCACCTTCCTTGGGCTCGCCAAGCAGCCCAACAACGCCCCGATGTGGGGCCAGCTCTTCAACACAAGCGCGTTCGATGGGCACGTGGGTATCGCCCAGGCCAGCGTCTTCAACAACCACTCGTGGGACCTGTGGACCCAGATGTGGCACACCCAGCTTGAGCCCGTCCAGGAATATCAGACATGGGTCGATATCATCCAGAGCCAGACCGACCTGGCCACGGGATACGAGGACCTCAGCGTGGGCGAGTTGGAAGAGCTGGCGGACTACCTGCAGTCGTTGGAATCCCTCGCACCGTTCATGTTGACGCACTAGCGTCGTGACCAGGATTCTGCTTGAAAGCCATGAAACCAACAACCCGACACAGGCGAAGCGCGGTCGGCGCCGTCATGGCCGAGACCGTGCTTGTGATGCCATTCATCATGATCGCGATCATGCTGATTATTTATCTGGGTTGGAACTTCCGTCGGCTGGCCCAGGTGACCAACATGGACCGCTACGAGGTATGGTCCGAAGTCACGCCGACGCCGGACACGTACCGTGTCGAGGGTGGACAGCTCAATACGGCTTTCTTCGGGCTCAACGGCGACCAGGCGCAGACACTCAACGGGCTCAGCGACAACGCGGGCTACCTGCCCGAGGCGCACCGCGAGGTCCGCGACCAGCAGACCGATGAGACCTACGCCTACTTTGATGAGTTCCTTGGGCGTAGCCCCACGGGCCTTCAGCAGCGGTTTAGGGCAACGCACAGCCAGAGTGTCAACACCGAGCTTCTCGGCCTTAGCGACGTGACACGAAACGGTGATGGCCACAGCCGGCTTGATGGGGACTGGCGCTACGCACGCGAGGTCTTTGATGACGACGGCACATGGTTCTACGGGACCGGTGAGTTGGACCGACGCCCGCCACGATCTGCCTCCGAGCCCGACGGCGACCCCCGCCCACCGATCATCGATGACGACCCGAGCGATAACCGTGAACTCTCTTACTACCACGTCTCCCTCGCGCTGAGCCTGCGGGAAGTCTTCTTTGTGCGTCTGGACGATGGGCTGAGCCCTTACGAGAACAGCGGCAATCAGCTCGCCCGCAACATCCGCGAGTTCTACCTCGCCTACCCCGAGTACCGCGGGCCGGATATCAACAACCCCGCACCTAATACCCGGCCAGATTTCGGTCAGGATGATGGCGACGGCGGGCCAAGCGGGGTGAGGTAGCCCCGTATTGACTTGGCGCAGCCAGTGGCGGACCTTCGAAACGAATACGCGGTGCTTCTATGCGGTATTGCGGTCGATCGTGATGATCACAGCGAGGATCGACGCGATCAAGACCGTAGCAATGCCTAGCACGATACCCGCAATCTTCAAAACAGAGGTGATGACATCTGACCAGTCTGCGGCTTGATCGGCGGAGGTTTGTCGAGACTTCGTGCTCGTTTCACCGGGTGACGTATCGCGCGATCCGGACAGAGGATCATAGACAGGCGAAGCCGGCTTGGCCGGTATCTCCGACCCCGGGATGACCGAGACACGCTGCGGAGTGTCTACCGGCGTGTTATCAGGCGGCAGGACTGGATCTGCAGGAAGCACATCTTTGATGCGGATGTTGTCGAACAGCATCGCACGGTTGCCGCTTTGTAGACGAACTTCGTTTCCATTGATGTTTGGATTCTCGAAGGACACCTTATATACGTTGTCCGGGTTTTCACCGTCAATCAGTTCGACATCGAAATGTCCCGCACCGTCGGTACGGATCGTCAAGTGATGCATCACACCGATCGCGGGGATAAACCCCATATCGGTGTTGAAGAACACGCCGTCGACGCGGAACGCACCGCCAGACGACCAGCCCGGGTGGAAGACCATGTTGGTCTCCATGACTTCCACAACGACGGAGGAGCCGCGGCTGTTGCACGAGGCACCGATATCCAGCGAGATCACCGCAGGTCCGGGCTTAAGCTTTGGAAGAGACAGCATTACACGTGAGCTTTGTAGCGTAGTCAGCACGCCGTCCTGCACACGGATCCCCTCGGTCGGCCGGCTCAATGACAGGTACGGATACGCCCGCAGGGTCTGCTCGGTCGTCGCCGTTTCGGTCTCAAATGATTCGGTGAATATCTCCCCAGCGAGACAACTTGGCCCGTTGGTAACAGCAAGACTTGCAACCATGAAGAAAGCAAGCAAAGGGGTGTAAGCTCTCAACCTATTGAGGCGAGCCTGTTGACATGCACGAAACAAGCCTATTCCCATATGCACCACCATAGTGGCGAAGCTGTTCAAGTAGAAGGCTTATTTTTTGTCTAAATGGCGACAGACATGCTTGCCTTAACCAAGCACGAGGAACGTTGCAAACATCACCAGCCAGACCACGTCGAGGAAGTGCCAGTACATCGCCAGGCCTCGGACGGGGCTGTGGTACTCGTGGTCGTAGCGGCCTTTGTGGGCGTGCCGGATGACCACGAGCAGGGGCACGAGCCCGCCGACCACGTGCAGGCCATGGATCACGATCAAGACGAACACGGCGTACTGCAGGGCGACGCCGGCCTCACCGGCCTGCCCGAACATCTGGGCCAGGCCCGCGCCCTGCGCTAGGAAGAAAGGGACGGCCAGCAGCAGCGTCGCGATCAGCGCCTGGCGGAAGCGGTCCTGCCTTTCATGGACCACGTTTTCCACCGCGCGGTGGATCGTGAAGCTGGACAGCAGGATCGCCGCGGTAGACAGCCACAGCACCAGCGGGATGTCCATCGTGTGCAGCGGCGGGGCGGTCGCGGGCAGGACCTCACCCGTGACCGGGTTGGTGCGCTCGAACGTGCCAGAGATGCGGACGATGATGTAGGCGAGCATCCCGCTGACAAACAGGACCAGCAGCGCCGCGAGGAACAGCCACATGCCCAGGGCGTGTGTGCCCGGCGGCACAAAGTGCGGCTGGCGAGGCGGCCTGCTACCCAGCGATAAGAAACGGGTCTTGGTCACGTACGAATCACCCATAGGTACATATTCTAGGCACCGTCCGACCGGCCTAATCGATCGAGCACGACCTGCCGGAAGCGGTCGCTGGGCGCGGCCTGCCCGGTCCACAGTTCAAACTGCACGGCGGCCTGTCGGACAAACATTTCGACGCCCGAGACGGTGGTGCAGCCCGCAGCCTTTGCTTTACGCAGCAGGCGTGTCTCGACCGGGTTGTAGATGGTGTCAAAGACGATGCGCGGGTTGCTGGCCGCTGATTGCTGCCTGGTGAAGTCGAACGGTGCCGCAGCCTCATTGGGGTGCATGCCGATCGGGGTGCAGTTGATCAGGATGTCGAACCCGGCGGACTGAGCGGCTTCGTGCGTGCCGGCCTCCACATCAAACGTATGGGCAAGCGCTTCGGCCTTCTCAAGCGTGCGGTTGTAGACGGCCACATCAGCACCATAGTGCTTGTACCCGGCGACAACCGCCCGCGCAGCGCCCCCCGCGCCGAGCACCGCCACACGTGCTCCACGCAGCCCCTCGCGGTGGATGCCCATCGCATCGCAAACGGAGTCCAATGCCGCAGCATAGTCGGTATTGGATGCATACAGCGACCCGTCATCGCGGACGGTGAGCGTGTTCGCCGCGCCGATTATTTTGGCGAGGGGCTCGATCTTCCCACCCGCCTGGTCAACAAAGCGAAGCAGATTCTGTTTGTGCGGGATCGTGACCGATGCGCCACGGAAGTCCAGCCCGGGTGTATCAAGGAAACTGGCGACCGTGGCTTTGAAATGCTCATACTCTTTCGGGATGCGCATCGGCAGGTAGACGCCGTTGTAATCGACGGCGTCGAAGCCCGCGTTGTGGATGGCGGGGGACATCGAGTGCCCGACAGGGTCGCCGATAACGCCGAAGACCTGGGTGTCTTGATCCAGCGTGTCCCAGCGGTAGAGTGTTTTGAGTTCGTAGATGGTTGGTTGGCCTGGCGCGCTGCTTCGCGCGTCATCGATCGCAGCGAACGTGAGCAGCGCGCCAAATTTCTTGGCGAGCACACGAGACATCAGCCCCAACTCGCCCATGCATAGCGCGATGGTCGGCTTGTTCCGCTGTCGGATGATCTCAAAGGCTTCCAGGTTGTCGCGTAGGGAGCGAGCCGTCCAAGCGAGCTTGACCACCCGGCAACTGCCGTAGTCGGCCATCGCTTTAACTCGGCGGATCAGGTCCGCCGGCCGGCCGTTAAAGTCATGCGACGAGAGGATCAGCCCGGTATCGGTGGGTCGGGGCTGGCCCGCGTGATCCACGACCAGCATGACTTTCTGGCGCAGGTTAGCCGAGCGGTCGTAAGTGGCGAGTTCAATGTCGAAGTAGGCGGGCCCTTGCCCTGCACAGGCGGTGCCGATGAACTCGATCAGGGCGATGCGGTGCATGTCGTCGCCGTCGTAGTCGCCGCCTTCCCAGTCCGGACGGATCGTGACGATGCAGGGCAGCGGGCAATCGCGGACCAGCGCAGCTGCGTCATCGCGGTCGTCGGCGAAGCGGTCTAGGCGCAGCTCGACCAGGTCCGCCCCGGCTTGTTTCGCCGCTTGAGCGTCTGCCCGTGCCTGCTCGGCCGAGTCGACCATGATCGGGACACAGAGCTTGGTCATGGGGCGATAGCGTAGTGCATGGCCGGGCTTGGTACACTTCTGTCAGATTTACAGGAGACCAGCGATGCCGACGACCGACCGCAAAGGACGCACCCAACTGCAGCCCGGCGACGCGATCAAGTCGGGCTGGCGTTCCTGGATCGGGCTGCTTATTGTCGCGTCGGGCGCACTGATTGTTGTTCTTGCGACACAGCCGATGTCGAGTGCAGGCCAATCCGGGGGTATCTCGCTGGCAGGATCCGTGTTAGTCGGTCTTTCGATCGCTTGGCTGGTGCTGATGGGGGCTGTGGTATTACTGCTCAGGAGCTACTGTTTCCAGGCGGTGTGGGATGGCCGGCCCGTTGAGCCCGGCAGCTACCTCAAAGGGATGTATCAGGTCTGGGGCGTGCTTGTGACCGGTGGTCTGCTGGGGGTGCTAGGGGCGCTCTTGATGGGCTCGATGATGCCCGGCGTCCTGGTGGGCTTGGTCGCCCTGCTAGCCCTGGTGTTTTCGAGGCCGGATGGGCGTGCACTTGGGGTGTGAACACTGTGCGTTCGCAACTTGGTTGCACAGATGCATGTGGCCATGTCGATTGTTTTAATGTCGCTTACGCGCCTTGTTTTGCAACTGATTCTCAGCAGCGTAGCGGCCTTTTTTTTCTCGTGACGACCGTTTTGTCACGGCGCATGAGACAGGCTAGAGTGTAGCGCTCGATCCGTTGAGATCATATTTTTTGAACAGCACGGCTCCGGACTTCTAAGCGAATCAAGGGCCGGCAGAGACGAGCACTTTGTCTTACGAACAGACCGATCAGTTTGTCTTCCCCAAGTGGGCCAACTACCTCCTGCCACTCATTGTGCTGTCGGTCCTCGGCGGCGCGGCGGTTGTCCCGCCTCTAGTGATCTATGGCGGTTCGGCAGAGACACTCAACGTCGGGTACCAGCCCGACCAGCCTGTGCCCTACAGCCACGCGACCCATGTTGGCAAGCTCGGCATGGACTGCCGGACCTGCCACAACACCGTCGAAGAAGCGGGCTTCGCAGCGATCCCGCCGACCCAGACCTGTGTGAGCTGTCATGCCCCGGGTACCGACCCCCAGGGCGTACCCAGCAACATGCCAGGCGCTCATCAGAATTCGATCAATCTCAAGCCCGTCTGGGAGAGCTACTACACCGGCGACCCGATCGATTGGATCAAGGTCCACGATATCGCCGACTACGCTTATTTCAACCATTCGGCCCATGTGAATAAGGGCGTCGGCTGCGTGAGTTGCCACGGCCGGGTCGACAAGATGGGCGGCGCCGGGACAGACGACTCGATCGCCGGGGTGTACCAGGTGCAAAACCTCTCGATGGGCTGGTGCCTGGAATGCCACCGTGCGCCGGAGAAGTACCTTCGCCCGTTGGACAAGATCACCGATATGGATTGGTCGCCGCTGGACAACGACCGTGTGAAGGTGGCGATCGCCGCGGGTGAGTTGGATGAAGGTGATGAGCAAGGCGCACAGATCTGGCTGGGTACCAAGCTCAAAGAAGAATACGAGATCAATAACCCGGCGTACATGCAGTCGTGCTCGACCTGCCACCGCTGATTGAATTAAATAAGAACGAGGCAATTGCCGACGTGTCAACGATCGAAGATCACATCACAGGACAGGCCTACTGGCGTTCGCTCGAAGAGCAGGCCAACGCGCCCGAGTTGCTCGATCAGTTGGGCGACGAGTTCCAGGGCTACGACCCCGAAGAGATTCAGGCCGTCTCACGTAGAACGTTCCTGAAACTCGCCGGCGCATCGCTAGCGCTGGCCGGGCTGACCCTGTCAGGCTGCCGGCGCTGGCCAAAGGAAGAACTGGCTCCGTTTGCCGCGCGTCCTGAAGACCTGATCCCTGGTGTGCCCAACTACTTCGCGTCCATGGCCGAGCGCAGCGGCGTCGCGCACCCGATGCTCGTTGCCAGTTTTGATGGCCGGCCGATCAAGGTCGAGGGCCACCCTATGGCCGGGTTCGCCACCGATGTCTACGACCAGGCCCTCACGCTTCAGCAGTACGACCCCGAGCGTCTGCGCGATGTGCTTATCGGCGAGGGCGACGACGGCCAAGGCGGCAAGAACATCAGCCGTAGCTCCTGGACCACGTTCGACGCATGGATGACCAAGAAGGCCGACGAGCTCAAAGCGGACGGCGGCGCGAAGTTCGCCGTGCTGGCCGAGCCGACGAGTTCGCCGACGGCCCTTCGGCTGAAGGCGAAGCTCAAGGCCGCGATGCCGCAGATGTCCTGGGTGACCTACGAGCCGCTGGGCCAGGACAGCGTGATCGAGGGCAGTAAGCTCGCGTTTGAAGGCAAGGCGGTCCGCACGCAGTACGACGTCAGCAAAGCAAAGGTCATCGCGTGTTTCGACAGCGATTTCCTCTGCAACCACCCGTCCGCGACGCGGAACGCGAAGGGTTGGGCGGTCGGCCGGAAGTCGGTCGACACCGAGAAGAAGATGAACCGGATGTACGTCGTCGAGTCGGCGATGACCATCACCGGCGCGGCGGCGGATGAGCGGCTGCCGATTCAGCCCTCGCGTGTGGCACACGTGCTGACCTACATTGCGGGCAAGCTTGGTGTCCCCGCCAACGCTAACGTCGAGCTGACCGAGATCGAAAAAGCCTTTGCAGGCAAGCTGGCTAAAGACCTGATCGCCAGCGGCAGTAACAGCGTTATTGTCGCCGGGGCGAGCCAGCCCGCTGATGTGCACGCCTCTATCCACGCGATCAACAAGAAGCTCGGCACCACAGGCGTGACCACGACCTACAGTGATGAGCCCACCGCCGACGAGTCCTGGCAGCTGCAGGCGTTTGACGTCCTCGGCAAGAAGATGGATGCCGGGGAAATCGACACGCTGCTCATCCTCGGAGGCAACCCCGCGTTTGATGCCCCGCGCGACATGTTCTTTGCTGACATGCTGGAGAAGGTGCCCCACACGATCAAGCTCGGCCTGTACCGAGACGAGACCGCGGCGAAGTGCGACTGGGCGTTGCCCGCCGCGACGAGCTTCGAGTGCTGGGGTGATGGGCGTTGGTACGACGGCACCCTTGCGGTCCAACAGCCCTTGATCCTGCCGTTATTCAACGGCCGATCCACGATCGAACTTCTCGCCTCGATCCTTGGTGATAGGTCTCTTCAGCAACCTTCGGGGTATGACCTGGTCCGCGAGACCTTCAAGAGCGGTGAACTGCTCAAGGGCGCGGCGTTCGCGGAGCACCTCACCGAAGCGGGCTACGCGGCCGAACTCTCGGGCTTTGAGAAAGACTGGCGTCGAGCGGTGCACCTGGGCTTTGTGCCCGGCAGCGCGTTTAAGCCTGTCTTTGTTGACGCGAAGAACGCCGCGCAGCCGAAGCTCAAAGAATCGGCCGAGTTCGAGGTGGTGTTCGTGCCATCGGCGGTCTACGACGGCCGGTTCGCGAACAGCCCCTGGCTGCAGGAAGCGCCAGACCCGATCACGAAGGTGACGTGGGATAACCCGCTGTTGATGAGTGTGCCGGATATGAAGGAGAAGGGCCTGATCAACGCGGACCAGGTCACGATTAAGACCGGCGGCGGCGAGGTCCAGGAGATCATGGTCTTCGGCCAGCCTGGCCAGGCCAAGGGCACGGTCATCGCGCAGCTCGGTAACGGCCGGAACCAGCAGGCCGGCAGTGTCGGGCAAGGCGTCGGCACGGATGTTTATCCGCTCCGGGTCTCTGGCCAGATGGGCTTTATGCCCGTGCAGGAAGTCAGTGACAAGACCGGCTCGGACTACCTCGCCTACACCTCGGTGCACCACCTGGTGGATGGGCTTTCGCCCGAAGTAGACGAGACCTCGAAGTGGGCGCTCGAAAAGCGGGCGGGCAAGAAAGGCAAGTCCGGCAAAAAAGGCAACATCATCAAAGAGGGCAAGCTCAAGGATTGGAAAGAGCACCCCGAGAAGATTATGGGCCACGCGCACGGCGACCTGTCGCTACAGCTCTACCAGGGCCCGTCTATCTACGAAGACGGCAGCTACGACCGTAAGCACCCTGATGGCCCCGAAGCGTTCAACCACCCCCACGCCTGGGGTATGACGATCGACCTGACCTCTTGTCTGGGCTGCAACTCGTGCGTCATTGCTTGCCAGGCAGAGAACAACATCCCTTCGGTCGGCAAGAAGCAGGTCTGGCGTAGCCGTGAGATGCACTGGCAGCGGACGGACACGTACTACAAGGGCGACCCCGACAGGCCCGAGGACATCCAGGTAGTCCACCAGCCGGTGAGCTGCGTGCAGTGCGAGAACGCGCCCTGCGAGCAGGTCTGCCCGGTCGCAGCGACGGTGCACGACACCGAGGGCCTGAACACGATGGTCTACAACCGCTGCATCGGCACGCGGTACTGCTCGAACAACTGCCCGTACAAGGTCCGCCGGTTCAACTACTTCGACTACCACGCCAAGAGCGTCCGCAAGGACTTCGCCAACCCCTGGCTGAACATCCCTGACACGCAGCAAGACAAGGCGATCGACCAGATCAAACGCATGGTGTTTAATCCGGACGTCACCGTCCGCATGCGTGGTGTCATGGAAAAATGTACCTACTGCACCCAGCGCATCCAACGGGCCAAGATCCAGCAGAAAAACGCGTACGTGCAGAGCCAGAACGAGGGCGGCTTCACCCACGACCCGACCGAGCAGAAGACGGTGCCCGACGGCACGATCGTGGTCGCCTGCCAGGACGCGTGCCCGACCGACTGCATCAGCTTCGGCGACCTCAACGACCCCGAGTCGAAGGTCGCGAAGATCCAGTACAAGAACAAGCGTGTGTACGGCATGCTCGACGAACTGAATACCCGGCCACGCACGAAGTACCTGGCCAAGATCCGAAACCCGCACCCGTAACCCGCACCCGAGCGACAAAGCCTAAGTAATGGCAGCAATCCACCCAGGCAGCACGATCCCCACCGTCGAGACGGACAACACCGTCGACGACCCGCGCCGCCGTGCGCCGCTCGTCACCGGCGGGCTCGACTTCGCAGGCGTCACGCAGAACGTCTCAGGCATCGCAACGTCCAAGCCAACCATCTTCTGGTGGGCCGGTTTCTTAACGCTGTCGTTCATGGCGATGTGCTTCTTCGGGTTCATCGGCTATCTCGTTACGACAGGCGTAGGCATCTGGGGCAACAACCAGCCAATCTCATGGGGCTTTCCGATCATCAACTTCGTGTTCTGGGTCGGCATCGGCCATGCGGGCACGCTGATCTCCGCGATCCTATTTTTGTTCAGGCAGAACTGGCGGACGTCCATCAACCGCTTTGCCGAGGCGATGACGATCTTTGCAGTCGTCTGTGCAGGCATCTTCCCTGCCGTGCATGTCGGCAGGGTCTGGGTCGCATTCTGGCTGTTCCCATACCCGAACCAGATGGCGATGTGGCCGCAGTTCCGCTCGCCGCTCTTGTGGGACGTCTTCGCTGTATCGACCTACGCGACGGTGTCGTTCCTGTTCTGGTATACCGGCATGGTGCCAGACATTGCGACACTGCGCGACAAGGCCAAGAGTCGCATCGGCCAGATTGTTTACAGCTTCCTTGCGTTGGGCTGGACAGGCAGCGCCCGGCACTGGCACCGGTTTGAGAAGGCGTACCTCCTGCTCGCCGCGCTCTGTACGCCGCTGGTCCTCTCGGTGCACTCGGTCGTTTCGTTCGACTTCGCCGTCGCGCAGATGCCCGGCTGGCACACGACTGTTTTCCCGCCATACTTTGTCGCCGGGGCGATCTACGGCGGCTTCGCGATGGTGCTCACCCTCGCGATACCCTGTAGGAAGTGGCTGGGGCTCGAGCACATCATCACGATGCGGCACATCATCAACTGCGCCAAGGTCATGCTCGGCACGGGCATGATCGTTATGTACGCCTACTCGATCGAGTTCTTCGTGGCCTGGTACTCCGGCCACCACTTCGAGCAGTTCGTCTTCCGCAACCGCCCGCTCGGTAACTACACGACCGGGTTCTGGCTGATGGTCTGGTGCAACTGCGTCGGACCGCAGGTGCTGTGGATCAAGAAGTGCCGTCATAACCTCTTCTGGATCATGTTTGCGGCGATGCATGTCAATGTCGGCATGTGGTTCGAGCGGTATGTCATTACCGTTACGTCGCTCAGCCGGGACTTCCTGCCCGGCTCCTGGGCGCAGTTCCACCCGACCTGGGTCGATATTACTTGGTTTATCTGTTCCTTTGGGCTGTTCGGCTCGCTGTTCTTCCTCTTCCTTAAGTTCCTGCCGGTCATCGCGATCGCTGAGGTCAAGACCGTGATGCCTGCAGCGCACCACGGCCTGAGCGGACACGGCCACAATGCACCTAGCCAAGAGGAAGCCGAATCTGACCAAGAAGCCTCCCATCCCGAGAAGAAGGAGGACGCGTAGGCCATGACCGCGATCGACACACCCACCACGGGCCACGGCCATGCGGCGACTGCCGAGGCCTCCGCCGAACCAAAGCTTTACGGCTTGATCGGCGAGTTCGACAACGTCGACGACATCATCAATGCCGCCAATAGCGTGCGTGAGGCCGGCTACAAGAAGATCGACGCGCACAGCCCGTTCCCCGTGCACGGTATCGACGACGCGCTCGGCATCAAGCCTACGATCCTGCCCTGGATCGTCTTGTCGATGGGCCTGACGGGCATGACGACAGGCCTGATCCTGACGACCTACACGATGGGTGTCTGGTCGGAGCCCGGTATCGTGCCTGTGAACTTCGAACCCTATGACTACCTGATCTCGGGCAAGCCCTTCAACTCCTTGGCGGGTTTTATCCCTGTTATTTTCGAACTGACAATTATGTTCAGCGCGTACACCGCGGTGTTCGCGATGTTCCTGCTCAACAAGCTGCCGCTCCTGAACAACCCGCTCCTGAAGAGCAGGCGTTTCCGCCGGGCGACCGACGACCGGTTCTTTATCGCGATCGAGGCGAAGGATGCCCAGTTTGATGCGCAGCAGTCGGCCGATTTTGTGAAGAACCTGCCGGGTTGCCTGGCGGTGGAGGTCATCGAAGACGAATGAAGCTTTCTGACATCGATCTCGACCTGCGTCTGCCCAAGCCACCGATGATCCTGGTCTCGGTGCTGGTGATCGGCGCGTTCATCCCGATGGGGATCGCGTCGGCGATCTGGTTCAAGCGTAATTACTTCGACCCGAACCCGCGCATCCATATCATCCAGGACATGGACAACCAGGTCAAAGGCAAGGCCCAGTCGCACAGCGATGTCTTCACCGACGGCCGAACCATGCGTGCCTATGTGCCTGGCACCGTCGCGTGGGGTCGCGACCAGCGCGTGACCGACCCCGGCATGCTCAAGGACGACGACCTGGCCTACCGCGGCTTTGAGATCGCGCCCGACTCCGGCGCGTTGCTGACCGCCGAGGACGCCAACGGCAACGCGACCGCGAAGTACCTCGATGGCTACCCCACCATCGTCGAGATCAACCAGGACTTCGTCAAGCACGGCCAAGAGCAGTACATGATCCACTGCTACACCTGTCACGGCGCCGATGGGCGTGGCAAGGGCCCGACGAAGATCGCGATGGATGTGCTGGCGGAGTACGACCAGGGCGTGCCCGACCCGCAGAAGACCGGCACGACGCCTTTGATCCCCGCGAACCTCAACGAACCCAAGTACTACGAGGGCGCCTACGCCAATGGGCACATCTTTGATGTGATCACGAAGGGGCACGGCACGATGAACGCGCTGGGCCCGATGATCAAGGTCAAGGACCGCTGGGCCATCATCGCCTACATCCGTGCGATGCAGCGCAGCCAGCAACAGCAGCAGGCGGCGGTTGAATAAAGAACGACTGAATGCAGCCGACGACATCGTCGGATGAATGGATAAGGACAAGCCAACGTGGGCCACGCACAACACAAACTGGATGAAGCCGACAAGGAGCCGATCGGAGCCAAGCTCTGGCCGATGTTCCGCCTGCTTGGCGCGGGCGCGATGGCCGGGCTCGTGCTGCTGGTGATCGGCGTGGTCATCGAGGCGCTGCAGGAGGGCGGCGACTGGCAGGGCCGGTTCTTCCACGCCTACCTGATCGGCTACACGTTTGTCCTTGGTCTGACGGTGGGCTCGGTCGCCTTGGTGATCCTGACGCACCTGTTCCGCGCGGGCTGGGTCGTCGCGGTCCGCCGCGTGCCGGAGACCTTCGCGGCGAACTTCTGGTTCGTCGGCGTGCTGGGGATCCCAATCCTCGTCGCCGCGATGATCCCGGAGGCCCCGCTGTATTCGTGGAGCGCCTCGCTGGAGGTCGCGGAGCAGAAGCTGGCCGAGGCGGAAGCGTTTATCCACAAGTACGAGCACAGCGGCGACCACGACCACGAAGAGCATGCCCAGGCCGACAACGCGGGCGTCCTCTATGTCGCGACAGAAGCGGCCGATGGGGAGGAAGGCGAAGTCGCGGAGAAGAGCCCGGTCACCGGGATGTCCGAGGCCTACCTCGAAGCCGCCGGCGCGATGGCACGGGCCGGGCAGGCCTACCCGGACGATAAAGAGCAGGCCGCCATCATCCAGGACATGTACTACCGCTCGCTGCTGAGCTACATGCTCGACTACAAGCGGTACGGCGGTGCGCTCGCTGGGGATGGCCAGGTCGAGCAGGGCAAAGGCTTTACCTGGTATAACCCGATGCTCTTCGCGTTCCGCATGGTGCTGTACGTCGCGGTGCTGTCCATCATCGGCTGGTACTACTGGACCCGCTCGGTCAGGCAGGACGAGACCGGCGACACCGAACTCACGACCAGGCGCGAGTGGTGGGCGCCCGCCTCGACCCTGGGCTTCGCGCTGATGGTCACGTTTATGTCCTTCGACCTGCTCATGTCGCTGGACCCGGCGTGGTATTCGACCATGTTCGGCGTGATCTTCTTTGCGAACAGCATCACCGCCGCGATCGCCTTCACCATTATCATCTGCATGATCCTGCAGAAGAAGGGCTACCTCAAGACGGTCCACCTCGAGCACTACCACGACCTGGCCAAGCTGCTCTTCGCGTTTGTCTTCTTCTGGGGCTATGTCAGCTTCAGTCAGTTCATGCTGATCTGGTACGCCTCGTTCCCCGAGACGGCGTACTGGCTCGAGATCCACGGGATGACCACGGTCACGACCGCGCCGCAGTACGGCTCGGGCTGGACCTACATCTCGCTGCTTATGCTGTTTGGCCACCTGTTTGTGCCGTTCGCCTTCCTGCTGAGCCGGCACGTGAAGCGCAACCTCACGGCACTGGCCTGTGCGGCGACGTGGATGCTCCTGATGGTCTACCTCGACTTTTACTGGTACGTCATGCCGTTCTTCGCGAGTCCGGAAGTGACGTTCGGCCTGCCGGAGATCGGCGCGGCGCTGATGCTCCTGGCGGCGGTGCTTGCGGCGTTCGTCCGCCGCTTTGCACGCCATGCACCGCTGGCGCACGGCGACCCACGCCTGCACGAAACCGTCGCGCTCGACACCGGCGTCTGGGCACCGATCCACCACTGAACTGGAAACCAACCGCCATGGCCAGCAGCAGCAAAACCATCAACATGCCACTGATCTTCGTCATCTCCATCGGCGCGACCGTTTCGCTTGTCGCGATCACGATGTTCGGGCTGGCCTGGTACGAGTACGAGTCCCGTGTTGTGCTGCGTGAGCAGGTTATCGACGGCCCGACCCACGACGACGCGTACGAGCGTCGTCGCGCGGAGCAGGAGGCCAATCTGGGCGATATCGAGTCGGCGATCTTATCGGTCGCGGCGGAGCAGGTGAAAGGCGAGCCCGCCACCGGCCACGGGGGCCACAGCGAGTAGATAGGCCGGCCCCGGCTGACGCCGAGGCAGTGGCATTTGAACGTTTCAAAGGATTGCACCCCGGCCGCAGGACGCGGCCAAATCCGAGGACTAGGATTCCCTTCAAGGGGCGGCAAGTAGCCGTCGATTTGGGGGGCAGACAGGAGTTCGCGTCATGCCCGCTTGGGCGGAAACAAGTCGGAGCAGGTCAAACACGGCAGCGAGCCGGGGCGCGGTGGCCGTGCTGTTGCTGCTGCTTGCACTGGTTGCTGTCTTCCCCGCTCCCGCGCGCATCGACAATAGCAAGAACCCCGACAACCCCTACAGCGCCGCCAACCCCTGGACCGATGACCTGGCCCGTGAGGTCGGCATCGTCGAAAAGGTCAACTCGCCGATCCCGCTGGACATCGCGTTCATCGATGAGGCGGGCAAGGCCGTCGAGCTTGGTGCGTTCTTCGAAGACGGCCGGCCTGTCGTGATCAACCTGGGCTACAGCCGGTGCCCATCGATCTGTATCGCGATCCGCAACCAGCTCATCGAGACACTGCCCGACACCGACCTCAACCTCGGCGAAGACTTCGTTGTCCTCAACATCTCGATCGATCCGGAGGAGACGCCCGAGGTCTCCGCCAAGATGCGGGAGATGACGCTGGCCGAACTGAAAGACAACGGGCTCGAGGCCTCCGAAGCGGGCTGGCGTTTCCTCACCGGTAACCAGGAGGCGATTACGGAGTTGACCGACGCGGTCGGCTACCGCTACCTGTACATCAAGACGCAGAACGAGTACGGCCACCCCGGCGCGCTGGTCCTCGCCGACGGCAAGGGCATCGTCCGGCGTTACCTCAGCGGCACGGCCTACTCGGGGCGGACGCTCCGGCTTTCGATCGTCGAGACCTCCGAGGGCAAGGTCGGCTCGTTCTTTGATCAGGCGTTTATCACCTGCTTCGTGTGGGACGCCGAGGCGAACAACTACACCGCGACCGCGTCGTTCATCATGATGCTCGGCGGGGCGGTGACGATCTTTTTCGTGGGTGGTCTGGTCTGGGCGGGCTTCGCGTACGAGAAACGCAGACGACAACTGCAGGGCGACACCGACGAAGCGGTGCCCAACCCTGTATGACATCATGGTTTAGAAGACACGACATGGATACGACCCCTATCAACCTATTGGCAGAAGTCAGAGACAGCGGGCTCTGGTTCCCGACGGACGCGTCCGCGAGCAACCAGGTGGACGGCCTGACGTTCTTTATCCTGATCATCTGCGCGGTCTTCATCCTCTTCAACGCGGGGCTGATGGTCTTCTTCGCGATCCGCTACCGGCAGAAGCAGAAAGAAGGAACCGCCACCGGCGCGACCCACAACACCGCGCTCGAGGTGACCTGGTCGGTCATCCCCGCGTTCATCCTCGCGATCATCTTCATCTGGGGCTTCCGCGGCTACCTCGTGCAGGCCACCCCGCCGGACAACTCGTACGACATCATGGTGACGGGCTACCGCTGGGGCTGGGACTTCACGTACCCCAACGGCAACAACTCCCGCGGCGAGACCAACAAAACAACCGGCAAGACGATGGTCCCCGCGTTGCACGTGCCGGCCAACCAGCCGATCCGCCTGACGCTGCAATCCAACGACGTGATCCACTCGGTCTTCATCAAGCAGCTCCGTGTCAAGAAAGATTGCGTACCGGGCCGGTTCAACCAGCTCTGGTTCGAAGCGAAGTATGACGAGCCAACCGCCGAGGACCACGTGGTTGTGATCGATAGTGTCGAGTACCCGGTCAAGCGCAACGTCTACGACCTGTTCTGCACCGAGTACTGCGGGCAGAACCACTCCATGATGAACACCAAGGTCTACGTCTATCCGCAGGAACACTACGAGCTCTGGTACAAGAGTATGGGTGAGATTGACCCGGGTACGCCGCTTGTGCGGCTGGGCCAGGCGATCTGGGAAACCCAGTGCAAGGCCTGCCACAACATCGATGGCAAGTCCGGCGGCACGGGCCCGACGTGGCAGAACCTCTTCGGCGACACCGGCCACGCGACAAGCGCAGGCCCCGTCGATGTCGACATCGACTATATCACCGAGTCCATCTACAACCCCGGAGCGAAGATCGTCGATGGCTACGGCAACAACATGGCGGCCTTCCCGAACCTCTCCGCCCGTGAGATCATGGGTATTATCGAGTTCATGAAGACCGTCAGCGACAAGTCTGATGCAGATGAAACACTCACGTATGGCGATCTCAACGCCGATGGTACGTTGAAGGGGGAAGGCGGTTCGGGTGAAGCGTCCGGCGAAGAAACCCCGGAAGAGGACGCGGAACCCGGAGAAGGGGCCGATCAACCGGCACAGCCCACCGCGAATGCGGCGGAGTAAACAGCAGGATCACTGAACCACCGGTACGCCTTGCAGTTGCGACTGGAGACCAAGCACCATGACAGTAGCAGACCGACCGATCACGACAGACATCTACGGCGAAGAGGTCGAACTCAAGCCGGGCGACAACTACATCAACCACAGCAAGGGCATCCTGTCGTGGGCCTTGACGCTGGACCACAAACGCATCGGCCTGATGTACATGGTCGTGGTGCTGTTCTCGTTCTTCTTGGGCGGTGCCTTCGCGATCGCCCTGCGGACCCAGCTGCTCTTTGGTGCCTCCAGCAATATCACTGATGGCAGCGCCGTCGGCAGCGCGCTGTGGAACAACCTGTACAACCAGGCCTTCACGCTCCACGGTGCGATCATGGTCTTCATGTTCATCATCCCGGCGATCCCCGCGATCCTGGGCAACACGATCCTGCCGCTCATGGTCGGCGCCAAGGACGTGGCCTTCCCCCGGCTGAACCTCATGAGCTTCTACTGCTGGCTCGGCGGGGCGGCGCTTCTGGCCTGCCTGCTGGTCGGGGCGGTTATCCACTTGATGATGGGCGGCGAGAACGCGCCGGCGTTCCTCGCGTACATCCCCAACGGGCTCGACACCGGCTGGACCTTCTACACGCCTTACTCGATCCAGACCAACAACTCCGTCATCTTCGCGACCATGGGCGCGTTTGTGCTCGGCTTCTCGTCGATCCTGACGGGCCTGAACTTCATCGCGACCATCCATATGCTCAAGCCCAAGGGCATGGGCTGGTTCAACATGCCGCTGTTCCTCTGGGCGCTCTACGCGACCAGCATCATCCAGATCCTCGCGACCCCGGTCCTGGCGATCACGCTGCTCCTGCTCGCCGCGGAGAACCTGATGGGCATCGGCATCTTCGACCCCAAACTCGGCGGGGACCCGGTGCTGTTCCAGCACTTCTTCTGGTTCTACAGCCACCCCGCGGTCTACATCATGATCCTGCCTGCGCTGGGCGTGGTCAGCGAGATCATCTCGGTCTTCAGCCGCAAGCATATCTTCGGCTACAAGTTCATCGCGTACTCGTCCCTGGCGATCGCGCTGTTCGGCTTCATCGTCTGGGGCCACCACATGTTCACCTCCGGCCAGTCGCCGATGATCAACGCGCTCTTCTCGCTGCTGACGATGTCGGTCGCGATCCCGTCGGCGATCAAGGTCTTCAACTGGCTGGCGACGATGTGGAAGGGCCGGATCCGGCTCGACACGCCGATGCTCTACGCCATGGGCTTTATCTGGCTGTTCACGATCGGTGGCCTGACGGGCCTGCCGCTGGCGGCGTTGTCGACCGATATTTACATGCACGACACCTACTTCGTCGTCGCACACTTCCACTACGTGATGGTCGGCTCGACGCTGTTCGCCTTCCTCGGCGGGATGTACTATTGGTTCCCGAAGATGTTCGGCCGGATGTACGACGAGACGATGGGCAAGTGGGCCTGGGCGGTGACGTTCATCGGTTTCAACGTCACGTTCTTCATCCAGTTCATCGCGGGCACGCAGGGCATGCCGCGTCGCTACGCGACCTACCTGGACCAGTACACCGTCTATCACTGGGTCTCGACGATGGGGTCGTACATCCTCACGATCGGGTTGTTTATGATCCTCTTGAACTGGATCATGGCCAAGCGTGGCAAGCGGGCGCCCGCGAACCCCTGGGGCGGCAACCAGCTCGAGTGGCACACCAACTCGCCGCCGCCGCACGAGAACTTCAAGTACGACCCGGTCGGTACCGACCCGTACAACTACCACGATTGGAAGTACGACGAGAAGATCGACGGCTACGTCCTGGACCCGGACCACGATCCGGGCAACCCGTCGCACAAGCCCGCACATTAGCATGGGGCTGGGAGTTGGGGTTAGGGATTGGGTTAGAACCCGGAACCGGCCAGAGCTCCTGACCAGCAGCCAACCGTAGGTTTCATTGAACCCGCATCCCCGAACCTGAATTCCTATGAGCGATCACGACCACCACGGGCCCGAGTACCTCGCCCACCACTTCGATACGCCTGAGCAGCAGTTCGAGTCCGGCAAGCTCGGGATGTGGCTCTTCCTCGTGACCGAGGTGATGATGTTCGGGGGCCTGTTCTGCGCATACGCGCTGTACCGTGCCAACCACCCGGAGATCTTCGCGTACGCCCACGGCTTCCTCGACTGGAAGATGGGCGGGATCAACACCGCGATCCTGCTCGCATCGTCGTTCACGATGGCGCTGGCGGTGCGTGCGGCGCAGCTGGGGCAGCAGAAGTTCTTGGTCTTCATGCTGGTGCTGACGCTTGGCGGTGGTTTTGGCTTCCTGGTGATCAAGTACTTCGAGTACACCTCGAAGTTTGCGGAGAACATCTGGCCGGGCACGAAGAACCTGTACTACACCGTCGAGGGAGACCTCAACACGAACACGATCAAGGTCGGGGACTCGGACGAAGAGCTGCCGATTACCCGTGAGGCGCAGCTCAAGGCGGTCGCGGCGGTTGAGGCGAAGAAGCTGATGCACCACGGCTACATGGCTCACCCGCCCCAGTTGTCGTTCAACCTGTACAAAGAGCGTGGCGTCTTCAAGGAACTTGCCAAGTACGACGAGAAGAAGGGCTACGAGGGCAAGAAGAGCTACGAGCAGCACATTCTGCACATGTTTGCCGACGCGGGTGTCGCGGACGCGGTCGCGATGCTCGAGGCTAAAGACGGCAAGGCCGGCGACGAAGCCAAGGACTCCGCTGTCGCAAAAAACGGGCTCAAGGACGGCGATGACCCAGTAGCGCCCCAGCCCAAGGCAGACGACCCGCCCAGCGAGGCGCTTGCCTACGCCGAGGACCCCGCGATTGATACCGCGTCGGTCGCCGGGCTGGTCCCGGTCTCCAGCACCGTGGCGGGCGGGTCGACGATCAAGCCGCCGGCCCCCGGCTCGACAGGGCTCGTCGATAGCCAGGCCCACAAGGTCGCGGTCGCCGATGATCATCACGGGCACAAAACCAAGAAAGCCGAGTTGCCGTTGGGCGTCCCCGACCTGAGGCACACCAAGTACTACGTCCCGTACGAGCTGCAGCCGAAGTCGGTGCAGGACCGCATCCACCTGTTCTTCCAGATCTACTTCGCCGCGACCGGCCTGCACGCCCTGCACGTCATCATCGGCATGGGCTGCATCACCTGGGTTCTGGGCAAGGCGCTCACCGGCGCGTTCAGCCCCGAGTACAACGTGCCGGTCGATATCGTTGGCCTGTATTGGCACATCGTCGACCTGGTCTGGATTTTCCTCTTCCCGCTGCTGTACCTGATCCACTGAGTTAAGAATTTAGAAGTCAGAAGCTAGAAGTTTTGATGAATCACCCAAGCCCCCGGCTTTGACGCGAGCACGGCGAGTGGCAACGCCGCGGGGTACGAACAAGAGAAAGCGTAATGTCTCAAGCCACTACAGACCATCAAGATGACCACCACGACCACGGCGACCACGAGCACCACGTCGTCAGCTGGCAGCTGCTCACCGCGGTCTTCCTCGCGCTGATGGTGCTGACCATCCTGACCGTCGCGGCGATCTTTGTGAACCTCGGCCCGCTGAACCTCCCCGTCGCGTTAGGGATCGCGCTGGTCAAGGCCGTGCTTGTCGTCCTGATCTTTATGCACATCTGGTGGGACCGTGCGTTCCACGGGTTGTGCATCCTCGGTTCGCTGGGTTTCGTTGTGCTGTTTATCGGCTTCGTCATGATCGATACCTGGCAGTACGAGCCGACGATCACCGCGCAAGACGCTGAGAACGCACACGAAGCAGCTAACGCGGATAACCCTAACTACGTACCGCCACCCGGGCTGATGGACCGCAGCCCGTACTGATTCAGGCGTGTCCTTGTCTGAGTAGCGGGAGACGCGGAGCGTCCCGTTCAAACCATCGCTGACAGCTCGCACGTGACGCTCCGCGTTTCCCGCTACGCCGGTCTGTCGCATCACCAGGGCGATTCGAACGCGCCCATGTAATGCCGTACCTCCGGGGCCCTGTCGTTATGCAGATCGACGCCAACCACGTCGAAGCGGATGGGCCGGCTTGTAAGGCTGTGCTTGGCGATCAGTTTCGCGGCTAGCGATGCGATCTTGCGTTGCTTCTCTTTGCCCACGCGCAGCTCGGGCGGCACGCTGGACTGCCGGTCCGCTCGGGCGGTCTTGACCTCGACGATGACCAGCAGCCTGCCGTCCGGGCCGAGCATGAGCAGGTCGATCTCACCGAGCCTGCTTCGGAGATTTCGCGCGACCGTCTTGTAGCCCTGCTTTTTGAGGTGTTGCTCAGCAAGGCGTTCGCCTTGCTCGCCGGGGTTCAGGGTAGAGCCGAGTAGTCGCCTCAGCGGCCCGGGCAGACGCATGGCTTACCGGTCGTACCTTGCGAAGGCGATATCGAGCAGCTTCTGGCCCATCTCGTTGGGGTCGGAGTAGCTGCCACGCTTGAGCAGGTCCATCCGGAAACGCAGGGCCTGCCTTTCGAACTGAGTCGATCGGAGGATCGCTTCGATCTTGATCTGGGCGTCCGCCAGGTCGATCTGGACGCCGGGCGTCAGTTCAACGACCTGCACAAAGTATGTCCTGCCTGCTTCTACGATTGGTCCTGCATACTCACCACTATCCAGCAGAAGTAAGGCTTCATTAACAGATACTTTGTTAATCACTTTATCGCCAGGGATGGCTTTCCCGCTCTGATAGCTTCCCGCTTGGCCCGGGTTGTAACGATTCAGCTCGGGGTTTTCGGCGAGCTTGTCGAAGGGCTGGCCCTTACCTAGGGCTGAATAAATCCGATCGCCCGCTTCATTGTCTACCGCGATGATCAGTCGGACCACCCGCTGGTCGGGCTGCTGATACTTCTCAATATTGTCGGCATAGTAGCGCTCAATATCGCGTTGGTTTACGACGATCTTGGGCATCACCTTCGACCGGACGTAGCTTCCAATCACCAGCTCCTCGCGGAAGTCGACGAGGTGCTGATCGAGTTGCTTGCCGCGTTCTTTAAGAAACTCGGCCTTGGCTTTCGCAACCGACCCCTGGCCGTAGAAACGCAGTAGCTCCTCGCGCTCGGCTTGGATGCGGGCTTCGATCCCGCGGCGTTGGGTTTCTTTGAGGTTGAGCTCGGCTTCGCCGAGGATCAGCTTGTTGATGATGATGCCGTTGAGCCGGTCGCGGATGATCCTGACAGCGTTTTGGCGGAACTCTTCTCGGTCGAAGCGTCTGCCGAACGACTCGAGCTGTGCGACCAGGTTGATGTCGAAGATCTGGTCGGCGTAGACCGCCTCGCCGTTGATGTGACCGACCATCGCATCGACGGGCAGGGCCTCCTGCGGCCGAGGGTTGGTCGCGGGCTCGCTCGACGGATCGGGGCTCGCCTCGGTCTCGCCGACACTCAGCAAGGTGGTCTCGTCGGCCGGGTCCGTGTCACTGGTTTGGGACTCACCGATAAAGTCTTCTGGCGTCACAACCGGGTCTGGCTGATCGTTGCTTGCGATCAAGCTGCTGCCACAGCCGACAAAGGTCATGCAGGCGGTGAGCAGGGTGGCTGTCGTGAGCGTTGATCGTTTCAGCATGGGTCTATCGATCAGGGGGATGACCGTACATAGTTTATCGGCAAGCCGGGCTCAACGGCATTGATCCACGGCTCATTCGGGGTTGAGGCCGGGTCAGGCTGGTGCAACGCCGCCCCGGGGCTCGCCACCCACGTGTTCGAGTTTGCGGGCCCGCCGGCCGGTCTGCACGGTCGTGTCTGGCGTGTGCAGGTCCTCGCCTTCACGGACCAGGCGTGCGGAGTTGAAGATGATGATGATCGAGCTGATGCCGTGGCCCACCGCGACGACCCACGGGGCCATGAACCCGGCGAGCAGCAGGGCGAGCATGGCGAAGATGTAGATCATCGTGCCGACGAGGTTCTGGCGGATGACCGTGACGGTCTTCTGCGACAGGCCGACCATAAACGGGATGCGGTTGAGGTTGTTGTTCATCAGGGCGATCGAGGCGGAGTTGATCGCGACGTCCGAGCCTGCGGCACCCATGGCGAGGGACACATCGCCGGCCGCGAGCGCCGGGCCGTCGTTGACGCCGTCACCTACGACCGCAACGGTGTGGCCTTCTTCCTTGAGTTGTTCGACGAGTTCGAGCTTGTCGCCGGGCAGGGCCTCGGCGGTGAAGTCGGTCAGGCCTAGGGCCTCGGCGACGCGTCGTGCGGGGCTCCAGCGGTCGCCGGTGATCATGACCCGCCGCTTCACGCCGACTTCGTCGAGCTCATGCAGCGCCTCGGCCACGCCGGCCCGTGGCTGGTCGGCCAGGCCGAGCCAGCCGATCGCCCGGCCGGCGTGCGCGACGAACAGCAGGCTCAGCCCCTCGGTCTCGCTGGTATCAAGCACGCTGACATCGATGCCGTTATCCGCGAGGAAGGCTTCTCGACCGACAAGGACTTCGCTGCCGTCTTCGAGCGTCGCTTTTACGCCACGACCAGAAACCTCTTCGAAGTGCTTAGTCGGCGAGGGCTGAAGCTTCGCTTTCTCAGCGACTTCCACAACAGCTCTTGCGACGGGGTGACGCGAGTTGGCCTCGGCCGAGACACACAGCCGGAGCAGTTCTACGCCATCCATGCCATCGACCGGTTTCATCCGGGTCACCGAGAGGTCGCCCGTCGTGAGCGTGCCGGTCTTGTCAAAGACGATCGCGGTGACACGCCTGATCACTTCGAGGTCGCTGACCGATTTCACAAGGATCCCCAGGCGGGCCGAGGCGGAGAGCGCCGCGACAATCGCGGTCGGTCCACAGAGGATCAACGCGCACGGGCACGCGATCAGCAGCAGCGAGATCGACGCCCGCAGGTCCTGCGTGAATACAAAAATGATGAACGCGAGGATGATCACCACCGGGGTGTAGTACGAGGCGTACTTGCTCAGCTCGCGGACGACCGCGGGTTTAGACTGTGCGGCTTGGAGGATGAGCGACTGCACCTTACCCAGCGTCGAGTCTTCGCCGGCCCGGGAGATCTCGATGACTAGCCGGCCGGTCTCGTTGATCGTGCCCGCGAACGCCTCGTCGCCCGGTGCTTTCTCGACCGGGACGGATTCGCCGGTGATATTGGCCTGGTCTACGGTAGAGTTGCCCTCGGCGACCTTGCCGTCGCCGGGGATGTTGTCGCCGGGAAGAACCAGCACGCGGTCGCCGGGCTTGAGCTCGGAGGCGGCGATCTCTTGTTCGCCAGCATCGGTTAGCACAACAGCTTTGGTCGGCGTGATACGGATCAGCGACTCGATGGTCTTGAGCGCGCCGGCGGCGGTACGGTGCTCGATCAGCGAGGCGATCAGCATAAAGAACGCGACAACGGCGCACTCAAAAAACATGCCGTCCGCAAAGGCGGCGATGATCGCCAGGGCGACAAGCTTTTCCATGTGAGAGCCGCCCGCGACGTGCTCTTGGTCGCCTTGCTCGTCGGAAGGTTTACGGGTGAGCAGGCCCCTTGCTGCGCCGTAGACGATCGGGCCGCCTAGCAGCAGCGAGGCGATCGCCGCAAGGATGCTGCCGTGGAAATTGCTGTCGAAGATCAGCATGGCGATCGCCGCCGCGATCAGGACCGTGACCCCCAGTAGCACAGCGACGATCTGGAGGTCGAGCTTATGCTCGCCGTCGTGTGTGGGGTCTTGATCTTGCGGATAATCGTGTGCGAAAGACGTTGGGGCGGTCGACATGAACAACTCCGGCAGGCCAGTAATACGGCTGGATGACTCAGAATTGTAGCACGACACAGCGCCCGATTAGGTTCGCGCTGAACGTTTTTCGGTGCCTTCATCGGGCTCTAAACGCTGCTATCAGGCGGCCTTGCGGCCAAAGAGACGCACCTTCCATGCGCGCCGGGCGTACTTGGCGGAGTCGGATACCTGGCCTGACATGGCCAGGTCCAGTTGCTTTCGGCGGAGCCGGGCGAGGACGCGCTGGACGCGGGGGCTGGTGGGTGCGGTGGGGGTTTGGGTTGTCATAGCGGTCTGGCCTATCGTTTGGGCCGTCCCCGGAGTGGTCCGGCCGACAGGGGGCTGAACGCGGCCATGCGGTGGCGTGTTGCAACCCCCAGGAGATCAAAGACGATTATGCATGCAATCTATTTCCGCGTGTTGCGAAAACAGGCGGAAGAAAGTGCGAGGTGGAGATTTTGGAGACGCCTCTCACGCCGAAGACGAGCCCGCGAGGCGTCTGGTCCCCCGCTAAGCTATCCCCGTGGCGACCCAACGCATCATCACCGCCGACGCCAGCACGCCGCAGGACGAGCAACTCAACCTCGCCCTGCGCCCGCAGACCCTCGCGGAATACGTCGGCCAGCCCGCGCTCACCGAGAAGCTCTCGATCACGCTCACCGCCTCGCGTCAGCGCGGCGAAGCGATGGAGCACGTCCTCCTCCACGGCCCGCCGGGCCTGGGCAAAACCACCCTCGCCCACATCATCGCCAACGAGATGGGCACCCACCTCACCGTCACCGCGGGCCCAGCCCTCACCAAGCCGGGCGACCTCGTCGGCATCCTCACCAAGCTCCAGCCCCGCGACGTCCTCTTCATCGACGAGATCCACCGCCTGCCTATCGCCCTGGAGGAGTACCTTTACTCCGCGATGGAGGACTACAAGATCGATGTGCAGATCGACTCGGGCATGCATGCGAAGACGATCACGCTGCCCGTCCAGCCGTTCACCCTGATCGGCGCAACGACCCGGGCCGGCCTGATCTCCAGCCCGATGCGCAGCCGCTTCGGCCTGTCGCACAACCTCGAGTTCTATAGCAACGACGACCTGCTCAGCATCCTGACCCGCAGTGCCAGACTGTTGGAGATGGATGTCCCTCTGCCCACAGAATCGCGAAGCGACTCTGTGGGATCAAACCCTTTAGAACACATCGCCTCCCGCGCCCGCGGCACCCCCCGGATCGCCAACCGCCTGCTCCGCCGGGTCCGCGACTTCGCGCAGGTCAAACACAACAATACGCTGAACGCCGTAGTGGTTGACGAGGCCCTGAAACTCGAGGGCGTCGATGCGCTCGGGCTCGATGAACTGGACCGCAAGTACCTGCACTGCATCGCGGAGGTCTACGAGGGCGGGCCCGTCGGCCTTGAGGCCGTGGCCGCAACCCTGGGCGATGACGCGGGCACGCTGGAGCAAGCCGTCGAGCCCTACCTCCTGCAGATCGGCTTCCTCGCCCGAACCCGTAAGGGTCGGCAACTCACCAAGGCCGGAGCCACTCACTTGGGCATGAAAATCAAAATACAGGACGATGCCGAGCCATTGTTTGAGTAGCTGTCCTGATTCATCGAGACGCCAGACGCCGCCCACACGAAGTTGTCAGTGCTGATAACCACCGAAGTGCTCGACAGGTGACCAATCCGGCGAGACCTTCGGCAGCGGGGGCACATCGTGCTTGGCCAAGTCGTCCACCGCGTAGACCACCTCGCCGCCGACCGCGGTCAGGCTGGTTTGTAGCTTCGCGATCTGGTTGTCCGGCACCGCAAAGAAGTCGTTGTTAAGGACGAGGAAGTCGGCGAGCTGGCCCTTGGCGATCGCGCCCTTCTTGCCTTCGTGCCCGGTCGACCAGGCGCTGTTGACGGTCCAGAGACGAAGCGCTTCGTACCGGTCGAGCAGGTTGTCATCGCCGTACATCTGCATCCCGCCAAGCGACTTGCCGTTGCACAGCCACGCGAGGCTTAGCCAGGGGTTGTACGATGCGACGCGTGTGCCGTCCGTCCCGCCACACACCGGCAGGCCCATCTTCAGCATCTTTCGGATCGGCGGCGCTTGCTTGAGTGCATCGGCCCCGTAGCGCGCGGCAAAGTCCTCTGCCTGGTAGATGATGCGGTTCTGAACCGCGATGCCCCCGCCCATTGCGGCGATACGTTCCATGTTTTTCTCGGTGATTGTTTCGGCGTGGTCGACGATCATGCGCGGGCCGTAATCCAGTCGGCCTCCAACCTTCTTGCGCGCCATCTCGTACGAGCCCAGCAGCCGTTCGATCGTCTCGTTGTAGGTCATGTGCTGACGCGTCGGCCAGTTGTTCTTGGTGAGCAGATCGATGATGGGTTGCTGGACCTGCTCGGCGTTCTTGTCGATATCCGGCCGAGTGTCTTTAAAGATCTCGTAGTCGTACGCGGCCCAGCAGATGTTCTCGCCCGCGCCGCCGAGGTAGAGCATGTCGTCGCCATCGCCGGGCTTGTGCTCTTTGACCCATCGCCGGTAGTTGGCTTCTTCCCGGCCCTTGACCTGCGGGAAGGTGTTCATGCTGGTACGGACTTTGAGCCGACCGTCGGCGTTGAGCTGCTGGATCACGCCGTAGGCATCGGGGTAGACCATGCCGCCCCCGCCGCAGTCGCTGACGCTCGTGACGCCGAGGCTGTGCATCTCGCGCTGGTAATGAAGTGAGCTGTTGATCCGGTCGGCCGGCCCGAGGCGCGGCCCGTTGGAGATCGATTTGTAGAGGATCAGGCCGGACGGGTCTGCGTAGACACCGCCGGTCGCGTTGCCCTGGTCGTCGAACGCGTAACGCCCGCCTGGGTAGGTCGGCCGGCTGGGCTGGTCGTAGCCGAGGTATTCCATCGCCCGGGTATTCAGCAACGCGTAGGCGTACAGGTAGAGGATGAACACGGGGTGGTCGGGCGTGACGGCGTTAAGCTCTTCAAGCGTTGGCATCCGCCGCTCTTTGAATTGAAATTGTGAGAACCCGCCAATGACACGTATCCACTGGCCCTTGGGCGTCCGCTTCGCCTGCTCGCGCAGCATGCCCATCGCCTCGGCCAAGGAGTCGACGCCATCCCACCGTGTTTCGAGGTTGTACACCAGGCACTCGCGGACGAAGTGCATGTGCGAGTCATTGAGCCCGGGGACGACACGCTTGCCGCTCGCGTTGATGACTTTCGTCTGTGGCCCGGCCAGGCGCTGGATGTCCGCATCTGAGCCCACCGCCACGAACTTGTCGCCGCTACACGCCAGCGCGGTTGCATCCGGCAGCGTTGGGTCCATGGTCGTTACCTTGCCGTTGATCAGGATCAGATCGGCAGGGGCTTGCAGATTATCTTGGCCCAATGCCATGGGCCGGATCGCAAGGGCTGCGGTACCCGCGGCAGCGGCGGTAAGAAATTCGCGACGGGTGGTCTCTGGGGTCATCGTCGGCTCCGGGTGAGGGGGTAAAGATGGCACGGGTCCTAGCCGCTCAGAGGGGATCGAAGTCAAGAGGCTTGCCCTGCTGTCACAAGACAAGCCATCTTGGTGTTGATACCGGCCACGCAAGGGCCGGCCTCATCTTTACTCGATCTCACCCACCGCCTGACCCGTCCACGCGCTATGGCTGGCCATGGCCTCCGCATACCCGGGCATATGCTCCGCAAAAATCTTCGCGCTGCCGGCACCCTCGGGGTTACGCCAGTCCGACAAGAGCTCACACGCCAGAGCAAACCAGTTGCCCATCTCTGCACCGGCCTCAGCCATGCGCATCAGCGAAGCGGTCTGCACCTGGGTGTTGGTCGTGCCCGACGCGTCTGCGACCACGTAGACGTCGTAGCCTGCCTCCAGCATCGACAGTGTCACAAACGCCACGCACACGTCCGTGGTGATCCCGCTGACCACAACCTTCTTGCGACCTGTTGCTTCGACCGCCGCGCGGAACTTCGGATCATCCCATGCATTGATCTGGCCGTTACGGCTCACGAGCGGCGCGTCGGGGAACATCGCCACCAACTCGGGCAGCATCGGGCCGTTGGGTCCTTTCTCCGCACTGGTCGTCATAACGACAGGGATGCCGTGCAGCTTGGCGACCTTGGCCTTCGCCATGACATCCATCTTGTAGCGGTCCATCTCAACATTATCGACCAGGTTCATCAGGCCCGCCTGATGATCGATGAACAGCACAGCACAGTTTTCTGGGGTCAGCCGCTCGCGATCTCCACCCGAAACCCACTTCTCGGGGTGGCCTACCGATACACCTTCGCTTTCCATCGCTGCCTTATCCTTATCGCTTGCTTTCACAATCAGCGGCAAGCAGAGCACCATTGCGGCAATCAAGAGTGCCAAAGGCCAAACGGCGGGGCCAGGAAAGTCCGTTTTAAGGGCGTGCCTAGTGCCAGTACGATTCGATTTCATCGGGGAAGCTCCAGTTCGATTGTTGGTACCTGTTTCTGAAAATGAGCCTGTCACGGAAGGATGTGGTATGGCATGGTTTACCAGTAGGGATTGGAATCTATAGGAGTTTTTTAGATAACATCAAATCAACTAAGTTACTTTGATACAACCCATACCCAGCGTTTATGGATGATCCTTCCGTTGTCTTGCGAGCCGTTATGTCCGACCCATCCAAACAGCCCGACCCGAACTGTGGAATCGCCGACGTCTTGTCTCTTTTTAAGGGGCGTTGGAAAGGTGAAGTGATCGCACTCTTGTTTGATCAGACGATGCGGTTCAACGAGTTACGCCGTGAGCTACCCGGCGCCTCAGCCCGGGCTTTAACCGAAAGCCTACGCCAATTAGAGCGCGACGGCGTCATCGTCCGCACGCAATTCAAGGCGGTACCGCCGCGCGTGGAGTACCGGCTTTCAAGCTATGGCAGTCAGCTTGTACCGCTCCTGGACCAGATCTACGATTGGGGCCAAGAGCACTTTGATTGTGTTCGGGCCTGCCGAGCGAAATACGACGCAGCGAACGCCGAGTGAGCATCAAAACAACGGTCGTTGCTAGGCTCCACTTTTGCCCAACGGCACCAGACCCGCGACCAGGACGACCGCCAGCAGCAGGCCGCCGAACAGCACGCCGATGCCCTGCAACCAGACCGGCTGGGCGAGCATCAGCATCAGCCAGCCTGCGGCGAGGCCGTAGCGGATCGTGACCAAGCGTGAGAGCGCGGGCGGCAGCGCGGTCTTGCCGGACTCGAGCTCGTCGCGTTGCGGGCTCAGGATCGCCTCGGCCGCAAAGAGCAGCACGATCAACAGCAGCATCATCGTGGCCATGCCCGACAGCTTTTTGCGGTGCAGTTCTTGTTTGGCGAGCACAGGCACGCGGGCGAGCTTGATATTGGCCTCGAGTTGGGCCTGCTCGTCGGCGAAAGCGTTGGTCAGTGCCATCGCCTGGTTCTCGGCGGAGATGTAGGCGGTGTCGCCGGGGTCGAGCAGCGCCGCCTGGGCCATGATGCCCTCGATCCGGGCGATGCGCGTGTCTTCATTCGTCAGGAAATCATCGAGCTCGGCCTGCGCTGCTTCCAACTCGGTCGTGTCGCCGCTGCCTGTGAACAGCTGGTCATACAGCGGAGCCGACACCCGGCCGAGCACGGCGGGCCCCATGAGCACGCCAATCAGTACGCCCGCGACCAGCATGTATAGGTGCCGCTGGTCGGGCATCGGCCAGAGGATGAGTCGCGATGAAGCGGCGCTGTCGCTAA
Source organism: Planctomycetota bacterium (assembly GCA_039024275.1). Taxonomy (GTDB): domain Bacteria; phylum Planctomycetota; class Phycisphaerae; order Phycisphaerales; family Phycisphaeraceae; genus JAHQVV01. The sequence continues at coordinate 26,561 of JBCDKD010000003.1, read as the reverse complement.
TGGGCGGGGCCTCGCACGGGGGATTAGGTCACCTGCATCATAGGCGCAACCATGCATCGGCTGCAGCGTCGCCCGACACGCTACGCCAGCTTGGGCTGGATCATGCACTGCCGACGGACCCGCTTAAGGACCTTGATCAGCAGCGCGACGGTCTCGTTGATCGAGTCTTCGAGGGCTTCGGTATCGCAGGGGTCTCCGCCGGTCGTCGCGAAGACCTGTTCCTGGAGCATGGTCCGGATCAACGGGGCGAGCGTTTCGACCGGCTGGTCGGTGTTCTGGTAGATGATCCGCAAGAGCTTGGGCAGCACCCACCGAGCGGGTGAGAGCTGCAGCTTGATGCTCTTCATCTCGGGTGTCTGCCGGTGGTCCCGAGCGATCAACTCGTCATCAATCCACTGCTGTGCGGTTTGTTCAATGGCCAACATCATCGCGCACCTCCCTGTGTTGCGGGTGATTTGCCCTTTTGGGCCTTGATCGGGTTGTCAATCCCTGATGAATAAGACCGAGAAGCCAAGGCCTAGCCTTGATGAATAGCATGGTGCGATTAAAGTCGTTGGCTACTTAATCCGTTATGGCCAAACGTTGCACACCACTAATTGATCGTACCTTGGGCTTACCGTGAATACAAGCGAAATCGTGCCTGGCGATTGCAAGAGACCGTGTTCAGCTACGGCGTGAGGAAGATGTCTTCATCTTGAACGGCGTTGTTATCCCTGTTCTTGCCGGGCTGGTATAACCAGATGTTATCGCTGGTGTCCGCGTCTCGGTTCACCGCAGGCCGGATCATCCACCGCACCGAGCCGTCGCTGATCAGGACGTTCTGCCCGGCGCCGCCGTGGTTCAGGCTGCGTGTCATGTTTGGCACATCCTCGTTGCGGACCAGGCCCTTGGGCGTGACGCGGTAGAGCGGGTTGGCGTCGGAGAAGATCGGCCGGGCCTGGACGAAGAGCCTGAACGGCCCGCCCGCCGCTGGGTTCTGCCCGTTGTAGAGCATCGCCGGGTCGTCGCTACGGCCTGAGGGGCAGGACAGGTGCTTGGACGCGACACGCGTTTGGTCGATCAGCACGAAGTAGCTGGCTTGGTTGGCGGGGACGGCCGAGCCGTCGACATTCGTCCTGGCGAACTTCGCGAGCGGGTCGAAGACGCCGGGCCGCGGTTGCGCCGAACGGTGCGTCTCGCCCTTGTTGTCGAATGCCAGCCCCTGGAGGTCACCGCCCAGCCCCGCGAGGTTCTGGCTGCACTGCGTGATCTCGGCGTCGCGCTGGGCCTTGCTGAGCATCGGCAGCAGGATCGACAACGCCATGACGAACAACGCCGCGGTCGTCGCGATCTGGCGGAAGCCAACCGAGCCCTGCCGGTCGCCTGAGACCGCCATGCTTGATAACGCCGAGCGGTCCTGTTGTGCTTGACGGTCCTTCTCGATGGCCTGCATCGTGCGATCGCCGAGCCCGTCGGGCACCGGTTCATCGTCGGCACGGTCGAGGATGCTGAGCACCGCTTGCAACTTGGCCACGCGTTCACGCAGCCCGCTCGGCATCGGCCCATGGGTCAGCCCCTGGCGACGCAGCGACAGGCAGGCGTCCAACGCCTCACCATCTTCGGCAGACAACGACACCGGGTCCGCGGTCAGCACGCCGGCCATCGTCCGCTGGGCCAAGCCGGGCTCAGCCTCATGGGCCTCCCATTGGTCCAGAAGCGACAGCAACCGGCTCACGCGTGCAGCACGTTCAGGCTCGTCCGCATCCAAAAGCTCAGAAAGCGTCTCACCCGCCAGCAGGCGGTCCAAGAGCTCGCTGTCAGCGCGGCTTAGGCGGCGTTCTTCGGGATGGTTCTTCTCGTATTGCATCACAGGCCAGGGCGTGCGCGTTTGATACGTCTGCAGGTCGGCACGGGTTTGTTCTTTTGTTCAGCGGTCCGGTATTTTGTCGGCCGAATCGGGGTATCGGGCCTTCCAAAGCTGGGCAAACGTCCCTACCGCCGCGTGGAGCCGGCTTTTCACCGTGCCCAAGGGGATCGACAGCATCTCCGCGATCTCCTTGTAGGCAAACTGGTGAAAATACGCCATCACCAGCACCTCCCGCAAGTGGTCCGGCAGCTCGTCCGCGATATCCCTCACCAGCGCCTTCATCTCTGCGTCGTCCGCCACTTCTGTCGGCAGTGGGATGTCCGCCTCCATCAGGTCGATAAAGCTCGCCCCCGACTCGCTGGACGAGTCGATCGTCGCCGACAGCGGGGCGGTCCGCCTGCGTTTCTCCCGCCTGAGGTGGTCCCTCGCCTTGTTCGCCGCGATCGTGAACAGCCAGGGCTTGAACCGCTTGCTCGCGTCAAACGTCTTGGCCGACTGGTGCACCTGCAGGAACGTCTCCTGGAACAGGTCCTCCGCAAACGCCCGGTTGCCCGCGAAGCGGATCAAGAAGTGGAACAGCTCCTTCTCGTACCGCCCGATCAGCTCCGGCAGGGCCGCGACATTCCCCTCCCGATACGCCACAACGAGCTGTTCGTCCTTGAGCGTGGTTAGATCGACGTGATTGCTTCCCGAGGCCATGGCCCGTGATTGTACGCCAAGCCCGCTTCCCGCCCCGGCCAATCGATTTTCAGTTTCAACCAACCGTGCGCGAAAGTGCGTATTGGCTCACTGGCCGCCGTCAATCAAAAGAATGCCGGACCCCTCCGCGCACAACCGGCGCACCGCCGCGCACGCGCAACCAGGCCCATAGCCTTGCGAAGCAATGCCGCGGGGTGCCGATACCCTCGCAGCGTGTCTTCGCAGACAGGCTGCGGGCTTGATGTGTTTTTCAATGAATCGCCCCCCTCCATCAAGCCCCAAGCCCCATCCCCGCGCGCACAAACACAACCCAACACCCCATCCCGCAACGCCAGACAACCCATTGCATAGCATGCCTGTCACAACCAATCACAAACCTCTGCACCGCGTGTGCCCGGGGATGCGCGTCAGCAAACCCCTGAACAAGCGGGCGCTGATGTGTGAGCGATGGCTTTTCGCAGGGGGTCGCAAGCCTCCACCCCGGCCACCCGCCGCATCAGGCCATGCACACGGATGAATCGCAATGCGTGACTCCCCGCGTGGCCAGAGAAGGTCGGAGGTGCTGCACGGACAAGCACTAGCGGATCCACCTAGGACGAGAGAAAAACACTGACAAGCCTCCGCCTGCCAGTGCTTCCAATCGTTTTATGAACGGCCGGGTCCTCAAGCCGATGTCAACGACGCCGACGACTGATCAGCAGGCCACCGGCAAGCAGGAGCGCGAAGCTGCCCGGCTCGGGGACGGTGAGCGTCAGGGTCGGGGCGTTCGTGTTTCCATTTGGCCCCTCGGTTGAATGGAAGTTCAGGTTCACATTGCCGTCCATATCGGTCGGGTGCAGGATCAGCGAGACCGTGCCGCTGCTGCTCTTGACAAAGTTCAGCAGCTCGGTGGAAGAAAACGTCAGGTTATCCGGGGTGTCAGCAAACACCATGGTCGCGCTGCCCAGGTCGGTTCCAAATGGCGTCGCGTCGCCGTTGTTGTACGGGGCGTTATTCCAGGTGATTGTGTTTTCGTCCCAGCTGTCGGTGATGCCGTACACGGAGTAGGTCATGGTCGTTCCACCAGTCACATCGATGACATCAAGGTCCAGTTCCGCGGACACCACGGATGCAAGCGTGACCGAGCTGACATCAAAGTCCAGATAGATCATCCGAAAGAACCCGTTTGCACCCGGCTTGAGCCACAGGTCGTCGTCGCTGCCAAAATTGGAATTAGCCGCAGTAACTCCCCCGCCGTTGTTGCGGATGTACGAATCCTGTGTCGCGATGATGACCTCGGCGTCGGTGTGGCCTGAATGGGCACCACACGCGAGTGCCGTGAGAAGTACGAAGGGTAATGGTTTGTTCATCGGGGAATACCTCCTGTGGTATAGAGTGAGAAGTAATTAGAGCAATACGGATTCATTCGTTCGTCAATACACCGACACCGACCGTTTGATGCCCACGAAGCCATGGCACGAGAGCCGGTTGATAATCGAAACGAGTCGTCATTTGACTCTCTAGCGGGTCGTCATAAAACCTACTTGCCTCCTACTGAGGTGGGTCTAAGAAGCCGTTCTCGATATCGGTGTCAAGCGTCAGCCAGATACGCATAAAATTCTCGTTGTAGCTACTGGAGAAACTGCCGGTAAATCCAAGCAGATTGTCTTTAATCAGGTCCCATTTCTTCCCCCCGACCCATTCGCTGTGGCCATCCGCGTAACCGACGTTGGATCCCTTGCCAGCATGCCTTGATGTGACATTGCTCGTTCTTGAGAGGATCTCTGCCCCCAGCGCCATCGAGCTCGACAGGCTTTCTAATTTAGGCAGGGACCCAAGGCTGGCATTGGCGTGCTGTCGCCAGTCTTTTGACTGGATGGCATCATTCGTGCCCGACCCGCCTTTTTGAGCCAAGTGGTCAAGGTCGAGCATCGGCCGGGTGCCGTAATGCGAGCGGATGCTGGTCGCGGCAGACCCCGGCGGCCAATGGTTAACGCTTGAGTCCTCGGTGAAGTACTGGCCCGAGTCATCGATGAATGACGGGCATTTCCAGACGTCGTACTCTAATGGGGCGTAGCCCCCGCTGATCAATCGCCCATTTAAGACATACCGCTCCGGGCCTTGCGAATGAATATAGAGGAAGTAATTCCCTTGCAACTGCCCGTAGACGTGGCCGATGCTGACCCGCTGCTTGTTGTCCGCCGCAAGCGCGAGTTGCATCGTGTTGTGTTGCCGCGTATTGCTCATGCACGCGACACGACGCGAGGACTCACGCGCCGAGCTAAGAGCGGGAAGCAATATGCTGATCAATAGTGCGATAATGGATACGACCACTAGTAACTCGATTAACGTAAAAGCTCGACGCATGAGATGACTCCTGAAGGAAGCCGGGCTGATTGACCCGGTAGATGTCGAAAACGGCTGGTCTGGATGAGGCCCAGGCCTGTGTAAAAGACGTGGTTGATGCGATGCTGGGGTTCCTCCCAATTGAATGAATGGACAGTTTGAATCAACGATGAATAGCTTGTTGAGCCGGTACCGCGATAAGGATGTAGGGCACGTGTTCGGACATCTCGCGTCCGACGGTGGCTCTGCCCGAAGCGGGCTGATTGCGGCGCCAGACCTCCATGACTTCGTCAATACTTTCACCGGGCCCGACACCCACTTCGAGTCGCGGTTTGAGTGAAAACGGGCCATGATCGAGGCCAACCCGGAACTCGGTCTTGGTGTACTCACGCTCGAGCCAGTCGGGGTAGACGCGCTGCTGCCCCGACGGCCTCGTGATCAGGTAGACCTGTGCTGGCGATGAAAAGTCGGCATCGATGCGCAGTGTCTGGGTGTCTTTGTTGAATCGTGGCCTGGCGTCGGCGGGGGTCAGGATGATATCGCCGCCGATCAAGAACTCGGGCAGGCCCCGGGCATCGACCCCGTTGATCTCGTGCGAGCGATCGGTCAAGACCCGCGCGTCTTCAAGGGCGCCCCCGGGCACAACACCGACCTTAAAGCGGTCGTCGTTGATGTACACCGCGGTAACGAGCGCGGGTTTAGACATGCGCGTCGAGAAGCCTTCGGCAAGCCGGTGTTCGATAACAAGCCGGTGTCGCGGGTCGGCCGTGGACATCTGGGCGGTCTGGTTTGCGACGAGCCGCTTTGGACTGCCGGTGATCGGGGCGACATCGACTGAACCGGTAAAAACCGTCGCGGTAATTTGATCACGGGTTACATTCACGCCGAACATGGTCCCCAGATCGATGACATCCATGGTCTTGGTACGGACAAGGAACCCCTTGGACGACTCGGTCTCGCAGATGCCAACGAGCTTGCCCATATTGAGTTGCAGGGCGTTGGGGCTTTTGAGGAACTGGATGGCAGCCGGTGCTTCGACGATGGCGACCGCGCCACGGGCGGTTGTGATCTCGGCGAAACCCTGGACGAGGGTGAGCCGTTGGCCGGCCTTGAGTGGCGTCCCGGGTGAGAAAACGCCCTCCGCCCACTGGGCTTCACTCTCAGCGGTGAGGGTGGCGACGATACGCGCTGGCACCGGGTCGATTGGCCCCGGCTCGGGCGGATCGCTGAGATGAACGGCTAGTGGCGGGCTGTTGGTCGCCGTGTTGCCGCTGGGCAGCGAAACAATCAGCACCACCGCGATCGCGAGTAGAGCAGCGGTTGCAGCGGGGATCAGGATCGACCACTTCTGCCAGATCCGCCGGGTGTCGGTGAGCTGCCCAACCCACTGGACCGCTTGGGCATCAGCCGCGGCCTCCATCGCGGACAGCTCGCTGAGCAGGTCGTGGAAGCTGTGCAGCGTCGGGTCCTTGGTGAGTTCACCGGCTTGCTGATGCTGCTCACGGAACTGCTCACGCACCATCGCCAGGGTTGCCATGACCGCAACACAGTCATCGGCATGCTCCGGGGATTGACGCAGCTCGTCTTCGAGCTGGTCCATGACCGCGTCGTCGAGCTGGCCGAGCAGGTAGGACTCGAAGCGGTCGGCGACCGTTGTTTGGTCTTGCTCGGTTTGGTCTTGCTCGCTCATCGGCCCGTACCCCCCTTGATCAATCGGAGGCGGACGCACTCACGGAGCGCCGCGTGGGCCCGGGTGATCACCTGGTAGACGGACTTGAGCGACCGGCCGGTCTGCGTCGCGATATCGCTGGGCTTGATGCTTTCGCCGTAGCGCAGGGCGAGGGTTTTCTGGGCGTTTTCGCTTAGCCTGGGGATACACTGCCGGAGTGCGGCCATGCGCTCGGCATCATCGGCGGGCTGACGCTGGTGGGCCTTTTCAAGCAGGTCGAGCACATCCGGCGCGAGCAGACGGGCTTGCTTCAGTTGCTTCCGGCGGATCTCCAGGCCCCGCAGCCGGATCGCGTGCCGGAGCCAGCCCGCGAGGTGGTCGGCGTCGATGATCTGGTCGGCCTTCTTCACCGCGGCGAGCGAGACGTCCTGCAGCACGTCCTCCGCCGTATCCGCATCACCGACCACGACCCAGGCGTAGCCGATCAGCGCGGAGCGCTGCTTGATGATGGTCTGGATGATCTGATCGGGGGTAACGGGCAAGAATGGGCCTCCCTATATTCCATACTGCACCACGCAGGGGCTTTACTACAGGGTTTTTGCGAAAACGACCCGATTTTTTTTAGATCAAGGCGGCTGACGCCCGGGGTAGGGCGTAGCGCCCACCGGAACGGGTCCTCTTCCTTTCTTCAGCAGCGGCTTGTCCCGGGGCTCACTTCGTTCGTCCCCGGCCACCCAAGCGTTTTGAGATTATTCCCCGATCTTTTTTAGAATCCAGGAAATGATCCGGGAAGCCGCGTGATTCTCATCAGGTACGTCAATCACCTAGCACCCCCTGAACAAGGAAACACCATGCAAAGCCAGTCCACTACCCTGACCCGCCGCCAAGCCCTCCGGAACATCGGCATCACCTTCGGCGCCCTCGCGTTGCTGCCCGCGCTGCCCGCTTTTGGGAACGACGGCAAGCTGGACGAGAGGGTCCGCCTCAAGCACTTCAACCTCGGCCGGGGCAACCTCGCGCTGTCCGGCTACGACCCCGTCAGCTACCACAGCGGCAAGCCCGCCAAGGGCAGCTCCAAGCGGCAGGTCCGGTTCAAGGGGGTGATCTACCGGTTCGCCAACGATGCGAACAAGGAGAAGTTCGCCAAGAGCCCGTCCAAGTACGAGCCGGCCTACGGCGGCTGGTGCGCCTGGGCGATGCGCGAGGGCGACAAGACCGATATCGACCCGCAGAGCTACCTGGTCATCAACGACCGGCTGCACGTCTTCTACAAGGGCGTGTGGGGCAACACCCGCAAGAGCTGGATCGAACTCGCTAAGAAGCAGTCCGACGCGGCGCTGATCAAGGACGCCGACAAGGGCTGGAAGGGTTTCGTCGGCTAAGCCCGCGACGCGATACACTCGGGCCATGGGCAACCGCTACGACGCGATCGTCATCGGTGTCGGCTCGATCGGCGCCGCCGCCTGCTACCACCTGGCCCGGCGCGGCGTCCGCGTCCTCGGGCTCGAGCAGTTCGGCATCCCCAACGTGCTCGGCGCGCACCACGGCCTGACGCGGATGATCCGCAAGGCCTACTACGAGCACGCCGACTACGTCCCGCTGTTGCAACGTGCGTACGAACTCTGGGACGAGCTCAAGCAAGACAGCGGCAAGAAGGTCCTGCACATCACCGGCGGGCTCTACATGGGCCCGCCGGACTGCGGGATCCTCACCGGCTCGCAACGGGCCTGCGAGACCTACGGCCTGCAGCACGAGCTGCTCGACCGATCGCAGCTCGCCGAACGCTACCCCCAGTTCAATGTGCCCGACGACTTCGTCGCGTTCTACGAAGACTGTGCCGGCGTCCTGCTGACCGATCAGGTGATGTCGGCGCACGTTGGTCTGGCACGCAAGCACGGGGCACAGCTTCACGAACAAGAGCCGGTCACCGGCTGGCACGAAGACGACCACGGCGTGAGCGTCGCGACGGGCAACGACACGTACCACGCCGACCGCGTCCTTTTCGCCGGCGGCGCGTGGACCGACCGGCTGGTCCGCGATCTGGGCGTCAGGCTCCGTGTCACGCGCCAGACGTTCGGCTGGTTTACGCCCAACCACGCCGCACCGTTGCAACTCGGCACGCTGCCGTGCTGGTTCATCGATGTCGGTGGGGGGTGGGGGCACTACGGCTTCCCGATGATCGAAGGCCAGCCCGGTTTCAAGTTCGCCTTGCACAAGCCGGGCAAGGTCGTTGACCTCGAAACGATCCAGCGGGATTCAACGCCGGAGGACCGGGCCGAGCTCGAAGCGCCGCTGCGCGAGAAGATCCCCGACGCCGCTGGGCCTTGCGTGTCCGTGCACACCTGCCTCTACACCAACAGCCCCGACAGCCACTTCATCATCGACACGCACCCGCGCAGCAAGCGCGCTACGATCGCTTGCGGGTTTTCCGGCCACGGCTTCAAGTTCGTCAGCGTGATGGGCGAGCTGCTCGCGGACCTGACCACGACCGGCAGGACCGAGCACCCGGTCGGGTTCCTTGGGTTGGAGCGGCTTGTTAATAGGGCGACAATGAATTAGTAATCAGTCTTCGAGGATCACCAGGTATGAGTGAGGCTATGAGTAATCCTGACTTAGGTATGCAATGTAAAAGAGTTACAGCGTTGCTACGTTCACCAATAGGCCTAGATCAACTGTCTAGCTATTTCATTCAGCAGATTGAAGGAGCTATTGTTTGTTCGTACGATCCACTGGCGAGAAGAGTAGAAGCTGTTAAAGAAATTGCAGATCAATTGGATATGTCACCGCGAGTGCGCAGACAATTTGTTGGTGATGAAGAGAAGAAGTTATTGCGATGGGGACAAGGCAAAGCAATTGATGCATATATCTACACAATTCGTACTCGAATTGAATTCGTTACCAAGAAGATTAGTTTTTACCTGAAAGGCGACAAGGCTTCTATGCCTCAAGCTGTTGATCGGTGTAAAGAAATTCTGGCTGATCTTGATGTAGATAAGGTTGGTGAAATGGAATTAGTGTTGGCACAGAGCGAACAGCTATTTCGTTTGTGAGGGATTTGGCTAACTCCATCTTATTTCGAACTCACACCCGCTCGGCCGCGATGAGGTCCTCGTACGTCTCCCGTCGGCGGATCGTCGTAAAGGCATCGCCATCGACCATGACCTCCGGCGGGTAGGGCATCGCGTTGTAGTGGCTGGCCATCACCATGCCGTACGCGCCGGCGCTGAACACCGCGAGCAGGTCGCCCCGGCCGACGGGCGGCAGGGGGCGGTCCTTCGCGAGGTAGTCCCCGGTCTCGCAGATCGGGCCGACGACCTCGCTGATCTCCAGTCCGTCGAGTTCCATCATGATGCGGCGTTGTTCTGGAACGTGCTTGGGCGCGACCTTCACCGGCCAGATGAACTGCTCGGCCTCGTACAGCGTCGGGCGGATCAGGTGGTGCATGCCCGTGTCGCAGATCACGAACTTCTTCGCGCCGCCCTGCTTGATGTACTGCACCTCGGTGACCAGGATGCCCGCGTTCGCCGCGATCGTCCGGCCGGGCTCGAGGATGACCGTGCCCCCGGAATTTTTGAACTCTCTTAGAAGAGGCACAATGGCATTGGCGTAGTCGGTGTAGGCGGGCGATGCGCCGGTCTCGTAGTCCGCCGCGTACCCGCCGCCGATGTCGAGTGTGTTGATCGTAAAGCCGTCGGCCCGGAGTTCCTCGATGATCTCCAGCGTCTTGGTGATCGCCTTGACATAAGGCTCTGGCGAGTAGATCGGGCTCCCGATATGGAGGTGGATCGCGTCCAGCCGGCAGTGCTCGTTCTTGCCGTAGCTGTGGAAGAAGCGTTTGGCGCGCTCGATGTCGACGCCGAACTTCGTCTCCTTGCTGCCCGTGGTCGTCTTGGCGTGCGTCCGCGCGTCGGCGACGTCCGGGTTGATGCGCAGCGCGCCGTGGGCCTGCTTACCAAGACGCTGCGCGATGATCGCGATATTCTCGAACTCCGCCTCGGACTCGATGTTGAACCAGCCGATCTCTGCGCGGATCGCCTGCTCGATCTCTTTGTCCGTCTTGCCCACGCCCGCGTAGACGACCTTGGACATGTCCGCACCGGCCTGCTGGGCCCGGAACACCTCCCCGCCGGACACGACGTCCATGCCGCTGCCTTGGCTCGCGAGCAGCTTGACGAGGTGCAGGTTGCCGCAGCTCTTGATCGAGTAGCAGATGATCGGGTCGAGCTCGGCGAAGGCCTCGCTCAGCGACTTGTAGTGCGCGAGCAGGGTGTTTTTGGAGTAGATGTAGGCCGGCGTGCCGACGGACGCCACGATCTCACGGATCGGGGTGTCCTCGCAGTACAGTTCGCCGTCGCGGTAGTTGAAGTGGTCCATGGGGCGCAGGGAATCGGGAGCAGGGAATAGGGAACCGGCAAGCCAGCCGAGCGGCGTATCATAGCGGCCCAACTCGGCGGATACCGATGCAAAGCTCCAACCTTTCAAACCGCCTGATCGGCCAGCGTGTCGCGATCGTCGGCTGCAGCGGCTCGGGCAAATCAATGCTGGCCAAACACATCGCGGAGGCGAAGGGGCTCGCGTACATCAACTCGGACGAGCTGTTCTGGATGCCCGATTGGGTCCAGCGCCCGGAGCCCGAGTTCCTTCAACTACTCGCCGACCGCGTTGCGGAGCAGGCCTGGGTCCTGGACGGCAACATCGGCGGCCGTGCGCCGATCGTGTTGCCCCGCATCGATACGCTGATCTGGCTCGACTACCCGCGTCCCTTTGTCATGCGCCGCTTGCTTCTGCGAACGATCCGACGGGCGTGGACGAAAGAGCCCATCTTCCACAACAACGCGGAGTCCTGGCGGATGTCGTTTGCCAGCAAAGACTCGATCCTGCTCTACGCCTGGCGGTCTCACGGCGAACGGCGTAGCGATTACGAACAGCTCTGGCCGACGCTTGACGCCTCGATCATCAAGCACCGTGTCCGTTCGCAGAAAGAACTCGATGCGCTGCTCGTTGAGGCCTTGATCTAGAATAGGTCTATGGACTGGGTCTACCTTGATAACAACGCGACGACACGGCCGCTGCCGGAGGTGACGGCCGTGGTCGATGAGGCGTCGCGCGAACTCTGGGCCAACCCCTCCAGCATCCACCGCCTCGGCCAGCAGGTCCGCCAACGCATCGAGCTGGCCCGGCAATCGGTGGCCGACCTCATCAACGCGAAGCCGCGCGAGCTGGTCCTCACCTCCGGCGGGACCGAGTCGGACAACCTCGCGCTCTTCGGCGTCGCGCCGCTGGACCAACTCAACCTCATCACCACGAAGATCGAACATGCCGCGGTCCGCGAGCCGGCCCAGCGCATCGAGAAGCAGGGCGGCACCGTCGCCTACGCCGAGGTCGATCGGGATGGTGTCGTCTCGCTGGACTCCATGACGGCGCTGCTGGACAAGCACGCTGCGCCCGGCCGGGTCACGCTGGTCAGCATCCAGTGGGCCAACAACGAGACCGGCGTGATCCAGCCGGTCGAACGGGTCGCCGCCGCGATCCAAACCAAGCGCGACCAAGCGGCCGGCCTGGGTCAGCGCATCAAGGTCCTGCTGCACCTCGACGCGACCCAGACGGTGGGCAAGCTGCCGGTTGATGCCGGCCAGTCGGGATGCGACCTGCTTACGCTCGCCGCGCACAAGTTCCATGGCCCGAAAGGCACCGGCGCGTTGTGGGCCAAGCGTGGTGTCCGGCTGCGGCCCACGCAGGTCGGCGGCGCGCAGGAGCAGGACCGCCGGGGCGGCACGGAGAACACGCCCGGCATCATCGGCATGGGCGTCGCCGCCGAGCACGCCAAGGCCTTCGTCCAAGACAGCGGCGCGATCGACCGTGTCCGTGGCCTGCGCGATCAGCTCGAACATGGCATCTGCCAGGCCCTGCCCAACACCGTGATCAACTCCGGCGGCACCGCTCCCGGAAGCCGTCTTTGGAACACGACCAACCTCGGCTTCCCCGGCATCGAGGCCGAGGCCGTCCTGCTCGGTCTCAGCGAGCAGGGCGTCTGCGCGAGCGCCGGCGCCGCGTGCAGCAGCGGCTCGCTCGACCCCTCGCCGGTGCTGCTCGCGATGGGCACCCCCGAGCCCGTCGCGCACGGGTCCGTCCGTTTTTCACTTTCGCGTATGACGACACAGGCGGATATTGATCGTGCGTTGGAAGTCGTCCCCCAGGTTGTTGGTCGGTTGATGAAGACGCTGCCGACCGGTTAGATGATCCGTCATCACTCATTGATTTGATCAATAGCCGGCGGCCTACGGACGCCGGACAAGTTGACACGCGGCTTGTTCTCGCGTCCGGCGTCCGTAGGCCGCCGGCTGTTTCATGGGCACCCCGTCTACGCTCGGCGTATCATGCCCGCCCATGGATAGCGTAACGCTTGCCAGTCTGATGCCTGCGGAGTGGTTCCTGCTGCCACAGTGGGTGCTGATCCTCATCGCGATCGTCTCCATGGTCGCGGTGATCTACGGCGCCGACTGGCTGGTCGAGGGCGCCGCCGGCGTCGCCGCGAAGCTGGGCATGCCCAAGATCATCATCGGCGCAACGATCGTCTCGCTCGGCACGACAACGCCCGAGGCCGCCGTGTCTGTCCTCGCCGCGTTCTCAGGCAACGCCGGGCTCGCGCTGGGCAACGGCGTCGGCTCGATCATCGCGGACACCGGCCTGATCTTCGGGCTCGGCTGCATCCTTGTCGCGCTGCCCGCCGACAAGTTCGTCCTCACCCGGCAGGGCCGGGTCCAGTTCGGCAGCGCGCTGCTGCTCTCGGTCCTCTGCTGGGTCTTCTTCGCCCTCTACGGCAGCGACGCGGTCATCAGCTGGCCCATCGGCGTCCTGTTCCTCGGTATGCTCGTCGGCTACCTCGCGATCAGTATCAAGTGGGCCAGGGAGCACCCGGTCGGCGAGCCACACTTGATCGAAGGCGAAAAAGAGGGCGAGGTCGAGACCGATACGCACAACCACGCGGGCGGCAAGCCCCTGTTCGCGCTCTTCGGACTCGGGTTCATCGGCCTGGTCATCGTGATCGGCGCAGCGGATGGGCTGGTCGGCTCGGTCAGTAGGCTCGCATTCGTGTGGGGCGTGCCCGACGTCGTCATCGCAGGCACGATCGTCGCCTTCGGCACCTCGCTGCCGGAGCTGGTCGTCGGCGTTCAGTCATTGCGAAAGGGCCACGCCGAGCTGCTGGTCGGCAACGTGATCGGGGCGGACATCCTGAACGTGCTGTTCGTGATCGGTGCCGCCGCGGTCGCCGCGCCGCTCTCCATCGCGTACGACCAGGCGACGGACCAGCCGACGACGCAGTTCGTCTATGTCGCGTTGCCGACGATGATGGCGATGCTGATCTACTTCCGCTTCTGCATCTACAAGGCGACCAAGGCCGGCCACTTCAGCCGGTGGATGGGCTGGCCGCTGTTGATCGGCTACGTCGCGTTCACCGTGGTCTCGTTCGCGAAGGCGGCGGGGTGGTTCTCGTAACCGCTATAGGCAGATGCGAAGATTTGAATAGCCGCGAGGCGACGCCTCGCCGGTCCTGCGACGCGTCGCGTCGCGGCTACTTCATGCTGCTGCCTGAGTGTTGCAGCTTGCGGTAGTGCCGACGCATCGCCCAACCCGCAAACCTGGGACTCAATGTCCCGAGCGCGAGCCCAACACGCGTGATCCCGCTCGGCCAGACCTCGGGCTTGGGCTTCCGCAGCGCCTTGACGAGATGCCGTGCCACCTTCTCCGGCGTCTGCTGCAGCGCGACCGGCGTGTTCTTGTTGCCTGCCTCGCCCGCAACCGACATGAAGTCCGTCTTCGTCCCGATCGGGTGCACGCTGGTCACCTCGAACCCCTCGCCGTGCAGCTCCGCCCGCACCGCCCCGGCGACCGAGTCCTGCGCCGCCTTCGTCGCGCTGTACACCCCGAGTGTCGGCAGGCCGATCTCGCTCGCCGCACTGCTGCAGACGAGCAGGTGCCTCAGGCCGTCGGGCGTCTGCCGCATCAGCGGGGCCGCCATGCGCAGCGTCCGCGTCGTGCCGAAGTAGTTCGTCTCGAACATCTGCCGCTCGTCGTGCTCCGTCATATCCAGCACGTTGATGATCTGCCCGTAGCCCGCGTTAGCGAACACCGCGTCCAGCCGGCCGAGCTGCCCCCAAGCGTCTGCGAAGGCCCGCTTCATGTCGTCCGTGTTCCGCACGTCCGCCGTGAAGAAGTGCGCTTTGCGACCGAGCGCCGCGACCTCGGCCGCGAGCGCCTGCAGCTTGTCCCCCCGCCGGGCGATCAGCGAGACATTCATCCCCGCCTCGGCACAGGCCATCGCGGTCGCCGCGCCGATCCCGCTGCTCGCGCCGGTGATGAGGATGACTTTATTGGTCAGGTCACGGGCCATCGCAATCCCATTGAAACCACAGATGCACACGGATCAACACAGATCAAGGCATGATTGTGTGAACCGAATACATTTTACCTCGCCTTGATCCGGTCCCATCCGTGTGCATCTGTGGTTTCAAAACTATACTCCCCCACCATGCTGAACCGAGATGAAGTCTGCCAACGGATCGCCGAGGTCGCGCTGTTGCGTGGCGAGTTCACCCTGCGAAGCGGCCGAACGAGCAAGTACTACCTGGATAAGTATTTGTTTACGACCCAGCCGGACATCCTCGAGGCGCTTGGCGCGCTCTTTAGAGAGAAGATCGATGCGATCGATGGCGTCGACCGCCTGGCCGGGACCGAACTTGGTGGGATCCCGCTGGTCAGCGCCGCCGCCATCGCCACCAGCAAGCCCGCGGTCCTGATCCGTAACGCCAAGAAAGACTACGGCACCGCCAAGCAGCTTGAAGGCGCGATCAACCCCGGCGAAAAGATCGTTCTGCTCGAAGACATCGCCACCACCGGCGGCCAGGTCCTCGAGGCCGGCACGATGCTGCGCGACGAATTCAACGTCAACGTCCCCGCCATCATCGCGACGATCGACCGCCAGGAGGGCGCACGAGAGAATATCGAGGCCGCGGGGTTTGTGTTCGATGCGTTGTTTACCAAGAGCGATCTTGGTATTGATGAGTGATTCGGTTTTGAAACCACAGATGCACTCAGATCAACACAGATGATTTAAAACCATCAAGGCAGCGCTTCGCTTCACCGCAGAGGCGCTAAGAACGCAAAGATCACAGAGCAAGACAATATTGCCTTGTTCCCATTCATTAACTCTGTGGCCTCTCCGCCCTCCGCGCCTCTGCGGTTAAGCGAAGCGCTGTCTTGAATCTGTGTTCATCCGTGTGCATCTGTGGTTTCAAACCCTACCCGATCAACCCTTCGCTGCTCGGCTTGTCCTGGCCGTGGACGATGATGCGGTCGATCTCGGACTCGATCCGCACTTCACCGTCTTCCGTCACGACCGCGATGGGGACCTTGCCGGCCTTCCAGTCGGCCAGCGGCATGAGCGGGAAGCGGGCCGGCGCGGTGCGGTCGGGGTCGATGGTGATGTAGGTCCCGCCGGCGCCGGGCGCGAGCTTGTCCATGATCAGGCGTGGCCCGGCCAAGAGGTAGCCGAGCGCGGTGATCCCGCGGGGGTAGTGCGCGAGGTTGTCGGTGATGTACGCGTCGACGAAGCCCTTGGACTGCAGGTGCGTGTTGCACATGACCTGCATGTCCCAGTAGTGGCTGGCGGAGGACTTCCAGCGGACGTGCAGGTAGCGCGCGAGCATGTCCCGCCAGAGGTTCTGGCTGATGCGGAGGTGGTCGGTCTCGACGGTGGTGTTGCAGCAGCCGTAGCGGCGCATGGTTTCGCGCTTGCCGGACTTGAGGTCCTTGACGAGTTGGTCGCTGGGCAGGGCGGTGGGCATCCCGACCATGAGCGGTAAGAGTTCTGCGTTTGCGTTGTAGATGCAGTAGACGTTGGCGAGGTTGCCGCTTTCATCCGCGGTGAAGGCCGGGTCGACGCAGACCATGAAATGGTCGCCGTACCACGCCTCCTCGATGACCTTCGGCGTGGACTGCTCCGCGGCGTGCTCGAACATCTTCGCCGCCGGTGCGACGTCCGGCGTGCCCGCGTGGCTGAGCAGGTCGCTCGCGGCGCGCAGCGCGACGACCCGCTTGACCGCGAGGTAGGTCTGCTTCGGCGACGAGCGGAACGCAGGCGAATACCGCGAGCCGTGCGTGGTCGATACACCGACCGACGGGAAGCCCGAATGGTCCCGGTCGGCCCAGTAGAGGAACATCGCGAGCTTGGTGATCAGCGGGTAGTGCTCACGTACCAGCGAGGTGTCGCCGGTCCAGCGGGTATAGGTCTGCAAGAGCGCAAGCAGGTCGGCGTTCTGGTCGGTGGGTGACGGGCTCTGGTAGGTCGAGCCGGTGATAGTCAGCGCGCTGCCCAGGTCGTGCGGGACGGTCACGCCCTCGCTGGGGCCGTGCGCTTCGGTGCGCTCGAGGAACTGCGTCAGCAGCATCTTGAGCAGCCCCGGCCACATGCCGAGGTAGAACATGGATGCGTTGCACTCCGCGTTCAGGTTGGACTGCAACAGCCTCGACCCCTCGATCACCGAGAACCAGGACCGCCTTGTCCCGGCCGGGCACTTCTCCTGCTCCACGCCCGGGTCTTCGTGGCTGAGCCAGAACGTGTTGGCGAGGTAGGTCTGCCAGGCCTGGCTGACCAGGTGCTGCTGGGCGATATTCATCGGCGCCTGCTGGACGAGCTTCTCGATCCGGCGGGAGTGGGCGAGGTGGTCGTCGCGCGTCGCGAGCGCCTCGTCGACGACCGCGTCGATCGTGGACCAGTGGTCGGCGTAGCGGAAGGTCGCGTCGTAGGTCTTGCCGCCGCCGCGCTTCACTTTTGCGACCGGCTCGTCGACGTGCGCGCACCAGACCAGCCGCCACTTCGTGCCCTGGTCCGGCATCGTGACCGGCATCTCGATCGTCAGGCCGTCGCCTTCTTCGGTCGGCCCCGCCTCCGGGTTCAGCGAGACGATCCGCTCCAGCGCCCGCACCGTCGGCCCGCCGGTGGGCGGCAGGTTGGTCTCCGGGAACGGGCTCGAGCGGTCCGCGTTGAACGACAGGTGGTTGTCGTACCGCAGGTGGATCTGCGAGCCTTCGACAAACATCTGCGTGTCCGGCCGGTTGATCCGCAGGAACAGCCGGACCTTCATGTCGGGCTCGGACGCCTGCTGCTTCCACCGCGCGTGGATCACGTGGTGCACGCGGAACTCGAGGTAGAACACCGGCAGCAGGCACAGCCTCTCGTCCTGCGGGTAGAACGGGCTGTGGATGTTCAGCTCGAAGCGGATGTTGTGCTTGCCGGAGTAGCCGCGGTAGGTGATCGAGTTGAACCGCTCGAACTGCTCGCAGTTGACCAGGGGCTTGCCGATGGCGGTGAAAGGCAGGGTACGCTCCGTGCCATCGGGCTCGACCATGCCGACGCAGAAATCCATCGGCCGGTCGAGCAGCCGGCCCATCGCGCTGTGCATGACGCGCTGCTTGTACGGCTCGAACAGCATGCCGAACCGGCTGCCCAGCCTTGCGATCTGCCACGACATCAACTGCATAAGCGAGCCCGCCTCACGGGGTGTTTACCAGCGGTGCATTGTGACAGCCGGTGTGCCGCGGTCAAGCGGGGCAGCGCCTAGTGTTTAGCGTCGAACCGAAGCATCATGGCTAGACGCTAGACGCTAGGCCCTAAACGCTAGACGCTTTCAACCCCTTCCGGCTCGACCACTGACAGGCCGAACTTGCCCCGCTCGAACTGCTCGCTGAGCTCGGGTCCGGCGAGCAGGCGGGTCCGTTCCCACAGCCAGCCCGACTGCTTGGTCTGCCCCACGTGTTCCGCGGCGGTGGCGAGCATGGCGTGCATCGCGGCGCAGTGCTTGGCGGGCATCAGCTCGGCCAGCTCGACCTTGGCCCGGGCGCGGCGCATCGCGGCGTCGTACGCGCCGACCGCTAGCTCGTACCGCGTCTGGATCGCCAGCCGCTGCAGCGACTGCGCCAGCCCGAGCTTGGTCTGCTGCAGGTGCGCCAGCGCGTGGTACGCGCCGGGCAGGTTGCCGCACTCCAGCTGTGCCTCGGCCAGCATCAGCAGCAGGTGCGGCCGCGTCGCCGCGGCCGGCCCTCTGAGCGGTTGGTTCAGCAGGCACAGGCAGATCGCCGCCGTCTCCGCGAACCGCCGCTGCAGGTGACGCATCCCCGCGAGGCGGTGGTAGCTCAGCAGCCGGGCCCAGCGCATGACCGGCCTGGCACGCAGCATCTCGTCGAGCGCCAGCTCGGCCTTGTCGGGCTCGGTCGCCATGAGTTCACCGAAGGCGGTCAGCGACCGCGCGACCCGGGCCGTTGAAACCGACACCCACAGCCAGAGCCCGAGCACGAACGCGGGCGCGATGAACCCGGACACCAGCGTGACGCCGGGCAGGAACAGCGTCAGCACGACCGCGCCGACGACGCCGGTCAACAGCAGCCCGCGCATCATCTCGTCTGCAGCGGCCTGCTTCGCGAACTGTTCGGGATCAAACGGGTGTGGCATACTTTGGACACTCATCAACGCTTGTCTAGCAGCGACAGCTTGTTTAACTCGCCGAAGCGGTAGATCAGCGCGGACGCCGGGATGAGCAAGGTTGCTTTGTCCCAGAATTGCTTGGCGTGCTGCATCAGTTCATCGCGGCGTGCTTCATCCGCGGACGGGTCGTGTCCGGCCAGCAGGTCGCAGCACAGCCCGTAGAGCGCGTAGCCGTAGCCCGCCTCGACGCCGAGTGGGTTGAGTGTTTCTTCAGCGGTTTTCGCGTGGCCCAGCGCCTCGGCGTAGTGCCCGGTCTGGACATCCTGGATCAACCGTGCCATGCGGAAGCTGGCGGACAGGTTGGGGTCGCTGCTGTTCTCGGCCTGGCCGCGGAGCCTGCGCAGGATATCGTCGCCGTCGGCGAGCCGGCCGCCGGTCAACGCCGCCATCGCGCGCTGCAGCCTCAGCCGGAGCGCGATCGGGTGGTCAGGCGGCAAGCGATCCAGCAGGTACCCGTAGGCCACCTCCGCCGCGTCGTCCTGCCCGAGCTCGCCAAGCACGTGCGCGATGACGGTGACGGCCCGGCCGTGGAGCTCGGGCTTGGCCCGGCAGAGGGGCAGTAGTTCCCACGCCTGCCCGAGCGCTTCGCGGTATTGGCGGATCATCGCGAGTTCCCAGACCCGGTTGGTCCGGCCCTGCAGCTCCGCGGCCGTTCGCGCCTGCCCGGACAGGTACGCCATGACGCCGAGCAGGCCGAGCAGCGGGAGTAATGCGAAACCCGGTTGGCCGATCATCAACAGCGCGAGCCCCGCGATCGCGACGAGCATCAGGATCGGGCCGCGCTGTTGCCAGGCGCCCGTCTGGATCGCGGGGTAGTCCTGGAGGTGCTTTGCGAGCTGGTCGGCCGTGGGCGGCTCGAAGAGGTTGGGGTTCGTGGCGTTGGGCATCGGCGAGCGATCAGTCGGATTCTTTTACCAGCCGACCAATATCCGCGAGCAGGGCGGGGATCTCGATATCGGTCAGGCCGTCATAGTACCCGCGGATCCGCCCCTTGCGGTCGATCAGCACCAGCCGGCCGCTGTGCGCGATCGGGGTGGTCGGGTCGCCCTCGCTCGGGCCGACGTACAGCTTGAAGCCGTCGCGCACGACGTCCCAGAACGGCTCCTGCTTGTCGGCACGGGCGTGCAGCCAGCGGCGGTCGAGCTCCGACTCCAGGGCTGTGTCGTCGCGGGCCCATGCGCCCATATTGATCTTGCGGTAGCGGTTGAGCTGTTCCACCGTGTCGTGCTCCGGGTCGACGCTGAAGCTTACCAGCACCACGTCATCGAACGATGAAGTCTTGTAGAGCTCGTCGGCCAGGTCCGCCATCGTCCGCCCGAGCACCGGGCAGATGCCGTTGCACCGCGTCAGGAAGAAGTCACACACCCAGACCTTGCCGAGCATGCTCTCCTTGGTGATGACCTCGCCCGCCTGCGAAGTGACCTCGAACGCCGGGACGTCCAGCGGGTCGTCGAGCATGAGGGTTGGGCCCTCCGGCTGCGGCTTGAAGACGACGAAGACGAGCGCCGCCGTCGCCGCCAGGGAAAAGACGGCCGTGATCATGACGGGCAGGTTGAGGAACGTCTTCTTCATGCTCGGATCCTATGCAGGTTGACCGGCCAGCCGCGTCGCCAAGCCTACCATCACGGCTGCAAATCCCGCTACGACCAGGGCCGCGACCCACATCGGCACAAGCCCGGACGGCGCGTCCCCGCCCAGCAGCAAACCCGACAGCAGTTGGTGCCCGTAGGTCAGCGGGTTGATCGCCATGACACTCTTCATCCAGATCGGCGCGGTGGCCGCGGGGAAGACGGCTCCGGACAGGAACCACATCGGCATCAGCAGGATGTTCATCAAGGCGTGGTAGCCGGCCGTGGAGTCCATCCGCCAGGCCATGACCAGCCCCAGCCCGGTCAGCGCGACCGCGAGCCCCGCCATCGCCGCGACCGCGCCGAGCATCGCCAAGACGCCGGGCCAGCCGCCGACGGCCGGGTATAGCAGCAGGAAGAGCACGCCCTGCACCATGGCGATCCCGCCCCCGCCAACCACCTTGCCCAGCACGATCGCCGAGCGCGACGCCGGGCTGACCAGCACGCCCTGCAGAAAGCCCTCGTTCCGGTCGTCGATCACCGTGATCGTCGAGAAGATAGCGGTAAACAGCAGGATCATCACCAGAGCGCCGGGGAAAAAGTATTCCCGGTAGCCGATACCGCCCCCGGAAGCGTCCCCCCCGGCGGCGAAGACCCGGTCCGCGCCGAACCCCAGCAGCACCCAGAACAGCACGGGCGTCGCCAGCGCGCCGATGACCCGGCTGCGCTGCCGGAAGAACCGCACCCACTCGCGCCAGGCGATCGCCTGGACCGCAGGCCACATCGCCGGTTTCGGGCTGGTTAGCGCAGGAGTTTGCATCGGAGCAACAGTCTAGACCTATCGCCTCCCTGACGCTTGTTGCCGGCCAGCCGTAGCCTGGGCGGTGCAGCGGTCCCGCATTCCTTGAAGAACCCCTCGCGGTCGTTCGGGCCGTCCGTTATGATCTCCGTCGGCCGATCGCTACTTTTTTTGATTCGACAACCCGGGGTTTACTGGTGTCATTGAGGGACGACAACCCGAAAACGAAGACCAAGGCAGAGGACGCCCCGATCGCGCTGCCGGCCGGGACGATCCCGGCGATCCAGACGGCGGATAGCCTGAAGAACGCGGTGACGCTGTCGACCTTCGTGATCGCGGCGATGATCGGGCTCTACGTGCTGGTCACGCTCGTTTGGGCCTGGCTGAGCGTGCTCTTCCTCCTCGCATTGCCCGAGCGGTTGGAGGCCGGCCCGTTCATCCTCGACCTCTGCTGGTACATGCTCTCGTGCGTCGTCGTGGTCGTGCTGATCTTCCTGATCAAGCCCCTGCTGCCTCTGCGGCGGAAGCAGGGCGAGCCCATCGAGCTGACCGAGCAAGACCAGCCCGAGCTGTTCGCCTATATCCGTGCGCTGGCCAAATGCATCGGCGCGCCCGAGCCGGAACGCGTGCTGGTCGATGTGCACGCCAACGCGAGCGCCTCGTTTGCCGGCGGGATGAGCCCCACCAGCGGGCCGCTGACCCTGACGCTGGGCCTGCCGCTGATCGGCGGGATGAGCGTGCGGCAGCTCGCCGGCGTTATCGCGCACGAGCTGGGCCACTTCAACCAGGGCGCGATGATCAAGCAGAACATCGTCATCGGCTTCGTCAGCGGCTGGCTGACCGAGGTCGCGCTAGGCGAGGACCGCTTCGACTACATCGTCCACCGGCTGACGACCAACCCGGTCCCGATGATCCGCTTCCCGTTCAAGGTCATCCGCACGGTGACCAACGCGATCCGCCGGGTCTTCTACGTCGTCATGGTCGTCGGGCACATGGTCACGCGGCTGGCCGCGCGGCAGCTCGAGTACGACGCGGACCAGTACATGGCCCACACCACCGGGTCGGCCCACTTCGCCGACACGATGCGCGAGACGATCGTCCTCGGCCACGCCGGCATGCAGGCGATCGAAGACGCCGGCCGGTTCTACCGCGACCGCCGGCTGCCCAACGACCTGCCCGCGATGGTGGTCACCCGCGCCCGCCGGATGGACGCGAACCAACGCAAGAAGCTCCTCCGCGGCGAGGACCAGGGCCAGGCCGAGGCCTTCGCCACCCACCCGCTCACGAGCAAGCGGATCGACAAGGCCGCCGCGCTCAACAGCGAGGGCCTGGTCAACGACGACCGCCCGGCCCGCGGGCTGTTCCGTGACTTCGACAAGTTGTGTCAGCAGGCCAGCGAAGCGCTTTACAAAGAAGTCATCGGCAAGGAGTACGACCCCAAGCACCTGACCGACTCGTCCCGGCTGATCGCCGAGCTTGAAGCAACAGACAAAGCGCGGAAAGCGGCGCAGCGCTTCTGCCAGAGCGACCTGCTGCTGATGCTGCCGGTCTTCCCGACCTACCGCGGCCTGCAGATGCCCGACTCGCCGCAGGACGCGCTCGAGGAGATCAAGGACCTGCGCCAGCAGGCCAGGGAGATGCGCGACCGCGCGTTCCCGCTGATGCGCAAGCTGAATGACGCGAACGAGAAGCTGATGAACAACCGGCAGGGCTACCTCGCCACGCAGGCCGGCTTCGAGATCCGCGACTTCCAGCAGATGGGCCTGGAGGCGGGGGACGCGTCCGGCCTGAACCGAGCGGTCTCGGACCAGACCAGGGTCGTCGAGGATCTCGAAAACCAGGTCCGCACGTACAACGCCGACCTGATCAAGCGGATGGAACTCGACTTCGCGCTGCTCAAGCACCCGAAGGTGACCGCCCGCATCGGCCAGGCCAAGGCGGACCGGATCTGGAGCGAGATCGAGGTGCTCGTCCCCGCCGGCCAGGCGCTCGCCAGCGTGCAGCAGAGCTACGAGAACCTCCGTGTGCAGGCGAACATCCTCGCGATGGGCGTCCACCTGATCATGCAGGGCCTGATCAGCCACAAGCTCATCAGCAAGATCGAGCATACCGCCAAGGAAACCGCCGGCGAGATCAAGGACATCCTCCGCACCCTCGTGGCCAAGCCCTACCCCTTCGCGCACGGCGACGGCAAGGTCAAGATGGCCGAGGCGGTCTGCGAGAAGCCGCCGGACGAGAGCAAGCTCGGCGACATCCTTTTTGTCGCCGACGACATGGCCGGGCGATTGATCGATCTCCGCGAGCGGATCATCGGCCGCCTGTGCCACCACGCCGAGCGCATCGAGAAGGTGATGGGCATGAAGCCGCTGCCCGCGCCGGACGAGCCCGATGCGCTGGAGGACCTCTTAGAAAAGATCGGCGTCGACGACAGCGCGCCGACGCAGGAAGAGTCGGCGACCGACGGCCTGGTCGGCTCTCTCCTCGTGCAGGGCGTCATGGGCGTCGCCGTGCTCGTCCTCTCGGGCTACGGCGTCTACGCCACGCTGCCCAGCGACCCGTCCGCGCCGATCGTGGAGGACGACCCCCGGCCGCCTCGGGTCGCGCAGGACGACGCCCGGCCCGGCGGCTTCAACCCGCCCAGCAGCAGCCGGCCGAGCGTGTTCGATCCGCCGCGCCCCGATCCTGCCGCCATCGATCCGCCGGGGCGCTTCTCTCGGCCGGAGCCGCCGCCGCCGCCCGAGCCCGTCGAGCTTACGGTCGAAGAGGCCTTGCGGCTCATGGCCAGGCCGTTCGGTTCGGAGCAGTTGGAAGGCATGCGTTTCCTGCTGGAGGGCGGCCAAACCCTTTCGACCGCGCAGGCCAGCCGGGCCGTCATCCTCGCGGGCAAGATCGCGGTCGAGCCTGCCGCGCGCGACCGTGTCCCCTTCGCGCTCCGCCTGCTCGATCAGCACGCGGAAGACAAGGGCCTCGCCAGCCTGACCAACGCGCTCAGGCGGGCCCGCACCTCGCCCGACGGTGCGGTCATGGCGCACCTCGGCGCGATCGGCAACCGCCAAGCCGCAGACCTGCTCGCGTCGTTCAGCACGGATTTCAGCCTGCGGCGCGATGTGATCAGCGCTTTCAAGAACCCTGCGGTATCGGAGTACGCGGAGGACGCGCTGCTCGCTTACCTCAAGCGGACCCCCAGTATGCGGACGAACGATCGGCGGGGGTTTGCGGATGTGCTCGCCGAATTCTCGACCGCCAAGAGCCTGCCGGTCTGGGATGGGTGGCTGACCGCCGAGGACCCTCCGCTGCGGCATGAGGCCGGCGATGTCGTTGATCGCCTGGACCCCAAGCGGAACGACGCGGCCGCGAAATTCCTGCGCCTCAGCCAGGACCCGGACGCGACGAGCGGCGCGCTGAGCGGTGCGTTGTCGCGGCTCGCCTACGCGAAGCCGGGCGAGGACGAGGACCGGCAGCCCCAGGTCTGCCAGGCGGTGCTGGAGTGGATGAAGCAGGACAGCCGACGGGGCCTTGACCACACGACGCTGCGTGTGTTCGAGAACTGGGGTGACGCGCCGGCGGTGCCGTTGTATCTCGAGCTGCTTGAGAACGAGCGTGCACCGCGCAGCTACGTTCGGACCGCGATCCGCCTCGCCGGTGAACAGGCCAACGACACCCAGGCGGCGCGGGTCGCCGAGGTCATCGCCAACTGGTTCCTGCTCGAGACCGACGCGGTGGCGGCCGGGCTCATCGCGCTCGGCAAACACGGGGAGGCCCCGGCGATCAAGCACCTCAAGTCCAAGCACGCCAAGGTCCGCACGGGCTGCATCGACGTGCTCCGGTCCGTCGGCACGCAGACCGGCGCGAAAGCCCTGCAACGCATGGGGTCCGACCCCGACCGGGACGTCCGCGACAAGGCACGCGAGGCGTACTACGAGCTGCGCGACCGGCTTAAGGAAGAAGCGGCCGGCTAAGCCCGCCTGTTATAGCACGACGCGTAAGCCAGTACCCCGATCACCGACACTTCGGGGCACCCGCTTGCACGCTGTACTCGTTTAAAACCACCCCGCCAGCCCGCGTGGGCCGTACCGATCAGGCGCGAAAAAAAGACGGTTGTCCAGCGGGGCCAGACGACCGTCCTTGAAGGAGCGTTGTTGTATTACTACTCCATCAGTGTACGACTTAATCTGCAAATAGCGATATCTTTTCACGTCAAAATATATCCTAAATACGTCAACTTTAGGGAATCATTTCCCATAAAGCGGCGTTTTTGAGTTAGACTTACCCGTCGAAGCGTGCCTTGCAATCGCCTGCGACGTGATAGCGTGGGGAATCGGAGTCCGCTTGGATGGAAGGGATCGTCTCACTTGCCAAAACGCATCGCGATCGCGATTGAACTGGACCACCCCTGGCCGTGGCACCTCGACTGCTATCAGGGCATCCTTCAGTACGGTGCCGAGAAGGACTGGGCTTGCGTGGTGGACCCTTACCTGGTCGGGATGACGGGGCAATCCGGCGTGTCGGATTACGACGGCGTGGTCGGCCGGATTACCGCCGAGGCGGAAGAGAAAGCCACGGCCCAGGGCATCCCGATCGTGAACCACTGGCAGAATTCACCAACGCAAGGCCTCCCTTCAGTGCTGTTTGATTACCGCGCAGGGGCGGCCCTGGCAGGCGAGCATCTTGTGTCGTGCGGCTACCGCCGATTCGCACATATTGGGATCCTCTCGCAGGCCGTGAACGAGCTTGATACCGAGGGCCTGTCGCAAGCGGTCCGCTCGCATGGCTTTTCTGAGCCGGACAAGTTCTCGCTCCTGCACGACTTCGAGGCGACGCGGGACGGGACCGTGCACATGCGCCGGGTGATCACCAGCTGGCTCGAGTCGCTGACCTCGCCGGTCGGCGTGCTGGTGCAGAACAGTGTCACGGCCCGTTACCTCGCCCAGATCTGTGCAGAGATGCACCTGCAGGTGCCCGAAGACGTCGGCATCGTGGTCCAACTGGGCGACCAGGTGCTGACGATGGCGGCGTCACCCACGCTGACCGTCATCGACTCGGACTACTTTGGGATCGGCTACGAGTCGGCCCAGTACCTGGACAAGTTGATGTCGGGCGCGGCCGCCGAGCCG
>JBCDKD010000002.1:0-108073 GCA_039024275.1 Planctomycetota bacterium | reverse complement strand
CGCTGGTCATCACTCGCCAAGCCACCCGGCGTCACAAGCCCATAGTCCGCGATGACATCGATGTCGCACTCCGTTGCTTCCGCGAGGAACTTGTCGATGAGGATGGGCTGGCCCTCGAGATCACTCGCCCCGATCGCGATGACCATGTACTTGCGGAGCTGCTCGTCGTCGAAGACCGTCTCCATCGCCCGGCCGCCGAGCACGAACGACGGCCGGACCAGGACGGGGTAGCCGATGGCGTTGGCGATCTCGACCGCCTGCTCGACGTCGTACGCGATCCCATTGTCGGGCTGGCGGACGTCGAGCTCATCGCAGAGCGCCTTGAACTTGTCGCGGTCTTCGGTGAGATCGATCGAGTCAACGCTGGTGCCGATGATGGGCACGCCCGCAGCGCGGAGGCCGTTGGCGAGGTTCAATGGGGTCTGCCCGCCGAACTGGACGATGACGCCGTGGACGTGGCCGCCTTCTTCAGAGAACGGCTTACCGTTGAGCCGCTCACAGAGGTTCAGCACATCTTCCATCGTCAACGGCTCGAAGAACAGCAGGTCGGACGTGTCGTAATCCGTCGAAACCGTCTCTGGGTTGGAGTTGACCATGACCGCCTCGTACCCGAGCTCCTTCGCGGCGAAGGCGGCCTGCACGCAGCAGTAATCGAACTCGATGCCCTGCCCGATGCGGTTGGGCCCGCCGCCGAGGATGACGATCTTTTTCTTGTCGGTGACGCGGATCTCGTCGTCTACAACAAGGTAAGTTGCATTAGGACCACCTGGGCTCACCGCAATAATCTTGCCGAATTTTTCGACCTCTTCTTCAGACAAACCACCTTCCATTCCATACAAGACCTCATATGGCGTCTCATAGGTCGAGTAGTAGTAAGGCGTCGCCGCCTCGAATTCGGCCGCGCAGGTGTCGACCAGCTTGTAGACCGGCTCGATCCCCAGCTCTTTGCGATGACGACGCACGGCTATGATGTTCGTCGTCGTGATCGCGCCGAGGAACAGGTTCGCCAGCTGCGGGTCGGAGTAGCCCAGCTGTTTGGCGGCAAACAACAAGTCGCGCGGGCAGTCTTCCAGCGAGCCGACGGCTTCGAGCTTGGCCTCAAAGTCCACAAGCTGCTTGATCTGGTCGAGGAACCAATGGTCGATCTTCGTCGCATCGAAGACTTCCTGGATCGTCCAGCCCATCTTGAAGGCGTACCGCACGTAGTACATCCGCCCCTGGCTAGGCACGCGGAGCTTGCGTTCCAGGCGGTCCGCATCGATCGGCCACTGCACGCGTGAGCCATCCGCCAGCTCGACCCCGCGGATGTTCTGGAGGTACTTATCGTTCTGGTCAAGCCCCAGCCCAAACCGCTTGACTTCCATCGAGCGGATGCCCTTTTGCAGCGACTCCTTAAACGTTCGGCCGATCGACATCGCCTCGCCAACGCTCTTCATCTGCGTCGTCAGCGTCTCGTCCGCCTCGGGGAACTTTTCAAAGGTCCAGCGCGGCAGCTTCGTCACCACGTAGTCGATCGAAGGCTCGAAGCACGCGACCGTCTTGCCCGTGATGTCGTTGGGCAGCTCGTCGAGCGTATACCCCACCGCGAGCTTCGCCGCGATCTTGGCGATGGGGAAACCGGTGGCTTTGGAGGCCAGCGCCGACGATCGCGAGACGCGGGGGTTCATCTCGACGACGACCATCTCGCCGTTGTCGGGGTTGATGGCGAACTGGCAGTTGGACCCGCCGGTCTCGACGCCGATCGCCCGGAGGATCGCCAGCGACGCGTCGCGCATCCGCTGGTACTCCTTGTCGGTCAGGGTCTGCGCGGGGGCGACGGTGATCGAGTCGCCGGTGTGCACGCCCATCGCGTCGAAGTTCTCGATCGCGCAGATGATGACCGCGTTGTCGTTCTTGTCGCGCATCACCTCCATCTCATACTCTTTCCAACCCAAAAGCGACTTATCGATGAGTACCTGCGTGGTCATCGATGCGTCAAGACCGCGTTTGGCGATATCCTCGAACTCTTCCTGGTTGTACGCGATCCCACCTCCGGTACCGCCCAACGTAAACGCCGGTCGTACGATCGCGGGCAGTCCGACCTCGTCGAGGATCGTGCGGGCCTCGTCCATCGTGGTCGCGGTCTTGGACTCGGGGCTCTTTAGGCCGATCGAGTCCATGCACTGCTTAAACAGTTCGCGGTCCTCGGCCTTGTAGATCGCCTCTCGGGTCGCGCCGATCATCTCGACGCCATACTTCTCAAGGATGCCGAGTTCTTCGACCTTGCACGCGCAGTTCAGCGCGGTCTGTCCGCCGAGCGTCGGCAAAAGCGCATCGATATGGAACGGGCCGTTCTGTTCCTTGGCAATGATCTTTTCGACTGCTTCGGGGATGATCGGCTCGATGTACGTCCGGTCGCTGAACTCCGGGTCGGTCATGATCGTCGCCGGGTTCGAGTTGATCAGGACGACGTTGTAGCCTTCTTCTTTCAGCGCCTTGCAGGCCTGGGTGCCGGAGTAGTCGAACTCGCAGCCCTGTCCGATGACGATCGGGCCGGCGCCGATGATGAGGATGGTCTTGATATCGGTGCGTTTTGGCATCGTGCGGTCGCGTCGCTGCGGTTCCATGCAGAAAAAAGGCTTGTGTACGGCCCGCGCAGCCACCGCGCGGCGGAAAGAGCCCAAAATTTTTGCGAGTGTAGCCGACCCAGGCCCATCGGCCAAATCACCGGGGATAAGATGACGCTGCGATGTTCAAGTGCAAACAATGCGGCCATCAATTCGGGGCGAATGTGCCAGCAGTTTGCCCGAAGTGCGGCGCGAAGACGAACCGACCCGAAGATATGAGCAACCGAACAATCCTCGGCCTTTTTCTCTTCGAGGCCCTTGGGCAGACAGTCATCTTCGCGATCCTGGTCGGGATCGTCGTGGCGTTGGCAATCAAGTACCTGTAGCAGGACTTTCCGCGGGGTGACGCGGTGGCTTCGCCGCACGGCTGATGACGAACGGGCGGCGGTATGCGGCCAACGGCCCACGCCCATGCGGACCAAGCCATCACCCCAAGCCATTATGTCGGAGCAGTGCCGCCGTCGAAGGCTCACGGCCGCGGAAGGCCTTGAAGACCGCCATGGGGTGCTCGCCACCGCCCCGCTCGAGGAACGTGTCCTTGAAACGCTGGCCCAGTTCGACAACCTTGTCATCCTCGTCGAGGCCGGCCTCCTCGAACGCGCCGAAGCAGTCCGCGCTAAGCACCTCCGACCACTTGTAGCTGTAGTACCCCGCCGAGTAACCGCCGGCAAAGATGTGGCCGAACGAGCAGAGGAAGTTGTCCTCCTCCAAAGGCGGCAGCGGTGCGTAAGCCTTCGCCACCGCGCGGTAGGCGTCGATGTACGACTGCTCGCCGTTGGGGTCGAACGTGGTGTGCAGTGTCATGTCCGTGATGCCAAGGCAGAGCTGACGCATATACGCCGACCCGGCACGGTAGGTGCGGGCCTTGACGAGTTTCTCAAACAGATCGTCCGGCAGCGGCGCGCCCGTTTCGACGTGCTCCGTCATCCCCTGCAGCGTCGGCTTGTCGTAGCACCAATTCTCCATGAACTGGCTGCAGATCTCCACCGCGTCCCACTCGATCCCGCTCAGCCCGGAGGCGTCGGCGTAGTCGACCGTTGTCAGCATGCCCTGCAGCGCGTGGCCGAACTCGTGGAAGAGCGTGATCAGCTCGTCGAAGCTCATCAGCGAGGGCTTGCCCCCGGAAGCGTCCTGGGTCGGGTTCGTGCCGTTGCAGATGACGTGGTACACGGGGTTGATGACCTGGCCATCGACGACGCGTCGGCTGACGCAGCCGTTGACCCACGCCCCGCCGCGCTTGTCCGCCGGCCTGCTGTACGGGTCGAAGTAGAACGACGCGATTGTCTCGCCGTTCTCGTTGATCACGTCGTAAAACTGAACATCCTCGTGCCAGCGCGGGGCCGCTTCGTCGTTGCGGATGAACGTGACGCCGAAGAGCTTCTTACAGATGCCGAAGAGCCCGTCCATCACGCGGGGCAGCGGGAAGTACGGCCTAAGCTCCTCGTCTGTGTAATCAAACTTCTGCTCGCGCATCCGCTCGGCCCAGAACGCCAGGTCCCAGTGCATCAGCCCGCGGTCTTCGCCCTGCTCTCTCGCAAAAGCGCGCAGCTCGTCGAGGTCCTTCTCCATGCCCGGGCGTGATGCGACCGCGAGCTCGTCGGACATCTTCTGCACCGCTTCGACGGTCCCGGCCATCTTCGTCGCCAGGCTCACCTCGGCGTGGGTCTCGTAGCCGAGCAGCGCCGCCTTCTCCTTGCGGAGCTTGAGCGTCTCGACGATAAGCGGGCCGTTGTCCAGGTCGCCCCGCGTCGCCCGGCTGATAAACGCACGGTAGACCTGCTCACGCTGCTCACGGTTGCGGCTGTGCTCCAGGAACGCACGCAGGCACGGCCCATCCAGCGTGACCCGCCAGGGGCCGGACTCAGAAGTGCTGGGTATCTCAGGCGATTTGGCATCATTGTACGACTGGCTGGTCATCGCACGCAGCGTCGAGGTGTAGCCCTCTGCGTCAGCAGGGTCGGTCACGATCAGCTCAAACGCCTTGGTCGCGTCTAGAACGTGGTTGGAGAATTCTGTCGACAGGGTCGAAAGCCGCTCAGCGATCTCGAGGTAGCGTTCTTTCTCTTCGCCCTCAAGCGCTACGCCGGACAGCTTCATATCCCGGATCTTTGCTTCAACGATGCGCTGCTGGGCGTGGTCGAGCTTTCCCCAGTCGCCACCTTCCTTTAGCGCAACCAGCGCGTCGTAGATCGGCTTGCTCTGGCTCATCCTCAAGCCAAGCTGCACCACTTGCGGCTGGACGGCCATGTACGCATCGCGCAACGCATCCGAATTCTTGACCGCCATAAGGTGTCCAATCGGCCCCCAGCAGTATTCGAATACTCGGCCGATCGCCTCCAGAGGTGCAAGCAAACCGTCCCATGTCGGCTGGGCGTTCGCCTCTAATTGATCGAACGTCGCTGACAACTCGGTGAGGCTTGCTTCGACACCCGGGACGACGTGTTCCGGCGTGATGACATCGAAGGCAGGCAGCCCCTCGCGCTGCATCAGGGGGTTGCTGGAAAGATCCGAAGCGGTTGTTGTATCGGTCGCGGTCATGGGTCACCTATTCATAAATCCTTGTCGCTCAGGCGTGCTTGATTACGACTTCGGATTTAATCGAGTTCGCGATAAAACACTGCTCGTGTGCATGGTGGTGCAGTTGTTTGGACTCTTCTGCTGTAGGCGTGGTGTCACCGGCGTAGCTGATCTGCGGGCGCAGCGTAATCATGCTGACCCAAGGCACGCCGTTGTCGCCCTTCGCCACCACACCGACCGCCTCATCGGTGTACTGCTCGATGCGGAAGCCTGCCCGGCCGGCGAGGTACAGGAACGTCAGCATGTGGCAGCTAGAGACCGAAGCAACAAACGCCTCTTCCGGGTCAACATAGTCCGGGTTCGAATAGGGGGCGGGAACCACGGCCGGCGCGGGTGAGGCCGGGACAACCGCCCCGCCATCGAACGCCCACACATGTTCACGCGAGTACTTACCGGAAAGAAAATCCTCACCCCGGCTAACCCACTTGATGGTCGCGGTGTGCTCAGCCATCGGCCTGATCACCCTTTTCCAGGTACTCCGCGTCGTCCGCCTCGATGGCCAACTCTTCTTCATCCAGCTCGTCGATTTCACCGCCCCGCTGCTCGGCCAGCTGCTTCTTATAAGCCTTTGTATCGAACTGTTCACCACGCGCCTCGGCCTCTGCCTTCGCAGCAAGCGTGGCACGCAAACGCTCGCGACGCTCAAAACGCAGCCGGCTTGCTTCGTCCGGCCAGTCGTACCCGGCCTCGCCGACGGCCTCGCGTTCGGTGTCGTCGTTGATCGGTTGACGCTCCGCTTCGGGCACCAGGACAAGACGGATATTCGCACCGGGACCCGCGCGCTCCACCTGCTCGTCTTGCAAGACGACGATCAGCCGCTGGCGTACCAGTTCCAGCGTCGCGAGGAAGAGCCCGATCATTTCGGACTTGTTGCTCCGCCCCTCGAAGATCTCCTGCAGCGTCATCCCGCCGACCGGTGCATCGGTCCGCAGCCGGTCATGGATGTCTTCCGCGTGCAGCGAGATCGGCGTGTCGTCGTACGTGACAGCGTGGTCACCGATGTGCCCGACCGTCTCGAGGATCCGGCCGAACGCTTCACAAAGGTCATAGACATTGACGTCCTCGAGATCGATCGAGACCTCTTCGGGCCTGTCTTCTTCGACACGCTGACCGGCCTTAACACGCACGGGGAAGCGGTGCTCCCACTGCTGTGCCCGGTCGTCAAGCGCATACGCAGCGTCTTTGAAAGCTTTGTAAGCCAGCAGTTGCTGCACCAACTCGTAGCGCGGGTCGGCGGTCTCTTCGATGTCCTGCGTCGGGTCTTCGTGGTCACCCTCGCCTTCGCGGAGCGACTGCGGGATGATCATCCGCGACTTGATCTCGACCAGCGTCGCGGCCATCACAAGGAACTCCCCCGCCGACTCGACATCGATCGACTTGATTACTTCCAGATGTCGCAGGTACTGCTCGGTCAGCTCGGCCACGGGGATGTCGTGCAGATCGATCTCGTGCCGCTTGACCAGGAAGAGCAGCAGGTCCAACGGCCCGGCATAGGCGTCCAGGCGGACACGGTAGTCGCCATAGGGCGTGCTCCTTGCGTCGGCAGAGACCGCGGATCCGGGTTGTGTGGAATGCTCTTCCATGAGGTTGAGAGGTATGATAACGCCAAGAAATGACCCAGCCCCAGAGCCTACTCACATTCGCCCGGTCTGTCCTCGATGCCGAGGCAGCGGCGATCGGTGCGATTTCACTGGACAGCTCGTTTCAAAGAGCCGTCGAACTCATCGCCTCACTCAAAGGCTCGCTCGTCGTCTCCGGGCTTGGCAAGAGTGGGCTCATCGGTGCCAAGCTCTCCGCCACCTTCGCGTCCACCGGCACGCCCAGCCACGTCCTGCACCCCGTCGAAGCCCTGCACGGCGACATCGGCAAGGTCCGCCAGGGCGATGCGGTGCTCCTGCTTTCCAACGGCGGCGGCACCGAGGAGGTCCTCACCCTCGCGATGCTGCTCAAGCAGGACGGCATCCCTACGCTCGCGCTGGTCGGTCGGCCGGGCAGCAAACTCGGCCGGCTCGCGGAGGTAACGCTAGCCATCGGCGACATCACCGAGGCCTGCCCGCACAACCTCGCGCCCTCGGCCAGCACCACCGCCATGCTCGCCTTGGGCGATGCGTTGGCGCTGACGGTGATGCGGCAACGCAACTTCTCCGCCGATGATTTTCACAAGGTCCACCCCTCGGGGGGCCTGGGCAAGCGGCTCATGCCCGTCACGCAGGCGATGCGATTCAAGTGCGTCGGTAAAGACGCGAACACGCCCCTGATCGCATTGGGCACGAGCATGCAGGACGCGTACAGGCTTGCGGAGCAGTCCGCGAGCGATAGCGGGCTGCGTCGGGCCGGTGCGCTGCTGGTCGTCGACGATGAAAATAAACTCGCGGGGATTGTGACTGACGGCGACCTGCGCAGCGCGCTGATCAATCAGGGCCCGGACGCCTGGACAAGCGCGATCGACCAGGTGATGACCCAAAACCCAACCACGCTCCATCGCGAATCACTTGTTCGTGATGCCGTCCATGTCGTACGGTCAAAGCGCTTCGATGAAATCCCGATCGTTGATGATCTAGGCCAGCCGCTTGGCATCATCGATGTCCAGGACCTCGCCGCGCTAAAAGTTATTGAGGGCTGATATGGCTGACCCCGGATCCATCCAACTCCTCGTGCTCGACGTCGACGGCGTCCTCACCGACGGAGGGCTCTATGTCAACGACAACGGTGTGCCCTCCAAAAAGTTCAATGTCAAGGACGGCTTGGGCATCAAACTCGCACAACGCTTCGGTATCCAGGTCGCCATCCTTACAGGCAAGACCAGCGGCGTGGTCAAGCACCGCGCACAAGAACTCGGCATCGAACACCTCATCCAGGGGAGCAGGGACAAGGCCGCGGATATCACGACGCTGGCCCAGCGGATCGGTGTCCCACTAAGCGGGACTGCGATGATGGGCGACGATTTGCCGGACCTGCCCGCGTTCGAGGTGGTGGGCTACGCGATTGCCGTGGGTGACGCGGTGGAAGAAACCAAGCAGGCCGCAGATCACATCACGGTAAAAGCCGGCGGCCGGGGTGCCGTACGTGAAGCGATCGAGCACCTGCTCAAGTCCCGTGGTAAGTGGGACGAGGCGGTCGCGGTATTCACAGCAATCTAAATCAGCACGGTGTAGCGGGCGACGCGAAGCGTCCCGTACGAATCGTGAAAGACCGTTTGAACAGGACGCTGCGCGTCGCCCGCTACACCGCAAGGACTCACCGCACGAAGAGCGCCACAACGATAAATGCCGAGAGAAAAACCACAACAAATGCGATCACAAAAAAGAACGGGATCCAGCCCGGTGTCGGGTCGACCTCATTGGATTCGCCGAAGTAGGTCTTCGGCTCGCTCTTCGTCGGTTGGGTCTCGTTTGTCATGCCTCAGCCCTGTACCACTATGCGGAGTTCCTGCAGTTCGCCCAGCGCTTTCGCATCGCCCACCTTGGTCGCCAACGCGATCCCTTGGTCTAACACCGCGACGGCACCGTCTATTTCACCCTCCTCATCCAGAAGCTTGGCCTTCTGGAAGTAGGCGTAGTGGTAGTGTGCATTGAGCACGATCGTCTTGTCCAGCCAGGCGATCGCCTCGGCGGTGTCGCCCGCCTTGCCATACTCCAGCGCGATCATGTAGGGCAGGTCCGCGTCGTTCGGATCGGCGGCAAAGAGTTTCTGAAGCTGGGTTAAACGCTCGCTCATACCCGTGAGGATACACGCTCGACCGCGGCGCGTTGGTGCAATACCAGTGCAACGCCCGTGCCGATACACGCCGCCCCGGCCAGGAGCGCGACGATCAGCAAGGGCCTATCGTCTGTCGGCAGGTGCAGCCGCAGCGCCACCAGCCCGAGCAGATAAAACAGGATCGGCAGAGCGACAGAGATTCGACGTGTGAGTGGCAGCGGCATGGCGTTTCCCAGAAGGGCATCCCTTACAAACACTGCTTCAGTATAGGGCCGGCCCCGAATCGAGCGTAGCAGATCGAACACGGAACCCGTATGATTCGGTGATGAAAGTTGGCGTGATCAGCGACACGCACGACCGCCTCCCAACGTTCCGGCAGGCCCTGGCGATGTTTCAACGGCTCAAAGTCGGCGCGATCCTCCACGCCGGCGACCTCGTCGCACCCTTCGCCGCCAAGCTCCTCAAAGACCCCGACCTCGTCGGCGACACGCCGGTCTTCTGCATCTACGGCAACAACGACGGCGAACGGGCCGGGCTCAAGCAGGTCCTGCCGCAGATCGTCGACGGGCCGCTGCGACTCGAGCTGCCTACCGCCGGTGGCGGCTCACGCATCGTCGTCATGCACCACTTCATCGACTGGCTCCAGCCCGCCGACCGCGTCGGCGCGGATGTGATCATCACCGGCCACAACCACGAGCCCAGCGTCGAACTGAAAGACATGCCGACCAACCTCAGCGGCAAGCAGCTCCTACTCAACCCCGGCGAGTGCTGCGGGTGGGTGAACGACAGGTGCACTGTCGCGGTGCTGGACCTGGACACGATGCAGGCGGATGTGGTGGATATCCGTGGGCTGCCGGGGGGTTGATGATGCCGCCTGAGAACTCACACGTCCTGTTACCTCCTCGCAACTCTGAAGATGCCACGCGCATCTGGCGAGCCGCCACTGCGCGAAAGTGGCCTGTCACGCGTCTGCAACGCTGGCAAGTGCCCCCGCACCTCCTCAACGAAACGTACGATTGGGTGCTCTACGGTGAGCCAGTACTCGCTTACGCCGTCGCTGAGACACTACCCATCACGCTGCTTGAACCGGATCCGGATTGGCTGATCCACCTACCAAATGAATATGTAAGGAGACGGGTCTGGATAGGAAAGCTGAGCGATGCGTTCGCTCTTTCAAAGCCAACATTCGTCAAGCCCATGTCGATCACCAAACCATTCACGGCGGGGGTCTATCGTAATGGTGAAGAGCTTAAAAAAGCATGTCACGTTGATAATGACGAAGAAGTCATGATGAGTGAAATCGTGAATTGGACAAGCGAATACCGATGTTATGTGCTCGATGGGAAGCCGATGACTATCAGCCCGTATTTCGTTGATGGCAACGCCGCACGGGATGATTCAGGTGAATGGCTCAACCCTAATCCGGAAGAATCCGATGCAGTCCGTGCGTTTATTGCCGATTTACTCGAGGGTCATGCGGCAACGCTTCCACGCTCTATTGTGATCGACGCGGGACGACTAGACGATGGATCAATCGCTGTAATCGAAGCCAACTCTGCATGGGGATCAGGGCTCTATGGCTGCGATACCGCAACTGCATTAGATGTGATCGCAGAGGCAACAATCACGAATCAATGATTACCCGATCACGCTCTGCACCGCACTGACCACTTCGTCGTGAAACCGCCCGTTGGTCGCGATGATGCCGCGGTTGTTCGCCAGCGTTCGGCCCAGTGAGAAGTCCAGGGGCGTGCCCGTCACATCAGTCACGGTCCCGCCGGCCTCTTCGACGACGATCGATCCTGCACCGTGGTCCCAGACCTTCTCCTGGTAGTCGGCCCGCGTGGGCAGACGGAGGTAGATGCTCGCGTCGCCCCGGCTGACCGCGGCGTACTTGCACTGGCTGTCAATCCGGTACGGCTCGGCGGTGATGCCGAGGATCGCAGCGATGTTGGCCGAGTCGCCCTGGTTAGAGTGCCCGGACTCGACCGACTCGCAGAACTTCGCGTCCGTTGCGGCTATGACTTCATCGACAGTGACGGTTGTACCCTCTACGCCCGCGCCATCGATCGGCAGTAGCTGGCTGCCTTCGCCCCGGATCGCGATAAATAAACAGCCCAGCGACCCGTCGGTATGTTCGAGGTTCGGGCAGCCGAGCACGCCGAGCACGACCCGGCCGTCTTCGATCAGCGCCAGAGCGATGGCGTACTGCATGCCGCGCAGAAAGCCCTTCGTGCCGTCGATGGGGTCGAGGGTCCAGTATCGCTTCTGTGCGCCCTCGGCCGCGGGGTCGTAGCCACCGCGGTCGATCCATCCGAGCACCGCGTCTTGGGTCGCGCTGTCGCCGACGACCTCGGCGGTATGCGACACGACCTGGTTACGCAGCGGGGTGCTCTCTTCACCACGCAGGTCGTCCGCACCCTCTTCGCCAACCACGCGATCATCGCCAAACGCGTCGGCGAGCGCTTTGCAAACCACAGCCTGCGAAGCGAAATCCGCGACCGTCACCGGGCTCTTGTCCTTCTTCTCCAGCGTCTCGGCGGTGACCAGCGCGGCCTGGACCTTCCGGCAGACCTTCGCCGCGTCACGCACCGCCTGGACGGCAATCTTCAGTTCAGTTTCATATGACATGGTGGGGACTGTATCGGATGGATTGCAGCGATGCTACAGTGGGGCAGACATTCCTGTCTGCCGATCAGCCAAAAGCTGAAAACCAGTCGTCATAACGACTGCGGCGTTTTGGCAGACAGGAATGTCTGCCCACTTTTAATCACTTACTTCTCCCATTCAAACCGCCAGCGTTCAAAGCTCGCCGGCGTCTGGGCCTGCTCCATCATCGTCCTGATCTGCGCGACGATGCCCGGGTGATCCTTCGCGATGTTGTTCTGTTCGCCCAGGTCGGCCGACAGGTCGTAAAGCTCGATCGGGGCGTCCTTGTTCTTGCTGACCCGCAGGCGGACACCCTTCCACTTGCCCAAACGCACGGCCTGTTTGCCCTGCTGCTCGTAGAACGCCCAGTAAAGGTAGTCATGCCTGCGTTGTGTGCCCTCGCCCTTGAGCGTCGGCACGAAGCTGATCCCGGTCACGTCGGCCGGGGCGTTCACGCCTGCGAGTTCGGCGAACGTCGGCAACGCGTCCTCGAACGAGCTGATGTGGTCGGTCACGCCGGGCTTCACCGTACCGGGCCAGTAAGCGATGGTGGGCACACGGATGCCGCCCTCGTAGAGGTCGCGTTTGATACCACGCAGCGGGCCGTTGGAGTCGAAGAAGGACGGGTTGTTGCCGCCCTCGGCGTGCGGGCCGTTGTCGGAGGTGAAGATGATCAGCGTGTTGTCGGCAACGCCCAGCGCTTCGAGCTGCCTGACCAGCTCACCGACCTGCTTATCGAAGCGTGTGATCATCGCCGCGGTGCCCTTCTGCGGCCCGGGCCAGTCCTTGTCGGCATAGGGCCCTAGGTCAGGGACCTCCTGGCCTTTCTGCGGCCTGTTCTCCTCGGGCATGAACTCCAGCCGGCTCGGCGCGCCGTTGTTCGTGTGCGGCGTCGTCATCGCGAGGTAGAGGAAGAACGGCTCACCCGCCTTGGCCTGCTCCTCGATCCACTGGCCGGACTCTTTAAAGAACAGGTCGTTCGCGTAGGCGACGCGCTTGACCGCGACGCCGTTGCCGACCGGGCTCAGCCGGCTCTCGTCGGTCATGATGTTGCCGGTGAGCTCTTTCTTGTCGTTCCGCCAGAGGTAGTCGGGGTAGTGGTTGTGGGCGTGCTTCTGGTCGAGGAACCCATAGAAAAAATCGAAGCCGAAGTTGTTGGGTGAGCTCGTCGAGTCCGGCGGGCCGATGCCCCACTTGCCCACAATCGCGGTCTTGTACCCGGCCGACTGAAGCAGCTTGGGCAACGAGGGCTCGGTCTCGGGGATCGCGATGGTGTAGCCGGTCTCTTTGTCGTGGAAGTTGCCGCGGGTAAAGCACCTGCCGGTGTGCTTGCCGGTCATCAGCACGCACCGGGCCGGGGCGCAGACGGTCGAGCCGGAGTAGTGGTCGGTGAAGCGCAGGCCGTTCGCCGCCATGCTATCTAGGTTCGGTGTGAGGATCTGGGTCTGGCCGTAGGACCCGAGGTCGCCGTAGCCGAGGTCGTCCGCGAGGATGTAGATGATGTTCGGCTTGGCCGGGGGGGCGGCGAGCGGCGCGCCCTCGACGCCCTGTTCGACAGGCCGGTCGGCAGCGCAGCCGAAGGACACAAAACACAGCAGCAGCGGGAGTATGCGTTCAAACATGGTCATCCTCTATATCAGGGCAGAATCGGATAGATGATATCAAGGTCGAACCATGAATAAGCGGTTCCGTGCGGTGTAGCGGCAGACGCGGAGCGTCCCATGCAAATCTAGGCAGATGGCCTGAACGGGGCGCTCCGCGTCTGCCGCTACACCGAGCTGATGGGATTGCAGAACGGGTCTACCGCCGATCAAAGCCCCGGCTCGCGTCGCGTAGGTCGAGCTTGGCGCGGAGCTTGAGCATGTGGCGGAAGAGCTGTTCGAACTCGTCGCGATCCAGCGAGAGCTCGTGGGTGTCGCTGCCGATCGTCGTACGGAGGCGGACGATGTCGTCGTTGGTGAGTCGGAGCGAGAGGTGTTGCGAGGTTGCCATCCGTGGGCTTTCTGATTCGTTTGAGGGGTGAGAGCAAGCGAAGCATTGAATCATACGGCGGGGGTGTGTCGCGCTTGTTGGAGTTATACAGGTCGCTAAGAGAACGGTGTAGCGGGCGACGCGCAGCGTCCCGTGCGAATGATCCGGCCCGCGTCAAACGGTGGATCCGCTAAATCACGGGACGCTCCGCATCGCCAGCTACACCGCATGCATTCAGTAATCCCCGCCACTCGCCAGGTTGTTAAACCTTGTTGTCGGCCCGTGGAACTGCAGCTTCACCACACCCGTCGGGCCGTTACGCTGCTTGGCGACGATGATCTCGGCAAGGTGGTCGGGATCGTAGTCCGGGTCGTTGCGGTGGAAGTAGTCCTCGCGGTGGACCATCTGGACGACGTCCGCGTCCTGCTCGATCGAGCCGGACTCACGCAGGTCGCTCATCCGCGGGCGGTGCCCCTCGCGCTGCTCGGCCTGCCGATTGAGCTGGCTCAGACACACGACCGGCACCTCCAGGTCGCGGGCCAACGCCTTGATCTGACGCGAGATGCTCGACACCTCTTCCTGACGCGAGTTGCTGCCCGGGTCGGACATGAGCTGCAGGTAGTCGACGAAGATCGCCTTGATGTGCCGCTCGTTCGCGAGCCGCTGGGCCTTGGCCCGCAGCACCACCGGGTTCAGGCCCGGCGTGTCGTCGATAAACATCGGCGCCTCGGCCAGCTCCCCCACCGTCATCTGCAGCCGCCCGAAGTCGTCCCGGCTGAGCATGTTCTTCCGCAGCTTCTGCGAGTCGACGCCGGACCGCGAGCACAGCAGACGCTGGGCCAGCTGCTGCTTGGACATTTCCAAGCTGAACACCGCGACGGGGATCTTGTTGACCGCCGCGACGTGCTCGGCCATGTTCAGCATGAATGCGGTCTTACCCATCGAGGGTCTTGCCGCGATGATCGTCAGCTCCCCGCCGTGCAGGCCGTTGGTCATCTCGTCGAGCTCGAAGAACCCGGTCTCCAGCCCGGTGACGGATTTGCCGTCGTGGGCCTCGAGGATCGCCATAGTCTCTTCCAGCAGCGCGTGGAGGTTGTGGGCGTCGGTAATCCCCCGCTTCTCCTGGATGTGGTAGATCAGCTGGCCGGCGTGGGCGAGCAGGTCGTCCGCCGAGTCGCCCGAGTTGTAGCACTGGTGCAGCAGCTGCCCGGACGCATCGATCAGCGAGCGCACCAGCGCCTTCTCCCGCACAATCCGCGCGTAGTGGCCGGCACTGACCGCGCTGGGCACCGACTCGAACAGCTCGATGAGGTACTCGACCCCGCCGACCTGCTCGAGCATGTTCTTGTCGACCAGCTTCTGGGTGAGCTGGACCATGTCGATCGACTGGACCTCGTTGTACAGCGACAGCAGGGCCTCGTACACCGCGGCGTGGGCGGGCTTGTAGAAATCCTCGGGCGACTTGATGATCTGCACGACCTCGCCGCAGACCCGCCAATCGAGGATCATCGAGCCGAGCACGGCGGACTCGGCCTCGATCGCGCTGGGCGGCAGCTTGTCAAAGAGCTGGCCGACGTCGATCTTGCGCTCGGCCCGCTGGCGGGGTTCAAAGGGTGGGGTGGGGGTCGCAGTCATTGCGGGAAATCCTAGCCGTCCGTGCAGATGTCAACTGTTCCACAATACGTCCACAGACAGGGCGACTTCAAGTGACAGGTTGTTGGATTGTTGGGGGTATGGTTTTTGAACCGCGGAGGCACGGAGGGTACGGAGGAAGGCATTTTTTTAACCGCCAAGACGCCAAGTTCGCCAAGGAAGGCAGCAAGGCATGTTGGAACCGCAGATGGACGCAGATGAACGCGGATTCAAGGCAGTCTTAATTTACGAGAATAAGCCGAAAAGTAATAAAGCGAGAAACAGTACCAGTATTAACAGCGTGATCGCTGCGTTGATCGCCACCTTCAGCCAGAGTGAGCCGATCTTCCACTCTTTGTAGATCAGTAGCCCACCACTGATCATCCACACAATAAATGGTATCCAGGTTGGTATGTGAAATATGAAAGACTGCGCCTTTCCACCTCCACTGCGTACACCAAACAACAAGACCCGAACATATGCCGCTGTAATTTGCAAAAGGTCGAAAGCCAAAACCCCTGCAACCACAGTCAGAACCAAAAGAGCAACAACCAAGCTCATACTGGAAAACAAATGGCCGAATGAATAGCGATTCCGCGTTTGATTCAATCTGCGTTCATCCGCGTCCATCTGCGGTTCCTATTTGCCTTCCTTGGCGAACTTCGCGCCTTGGCGGTTCAAAAACCGAACCCCTCTAACAGCCTCATTCCGGCGCAGGCAGGTCGTCGCAGAAGGCGGCCAGTTCATCCAGGCTTGGGCTGTGGGCGTTGCGGACGTAGAACCCGCTCGTTGCCGTCCCCGTACACAGGCACTGGTCGATCGGCAGGCCTGCGAGCAGGCCAAGGCAGAAGCCGGCGTTGAAGTTGTCACCGGCGCCGGTGGACAGCTTGGGCTTGGCGACGAACGGGCCCTTGAAGATCGCGGATTGGACACCGGTGTCGCTTCCGGGGGTCTTGATCGCCGCGGCGGCGCCTTCTCTTGGATGTACGCAGACGCAGTGCACCTCCAGCGCTTCACGCAGGTCGATCGCGATCTGTTCAATGGCAGCTTTCTGATCAGCGTCGTTGTCCGGCACCACGACCCCGAGCACATCCGCGACCTGCGCGGCTTCGGACAGGTTGAACCCGACGACCACCTTCGACTGCGTGTTAAGCCGTTTGGTCAGCTCCATCGCCTCGGCGATGTCGTCCTTCGTCCGCTTGCTCGGGTCGGCCAGGTCGATAAAGACGACCTTGTCGTTGTCCATCTCCGGCAGGACCTCCTCAATCAGCGCCTCCCAGATCGAGTTGAGCCTGGTCAGCATCGTCCAGTTTACCATGCCGATGAACCCCATCTGGCGGATCAGTTCGACGTAGACCTGCCGGCCGATCTGCTCGTCGATGGTCTTCTGGTTGACGTGCCGGAGCGACGCGTGCTTGCCGAGCATCAGCTTGCCGTCGTCGAACTCTAGTGCATCGGTATGCCCCGGGTCGGCGATGGAGTGGACCTTGGCGATCTCGGCGAAATCGTTGAAGACGGGGTGCAGCGCGGCCTCGCCGAGGTTGCCGATGTAGGTGACATCGAAGCCCGCGGTGGCCATGGCGTTGGCCATGATCGGGCCGTTGCCGCCGAGCTTCTCGAGCTTGGTCACGAGTTCGACGTTGGACGAACGCCCGGCCGAGTCGACGATCCGCTGACCGAAGGCGTCGAGCGTGTGGACCGGGTCGTAGTGGTCGGTGTCGTGCCGTTTATCAACGACGGCGATGATGGCGTCGACAAACCCGTCGAACCCGATCAGCGCGGGGGTCTCCCCGATCGAGGTGGCGAAGGTGCGGAGTCCGGCGGCGGCGGCTTGGGCGGTTTCGGTACGGGTGGGCATGTTGGTCTTGCTTGCTGAAGTCTTTGCCTTGCTCCCTCTCCCTCCTAGGGAGAGGGTTGGGGTGAGGGTCCAGCGGAGTATTCACAGAGAAATACCGAGAAAGCCGTGGTCGGCTACGCGCCCGACCCTCATCCCCCGCCTTCTCCCTGTGAAAGAGAGAAGGAGCCAAAGCATGAGCATAAGGCATCGTCCCGCCGCCCGCAGCCGGTATGCTGGTCCTATGTCCGGGCCCAACCGACATGACGGCGTCCTGCTCCCCTGGCTGACCCCGATCCGCGCAGCGAAGGGGCCGCTCCGCCGCGCGGGTGTCGCAAGCTCGTTTCTGCTGCACGTGCTGGGTCTGATCGGCTTTGTCTTCTGCTTGTTTGTCTGCGATGCGTGGTTCTGGGGTGACAATCTGCGTGAAGAGATCGGGGTTGGCCTGCGCCATGATTTCTGGCTGACCTGGCTCGCGATCGGGCTGTACGTCCTGTTCGTTGAGCTGGCTTTTTTGCTGCTTGCTTGGATGACGGCTTGCTGGGGCGCGGGGGTCGAAGTCTTTGCCCGTAGCTTCGGCCGGTCGCTATCGCGCTGGTACCAGATGACGCCCTGGCTGGCCCTGCTCTGGGCCGGCTTCATCCTCTGCGTCCAGGGGTGGGAGGGCATCGAGAACTGGTACGAGAGCCGCTACTACGACGCGCGTTACGGCGATTACTACAACAACAACACGCTGCCGATGCGGCTGATCACGCCGGACCGCTTCTACCTGCTGATGCAGATGGGCTTCTTCAGCACGCTGGGGCTGACCAACCTGTTGATGCTCTGGTGGATCGTTGGCACGGTCGGGGTGCACCGCGACAAGCCGGCGTGGCACGCGAGCTGCCGTTGGCCGGCGGCCTGCGAGCGGTGTGGCTACGCACTCGCCGGGCTGGCTGATACGCAGGACTGCCCGGAGTGCGGTATGCCCGTCCGGGAGAGCAAGCACAGCGGGCGTGGCAAGCGCGACACGGGCTCGTTGCGGCTGCTGATGCGTGGGCTTCTCAAGCCAGCGTCGGTTGGCGCGGCGATGCTCACGCGTCAGCCGACGAAGATGCCGCTGCGCGTGCTGCTCTGGGGGCTGTTCTTCACGGTCTTGGCAGGGCCGGTCATGATGCTGATGATCGACGTGAGCGAGCGGATCACGCCTTACAGCTTCGGTATCGTCGACGACTTCGGCGAGGCGATCCGGTTCTACTTCGTGGGCGGGCTGACGATCGGCATCTACGCCGCACTCGTCGGCTGCCTGCTGCTATTTGGGGCGGGTACGCTGGTCGGAGCGATCGTCCGCGTGATGGGCAAGCGCGACATCCTGCCCGCTGCGGGCAGCGCCGCGTGCTACAGCGCCGCCCTGCTGCCGGCCTGGGTGCTCGCTCAGGGACTGCAGATCCTGATCCTGAATCCGTTGAG
Organism: Planctomycetota bacterium; assembly: GCA_039024275.1. GTDB lineage: Bacteria > Planctomycetota > Phycisphaerae > Phycisphaerales > Phycisphaeraceae > JAHQVV01. The sequence goes on along the minus strand of JBCDKD010000002.1, from coordinate 89,656 downwards.
CGAGTACCTCAGCCAGGTCGGCCGGTACGACCTTGTGGACTTCTTCCCGGTCCTGATCCTGCTGCTGCACGGCGGGATGCTGCTCTACCTCACGTACCACATCGCCCGCATCACCAAGGCCGCGCGGTACGCCAACGTTTAGAATCTCAGCGCATCACCGTGCCAGCAAACACCACGCATGAACACGTCGAATAAAACCAATACGCCCAGCCAACGAACGCCCCGGACGCCCTGGCTCGTGGACCACGTGATCATGCCGCTGATCCTGCCGGTCGCGACCATCAAGGGCCAGTGGCGCCGTGCGACACTGTTGCAGGGCTACCTCGCGCATGTCTACGGCCTGTTCATCGCCGGGATCGGCATGGCCACGGTCGATCTCTTAGGAGGGATCATCAGCGACCGCCTCGAGTACGACAGCTATTACTACTACGGCTACTACGACTCGCTGGTCTGGGACGCCTTCAGCGGGGAGCACGGGGCGATCGATCGGCTGCTTATGTCCGGCGGCACGTGGTTTATCATAATCGAGCTGTTCTACGTCTTCTCCGCGCTCGGCACGATGTGCTGGGGCGCGAGCCCCGGACGCTGGCGGACCAACTTCAAGCGGTCGCTCATCCGCTGGTACCAACTCACCCCCTGGCAGAGCCTGATGGGGCTGGTGATCGCTTCGGCCTTCGTCGCCATCGAACTGGGCAGCTTTTTCATGGACGAGTCGTGGGCGTTCTTGATCGGCGGCGCGATGACAAGCGCGTCGCTGCTGCTGCTGTTCGTAACCCTGCGCGGGCTGGCCGTTCGCGAGCGGCCGGACCAGTGGGCCATGTCGTGCCGGTGGCCGATGCTCTGCGAGAGCTGTGGCTACGCCTTGGCGGGGCAGACGATGGACCAGGACTGCCCGGAGTGCGGCAGGCCGGTGGCGGAATCAGCGGAGTTCGCGCGCGGCCGACTCATCCAGACCAAGCCGTTCCAGGCGCTGGTCATCGGCGCGACCCAGCCCGGCCGGATCGGCCAGTGGCTCTACGCGTTCCGCCCGGTACTCGGGGCGGGCCAAGTCCTTGGGCGCAGCGTCGGGCTGATGATGCTGACCGCGCCCCTCGGCATTATGATCGCCTTCGGCATCGCCATCGTCATGACAGGCGAAGACTTCTCGGGCGACTTCGGTGAGATGCTCCAAGCCATGTTCTTTGGTTACCTCTTTACCGCGGGTGCATCTGCCGCGTCGATCGTCGGCGTGGCCCTGCTGCTTGGCAGCATCGTGGGCACGTTCTACCGGCTGTTCCACAAGCGCGCGGTGATGCACCTGGCCGGGACGGCGGTCGGCTACCTCTCCGGCATATTGCCTCTGTGGCTGCTGGGCAACTGGGTGTTGTTCGGGCTTTTCGCCGGGGCGTTTGCGGTCAGCTTCATGAGCAGCGGGCCGGGCTGGTTCGCGCTGCTCCCGCTCGTCTGGTTGCTCTACAACCTCGGCTTTGCCCTGCTGATGATGTTCATGGTCGGCCGGGTCCTCCGCGCGACGCGGTGGGCGAATGTCTAAACCTCCAAGTCTCAAAAATGGATAGACGACGACGCGAAGAAGCCTTCGGAGGTGCGGAGCGTCTGGTACCCTGTCCCACCCATGAAATACGATTTCAACGCCATCGAACAACGCTGGCAGCAGCACTGGGAGAACGCCCGCACCTTCGCCACGCCCAACCCGAATGAGGCGGGATTCGATGGCGCGAAGCCCAAGTTCTACGTGCTCGACATGTTCCCCTACCCGTCCGGCGTCGGGCTGCACGTCGGGCACCCGCTCGGGTACATCGCGACCGATATCGTGGCGCGCTACAAACGCATGCGCGGGTTCAACGTCCTGCACCCGATGGGGTTCGATGCGTTCGGCCTGCCCGCCGAGCAGTACGCCGTCGAGCACAACGTCCACCCGCGCATCACCACCGAGAAGAACATCGCCAACATGGTCGCCCAGCTCAAACGCCTGGGTATGGGCTACGACTGGGACCGCAGCTTCGCCACCACCGACCCCGAGTACGTCAAGTGGACGCAGTGGATCTTCATGCAGATGTACCACTCGTATTTCGACCCGGTCGAGGGCAAGGCGGCGCCGATCAGCACGCTCATCGAGAAGCTCGAAGGAGAGGACTACTACGTCGGGATGGACGGTGAGCTCATCGTCTCCGGCAGCACCGAGTCGCTCGAACCACTCGCAGGCATCGGCGACCCGAACATACACAAGTGGACCGAACTGGAGCAGGACCAGCGCGAACGCCTGATCGATGAGTACCGCCTGGCGTTCATGGCTGAGGTCGAGGTCAACTGGTGCCCCGGGCTCGGCACGGTCCTCGCCAACGAAGAGGTCACCAACGAGGGCCGATCCGAACGCGGCAACTTCCCCGTATACAAACGCCCGCTCAAGCAGTGGATGCTCCGCATCACGGCCTATGCGGACCGCCTGATCGATGACCTGGACCACGTCGATTGGCCGGAGAACATCAAGCTCCTGCAGCGCAACTGGATCGGCAAGTCGACCGGCGCCGAAGTTGACTTCAAGGTTGACCTCAGCGACGAGACCATCCGCGTGTTCACGACGCGGCCCGACACGCTCTTCGGCGCGACATACATGGTGCTCGCGCCCGAGCACCCGTTGGTCGATGCGATCACGACCCCGCAGCGCGCCGAGGCCGTGCGCGCCTACCGAGAGCAGGCCGCATCCAAGTCCAACATCGACAGACAGGCCGACAGCAAAGAGAAGACCGGCGTCTTCACAGGCGGGCACGCGATCAACCCGGTCAACAGGGAGAAGGTCCCGGTCTGGATCGCCGACTACGTCATGATGGGCTACGGCACCGGCGCGATCATGGCGGTGCCCGCGCACGACTCGCGCGACTTCGAGTTCGCCAAGAAGTTCAACCTGCCGATTGTCGATGTCGTCGCCGACAAACCCGTCGCGGCGATCTATGGCTTTGTCGATCGCTACGACAGAGAGCCGGAGGTCTTCGCCGACGGCGACGAAGGGAAGCTCCGTAAAGCACTCGTTGATTTCGTCGCGATGAGCGTCAACCAGGACGAGACCGACTACGACAGGGTCTGGGGCGTCGTAAACTTCTGGCGGAAAGATGAGGACACGAAACAAGCCTCCGAACAGCCCAAGGGCCGGGGCTCGATCGCGATGATCTGGCAGGACGCGCTCGAGCCGCTCATGGCCAAGGGCATGGACAAGCTCTTCGAGACCGCGAGGGCGCGCCGGCTCGGCACGCTTACCGGCGACGCCTTCACCGCGACCGAGGGCGCGATCTCGGTCAACTCAGAAAACGACGAGGTCTCCCTCAACGGCCATCCCGCCGAAGACGCCAAGGCCAAGATCACCCAGTACCTCGAAACCAAAGGCCTGGGCAAAGCAAAAGAAAACGTCAAGCTCCGCGACTGGCTCTTCAGCCGGCAGCGCTACTGGGGCGAGCCGTTCCCCGTCCTGCACGGGCCCAACGGCGAGATCCGCACGGTCGACGAAGCCGACCTGCCCGTCGAGCTTCCGGAGATGGAGGACTTCAAGCCGACCGGCAGCGACGACCCGGGCGCCCCGCCGCAGCCGCCACTCGGCCGAGCCGGCGACGATTGGAAGACCGTCACGGTCGACGGCGTTAAGTACACCCGCGAACTGAACACGATGCCCAACTGGGCCGGCTCGTGCTGGTACTACCTGCGCTACCTGGACAACAAGAACAGCGATGCGCTGGTTGGCCAAGACGCCGAAGACTACTGGATGGTCAGCGAAAAAGAGTCGGGCGGCACACACGCCGGTGGCGTCGATCTCTACGTCGGCGGTGCTGAACACGCGGTCCTTCACCTCCTCTACGCCAGGTTCTGGCACAAGTTCCTCTATGACCTCGGCGTGGCGTCGACACCCGAGCCCTTCGGCAGGTACTTCGCGCAGGGGTATATCCAGGCGTTTTATTACGAAAACAGTAAGGGTATTCGTGTCGAAGCAACTGGGGTTATTGACACCAAATCGGGACAGCCTGCAAGTGAAGTTCAGGACCGAAAAGACAGTGAATGCGCGTTTGAGTACGAAGGGGAACCAGTCAAACGCATCTACGGGAAAATGGGCAAAGCTTTAAAGAACGCAATCGCTCCCGATGCAATCTGCGATCAATATGGCTGTGACACACTCCGGCTCTATGAGATGTACATGGGCCCGCTTGATCAGTCGAAGGTTTGGAACACCGCGGATATCGTCGGCGTCCACCGCTTCCTCAATCGGCTCTGGCGGGTCGTCTTCAACGAGGATACTGGCGAGTTGCGTATCTCCCATGACACGCCGAACGAGGCCATCGAACGCAAGGTGCACGCGACTGTCAAACGCGTCACCGAGTCGATGGAGGCGATGCAATTCAACGTCGCCATCGCCGCGATGATCGAGCTCAACAACGAGCTGGTGAAATTAGACGCCCCGCCGCGCTCTGCAGTCGAAACCCTTGTCCAACTGCTCGGTCCGATCGCCCCGCACGTCGCGGAAGAGATTTGGTCCAGGCTCGGGTACGAGCAGTACCTCGCCGATGCCGACTGGCCGAAGTGGGACGAAGCCAAGCTCGTCGAGGACATGATCGAGATGCCCGTGCAGGTCAACGGCAAGCTGCGCGCTAAGATTACTGTCTCTGCAGACGCAGATCAAAAAACGATCGAAGCCGCGGCCAAAGAAGACAGCAACGTCGTTGAGCACATCGAAGGTAAAACAATCCGCAAGGTGATCGTGGTACCAAAGAAACTCATCAATATCGTGGTGGGTTGACAAGGCCTGTAGTAACCGCAGATGAACGCGGATAAACGCAGATTGAAACCTATATTGCTTTGATCTGCGGTTCCAAAAACGAATTACAATAGACCCAACATGATCCTCCTCATCGACAACTACGACAGCTTCACCTACAACCTCGTCCAGCGGATCGGCGAGCTGATGGTGGCCAATGGCAGCGATCCTGACACGCTGCCGGTGGAGGTCGTGCGCAACGATAAGATCACGCCGGAGGAAGCGATCGCGCTCGAGCCGACGCATGTGATCGTCTCACCAGGGCCCTGCACACCTAACGAGGCCGGCGTGTCAATGCAGATCATCGAAGCCTTCGCCGGCAAAGCCCCGCTCATGGGCGTCTGCCTCGGGCACCAGTCGATCGGCCAGCAGTTCGGCATGGTCGTCGAGCGAAATGTCCGGCTCATGCACGGCAAGACCAGCCCGATCCACCACGACGGCAAGGGGCTGTTCGTCGGCATGAGCAACCCCTTCACCGCGACCCGCTACCACTCGCTGATCGTCAACAAGGAGAGCTTCAACAGCGACAAGTTCGAGGTCACCGCCTGGACGGACGAGGGCGAGATCATGGGCCTGCGTTCCAAGGCCGATGCGTTCGAGGGCGACGCGGTGATGGAAGGGGTGCAGTTCCACCCCGAGAGCTTCATGACGACCGAGGGGCCCATCTTGTTGGCTAACTTTTTAGGTTTGCCGCGTCCGAAGATCGAGTCACTTGTTTGAGTTTCAATCAAGCTCCGAGCGGAAGCCGGGAGGGATCACCCAATCGCTTGCATCACGCTTGATCCACTTTTGAAGCCCTCGCTCCTGGCTCCCGCCCGGAGCTTTAAGACCATCACCCCCTAGCAGAAAGCCCCTACTATGCCCACCGCCGTCGCCAGCCACATCCTCGTCTCGACCGAAGAACAGGCACTGGAACTCAAGCAGCAGATCGCTGAGGGCGCTGCGTTTCCCGACCTGGCAAAAGAACACTCGGCCTGCCCTTCAGGCAAGGCGGGCGGCTCGCTCGGCCAGTTCAGCCAGGGCGACATGGTCCCCGAGTTCGACGCGGTCATCTTCTCGGACCTCCCGCTTGGCGAGGTCTCCAACCCGGTGAAAACCCAGTTCGGCTACCACCTCATCGAGGTGCAGCAGCGGATGATGTGAGGCGGGGTTACTCGGTCACTCTCGAAACAGCCGCGAGGCGATGCCTCGCTGGCGAATCGTGATGGATCTGCGGTGATTCGCCTGCGACACGTCGTGTCGCGGCTGTTGTCTTTGTCTACCTGTTCTTATCAGGCAGACGGATCAGGTGGATCGCGCGGATATCCATCAGCGCGCCCTTTTTGATTTTTTTAGGGGAGACGACGATTTGGGCTTCGCCGGGTTGCTGTAATTCAACCTCACCAAGTCGGATCCATTGAAAGTTCTGCCAGTGCCCGGTTTCAACCACTTCGAATTCAATCGTTGGGGAGGATTTTTTGTCGGCAGTAACGAAGGACATCTGTGCCTCGCTTCCACCCTGGCCTTTGCCGCATCCCTGCAATACCGCAACGTTGAACCGCCCCGGCTTATCGAGTTGGATCGTCCAGTGCGCAGAATCGTCTGTGCCGGCCCAGAAGCCGACCGTGTTCTTGAAGGTCTGCGGCTCGTAGCGGATCTTCTTGCCGCGGGTCGTCGCGAGGTGTGCGGGGAGGTAGAACGAGCCGTCGCCGGTCTTATTGATCGGCTTGAGTTCTTCGAGCAGCAGCGGCTCGCTGCCGAACTGTAGGATGAGCGTCGCGTCTTGAGCGGGTCGTTTTTTCCAACTGATCACCCAGTGATCCGGCTCGGGCTTGAGGCTGATGCCGTCGTCGGCGCGGTTGCCCTGCCAGGCCATATCAACGAGCGCCGCTGCGAGGCGCGGGATCTTGATCGGGCCCTTCACGTCCGCGTCGACCTTCAAGTACAGCGTCGCCTCGTAGCGTGTTGCGGTGACGCCTTCGGAGTCAGCGGCCTCGAAACGTTGTTCAAGACCGGGGAACAAGACTGATTCAATTTTCGCAATCACGACCGGTTCATTTTCCCCGATCACTGACCCTGTCATGAAGCAGGCGACAACCCAGACGACGACACGTAGCAAGCGATGGGGCTGATGTGGTTGGTTCATATGATCAGTTTACACGCGCTCGCACGAGACGCTTCGCGTCACCGCTAAACCGCGCATAAAAAGCCCCGGTCGCTAAACCGGGGCTCGCGTGTTTCACGTTGACCTGGACGCTAGGCCCTAGACCCTAGACGCTATCCGAGCAGCGACAGGACCGACTGGGCGGTGTTGTTCGCGATCGCGAGGGTCTGTGTGCCGGCCTGCTGGAGGATCTGGGCCCGCGTCAGGTTGCTCGTCTCTTCCGCGAAATCGGTGTCGCGGATGACGCTCTCGGCAGAAGTCAGGTTCTCCAAGGCGACCTGCTGCGACCGCAGCGTGGTGTCGAGCGTGTTGCGTTCGAAAGCGCCGATCCGGCCGCGGAGGGTGGAGATCTGGTCGATCGCGGCGTCGATGATGTCCGAGGCGCCACGCGGGTCGTTGAGCAGGGAGTCTGCTTCACCGGTGAGCACCTCGTTGAGGAAGCCGACGGTCGAGTTGCCCAGCCGGGTCGCGGCGACGGACTGGATGCCGAAGCCGACCTGCTGCAGCGAGTCGATGCTCGGGCCGATCTGGTAGGTCGCCCCGCCGCCGGTGATGCTGTAGCTGAACGGCGTGTTGAGTGTTTGTGCTGCGGCGGAGGTGAGGGTCATCTCCAGGTTCAGGTTGGTGGCGTTGAGCGAGATATCCAGGCCGTCGCCGATGGCCAGGTTGCCGTTAATCAGCGCGAGTGTGTCGCCGCCGATATCGCGGTTGACCGCCCCGCCGCCCTGCGCGGTGAAGGCGTCAAAGAACGCGCCGCCCGAGAGCTTACGGACGCTGACGAACTCGGATGATCCGTAGCCGGCAGACTGGAGGATGACACCCGATGTTGGGTTGGCCGCGGAGGCGAGGGAGGCCTCGACGCCGGTGGCATCCGAGACCTGGTTGATCGCGGTCACGACGGCGGAGAGTGCGGTGCCCGAAGCGAACGAAAAGACCTGCACGCCGTTGTTGCCCTGCACCTCGAAGGAGACCGCGGAGGTAAACGTGCCGTTGCCGTTGCCTGAGAGGAACAGCGAAGCGTTTTCCGCTGACTGGAGGACCTCGACGGTGACCGGGATCGAGGGGTTGAGCCCGAAGTTGGCGCCCTTGATCGAGACGTCGGAGATCTGGCTGGCGGTGACACCCGAGGTCAGGTAGTCCAGCGAGCCGTTGAGCAGCTTGAGCCCGGCGAAACTGGCGGTGTTGCTGATCCGGGTGATGGACTCGACCGCCGAGTCGAGCTGGAGCTGGTTGGCTTCGATCTCTTCCCTAGAGAACGCGCCGGTGTTGGCGGACTCGACGGCCAGCGACTTGATGCTGATCAGGAGGTCGTTGATCTCCTGCAGGGCGGACTCGGTCGTCGCGATGACGTTCGAGGCGCGTTCGATGTTGTCGACGGCCTGCCCGATGCTGGAGATCTCGCCCCGCAACCGTTCAGACACGATCAGGCCGGCGGGGTCGTCGGCACCGCGGTTGATCTTCAAGCCCGTGGAGAGGCGTTGAAGCCGGGTGGCGAGGTCGGTATTGGTCCGCTCCAGGTTGGTGCGGGCGACCATGGCAGAAACGTTGGTATTAATCCGAGTCATAGGGACAAACCTCCGTGTTTGTCATCTTTGTGCGGCGGGTATTCCTTGTCGCCGCTTGGGGTTTCTTTGCCAGGCGGCTGCCTGGCTTCACATGTGTCCGGCGGTCACTCCCTTACGCCGGGGTCGGGTCCGTCTATGGGGACTGCTTCAACCTTCTTGAACGGCCGTTCTCGTTAGGGTGGCCGTTGCGTTGTCGCAGGGTCTGGTCTGCAGCGCTGAGGTCGTCGATCTCGATCTGGGCGGCCTCCGTGTTTTCGCGTCGGATCGCTTCATACACTTCCTTGCGGTGGACTTGGATCGTGCGTGGGGCGTTGATGCCCAGCCGAACCTTGTCCCCACGGATGTCGACGACGGTGATTTCGATCTCGTCGCCGATCATGATCGTCTCGTCGCGCTGTCGTGAAAGCACGAGCATGCTGGGGTGGTCCTTCCTTGGCCAATGTCTCGCCTCGCGTCCTTGCAAGGCCCCGCATCTACATCACGCGGGTTTTGTCTGTCTCTGTCACGTTCCCGGTGCCTGGCACCGGGGCAAAATCGTTCTCGCCAAGATCACGCGCTCTGGGCGTGGACCGCGGCCTTCACTTCGACCAGTGGCACACGCGTGGTGAACCGGCGGTCGCTGAGCACCAGCTGTTCACCGATGCAGTTCTTGACATTGATGACCAAAGGGCCCTGCAGGTTGCCGGTCAGCGTCTCGCCACGCTTGTTCACGATGACGAGAACCTGGGCGTCGTCGACCGTGTCCAGCGTCAGCTGGCTGATCTGCTCGGCCTTCACCGGGACCTTATACGTCGGGATAAACAAGGTCGGATCCGTGACGATGAACGCCAGGTCCGCCTTGTCGACCGACTGAAGCCACCAGAAGTAGCTGTCCTGGCCCGCCTCGATCAGCACGTAGTGCTGGTACTCGGGGAAGCCAAGCAGGCCCTTGGGAAAAGTCATGACCCGCTGGTCATCGACCTCGATTTCGCCGAAACGTGATGAATTGATTTTCATCGTCATCAACCTCTGCAGCCCGGTCCATCCTGGTTACCAAACCCGCCAAGGACATCCTGTCGCGGGCGGCGGCTCCAACCGCCGGTCATTTTTGCGCGGGTTTGGCCGGCTGCTTGGCCTGGCCCGCGCACATCTTGCGCCCTAGCGCAAGAAGTCCAATAAACTCAGCTGCTGGTTGGCCGAACCAACCTGCAGCGATGCTTGCAGCTGCAGCTGCAGCTGCTGAAAACGTGTCAATACTTCCGTTAGATCCGCATCTTGTAACTGGCTGAGCATGGTTTGCTCCTGGATATCGCGGTCCTGGGTCAGGGTCAGCTGGTCTTCGACCCGCCTGGCCTGGACACCGACCCGTGCCCTCGCGGACACAATCGAATCGATGTCGTCTTCGAGGGAGCTACCAGCAAGCGTGATGCCAGCTTCGTCGTTATTCCGCAAAGCGGTGCTTAATTCTTGTAAATGGGTAAACATATTCTCCACACGGACCTTCGATTGGTCCGCTCCGGCGATCGATCCGCCCGCACCCGCGTTCACTTTGATGCCGAGGTTCTCCGCCGCGAAGCTCTGGTCCGCGTTGGTCACGATGAAGTCGCTGCCGCCGACGGTGTTGTCCGTCACGACAAAGCCGTTGCCTGTCGCCGCGAGCGCGATGTCGAAGTCCACACCAACGGTGACGCCGGCAGTCGTTGCGGCGGCCTGAGTCAGCGTGATCACATCGCCGACGGTCGACGCGGCCGACAGATCGACGGTGAAGTTTGTTCCGTCCTTGAGCGTGATGTCCAGGTCCGGCTCGCCCGCACCGGTCGTCTGCACACCGATGCCGTTGCGGAAATCCGACAGGAGTGTGGTCTGTCCGAAGGTGCGCAGGCCGAGGTCTTCCGCGGTCGTGCCGCCGTTCTCGCCGACGCTCAACTCGATCCCGCTGACCTCGCTGACCAGGTCAAGCCCGGTGCCGTCGTCATTGATCGTCAGACGCAGACCGAGGTTCAGTGAATCGATCACGTTCTGCAGGTCCTGCACGGTCGTCGCGCTGGAGAAGTCGGCGACCTCGGTGTTCTCGCCCTGGGTGATCTCCAGCCCACTGGCGAAATCGATCGGCGTGGCGAAGCTGCTGATCTCGGTCCGCTGGCTGAGCTTCACGTTCAGGTCGCCACCCGCGACCGAGGCCGAGGCCGCCGTCAGCGCGATCCCGAGGTCCGCCGCCGTGGTCCCGCCTGCCGAATCGGAGATCGTGACCGTGCTGCCTGCGTTCGCGTTCAAGGTGTAGCCGCCCGGGCCGAGGCTGAGTGAGCCCGCGGCTGGGTCTAGATTGGTGATCGCGTCGTTCACACGGATGAGCACATCGTCCAGCGAATCCGCCGTCGTCAGATCGACCACCGTCGGCACACCGTTGACGGTCAGGTTGATCGCGCCGGCCGTGTAACCCCGCTCGCGTGCGCCATCGATATCACGCAAGAGCACCTGAGCGTTAGCCTGCGGGTCGAGGTCAACCAGCGTCGCGACACGAGAGGACAACGCACCGAATGCCTCGAGCCCGTTGCTATTAAATTCGAGATCGGTCAACGCCCCGCCGTCGTTCTTCAGGCTCTGGTCCCCGCCGGTGTACCGGACACCGCCGAGGAACGATTCGAACACCGCGTTGCCATCGCCCGGTCCATTATTGCCGCCAAAGATTGCCAGCCCATTAAATTGCCGGTTCGCCGCTTCGAGCGCGCCATCCAACGCCGCGTCGATAACCTCGGCCTGTGTCGACCGTGTCACCGCATCCGAGCCGACACCGATCTGGCTCGACGCGACCTGCTGGGACTCGATGAGGATGTCGGTGATGTCCCTCAGCGCCGCGTCGCCGAGGTTCAGCACGCCGCGCGCGTTTTCGAGGTTGAGCTTCTGCTGCTCGCGTTCGATCTTGGATTGGTTGAGGAACAGCACCGCGGAGATACTCGCCGGGGCATCCGACCCCCGGCTGAGGATCTTGCCCGTCGAGGCCTGGTCCTGGGCCTGCAGCAGCTCGCGCTGTGTCTCTTGCAGCCTTCGACGCAGCAGTTCACTCGACATCAGGTTCGAGGTGCGGGCTAGGAGGGGGCTGATCGTGGACATAGCTGGTGCTGATGGCTGGTTGCTAGTGGCTGGTGCTGATGACCGGTTCGGATCTGGTAGGACAGACATTCCTGTCTGTCGCCAGGCCGGAGGCCTGATCTCGGGTCTCGCTTCGGCTTCGTCGAATGACAGGCAGGAATGCCTGTCCTACTTTCTATGCATCAAACAATTCCTATTAAGGTTTGCATTAATTCATCAACAACAGTTAAAAATCTTGCATTGGCCTGATACATGCGTTGGTAATTGAGCAGGTCGATCGTTTCTTCGTCCGCATTGACGCCGGAGAAGGCCTGCTGCTGGACCTGCAGGTTTTCCTTCACGACGGAGTCGGCATTGAGCTGGTCGATCGCCTGGGCGGTCCGGATCGAGACGTCCTCGATGTGCCGGTTCCAGTAGCCGGGCAGGCTCTGGCCGCCGAGGGTTTCGACACCGTTGTCGCGGAGGGCCGCGATGGCCAGGGCATTCCGGTTATCACCCGGCAGGAAATCTCGTGCTACCGCGATGTAGCGGGGGTCATCGACCAGGCCGAGGTTCACGCCGATGTCTGCGGCGTCCTTACCCGTGAAAAAGGTGTTGATGCCCAGCGCGGCCATCGCGCCGGTGTTGTCGTCGCTGAAGCCGAACTGGAAGTCCTGCGCATCGGCGGTGATCTGCAGGCGGCCATCGCTCGTCACGACCGCAGAGATGTTCGCCACCGCATCGATCTGCGCCGCGAGGTCATCCAGCGACGTGTCGTTGGTCGGGTCGATCCCGTCCAAGTCGACACGAATCGTTTCCGATACGCGTTGCCCGGTCGAGACCTGTGTCACGCTCAGCTGGAACGAGCCGTTGACGATCTCGAAGGGGATCTGCGCGGTCGGGTCATTGAGGGCAGCGGTGGTGTCGACTACCTCGGTCGTGCCCAGCGCCGAATCGAGGAGGTTCAGCCCCTGGCTCTGGCTGTGCAGCTTGTTGACCTCGTAGATCATCGCGTTGGCGTAGGTGTCAAGCACATCGATCGCGTTCTCGAGGAAGACCCCACGGAACTCGACGAGGCCGCCGAGCTCGCCGCTCTTGATATCCAGCGGGCTGCGGTCCTCTGCGAGCCGAACGGTCGTCGTCAAGCCGTCCGGCGTCGATTCGGTCGTCACCGCGATACCGCGGTTCTCGTTGCCCAGCACGATCGGAAGCGAACCCACAAAAATATCGATCGCGCCGCTAGGCTGCTCGTTGATCGAGATGTTGATCAGCTCGGCGAGCTGGCCGAGGTACAGGTCGCGCTGGTCGCGCAGGCCGGCCGCTTCGGTGATGCTCCCGCCCTCCTGCAAAGCGATCGACTCGTTGAGCTGCGCGATACGGTCGAGCAGGTCGTTGGCGGCGTTGGCGGCGTTGGCGGTGCGGTCGTCGATCCGCTTCTGCAGGTTCAAGAACTCGCCACGCACCGAGGTGACATAATCGCTGAGTGTCTCCGCCTGCTTCACAGCAAGCGTCCGCAGCGACAGGTCCTGCGGGTTGTTGGCGATCTGTGACCAGGCGTTGAAGAACTCACCCATCCGCGTCGAGATATCGATCTCGGACAGCTCGTTCTCGATCGCCTCGATCTCGGACCAGAGGTCCTGCGCGACCCGGCTGCCGCCCTCGTCTGAGATCGCGTTTCGCAGGCGGGCCTCGAGCGCTTCATCGACCTGCCGGGTGATCGACGCGATCTGCACGCCGTTGCCCAGGAAGATCCCGCGCTGCAGCTCGTTGGCCCGCACCGCGGCGAGCTCGATCTCGTTGCGGTGGTAGCCCTCGGTCGCGATGTTCGCGAGGTTGTTGCCCGCCACCTGGATCGCGGCCTGCGACGCGAGCAGGCCGGAGCGTCCGATGTAGAGGGAGGGGGTCAGGGCCATAGCGGGTGTCCATGCACGGTCGTCGCCGTGTTATGCCGTTACTTTCAAGGTGCCGTAGGTCTGTGATGCCGCGGGCTGGGGCCGGTTCGCCGGTGCGTAGCCCGCGGCCCGGCCGGCGTTGCCCAGGGTCTGTACCAGGCCTGTCATATGGTTGAGCAGCGCTTCGGTCGCGCGTCGGGTCACCGACGACTGTTCTTTGACCTGCGTGATCCGCTGCCGCAGCTGCTCACGCAGCACCAGCAGCCGGCCGCGCGACGGCTCGGGCAAGCGTTCGGCCAGGTCGCGCATCCGCATCGGCTGGAGCGCCTGGGGATCGACCAGCCGGGTCAGCTGCGCGACGAGCTCCTGCCGACGCTTCTCCAGGTCGCCGATCGCCTGAACGAGCGTGTTCTCCAAGCGCGAGCATTCAGAGACGCCGTGGTGGTCCGCGAGGCGCAGCGACTCCCGCTGGCGCTTCATCAGCGTCAGCAGCTGTTCGTGCCGCTCGGTGAGCTGCTTGAGCACGGTCTCAAGCACCGGGATCTGCTTGTTCAGTACATCAGCCATTGGTGTCGATCGCCTCACCCTTGATCGCGCTGCTGAGCTGCTTGTAGACCGAGTCAACAAGGTCGAAGTTCGATGCGCTCGCGATACGGTCGGACAGGATCTGGTCCATCTGCTGCTGGAAGATCTTCTCTCCGCGGCCGCCGTGCACCAGGTTCACCGCCAGCGGGTCGTTGCGCAGCCGCTCGAACATCGGCATGATCAGCGTGGTTGAGACGAGCTTCTCGGCGGCTTCGCGCAGCTGTGCTTCTTCGCCCATACCCTCGCTGTACGCACGATCGAGCATGCCGTTGAATACCGGCGCGGCGGTAGGGCCCTGCGTGTAGCTCGTGTCCAGACGCTCAACCGGCCGGGTCGCCAAATCCAAACTAGGGGGGGCCGGCATCATTTGTAGACCAGCTCCGCGTGGAGGTCGCCCGAAGCGTGGATCGTCTCGATGATCGTGATACGGTCCTCCGCCGGGACACTGAGCGTGTTCAAAGCATCGAGGAGCTGACGCAGCCCCGCACCACCTCGGTTATCAGGGTCGATGACTGCAAAGTCGACGTTTCGCACCTCCGGGTTGTTCGGATCTGGCTCGGGCTCGGGATCCACGATCTGGATCGTCATGCCCTTGTGCGTGATGATCACCGGGGAAATCTCGACATCCTTCTTGATCACAATCGTGCCCTCGTCGCGGTTGATGGTCACCTTCGCGCCACCGCTGGCGATTTCTGCATCGATCGCCGTTCCCATGATCTGGGTGATGAAGCTGGAGAGATTTGGCAAAGCCTGATCGGTCACCTTGACGATGACGTTCTTCTGGTCGACCGCACGGGCGATCGGGTCTTCATCTTCACCAACCATCACCCCGTTGATCGTCTCGGCGATGTAGTTCGCCAACGGCCAGGAGGCCTTGGACTCATGCAGCACTAGCGTGATCTGGTTGAACCTGTCGAGGTTCATCGAGGGCACATCGCGCACCATATGCGCACCGCGCATCACTTTTGCGCGGCGGGGATTGCCCTCTTCATCTTCGAGCACAATGTTCCCGGCTGCGACCGCGTACGCCCGGCCGTTCTTTCCAGGGGCGAACAGCACCGCGTCCAGCAGCACGCCGCCCTTCAGGCTCTCCGCGTCGTTGACCGTCGCGACGGTGACATCGAGCTGATCGACCCCTTCACGGACCCCCTCGCCCGGCACACTCGCGCTGACGTGGACCAGCGCGATACTGTCGGCATCGCTGAGGTTCTGTGGCGTAGCGGTCGCGTCGAGATTCCTTGTAATCGCAGCCAAAACCGCCTGATGCGCCGGGCCGAACTCGCCGTCACCCGTGCCGTTGAGCCCGACCACCACGCCGATCCCGCTGATCACGCTCTCCTCCGAGCCCTTGAGCGTAACGACGCTACGGATCTGTGTTGCGCTGGCGGGCAACACGGCCATGACCAAGACCACCAGGCTGACATACTTCTTGATTGGCATCGTTCGAATCCTTCGTATGAGCGTGCTTCAGTCCTCGAAACACACGGGGTATCCAGCTGGTTTGAGCAACCGCGGTGCCAAGGTTTAGGGGGTTTAGAAATCAAACACCGCGTCGAACAGCTTGGTGAGCCAGCCCTTCTCGCCGGTCTCACGCAGGTCGCCGGAGTGCTGCTTATCAATGAAAAGGTTTTCGAGTTGCGTCGAGAGGACGGAGTTGTCGACGGAGATGTCCTCGGGCATGCAGTTGCCGGTCGCGACCAGCACGGACTGTTCGCCGTCGTTGATCACGGTCCGCCGTGCTTCAAGGACCAGCAGCCCGTTGGGCTTGATATCGATGATGCGGGCGCGGACCCGGCCGGTCATGGACTCGGTCCGCTCGTACTCCCCTTCGCCCTCGTACGACCGATCGAAACCGAGGTCAACAAGAGCCGGGCCCGTCTCGCCCTGACGGACCCGCAGGTCGAGCAGGTCTTTCAGTGTCAGGCTTGGGAACTGCGTGATCCCGCCACTGAGCTCCGAGTTCTTCTCGGTGGTTTTCTCGGCGTCCATCTCGCTCTCGAACGACTCACGGACGATGATCGTGATCAGGTCGTTGAGCATGAATTCGCGCGGCTCGGGCCGGATGTTTACGTACGCGCTGAAGCGCGGCACGTCCGGGTGCACATCGGGCAGCGCCCGACGGGAGCGGTCCAGCGGCTGGTTGTACCGCTGGGCGGCGACCGCGTCCACCTGCTGCTCGTTGGTCGCATACAGCGACGACGACTGCCCGACGGCATGTTGACCGACGAGCAGTACGGCGGTGAAGACTGTCATCACGATCCATTTGTTGTGATTTATCATGGTCTGGCTTCCTTACTCTTCGATCACTTCTCCCGCGGCGACCTTGCCCGGGCCGGTCACCGTCGCGTTAAACCGCTGGCCCGTTTTTGGATTCAGCACCTCGATGGTGTCACCTTTCGCGCCTTCTGCCTGGGCGACACCGTTGAACGTTATCTTGATACCGCCGGTATTCAGTTCCACGGCAACACGCTGGCGCCGATTCACCACGGTGGGCTTATTGACCGACCGGGACGTAAGCAGATCACCCGCCTGGATGGTCCGCACCGCGACCTGGCCGGTGACCAACGCGGTATCGCTGATGAAGGGCTGGGTGACATCGTCGATCAGCACCTCACGCATGCGGACCTGCCGCCGGTGGATCAGTTCGCCCCGGCTGATCCGGTCGTTTGCGACCACGGCGATAACGCGCTGCTGTACGCGGACGGAGACCTTCTGGCCGCTATCGATGGGCTGCGTGCCGTGGTAGCCCGTGACCTTGAACGTGACCGCGCCAAGCGAAGGCTCGGCCATTGGCTCGACCTCGTAACGCCCCGCCACCGCGCTCTTGGCCAAAAGCGCTTGATCACGGTCGCTGAAGGTGATCTTCAACTCATGTTGGCCGATACCGACACGCTTCGCGATGGTCTGCTCGATCAGGGCCTGGACCGTCGTCGGCGTGTAGACCGTAACAGGCTCCCCACGTCTCGACGACTCGACATTCGCAACCGGCGTCTGGCTTTCATCAGGCACGACTTCGGCTTCGGGCTTCTTATACGTGCGGTGAACGGTGACACGCGTGAACCCGCTGAGGTCCAAGAGGCCGAGCTTAGCACCCTCCCCGCGGATCGCCTCAAGGATCGACGACGTCGTGATCTCGATGCGCGACTCGTCCGCGACGAACCGGCCGACCACGACATCGGCGTACTGATTGGCGTAGTCGCCTTCGAGCTCCGCGACGTGCGAAAGCAGGATCTCCGGGCCGTCCGAGCCCGCGACATCATGCACCCGGAGCGAGTCGCTCTTCGCGCTCTCCGCGATCAGCAACAGCAAGGCGGTCGCCATCAGCAGCAGCATGGGCCGGATCAGGTGCATCATCGTTGCCGGTTCGTCTCGTCGCATCGGTCGGCCTCCATGCCTGGTGTTGCTTCGCTTTGGTAGGCCGGGCTTCAGCCCGGCTCGATTATCGTTTCATGCCGCCGGGCTCATGCCCGGGCTACTCGCTTAGAACCTTCTGAGGTTGCCGACAGTCTGGAGCAGCTCGTCCGCCGCCTGGATCGTCTGGCTGTTCATCTCGAACGCCCGCTGGGTCTTGATCAACGAGACGAGTTCGTTGACCGGGCTGACGTTGGAGGTCTCTAAAAACTTATGGGTGATCTTGCCGATCGCGCCCTCGCCGGGGGTCCCAGCGGTCGCCGGCCCGGAGATCTCGGTCTCGACATAGATGTTGCCGCCGATGGACTTCAGGCCGGTCTTATTGACGAACGTATGCAGCTCGATCTGCGCGACCTCTTCTTCCGTGCCATCCGAGTTCACCGCGGTGATGATGCCATCGGAAGAGATATTGAACGAGCGCGCATCGTCCGGGACGACGATCCCTTGAGAAAGCCTTGGGCCATCGGAGTTGCCGAGCACCAGTTCGTTATCCCGGTTGACAGAGAAATTACCCGCTCGGGTGTAGCCCTTGCCACCGCCGTACTCGTCGATGATGTCGACCTGGAAGAAGCCGTCTCCGGTGATCGCCATGTCAAAATTGCCGGAGCTTTCGACAAGCGAGCCGCCGCTGAAGTCGTACTGCGTGTTGCTGATGCGTGTGCCCAGGCCGACCTGCAGGCCGGCGACCGGCGTGGTCTCTGCGCCGCTCTCCAGGCCGGGCTGCCGCTTCTGCAGGTAGAACAGGTCTTCAAAGTTGACGCGCGACGCCTTGAACGCGTTGGTGTTCACGTTGGCGAGGTTGTTGGAGATGACATCGAGCTCGGTAGAGAGCGCGTTCATCCCTGTCGCGGCGGAGTGGAGTGCGTTTACGGCCATGGTCTTGAATCACCTTGTTTCGAAGGTCTTTATGCGAGTCTTGCGAACGTATTAATCGATGCGTTAAGCATCTGGTCGTGGTACTGGATCATCCGCGCGTTACCGGTGGCGGCCTTGGTCGCCGAGACGATCTCCATCATGGTGGTGATCGCGTTGGTGCCGGACGACTCGTAGTGGCCGGGCAGGACCACGGGCTCTTCGATCGGCTGCCGGCTATCGCCGCCGCGCATCTCAAACAGGTTCTTGCCGGCGGGCCGGAGCGAGCCGAGGTCGGCCGACGCCAACTGCATCTGCTCACGGCCGACTTCCGTATCGCCCTCGAACATCACGATCTCGCCCGTCCGCGAGATCACCGGCCGACCAACAACCTCAATAGGCTCGTTATTGGTATTGAGGACGCGGTCGCCCGTCTGGGTGACGAGTTCGCCCTCGATGTTGGTGGAGAACTTCCCGGCCCGGGTCAGGCGGATATCCTGCATTCCCGTGCGCGGGTCGGTGTGCCGGACGACAAAGAACGCGTTGTCTTTGGTCAGCGCGGCATCGAGATCACGATCGGTCTTGACCGGAGCCGCGGTATTAAAGGCGACGCGTTGGTCTTTGCCGAAGATCCCGCCACCGAGCTTATCCAGCAGCGCGTTGGACAGGCCGAACTCGACCGGCCCGTCCTCTAAACTCTCCGGGAGTCGCTGGCGGGTATCCGTGAACAGGGGCTTGAAGCCGGCGGTGTTCACGTTCGCCAGGTTGTTGGCAAGGACGTCCTGGCGATGTGCATTCACCATGACGCCCGAAGCGGACAGGTACAGCCCGTAGTTCATCGGTCACCCTCCGTGGTCACCGGCCCCGTATCCCGCTGGGATTCCTGGGCGCTACGGGTCATCGCCGGGCTTCCGTGCCCGGGCGCGTCCTTGACTAAAGAAAGATCCATCGTCTGCAGGTCCGACCACGGCTTAACGCGTTTGGGCCGAGCGTTCGCCCGGTGCTGCGCCGCCGCCATGTGCGCGAGGCGGAGCATAACGGTGCCGAGCCCATTGCTGCCGTCCGCTCGGACGAGGTCCAGCAGGCTTGGGCCTTGATCGGCGTTCGGGTTGTCGGTCGGTGGTTGCATCGGTTTCACAAGCGGGGGTTGCCGCGTGCCAAAGCAAAGGCAACACCGATGCCATGCGCGGAGAACCCCGATCACCCGCAAAAATATGAATGCAAGCTATTGATAAAAAATGATTTATAAGAAGAGTTGTTAGAGCGCAATCTTCGCCGACCCCGCAGAAGTCGCACTGCGCAAGCCTCGCCCGCGCAAGGGCTGCGCCATCACCCGCGCGTCTTGCGCGGAATGGAACAGGACTGAATAAGAGTCATGCCAGCAGCTCCCTGCGACGCTCAAACAAGCCGTCGAGACGCTCGCGTAGATCCCGCTGCGCGTGGGTCGTCGGCAGCGATCGGCCGACGGCTTCGAGCAGCTGCACCAGCATGTGGTAGTCGTCGATCGAGATGTACTCGGGCGCGATCTGCTTCTTCGACTCGTCCATGTTGTGGTAGTTGCCCAGCGGCAAGCAGATACAGGAACTGAGGTAGCCGTAGGTCCGGAAGGCGGTGGCTTCGCAGGCGCCGCCGGGCATGAGCTTGCGTTGATACTTGAAGGCTTTGTCCTGATTGGCGAGTTGCTCTGCCACCGCGGCGAGCCGGGCGGTCAGGTCCGGGTCGAAGATGCTGATCCGGTCGCCGACGCGGATGATCGGGCCTTCGCCGATAGGCGACTCGACCATGCTCTTGCTGTTCTCCAGGCAGACCAGCGTCGCGCCTTTCGGGATGCTGCCGTTCCTGGCCGCCCCGATCGCTCCGACGAAGCCGACTTCCTCGGCCAGCGTAAAGAGCAGCCTAACATCACCCATGGTCTTGGGCTTGGCGAGCAGCTTCTCATACGCGCTGATTGCTGCGGCGACCGCCGCAAGGTCGTCGCAGGCGGGCGTATGCAGCAACCGCTTGGCGATCTTTGGCTTGGGCAGTGCCCAGGTCAGCAGGTCGCCCGGTAAAACCGATACGATGCGGTCGAGTTCGATAGTCACGATCTGCAGCAGCGGGCCCGAGCGCTTGCGGTCCAGAGAAACGACCTTGCCGGGGATAGGCCTGTTGCCTTGCAGATGCAGCGCGACGGGCGTGCCTTCGAAGTACGCGTCGTGCACCCCGCCGCGGAACTCTGCCTGGATGCGTTTACCGTGGTCGAGCACCTCTGTGACCGCGAAGGCCGGGTGGTCCAGGTGCGCGGTGAAATAGATCGGCCTGGTTGATCGGGCGCCCTTGCGTTTAATCGTGAGGTTGCCGTAGGGATCGCGGGTCAGCGTGACGGTCTTGCGGCCCTTCGCCCACCCTTCGATCCACTCGATCACGCGCGACTCCAAACCCGCCCCGGTCGGCAGGCTGGTCAGCTGCTTCAAATACGCTTCGTGCTGTTTAGACATGTTTCTTGGCAATGCTTGATACAGTCTACACATGTTGGATGCAAGCGCGTTGGCGATCGATTGCGAGGGCCTGGTTGTCAAGCGTGGCCCGACCACGATCCTTGACGGCGTCTCGTGCCAGGTCAAGCGCGGCCAGGCCGCCGCGATCCTCGGGCCCAACGGCTGTGGCAAGACGACGTTTACCCGCTGCCTCACCGGCACGATGTTCGCCACGCAGGGCCGGCTCACGGTGCTCGACCAAACGATCGGGCAGACCAACATCCTCGCGCTGCGTAAACGCATCGGCTTGGTCAACCCGACGACCGACAACGGTTTTGCACACGTCACCGGTGCCGTTGTCGACGCGGGGCTGAGCACGACCATGGCGGTCTGCACCGGATACTTCGCTAGTGTCGGCCTGTATGAAACGCCCAGCGAAGAGCAGGTCGAGCACGCGAGACAGCTTCTGCATAGCGTCGGCCTGGGTCACCGCCTCGAACACAAGCTGGGCAAGCTCTCGACGGGCGAGCAACGCAGGGCCCTCATCGCGCGTGCGCTTGTCCACAGGCCTGAACTGTTGATTCTGGACGAGCCGACCGCCGGGCTGGACCTGCGCGGGCGGGAACAGGTCCTCGCTACGATCGAGCAGCTGCTCAGCCAGCCCGATGCGCCCGCGCTGTTAATGATCACACACCACGTCGAAGAGCTCTCACCAAGAACCTCGCAAGTGCTCTTGATGAAAGAAGGAAGGTTCGTGGCCGCAGGCCAGCCGGACCAGGTGATCAACCCCGAAACGCTTAGCAGTGTCTACGGCTGCAAGGTCTACGTTAAGAAGAGCAACGGCCGGTTCTGGCTGGAGGTCCTGCCGGAGGCTTGGTTAGATTTGGTTTAGAGGGTTTGGTTTTGAACCGCCAAGGCGCCAAGTTCGCCAAGCAAGGCAACAAGATTGAGCGTAGGCCGGGCTTTATCCCGGATCGAATCATATAAGCTTACACGCCGGGCTGAAGCACGGCCTACAGGCTCCTATTGCAGATGATAAAACGTAAAGCAGCAAACAATCCGCCGCTTGGCACGCGTGTCCAAAATCAAACATGCCCGCGATGTCTTAGTGGCTTGAATGCGATCAAAGTAACAGCGGGATATCGTTGCGCAAAGTGTGGACTCGGCTTGAAGAAAAAGAATGAATACGTACCAATGACCCTAGCTTTACTGGGACAAGGCTTGATCTTCTTGCCTATCTTGATCAATTTATTTTTTGATGTTTTGATTAATTTTTGGATCTTTGCAAGCATCGGTATTGCAACTGCTCTAGCTGGGCTATACATCAAATCCTTTCATGTTTATTTCGTTTCATCGTCTGTCGGAATTATGTGTCCAGAGTGTGGTTACGACCTGGGCCCAAACAACTATGCAATCAAGTGCATGGAGTGCGGCGCTTAGACACTCTAAGTCTTTAGCTGCCATGTCCACTTTAACCAAAGGGCATTCACCACCACGCTCACCGAGCTCAGCGACATCGCGATCGCCGCGGCCATTGGGGGCATCAGGCCCGTCGCGGCCATGGGGATCAGGCAGATGTTGTAGATGCTCGCCCACAGGAGGCCGGCGATGATGCGTTTCATGGTGGCTCGGCCGAGCTTGATTACGGTTGGCAACTGAGTAATGTCGTGGCCCAGCAGGACCGCGTGCCCTGCGTCCCTTGCGATATCCGTGCCGCCGCCGATCGCGATGCCCAGGTCTGCCTCGGCGAGCGCGGGGGCGTCGTTAATCCCATCGCCCACCATCACAACGGACTTATTGCCGACCTGCAGGTCCAGGACCTTCTGGCGCTTGTCATCCGGCCGGACCTCGGCGAAGGTGCGGTCGATCGAGAGTTCCCGCGCAACGTGGTCGGCGGCGTACTGCGAGTCGCCGGTCATCATGATGGTGCGCAGGCCGAGCTTGTTGAGCGCAGCGACGACGCCCGCCGCCTCAGGACGGATTTCATCTGCGAGACCGATCAGGCCCACCGCCTGGTTATCCACCGAGACGGCGATCAGGGTGCGTGCACCGCGGAGGAGTTTGTCCCGCCGGGTCTCCAGGCCGTCGGTGACCACCACGCCCTGCTCGCGCAGCGCGGACAGCCGGCCGACCTTGACGACCTGGCCCTCGACGCTGGCGACGACGCCCGCCGCGGTCTTGGACTGGAAGCCGCTGGCCCGCGGGATGTCGAGGTCCAACTGCTGGGCGTGGCGGACGATTGCTTCCGCCATCGGGTGCTCGCTGTCGCGTTCTGCAGCGGCGGCAAGGCGGAGCATGGCGTAGCCGTCCAGATCCTCGGCGACGCAGTGGATGCCGGTGACAGCGGGCTGGCCGGTGGTCAGCGTGCCGGTCTTGTCGAGGATGATGTGGGTCAGGCCGTAGCACCGCTCGAGCGCGGCGGGGTCTTTGATGAGGATCCCCCTGCTCGCACCGAGCCCGGTGCCCACGAGGATCGCCGTCGGCACGGCCAACCCGAGCGCACACGGGCACGCCACGATCAGGACCGCGATGCACGCGTTCAGACCACGCGGCCAGTCGCCTTGCATCAGCCCCCAACCGAGCACCGTCGCAACCGCGATCAGGATCACGATGGGCACGAATACGCCCGCGGCCTTGTCGGCGATGCGTTGGATCGCGGCCTTGCTGCCCTGGGCCTGCTCGACCATCTCGACGATCTGGGCGAGCAGGGTCTGCCCGCGGGTCGCGGTGACGGCGATGCGCAGGCAGCCGGTATGGTTGATTGTGCCGGCGTAGACCCTGGTGTCGACGGTCGCTTCGACGGGCTCGGACTCTCCCGTGACCATGGACTGGTCTAGGGTGGAGTCGCCTTCTTTCACCGTCCCGTCGAGCGGGACCCGGCTGCCCGGCTTGATGAGGACGGTCGCGCCGACGGGGACCTCGTCGATCGGCATCTGCGTCTCCTGCCCGTTGCGGATGACGGTCGCGTGCTCGGGCGCGAGCTGTCGGAGTTTATCGAGCGCGGAGGCGGCGGCGCGGCGGGCCCTGTGCTCCAGTGCGTGGCCGAGCGTGATGAACCAGAGGATGGCGACGGCGGTACCGAAGTGCCCCTCGAATGTCCGGCCGGAGACCTGCGTGATAAACGCCACCACGCTGGCGATAAAAGCGACCCCGCTGCCCAGGGCGATGAGCGTGTCCATATCGATCCGGCGGTAGCGCAGGCCCTTGACCGCGTTGAGGAAGAACGGCGTGCCGAGCACGACCATCAACGCGGACGCGACGATCAGTTGCACCAGGGGCGACCAGGCGGTGTGGACCGCCATGGCCAAATACATGACCACGATGGCGAAGGGGAGCGTGATGATCGCACGTTGAAACGCAGCGCTCCTTGAGAAAAGCCAACGCTTTTTGGATGCGCTGCCGCTGCCGGGCTGGCCCACGAGCGATGCGTTGAAGCCGGCCTGCCTGACCGCTTTGATCAAGTGGTCCGAGACGAGGCCCCGGCCATCGATCTCCGCGCGGTTCGTCGTCAGGTTGACTGATGCGTCCTCGACGCCCTCGACGGTGCGCAGGGCTTTCTCCACGCGTGCAACGCACGAGGCGCAGTGCATCCCGTCGATCGTTAGTGAAGTGCGAGGCATCGGACTTCCATTCTAGGTCGGTTATCATCGGGCCATGACGATCCCCGAAGACCAACCGTTGTCGCTCAAGGCGTTCCAGCAGCACATCTACGACCGCTACCACGACACGGACGCGGCGCGCGGGACGCCCGGCACGTTCATGTGGCTGGTCGAAGAGGTCGGC
This sequence comes from Planctomycetota bacterium, assembly GCA_039024275.1. Lineage (GTDB taxonomy): Bacteria > Planctomycetota > Phycisphaerae > Phycisphaerales > Phycisphaeraceae > JAHQVV01. The sequence continues at coordinate 65,126 of JBCDKD010000002.1, read as the reverse complement.
GAACTCGCGACCGCGTTGCACAAATCCGTCGGCGAGGGCGGGGACACCTCCGGGGACTCGGACCCGGCCGGCGAATTCGCGGACGTCCTCGCCTGGCTGTGCACCCTGGCGAACATCAATGGTGTGGACCTTGAGGAAGCGATCCGAGATAAGTACCTTCGGGGTGATGGGCCGAAGGGTCACAAATAAAGCTGAATCGGGTTTCTTGGCTTAGATGCTTGGGGGTACAATCTTTTTTGATGCCATCGATCGATCCCCAGAACGGTTTCCGAATCAATCGCTCTGCAGTCGAGGTCACTTCATTGGATGGAGCAGACCCTGGTATCGATTTTCGCTGGATTGAAACAAGTAATTACTTAGACCGCCTGCGGGCTTTAGAACTCTTAAGATGGCAGTGCTTTGGAAGAAGTCTTACTCTGTCCAGAATTCCTAGAGTTTTTGAAGTGTCTCAACGATGAAAAAGTTGAGTACCTTCTGATCGGGAGGTATGCGATTAATCTACACGGCTATGCCCGTGCAACCGGTGATATGGATGTTTGGGTTGCTATGAAGCGATCAAATGCGGAGTCCATTATTCGTGCAGTTGATCGTTATGGCTTTGATATCGATGGTTTGGATCTATCGATTTTTACGAGCCCCAGAAGTATTGTCAGGTTTGGCGACCCGGCCATGAAAGTTGAAGTCGTCACCTCAATCGGGGGTGTCGATTTTGATCGCTGCAAAAATAGTGCAGATCAGTTTGAAGTAGCGGGTGTCTTGATCCCGGTTATCGGATTAAAAGACCTTCGTACCAATAAGGCTGCAAGCGGACGCCCTAAAGACCTAGTTGATCTTGAACACCTTCCGAATCCAGACCAGGCATCAGACTAGGTATCGTCCTGATCCTCTCCCAGCGCCTGCTGCAGGCCTGCCAAGCGGTCTTCTTCGGTCTCTTCGTGGACTTCTCGTGTCGCCGAGGCAACGCGTTCAATGATGGATTGGGTATCGTGCTCGGTGATCGCTCCGCTTCGCGTCAGCGTACGGATCAGGTCGATCAGGATGAGTTTTAACTGATCGTTTTCTTGTTCGATCGCCTCGATCCGCGCGTCTTGCTGATGGTCCCGGCTGGTCTTGTCGAGCATCCGACGACGCATCCGCTTCATGCGCTGGTTCGCCTTGTCGATATCCAGACGGTTACTGAGTTCGCTAAGGAAAAAGTAGTTGGTCCAATCCATTGCAGGCCCCGTTTGGTCTCAAGATATCAAAGCCGTATTTACAGCTTAGCGTCACAGGCATGGCGTCGGTGTGAAAGGCCAAGACTGTTATCCTGGAAACGCGAAAGGCCTACTTCGGCGTAGGCATCACATCAGGCTCAACCACCGGCGAGGCGTCGCGCTGATCGATCAGCTCGCGCACCGCGCTGGCGAGGCGGTCGGACGTCAGACCGGCCTCGGCGAGCTGGTTGCCGCGGCTATCCGGGCCGATCCATGACTTGGGCATGCCCAAACGCTTGATCTGGTCGGTGGGCAGGCCCGCGCGGTTGCAGGCATCGAGAACAATGCTGCCGAAGCCACCTTCGAGCGCGTGGTCCTCGATTGTCACGATCGGCACGTTCTGCTCGATCAGTGAGCGGACAAGTTGGATATCGATCGGCATCGCGAAGCGGGCGTCGTAGATGGCGATGTCGTAGCCCTGTTGTTTGAGTTCGGGCAGCGCGGCGAGCGCGGTGTTGACCATGACGCCGTAGGCAAGGATCGCGGCTGCGGGCTGATCGCTGTCGCTCGTATGGACGGGGTTGGCCTTGCCCAGTTCGAACGCGGGTGTGTCCTGCTGCACGGGCTCGGCGGGGACGCTGTCGCGAGGGTAGCGGATAAAGCTCGCGCCGGCCTCGTACGCATGCATGAACTTCAAGCCCGCCCGAAGCGTCGCCTCGTCGCACGGAGCGAGCTGTACGACGTTGGGCAGTGTGCGGAGCATGGCGATATCCATGAAGCCGTGGTGCACCGCGCCGTCGCCGCCGACGTATCCGCCGCGGTCCATGCAGACGCGGACCGGCAGGTTCTGCAGCGCGACTTCCTGGAAGACCTGATCGACCGCGCGCTGGGCGAAGGTCGAGTACACCGCGAAGAAGGGCTTTGCGCCCGCCTTGGCCATGCCGGCACACATGTCCATCGCGTGCGACTCGCAGATGCCCGTATCGATTACGCGCTTGGGCAGCGCCTCGGCGACCTTCGCCAGGCCCGTGCCGTCGGGCATCGCGGCGGTGACGGCAACAACCTCCTCATCCGTGTTCATCAGATCGATCATCGCGTCGGCGTAGGCCTCGGTGAAGGCGCGGCCGCCGGACTTCACTTCGACGCTGCAGCCGTTGACCTTGAAGGGCTTGGGGCTATGGAACGCCGTTGGGTCACCGGTCGAGAAGTCAAAGCCTTTGCCCTTGATCGTCTTGGCGTGCAGCAGTGCAGGCCGTCGCATCGCCTTGATCTCCTGGAGCATCGGGATCAGGTGGTCCAGGTCGTGGCCGTCCACCGGGCCGACGCAGGTCAGGCCGAAGTGCTCGAAGAGGTGCTCGGACTTGAGCATGGCCTTGAGCGCCTCGGTCGAGCGGTGGTAGAGCGACTGGAGCTTGCGCCCGCCTGGGACGCGCTCAAGGATCTGCCGGCTCTTGCGTTTGAAGCCGCGGTACTGGTGGCTGACGCGGATGCGGTCGAAGTAGCCCGCCATCGCGCCTTGGGGCTTGGCGATAGACATCCCGTTGTCGTTGAGGACGACGAGGAACTGACGATCCAGCGTGCCGGCGTTGTTGAGCCCCTCGAGTGCGACGCCGTTAACAATCGACGCGTCACCGATGAGCGAAACAACCTTGCGTTCGCCCTGCCCCATGAGTTCGTCGCCGCGTGCCATGCCGACGGCGGTGCTGATCGCGGTGCCGGCGTGGCCGACGGAGAACAGGTCGTGCTCGGACTCGCTGGGCTCGGGGAACCCCGCCATCCCACCGCGCTGGCGTAGCTTGGGAAGCAGGTCGAGCCGGCCGGTGATGAGCTTGTGCGGGTAGCACTGGTGGCCGACATCGAAGAGCAGCCTGTCGCTCTCGGGCCCGAAGTCGAAGACGTAGTGCAGGGCGAGGGTGAGCTCGACGACGCCGAGGTTCGGCGCGAGGTGGCCGCCGGTCTGGCTGACCTGGTCGCAGATCGCATCGCGGATGTCCTGGGCCAGGACCTTGAGCTCTTGGATGGAGAGCTTCTTGAGGTCGGCCGGTCCGGCGATGGTTTGTAGCAGGTCGTAAGCCATAGGATTAAGATCGGGCGGGTGCGTCTGAACGCTTTATTGTAGGGGACTAACTAACGCTTGACGCCCACGTCCGGCGAACGTGAGCGTCGGCGGGTTACTTTTCTCTTGTTGCTAAATTCTTTGCCATTTCACGGAGCGGATCGGCTTTGGTGTCGAAGCCTGATAGCGCATCCAATGCCTGCATGAGCAGCTTGTCGATCTCGGCGCGTGTGCCGTCAATCCCGAGCAGGCCGGGATAGGTCAGCTTGCCCTGCTCCGCGTCCTTGCCGGTCGCCTTACCCATCTTTTCAGCGGTCTGGGTAACGTCGAGCAGGTCGTCGACGGCCTGGAACATGAGACCGATGGCACCGGAGTAAACCGATAACGCGTCGAGTTGGTCTTTGCTCGCGCCGCCTGCAGTTGCTCCCATACGAATCGCTCCGTAGATGAGCGCACCGGTCTTCTGCCTGTGCGTGTGATAGAGGCGGTCCTGATCAGACATTTTTTCTGGCCAGCCACCCGTGGTGTCGTGTACTTGTCCGATGATCATGGTCTTGGTCATACCCGCTAGCCACCAGGCCATTTCACCAGCGATATGTGCAAACTCGGGGCGTCGGTCCGCTAGCGTTTGAAACGCCAACGCGACCATGGCATCGCCAGCAAGGATTGCCATCGCTTCACTGGTGTGCTTATGAAGCGTAGGGCGACCACGACGCAGATCGTCATCATCCATCGCGGGAAGATCGTCATGCACCAACGAAAATGTATGGATCAACTCGATAGCTGCAGCAGGTCTTAACGCAGACTCGATCTCACCACCGACGGCCTGACAAGATCTTAGACATAGGACAGGACGAATACGCTTACCGCCACTGAATACCGAATACTCGATCGCCTCGGTTAAGGAGGGCTGCCCAACGCCACGAATAACTTCTCCCAGGGTCTCATCCACTCGCTCGATCAACTCGGCGTTGGTGAATTGGTTTGGCTGTGCTTCCGCTTCCATATCCAAAGCATACCTTTACCGAAGCAGCTTCGATGTCGGCACCGCCAGCCCCAGCACCGTAACCAACCAATTCGCAAGCGAGGTCGCGCCGTCGAAGGGCTTAGACTCCTCCATCGCCTTGCGCATCTGCTCCCGGCGGAGCGTGTTCTTCATCAGGTCACGCAGCGGGCCCATCAACTCGGCGACGTTGTCGTGCACCTCGATGCGGTCTTTAAGCAGCATCCCCCCGCCGCGGTTCACGACCGGCGACGCGTTGAGGCGTTGGTGCTCGTCCCTGTGGTAAGGGTACGGCATGTACAGGCAAGGCACGGCGTTGGCCCAGCTCTCGGCGACCGTCCCAGCGCCGGCGCGACAAACCGCGAGCGTCGCGCTGCCCCAGGCCCGGCCCATCTGCGTGCAGAACGGCTCGGCCCGGCCGGTGATGCCGTGCTTCTTATAGGCCTCGCGCACCATGGACAGGTCCTGCTCGCCGGTCAGGTGCAGGACCTGCCAGCCGTGGAAGAGGTCGCGCACGGTCGCCCGGCTCACGAGTTCGGCCATCGCCTTATTGATCGTGCCGCCGCCTTGTGACCCGCCAAAGATCAGCAGCGTGTCCAGCTCGGGGTCGAGCCCGATCGAGAGGCGGGCCTGCTCGGAGCTGACGTGGTTCACAACGCTCTGGCGTAGAGGCACGCCGACCATCTGGGCCTTTTTGAGCTGCGTGGTCTCGTAAGCGCTGAAAAGATCGCTGGCGTAGCGCGCGGTGAAGCGGTTGGACTTGCCGGGCACGGCATCGAGGTTGACCATCGCGCAGGGGATGCTGGAGCGTGCGCCCGCCTTGAGTGCCGGGCCGCTGACGAACCCGCCGGTCGCGAGCATGGCGCTGGCGCCGGTGGCGCGGATCAGGTCGTAGGTCTCCAACTCGGCTCGCTTGAAGGCCTTGTAGAACTTGAGGAAGCCGCTTGGCTTGAGGGACAACGGCAGCGCGCTAATAGCGTGACCACGCAGGTCGAGCTTCTTGAGGATCGAGTCATCGATCTCGCGCTCACTGACGACAAAGCGCGCGTCGATGTTGACACCAAGCTCGGCGAGGCGTTCCAGGACCGCGACATTGGGGTAGATGTGCCCGCCCGAGCCGCCGCCGACGAACAGGATGGTGGGTTTCTGTTCCACAGTCTTTACCAATCGGCATTGGATTTCGAAACCGCAGATGAACGCAGATGAACGCAGATAAAGACAGATGGATCGGATCTGCGTTTATCTGCGTTCATCTGGGGTTCCATTCATCCGACAGCCCGATCAACCTGTCAACCGGAGTCTTGGTTCGATGGTTGTCGATTCGTCTGCGGTTTCGGCGTCATCGGTGGACGGGGCCTCCGCCTCCTCCATCGCCGTCGCGTTGTCGATCGCGGCGAGCAGGCCCAGCGCCCCGGCGGTCATGATCCAGCCCGTGCCGCCATTACTCACCAGCGGCAACGCGATGCCCTTGGTCGGCACCATCACCGTAACGACCGCAAGATTGATCGCGGCCTGCACGCCCAACGTCGTGATCACGCCCAAGCCGACGAGCCGGCTGAACGGGTCCTTGCTGTCGCGGACGATGCCCAGGCCGACCCAGATGACCGTGAGGAACAGGCCGATCACCAACGCCGCGCCGGCAAGGCCTAGCTCTTCAGTCAACACGGGGAAGATGAAGTCGGTGGTGTCTTCGGGGATGTAGTACTTCTGTACGGAGTGGCCCAGGCCGCTGCCCTGCACACCGCCCTCGGCGAAGGCGAGTTGCGACTGGATCGGGTGGTAGCCCGCGCCCTGCGGGTCGGACCAGGGGTCCTGGTAGATCATCAGCCGCTTGATGCGGTACGGCGCGGCCATGATCGCGGCGACGATGCCGGCGGCGCCGATCATAATGACAGGGGCCAGGACCCACAGCCGCATGCCCCCGGCAATCAGGATCACCACGGCGACCAGCCCGACGAGCACCGCCGTGCCCAGGTCCTGGTCCACGATGAGCCCGCAGGCCAACGCGATCAGCACCAGCCCGGGCAACGCCCCGGCACCAAACTTGTGCATCACCCCCGCCCGCCTCGCGCACCACCAGGCCACGGCCAAGACCATCACCCACTTGACCAGCTCGGACGGCTGGAAGGTGATCGGGCCGACCTTGAGCCAGCGGTACGCGCCGTTGACCTCGTGCCCGAAGCCGGGGATCAGGGTCAGGCCCTGCAGGGTCAACGCGGCCATGAGCGCAACAAGCAGCGGGTTGCTCAGGCCCCTCGCGGTGAACAGCTGCCGGACGTTGAGCCGGGACGCGATCAGCATGACCACGATAGCGATGGCGGCGTACAGGCTGGTCCGGGTCGCGAACATCGACCACGGCCCGGCTGGGCCGAAGGTCGAATCCACGACCGCGCCGTCCGGCCCGCCGACGACCGACCCGGCCGAGTGGACCATGATGACGCCGAGCCCCAGGAGGGCCGCCGCGCATGCGATCAGGATGTGCGCAGAACGCACCATATCTGGGTACATCGGCGTTTAAGCACGACCCACGGCAATAAACAGAACCCTTCCGATCGCGTGGAAATAAAGCGCCGATCGGCAACTATCCAGTCGTTCAACAGCCACAAAACCGCCTCGATCAACGCGGTGAAGCCACTATGCCGTGGCTGTTTCGTCCGGCTTGCCTGCTCGACGATTAAGGCCGATCAGGGACCGAAGCAGCTCGATAACCACAAACGCGAACCAGAGCGACGCGATCGGCAGGACGGGGTACCAGATCGTCACCATGTTGACGAGCCCACCAAGCGATAACACGCTCTGCGGCAGCCGGGTGTACTCCCACAAGAGCCCGGTCGCGCAGGCGAGCAGCAAGCCAGTAACCACAAGCACCGTGTGGTTGGTCGAGCCGAATGCAGTGCGGACAGGCCTGGCCAGCGGGGCAAAGACCGGGGCGGCCCGCGCCCGCCACGACTCCAGATCGATAAACAGGAAATAGACGATCAGGATCGGGGTGAATGACACGCCGAGCCAGATCCCGTTGATCGCGTGGAAGATCAGGGCCGTCGACAAGATCAGAGCCCGTATCCGCCCGCCCACCAGCAAGAGCAGAAACGCCGCTTCGAAGATCACGACAAACCAGCGCATGCCGGCTTCAAGCCAGGGGTACTCCATGAACAGCCAGGGCATCGGCATGATCGGGTTGCCATCCAGCGCGTTGCGCACCCGCCGCTGCAGCGTGAGATGCCCGAAAAGATTGTCCTGCGTGAACCACGGCGCACTGGGCAGCGCTTTGTAGAGGGCGGCGGTGAAGAACCCGAAGATGAGCATCACCATCACGGCGCGGATCGGCAGCACAAAGCGTGGGCCGGAATCTGCCGGGCCGACCCCTAGCTGGCTGCCACGCCGCCGCCGCGCATCGAGCGAATACGTGGCGCTCCAGTCGCCGCCGATCAGCATGAACAGCGGGATGTAGGCCATGACAAAAGCGGTCGCCCGCTCCATGTCGACCCCGCTCAGGTGGGCCTCAAGCAATCCACCCAGGACCAGCACCACCGCTGTCATGACCCGGGTCCACAGACCCAGCAGCAACAGGACAAGCGAGGCGACCAGGCAAGGCACGATCAACTCGTAAAAGATCCACGGCGGATCGACGAGCCAACGGCCCGCGAAGACCGATCGCCTCTGCAGGAAACGGGGGAAGTCGTAAAGCAGCGGCGCGTGGTACTCGATCAGGAGGAACAGGTAGAACACGCAGTACACGATTCGGAACAGGCCGAGCCTGCCCGCCGCGTTCGCTTCATGCCCCGTCAGCCATGCGGCTGGCCAGCGGATGAGGTTCTGCGGGATACGACTAATGGCTGGCCCCCTTGCCGATTTCAAAACGACCCAGAGATTCGTCGATACGCGGCCGGTTCAGTTCGAGGGGCGGGCTCGCCATCGGGTCGACGTCCCAGACACGCCGACGGCCCTCGATCGCAACGACCTCTCTGCCCGGGAGTAGCTCCTCGGCAACGCGCTCAAGCGTCCTCTTCGATTGTTCGCGGGCGTTGGGCTTATCAACCAGAAAGAACGACACCTCGATCATGGCTTCGCCCGCTTTGAACCGCCCGTGCGGGAAGATCTTGCGGGGGTTGATCTCTATTTCGTCACCATTGACCAATACCATGACAAGGAACAAACGCTCCGCGGTCTCTGGCGGGTATTCGTAAACCTCCGTGTACATCGGGAAAGTTGTCAAGGGCCAGTGATCGATCCCTTCACCTTTCCAGATGCTGCCGATCAACAGAACAACAAGCACCACAACCGTCGCCCGGATGCGGAAACGGTCTGCCTTGTTCGGAGTCGTATCACTCATCAAAGCTGGTTCAAATCAGGAACACCGCCACCATCATCGGTGGAACAGCGTAACGGCTTGTATTAGGCAAAGCAGAACCCTCACGGCACGATTATAGCAACTGACGTCGGGGGCCCAATCCGTTAAAAGCAGCCGTAGTACCAGCGCAAAAACCCTAATCAAAACAGACCGCTCAGCGGGATCAAGCTGGCTTGATATCGGGCACGACCGCGCCGCAGTGGATGCATTTGCGATCCTCGGTGACGACGCGTGAGATGTGGTTGCACTCGACGCACTCAAACGGCTCGCAAGGCACCGTGCCCTCAGGCACCGCCAAACCCTTTGGTGGCGGGTCCAGCAACGAAGCGTCCAGCGGCACCGACATCACGGTCCGGGCGATCGCGTAGATCAGGGCGATGATCGGGAACCCAAGGAGCCCGAAGAGCCCGGTATCGATATACGACTGCGAGATAAAGGCGACCAGCAGCATGACCAGCCACAGCGTGCCATAAGCTGCAGCAAAGTGTCCATAAAAACGGATCAACGGCATCATGCGAGCCCCCTTTCCCAGACGCGGCAGGCACCCGCCAATCGTCTCGGACATCCCAGTATACGTCGTGGCACCAGTCTGTTGCCAGCTGCGTTGATCACGGCAAAGGGCTTCGGCCCAAGCTTGGCTACAGCTATACTGTCCGCTCTTTCAGATCGACTCAACCATTCGGAACAAGACTATGAAACGAGCCCGCCTGCCAAAGCCCTTTGCCCTGCTCCTGCCCGCCTTGCTCATCCCGCTGATTGGCTGCGGGGGCGGTGGTACCGACAGCGATGCCGACGCCGATGGACCCGTGACCTGGCAGATGGCACGGGACAAAGCCGTGACACGGAAGAACCCCGAGACCGGCGTGGAGTGGACGGTCTGGATCCGCACCGATGAGGGCAACGGCGCAAGCGCCAAGCGGATGGTCGAGAACGTGCTCTCGACGAACCCGGATGCCGCCGCGATGGTCGGGCTGTACAACTACAACCCCCCCGCGATCCTGCAGGCGGTCGAGGCGCGTGACAAGCTGGAGCAGATCAAGATCATCGGCTTTGATGAGAACGAACTCACCCTCGCGGCCATCAAGGAAGACAAGATCGTTGGAACAATCGTCCAGAATCCTTACATGTTTGGCTTCCGCTCCGTCGAACTACTGGCCGCGAAAGTACGGGGCCAGGAGATCGACGTGCCGGACAATGGTTTGATGTATGTCGATACGCGCGTGATCACGCAAGAAAATGTGGACGCATTCAATAGCGAGGTCACCAACATCCGCGAGGGCAACGGGCCGGTACCCGACTTCAACGCGGACCGTGACATGTCCAAGCGGGTCAACATCCACTTCGTGGCCAACCTGCCCGACCCGTTCTGGAAGCTGGCCAACCGTGGGTGCGACCTGGCGGAAGAAAAATTCAATGCCGAGGTCTCGTTCCACGAGCCCGAAAGGAGTTCGGTCGCACTCCAGAAGCAGTATGTCGAAGACAAGATGTCGGAGATCGATGGGCTGGCGATCTCGGTCGTGAACCCGGCGGCGCAGACCGAGCTCATCAACGAGTGGGCCAGCAGGTTTGCGGTCATCGCGGTCGATTCGGACGCGCCGGAGTCAGACCGCCTGTTCTACTTGGGCACGAGCAACGTCTCGGCGGGCCGGCAAGCAGGCGAACTCGTCGCTAAAAGCGTGCCGGAGGGCGGCGAGGTGATCATCTTCGTCGGCCCTCTCACTCAGGCCAACGCCCGTGAGCGTGCACAAGGCGTGATCAACGCATTGCTCGGGCAGGAATGAGCCGGTACAGTGCGCGGGAAGGTACAACTGATAGTCGCTCATGACTGCTGACAAAACCTTGCTCCTCCAAGCCAACGGCATCTCCAAGGCTTACCCAGGCGTGATCGCGCTGGACCAAGTGTCCATGCAACTGTCCGCCGGCGAGGTCCTCGCGATCATCGGCGAGAACGGCGCGGGCAAGAGCACGCTCATGAAATCGCTCGCCGGTTTGGTCACGCCCGACACGGGCGAGATCCGTATCGACGGAAGACCGGTCAAACTCAGCAGTGTCCAGCACGCGATGGGCAAGGGCATCGCGTTGATCCACCAGGAACTAAACCTGGCGGACAACCTCGATATCGCTCAGAACATCTACCTCGGGCGGGAACCGAGACGCTTTGGCCTGATCGATCGCAAGGCGATGAACCGCGGCGCGAAAGAGGTGCTCGACGAGATCGGGCTGGACCTCCCGCCGACGACGTCGGTGTCTGAGCTATCGACCGGCCGGCAGCAGATGGTCGAGATCGCCAAGGCGATCTCGACGAGCGCCCGAGTCATCATCATGGACGAGCCGACCGCTTCGCTCTCCGACCAAGAGACCCAGCGGCTCTACGACGTCGTCGATCGCCTCGCGGGCAAGGGCGTCGCTATCATCTTCATCTCGCACCGGCTGGCGGAGGTGAAGCGTTTAGCGCACCGGGTCACCGTGCTGCGAGACGGCAAGAACGCAGGCGGACTATCGCGCGAGGCGATCGACCACGACGCGATGGTCCGGCTGATGGTCGGTCGCGAGGTGTCAACGCTGTACCAGTACGAGTCGCGGCCGGTCGGTGAGACCGCGTTGGCGGTGAAGGGTCTCGTCACGCAGGCGTTCCCCGAGCAGCGGCTGAGCTTTGATATCAAGGCCGGGGAGATCGTTGGTGTCGCCGGGCTGGTCGGCGCGGGGCGGACGGAGATGCTGACCGCCCTCTTTGGGATCGACCCGCCTTTGGCCGGCGAGGTGCGTGTGTTTGGAAAGCGTGTATCGATTAAGAGGCCAAAGCAGGCGATCCATGCCGGGCTCGCGCTGGTGCCAGAGGACCGCAAGGCGCAAGGGGTTGTGCTGGATATGGCGATCCGCGAGAACACCTCGATGGCGTCCTTGAAGGAGCGAGCGGCAGGCGGCGTGCTGATCAACACGGGCGAGGAAAGACGCATCAGCAAAGAAATGAACGATAAGCTGGGGACCAAGACGCCGACGCTCGAGCAGCTGGTGCAGAACCTCTCCGGCGGCAACCAGCAGAAGGTCGTTCTCGCCAAGTGGCTGGCGACCGGACCGAAGGTGCTTTTAATGGACGAGCCCACCCGGGGCGTAGACATCGGCGCGAAGGCGGAGATCTACCGGATCATGGAGGAGCTCGCGCACCAGGGTGTCGCGGTGCTGTTTGTCTCCAGCGACCTGGAAGAGGTGCTCGGCGTGTCGGACCGGGTGCTGGTGATGCACGAGGGCCAGATCACGGGCGGGCTCTCACGTGATTCACTCTCGGCCGAGGCCGTGATGGCCCTGGCAACAAATACACAGACATCACAGCTGGGGCCGGCTACCAGCCCGTCATGATTCCTCACAGACCGAAGACAGGCTAAAAGCCTGCCCCACCTGAAGGGATACGCTTCCTATGGCAATGCAAGGATTCACTCGCACACTCGGCATCGCGGCCCTGCTGCTCATCGTATTTGTCGTCACCACGGTCGCGGACCCGAATTTCATCGGCTCCGACAACCTCTACAACATCTTGCGCTGGAGCGCTTTCTACGGCGTCCTTGCGCTGGGCGTCGCCTTTGTCATCATCACCGGCGGGATCGACCTTTCGATCGGCTCGGTCGTCGCGCTCAGTGGGATCACACTCATGATCCTGCTGCAGGTCGATTACAAGGATTCGGGCATCGACCTCACGATCGCGGGCGTCGATAAGCAAACCAAGACCCTGCAACTGGTCGAGGATATGCCCGCCTATCGCAACCTTGATCGGTTAGCCGTGCCCAACCCCGGCGGCGCCGATGACATCCTGCTCACCATCGACGCGGCACAGACCGAACAACTCGACGATAGCCGGTCGGTCGTGGTCCGTGAAAACGTCTCACGCATCAGCCCGGGGGATGTCGGCGACCTGCAAGTCCAGTCCCGCCTGATGAATCCCTGGATCGCGGTCCTGCTCACGCTGCTGCTGGGGACGGCGATCGGCCTGTTCCACGGGCTGCTCATCGGGTACGGCGGGATGCAGCCTTTCATCATCACGCTCTGCGGGCTGCTGGCCTACCGAAGCCTGGCACGCATCATCTCCAACGACGAGGTCATCACAATCGGCTCGCACCACGGGTCGCTGCGCTACCTGTCCGCCGGCCAGCCCTTCGAGATCCCCATCCCGTTCATCGGGCGGATCGGTGCCAGCGGCGACGAGGCGCCGGGGTTCTTGGGCTGGGTGCCGATGCCCATGCCCATGCTGATCCTGCTCATACTCGCGTTCATCAGCGGTGTGCTGCTGCACAAGATGGTGCACGGGCGCTACATGCTCGCAATGGGGCGCAGTCTTGAAGCGGCTCGCTTCTCAGGCATCAACACCAGGCGTGTCACGCTGATGGCATACGTGATCTGCTCGACGCTCGCAGCGCTGGGCGGCATCCTCTTTGCGCTGGACCTGGGCGCGGTCACACCCGCGACCGATGGCAATTTCTACGAGCTCTACGCGATCGCGGCGGCGGTGCTCGGCGGGTGCTCGCTGCGGGGCGGCGTGGGTTCGATCCGTGGTGTGATCCTTGGGACGATCGTCATCATCACGCTCTACAGCATGATCAATTTCCTCGGGAAAAGCTCGGAGTGGCGCGACCTCATCATCGGCGTGGTGCTGCTGCTGGGTATCGCCGCGGATGAACTGGGCAGAAAGGTTTACAGCGGTATCAAGACACGGCAGAGGCGGAAGAAGCTCTCGGGGTAGCGATTGCTTTGCCGCTTAGCGGGCGACGCGGAGCATCCCATACCAATCGATCTGTCACGGTTCGCACGGGACGCTCCGCGTCGCCCGCTACGCCGTTCTAGGGTTGCGTCTTCGCAGAGTCGAGCAGTTCGTACAGCACCTCGATGTCGTCGAATCGCGTTGTCAGGTGCTCGGGTGCGCCGGGGGTGGTTGTGACGGGGATGAAGCGTTTGTCTTCGGGCAGCAAGCCCAGCAGGCCGATGTTGCGCTTGAGCGCGGCCTCGTGCTTGGCAAGGTTGTCACCGGTGAGTTGTTCGTTGAGCGCGGCGTTGCCGATGAGTACTTCGGCTTTTATGCGGGCCTGCGCGCGGTCGCTGGGGAAGCTGCCGGTGCCATCCACGTTGAACAGGAAGGCGTCGAACCGCTTCCACTTCTCGCGATCGGCCGCGGCGACGGCCATCGACAGGAGCGCCCGCTCGAAGCTGTCATCGAACCTCGGGTTCTCCGAGCCGACGTAGGGGTTGTGGCTCTCGTCGATCGTGAGCGGGATCGGTACGAAGACGAAGCGTGACGGGTCTGCCGAGATCGCCTGGTCCAGCAGGTCGTGCAGCGTCTTGCAAAACGGGCAGGCGTAGTCGAAGAGCACGACGACGACCTGGTCGGCACGCGGGTCGCCGATGTAGGGCCCGTCTTCGAGGACGAACTGCAGTTCGCCGCCGAAGAGGCTGACGTATCGGAGGTCGTCGATAACGGTGTCGCCGTCCTGGTTCGCGAAGGGGTTGGGGGCGCGCTGCGGGGCGCGGTCGATGGTGACGGTGAGTTGGATGGTGATGAGCGCGATGCCCGCAAAGACGCCGAGCGTGTACATCGGCACTGCTTTTACCGCGGGGTCCTGCGCGGCGAGGATGATGCAGCAGATCGCTAAGCCGAAGCCGACGAAGTGGCTGGCCATGCAGTACGGGCAGAGCGCGTCGAGCTCGACGACCTGCAGGTAGGTGAACCACGCCGCGGCGATGAGCAGCAGTGTTGATCCGAGCCAGAGCAGGCGCGGGCCGAGGCTGCTGCGCTGCTCCGTGTTCCAACGCAAACCTAGCCCGCAAAGCACCATGACATACGTCACCGCTCCAAACAGCGAGACGGGTATGGGTCCGGCCTTCGCCCATCGGCTCGCGAGCACCTCCCCACAACCCGAGTCCGCGCCGCAGCCCGCGACGGCTCCGCCCGAAAACGACTGGATCGACAGGTAGATCGAGACGCCTAGCGCCCCGAGCGCTAGCGCCGCCGACACCGCGATCAGGGTGCGCTCCCGGCTCACAGGTACCCGTCCTTCTGGTACTGGCTCAGGCGGTAGTACAGCGTACGCAGCGAGATGCCTAACGCCTCGGCCGTATCGCGTCGGTTGCCGTCGTGCTTCGCGAGGGTGTCGAGGATGTGCCGGCGTTCGAGCTCTTCCAACGACTCGCCCGGCTGCGGCGCAGGCCTCGGGCTTGATGCATCCGTGCTGTCGTCTTCCTCTTCCTCGGCGAGGTCTTCTGCGGTCGGCTCGGGCAGCTGCACCGCGTCCAGCCCCACCGCGTCGTCGATCCGCCGCCAAGCACGGGAGAGCGCTTCTTCAAGCTCGCCAAGGTGCGTCGGCTTGGTGAGGAAGTCGACCACATCGAGCCGGATGGCGTTCTTCGCGCTGTCCAGGTCGCCGAAGCCCGTGAGCACGATGACCTGGATCGCGGGCCAGCCCTTGCGCAGCTTCTCGAAGAGCTGCATACCGTCCATGCCGGGCAGGTTGAGGTCGACGATGGCGACGCCGCGCGCCTGCTCGCGCATCTGGCGGAGCCCGTCTTCAGCAGTAGGCGAGCCCGCGCAGTCGTAGCCCATCTGCTGGATACCGCGCACGAGGACATCGCGTAGGCGTTGCTCGTCGTCGATGACGAGCACGGAGGGTCTTGTTTGTGGCCGCATGGTTAGGTTGTACCGTTTCTAGTCGCGGGGAGTTCGATGGTGAAGGTGCTGCCCTGGCCCGGGCCGGGCGACGTTGCGGTCAGCGTTCCGCCGAGGTCTTCGATGATGGCGTGGCTGATCGACAGGCCAAGGCCCAGGCCCGGCCGGCTCGGAGACTTTTTAGACGTATAAAACGGCTGGAACACACGCTCGAGGGTCAGCTCGTCCATGCCCCGGCCGTTGTCTTGCACGAAGATACGTGGGTTGCCGGCATCGGGCCGCAACCCCACGCGGACCTCGCCCTTGCCCGGCTCGATCGCCTCGAGCGCGTTGATCACGAGGTTCAGTAAGACCTGCTTGACCTGCGCCGCCTCGGTCAACGCCTTTACAGATTTGTCGCCGTCGATGAACTGCAGCCCCCTGCCCTCGCGCTGCGGCAGCGTCCGCACCATCTCGACGACTTCCTCGGCGAGGCGGTTGAGCGCGACGGGCTGCGGCTTGCTGCTGCCGGGCCTGGCGAGGGAGACGAGCTTCTGCGTGATGCCTTTGCAGCGGAAGGCCTCGTCGCGCGCGGTGGTCAGCGCTTGGCGTAGGTCGTCGTTCGCTCCGCGCGGCAGCGCGCCGAGCGCGAGCTCGGCCTCGCCCGCGATAATGGCCAGCGGGTTGTTGATCTCGTGGGCGACGCCCGCCGCGAGGAAACCGACGGACGCGAGGCGTTCGCTCTGCGCGAGCTGGGCCGAGCGGAGGCGGACCTTCTCTTCCAGCTCTTCGTAGAGCGTGGCGAGGTCGTCGGCCATGCGGTTGAAGTCGTTCGCCAGCTGAACGAACTCTCGGTCGCCGGCCGATTCGAGCTGGTCGGCGAAGTCGCCCGAGGCGAGGCGCTCGACACCGCGCTGGAGGCGGCGCAGCGGCTGCATCACCGCGCGGTACTGCCAGATACCGACGATGATCGCGATGAGTGCGGTGAGCCCGGCGGTGGTCGCGATGATGGCGAGGACCTTGGTGCGCTGGCGCGAGGCGCTGACTTCGATCGATGCGATGCGGCCGGCGGTGTCGGTGATCTCGATCGCGAGCCTGTTGATCACGGTGTACAGCGGGCCGGTCGTGTCGTAGGAGATCGCGGAACCAGGCTCGGCCGCATCAAGAGACTGCAGCGCCGTCATCAAATCGGCCTTTAGTTCATCGGTGGTCTTATCGTCAAAGACGCCGGCCTCCTCTTCGAGCATGAGCACGGCGCGTTGGATCGGCTGGCTGATCCGCTCGGGGGTGGGCACGGTGCTGCTCGCCGCGTCGCGGGCCCGCTCGACGTTGTTGATCAGCATGTACGCCTTGCGCAGCCGGTCGTACTCGCCCAGCGCCCGGTCCAGGTCGCGGTTCAGCCCGCCGAGGCCCCAGAGCGCCGCGCCCGCGACGACCACGACGGCCAGCACCAGCACCGCTGTCTTCAGCGTCAATCGTGTGCCCAACGACATGTGGGCAGTTTACCTGTTGAAAGGCGTGCAAAGACTGCAGCCGAGGCTGGATAAGGCATAAAAAGGTCTCTTGATCGATTTAGGCCCAGGGGTTGGGCCCGGTCTCCAGACACTTTTGATGAGGGAATCGCTTTGCGTCACAAACCTGTTTTGTCTGTCCTATTCTCGTCGGCCTTGCTCGTCGCGGCACCGCCCACAACGGCCCAGGACGAGGCCACGGCCGAGCCTGCCGCCGATACCACCGCTGACCTGGGCAACTGGTTTGGCGACCCGCTGATCGTCACCGCGGATGGCTTCGAGCAGCGCTCGTTCGACACGCCCTTCATCACCGACGTCATCAGCCAGGACGAGATCCGGGACTACGGCATCCGCTCCGTGCCCGAGGCGCTCAAGTACACGCCCGGCGTGCTCGTCCAGCGGACCTCGCACGGCCAGGGCTCGCCCTTCATCCGCGGGTTCACCGGCTACCGCAACGTGTTCCTGATCGACGGGGTCCGGCTCAACAACTCCATCTTCCGGTCCGGGCCCAACCAGTACTGGAACACCATCGACCCGTTCTCGATCGAACGTATCGAGGTCATCAAGGGCCCGACCTCGGTCATTTATGGCTCCGACGCGGTGGGCGGCACGGTCAACGCGATTACCAAGAGCCCGTACGGCTACGGCGACGGGAACAACCTCGCCGGCGGTGCGACGGCCCGCTACGCCAGCAACGAGCGCTCGATCGGGGGGCGTGTTGAGTTGAGCCCGACCTTTAACGGCGGTAGCAGCCAGCTCGGCTTCCTGATCGGCGCATCGGGCAGCGACTTCGGCGACCTGCAGGGCGGCGCGGACATCGGCCGGCAGAACGGCACGGGCTACGGCCAGTACGCCGCCGACGTGAAGACCGAGTACTTCTTCGGCGACAACAGTCGGCTAGTCTTCGCCCACCAGCGCATCCGGCAGAACAACGTGCCCCGCACCCACAGCACGTTCCAGGGCATCTCCTTCTCGGGCACGACGGTCGGCACCGACCTGCAGCGCGACCTGGACCAGGAGCGCGACCTGACCTACGTCCAGCTATACACCGACGACATCGAGGGCGGGCCCATCAGCGCGTTCAAGATCGGTGTGTCGTACCAGAATACCAACCAGGCCCAGGACCGGATCCGCGCCAACGCGGACCGCGAGCTCGACCGCCTGCGTGTGCAGACCATCGGCTTTTTCGCCCAGGCGCAGAGCGAAGTCAGCGATACGCTCACGCTGACCTACGGCATCGACTACTACCGCGACGAGGTCGATACCTTCGGCAGCGACACCGGGTCGACACCCCCGGTTTTTATCCAGGGCCAGTTCGGCGACGACTCGACCTACGACCTGCTGGGCATCTATCTGCAGGGCGAGTTCGAGCTGACCGAGCAACTGGGCCTGACCCTTGGCGGGCGTTGGAACTATTCCGCCGCCGACGCCGACCGGGTGAACAACCCCGCGGTCGCGGGCAACGACCCGGGCAACCCGGCCGACATCATCTCGGTCTCGGATTCGTGGAACGCGTTCGTCGGCAGCGCCCGGCTGGACTACGAGATCGAGCCGGACGAGCTGCTGGTCTTCGGCGGGGTGTCGCAGGGCTTCC
Source organism: Planctomycetota bacterium (assembly GCA_039024275.1). GTDB lineage: Bacteria > Planctomycetota > Phycisphaerae > Phycisphaerales > Phycisphaeraceae > JAHQVV01. The sequence continues at coordinate 46,793 of JBCDKD010000002.1, read as the reverse complement.
GCGCTCCGAACCTCTCCGACCTGACCGGCAATATCGCCAGCAACGCGAACGACATCGAGATCGCCAGCCCCGACCTCGACCCGGAGTACTACACAGCGTTCGAGATCGGCTTCAAGGGCCAGGGCGAGAACTACGGCTGGCAGGCGGCCTACTACTACACCATCATTGAAGACCAGATCGTCCGCTTCGACACAGGCACCGGCACGCTCCCCACGCGGATCCTGACGCGTGCGAATATCGGCAACGGTTACGTCAACGGCATTGAGGTCGAAGGCACCTGGAAGCCGGTTGAAACGACGACGCTGTTCGCGAACGCGTTCTGGCAGCTCGGCGAGGTGGACGCGATCCCCGTCGCGGGCGGGCCGATTGTCGAGGAGTACATCGAGCGCAACCCGCCGATCACCGTCAACGCGGGGATCCGGTACGACGTCGCCGACCACCCGCTATGGCTCTACGGCATCATCACGATCGCCGACGACGCGGACTTCGTCACCTCCCGCGACGCGGCCGACACCCAGCGCGTCCCCCCCGGCGGCACGCCCAGCTACGTCACGATCAACATCGGCGGCGGGTGGAAGTTCAACGAGAACCTCGAGCTCTCCGTCACGCTCGAGAACATCACCAACGAGGACTACCGCGTGCACGGCTCGGGCGTCAACGGCGCGGGCTTCGGCCTGATCGCGACGCTGGACTGGGCGTTCTAAATGTAAACCTTGGAGTAAGGCGGGCGGGTGGAAATGCCCGCCCGCCTTCTTCCGTCTCGTGTCAGGGGCGTCTACCCTAAGGCCCACGGGAAGGATCGGTCGACTGATCGAGTTGGAAGACATCCCGCCTTACCAGCCCCGGCCCTTCAGGTTCTCACTGAAGCTGGCCGGCCTGTGCTTCGGGTGCTCGTTCATCCTGCACGCGGCGATCGTGCTGGGCATGCTATCGATCGATGTGCCGCCGGCCTCGCCTTGGTCGTCCAAGGCTAAAGCCGTGCCCGAGGGCGACCGGCATGTGGTCAGCGTCACCTTCACGATGAAGATGACCGACTTCGCGAACGCGCCCGCGTTTACCAGGCCGGTCGAGGACGACCGCCCGTTGGAGACGGTCCCGCCCGATCCCCCCGCTGCTGTAGCCGATCCCGTCGTAACGACCGAGCAAGGCGGATCATCCTCAACGGTGCCACCAACCGATGTGCCACCGCTACAGCCCGTCCCCGAGACACCCACACAAAACGAAACCATCCTCCAAGACCTGCTTGCCACACCCCGCCCGGTCGCAAAGCGAGACCAGACGCGGGGTCCGCTCACCCCAACGGCCGAATTGATCGATCAGCGCGAGACGATCCCGCCTCGGTTGGCGGTAAGCGAACTGGCCGACAACCTGATCGTCCCGCGGCTGCCTAACTACACCGAGCAGCTCGAGCGCGAGATCGAAGACCACCAGACGCCTGATCCGAAACCGGACCAAACGCCGCAAGAAGACAGACCGGCTCAGCCCACCCCGGACGAAGCGACGCCGCCAGACGGACCCCCGGCCAAGCAAAACCCGCCCAGCACCGACGGAGCCGAGCAGGACACGCCGCAGACCAAGGACACTACCGACACCGACGAGCAGGAAGAGGACGACCGGCCCGCCGCCAAGGTGTACGACGAGAAGAGCGTCGACCAGCCGATCGCGTTCGACAAGATGGCCCGGCCGAAGCTGCCCGCTGTGTCCAAACGCCTGGGCGAGACGGGCACGGTGCGCATCCTTGTCGAGGTCGACGAGCAGGGCCGGCTGATCCGTCAGACCGTGATCGGCGAGACGGAGTATCCGAGGCTGCTCGCCGCGGCGCTGGCTGCGCTCGAGCGATCCACGTTCCTGCCCGCCGAGCACGAGGGCGAGCCCGTACGAAGCACGCGCATCATCGAGTACCGGTTCTGACCCGTAGAACGCATACAAAAAAGAACGCACAATAGCCGGGGACCTACGGGCCCCCGACGCGAACGCAGCGGCTTGTCTCGACAGGCGGTGTGCTCGCTTGTCCGGCGTCCGTAGGCCGCCGGCTATTTCGTACTTCTTATAGGCGCACTTAGCGGCCACACTTCTGGCGGCGGCTATGTACGAACCCCGTTAAAATCCGCCCATGAAACCAGACGTCTATATCACCGGCGTGGGGCCGGTCTGCGGGCTGGGGCTGGGCATCGACCCGGTCTGGTCCGGGCTCCTCGCCGGCGAATCCGCGATCGCGCCGATCCAGGCCTTCGACGCCTCGACCTTCGGGTCGTCCATCGCCGCGGAAGTGCCCGCCGATTTTAAGATCCGTAACTTCGTGCCCAAGACCTACCGCAAGGCGACGAAAGTGATGGCACGGGATATCGAGATCGCGGTCGCCGCGGCCGACCTCGCCGCGAAAGACGCCGGGCTCAACACCGCCGCGAATTCAGAGGGCGACCCGGACTACGATCCCGCGCGTGTCGGCTGCCACATCGGCGCGGGCCTCATCGCCGCCGATACCGATGAGCTCACCATGGCATTGGTGAAGTCGCAGAAAGATGATGGTGATTTCGATATCCACCACTGGGGCGAGGAGGGGATGACCAACCTCACGCCGCTGTGGCTGCTCAAGTACCTGCCGAACATGCTGGCCTGCCACGTCACGATCGTGCACGACCTGCAGGGGCCGAGCAATACGATCACCTGCGCCGAGGCGTCCGGCGGGCTCAGCTTCGGCGAGTCGCTCCGCGTCATCCAGCGCGGCCAGGCGGATGCGTGTTTCTGCGGCGGGGCCGAGTCGAACCTGAACCCGATGAGCTTCATCCGGCAGGTGTTCACCGACCGGCTCAGCAAACGCAACGATGATCCTGCTGGCGCGGTCCGGCCTTTCGATGAAGGCGCGGACGGCAGCGTCGTCGGCGAGGGCGGCGGCATCCTCATCCTCGAGTCCGCCGAAGCATTGACCCAGCGCGGTGGAACCGACGCTTACGCGAAGGTCCTGGGCTTCGGCGCAAGCCAGTCCTTGAACCCCGCCAAGCGGTCGCAGCAGCCGGCCGCAAGTGGGCGGGGCCCGATGCTCGCGATGAGGAACGCGTTGCGCGACGCGCAGCTCGGAGCGGACAGCATCGACGCGATCATGCCGCTGGGCATCGGCCACCCCGAGTGGGACGCCGCGGAGGCGTCCGCAATCAAAGAAGTCTTCGGCGAGCGGACCGCGCGTACTCCTGTGGTCTCCACCAAGGCCGCGATCGGCAACTGCTCGGCCGGGGCCGGGGCACTTGACCTGACCATCGCCGCGAAGGCGCTCAAAGAGCAAGCCCTTCCGAAGATCACCAACCGCGATAGCCCGATCGACGGCATGACCGCGAGCGAGCCTGCAAAGCTCGAAAAGCTACTGGTCGTAACAACCGGGTTCGGCGGGCAAAATACGGCGATTATTCTTGGGAAAGCGTGACGGGTAGTGGGGCAGACATTCCTGTCTGCCAATTGGCTGAAAGCCAAATCGAACACACATTGATTCAGGCCTTCGGCCTGACGGCAGACAGGAATGTCTGCCCCACTGAATAAATGTCAACGAGAGAGTCACAACAAGGCATCGGCATCGACGAAGCGGTGGACCGCGTGCGTCCCGAGGTGTCGCGCCGCTTGCGCGAGGTTGAGGCACAGCGCAACCTACGGATCGTGTTCGCGTGTGAGAGCGGTAGCCGAGCGTGGGGCTTCGCGTCAACCGACAGCGATTTTGATGTGCGGTTTATCTTTATCCGGCCGGTCGCAGAGTACCTGAAGCTCACACCGCCGAAGGATGCTTTTGATCTACACCAAGATCAGGACTTCGATCTCGCGGGCTGGGACATCCGAAAGACGGCCGAACTGATGCGGCGCTGCAACCCGCCACTGATGGAATGGCTGGACTCGCCGATCGTTTACGAAGCCGACGATGTGATCAGCCCCCGGCTGGTTGAGCTGCGCGATATATATTTCGACCCCAAGAAGGCGGCGCATCATTACCTCAGCCTGGCAGCGGGCATCTGGAAGAAGTACATCCGGGACGAGCCGAGCCCGGTGCGCAAGAAGTATCTTTACGCGCTGCGTCCACTAGCCTGCATCAAATACATCGAGTTGCACGGCAAACAGCCACCGACGCTGTTCGACGCCGTACTGGACGGGATTGACTGGAACGACGAGGTGCGCGGCGCGATCGCGACACTGGTCGAACAGAAGCGGTCGGCGGGTGAGCTCGGCAGCCAGCCCGCGGACCCCGTACTGACTGCACACATCACGTCAGCGCTAGAAGCGTCCGAACGCATCGCGGAATCGCTGCCGGTCAACGAGACGCCGACGCAGGCCCTGAATGAGTTAATCAACCTCGCTGTCTTAGGCGAGTAAAGAAAGTAAGAAGCTATGAGCCAACGCATCGTTATCACCGGCATGGGCTGGATCACGCCACTGGGACACGACCTGGAGACCGTCTGGTCCGCCCTGCTCTCGGGAGCCTCAGGCGTCGACAAAACCACGCGCTTTGATGCTTCGACCTTCCCAACGACCTTCAGCGCACAGGTCAAGGGCTACGACCACAACGACTACGTTGGCAAGCCGGAGCTGCACGAGGGGGTTGGGCTGAACACCAGCTTCGCGCTGGGCGCCGCGGCGCAGGCTTGGAAGATGGCCGGGCTCGATGGGTTTGATCAACTCGACTCGTCTCGGCTGGGGATCTACCTCGGCTCGGGCGAGGGGTCGCTGGACTTCGACAACTACGTCGCGGCGAACCTCGCGGGGTGGGATGCGGACGGACGTGCGATCGATGGCAAGCCGTGGGCGACCAAGGCGCACGCGTGCCTGCAGGCGCTTGTCGAGATCGAGCAGGAGCCGAACATGCCGTTGACGCACCTCGCGCTCGAGTTTGGTGCCGAGGGCCCGGCGTACAACTGCCTGACCGCGTGCGCGGCGTCGACCCAGGCGATCGGCGAGGCGAGCCAGATCCTGCGCTCAGGCGATGCCGACGTCATGATCACCGGCGGGGCGCACACGATGATCCACCCGCTGGGGGTGACCGGGTTCAACCGGCTGACCGCCCTGTCGAATCGGAACGACACGCCGCAAACGGCGTCGCGCCCGTTCTCGGTCGACCGCGAAGGGTTTGTCATGGGCGAAGGGGCAGGGATCCTGATCCTCGAGACACTCGAGCACGCCGAGGCGCGCGGCGCGACGCCGATCGCGGAGATCGCGGGCTACGGGTCGACGGCGGACGCGTACCGCATCACCGACATCCACCCCGAGGGCCGGGGCGGCGCCCAGGCGATGTGGCAAGCCCTTGATATGGCGGGCGTCGAGACCGGCGCGATCGATTACATCTCCGCGCACGGCACGGGCACCAAGGAAAACGACTCGATCGAGACCAAAGCGATCAAGGCGGTGTTCTGCCCGGACGGCGATGTCGCCAAGGCCCCGCCCGTGAGCTCGGTGAAGTCCATGCTCGGCCACCTCATCGCCGCGGCGGGTGTCACCGAGGCGATCGTCTGCGCGTTGGCGATCCGTGACGGTAAGCTGCCCCCGACGATCAACTACGAGACGCCGGACCCGGCGCTTGATCTGGATTATGTCCCCAACGAGGCACGCGACGCCGAGGTCAACACCTGTCTGTCCAACAGCTTCGGCTTCGGCGGGCAGAACGACACGCTGGTGATCAAGCGGGTCTGATGTGGTAGCCGCCGCGTAACACGCGGGGTTCTGGTTGCAGAGCGCTCGACCCCCGGGCGTTGCCCGTCGTCTATATCCCAGTCACAAAACCACGCACCCGGGAGCAAGGGGCGTGGCGCTCTGCCCTTCTTGGCTTAACGATCAGTCGTACAGCGCGGCGAGGTCGAGGTACCGGTAGAAGTCGCGCTTGGTCTTGCCGAAGGTCACAAGGGCGACCAGGTCCTGAAAGTCCGCGGAAGACTTGGACATGTCGGTCGTGCCGATCTCAAACAGGTAGATCGCCTGGTTCTCATCGAGCGAGATGGTGTTGGTATCGAAGTCGATGTAGGGCTCGATGAAGTAGAGGACGTCGGCCTGGTCGTTCAGGCCATCGATGCTGGGGACGTCGTCCCCGTCTCGGAGGATCTTGACCTGCTCGGACTGCTCGTGTGAGTTCGCTTCGATGTACACGCTGCCGTTGACCCATGAGCGAGCCGTAATCGTCACCTCGGTGTCGGCGGGGTTGCTGTTCTCGTCGACTTCGAACAGCTCGTTAACGACATAGTTGCGCGTCGGGGCGTACGGGTCGTTGACGTCCGCGGCTTCGTGATCGGTCGCGTCGCCCCAGGGGTTGACGGTCTGGTCGCCGATGTTTAGCTGCACTGTGACGGGGATGTCTGTCCCCTTTGAAGTGATTGCCGAGCCCAGCACCGAGACCATGATCATGAAGTCTTCGGTCGGGGTGATCTTGCCGGCGTTGATATCGAAGTCGATGCGTTCCGGCTTGCTGGCGAAGGCGGGAGCAGAGACGGTAGTTGCTAGAGCGAGTGTGAAGAGCCGCTTGTTCATGGTGTACCCCCTGATGAAGGTGATGTGTTGCTTGTTCTTGATCGGGCCGGTGCCCTTGCTCTGATTGCGGGAAGCATGCCCTGGATCCAGAAGGGGTCAAACGTGTGAAGACAAATCCAGCAAAACAGGCCGGTGAAACCCGACACAGATCACAACGGCTGGCGGTTTTGACTAAGCGTCACAAACGGACTCGCGACATGTGGGTAGGTCAATCAAATAGCCGCGACGCTACGCGCCGCAGGTCAAGCATGACAACACCTGGATTCGGCTCGACCGGCGCTGCGTCACGGCTAGATCCAAGGCCTCTTGCGCAAGAGATAAAGCGGCCCCGTTGAAACAACGGGGCCGCTTACGAAGGAGAAAGAGCTAGTTAGAAACGATTAGTCGTACAACGCCTTGCGGAGCGTCAGCTGGCTCGGGTTGGTGATGACAGCCATGATCTTGAAGTCGGCCTTCACCTCGCCGGAGCTGTACCCGCCGACGCCCGACTGCGACCGCATCACACGGAGGTAGGTGGTCTCGGTGACACCCAGGCGGGACAGGTCGATCGCGACCGCGCCCATGTCCTGGCCGCCTGCAAGGACGGTGCGAGGCGTGGTCAGCACGGTCTCGTCCGGGGAGACCGCGAGTGGCGTTGCGCCGGGCAGCGGCTGGTTGTTCTCGTCGACGGCCAGGAAGGTCATCCACGAGTTACCCCCGCCGTCGCCGCGTTCGAAGTACAGCAGCTCGCCGAAGTCGTCCGGGTTGGCGTCGTCGTCCAGCAGCGGCAGGTCGAACTTCATGACAAACTGCCAGCCGTCGTTGGTCGAGGTGTCGATATAGTTGTTCAGGTTCTCGGTTTCGAGGACGGCCAGGATGTGCGCGGGCATGCCGGCGAGGTCTTCCTCTGAGGCCGTGTTCGAGCCGTTGCCGTCCACATTTTTCAGCGCGATGGTGGTGTTGACCCCGACGGTGGAATCTGATCCGGCACGTGCCTTAAAGTTGTTAGCGTTGCCGGAGTAGCTGAAGTGCGTGATCTCGACAGGCCGGTAGAACTCATCGAAGACCTCTCCGTTGGGCATGGTGACCGATTCGAGCAGGGCGTCGCCGTCGGAGTTGCCGGTCGTCGCCGGGCCGGTCATATCGAACTGTGCCGCCTGGCCGAACGCTTCCTGGTAGGAATGCTCGTAGGCGTCGACCTGTGAACCTCCGGGGATCATCAGGCCCAGCCCCAGACCGCCTGCTATCAATATCCGATTCGCGTGCTTCATGATTCAACTCCCGTTAGAGGCTTTGCAAGTGACGAGCGGGCTGGTCCGACCGGCCGACCGACCCTTGCGGCATGGGAGAAGATTCGGATTCAGCGCCCCGCGATGCAAATGATGGGGGTCCAATAACACGCGTTTATCTTTTGCTGATCGTTACAGACGGAACCCGCTTAGCGTGAGAAACGGTGTTGTGATCGGGCAATCAAGACAGATCGACGCGGGACGCCTTGCGTCTCCCGCTACACCGTGCTGATCTAGATCTGAGTGGCTTACTCGTCTTCGAGCTTGCGCGGCATCGTCGAAGCGATCACGCGCATGGGCTCGGCGGCGTCGCCCTCGATCGCAAGCGACGCGTCCGCGTCCGGCTCGACGGTGAAGTCGATCGTGCCGCGGTCGAGGATCCAGACGCCGTCGTCGTCGAGCCGGCGGATGAGCTTGAACTCGCACTGCGTCACCCCGCCGAGCAGCGGCTCTTTGGTAGCGACCGATCCGCCGAAAGGCGTGACGGTGACGTAGAGCCTGTCATCGGTGTCGTCGTATTCGAGCCGTATGAGGTTGCCGTCCGGGTCGAGGAGCTCGATGTACGGGCTGGTAAGCGTGGTGCCGGACAGCGTGACGTTGGTTTCGGGCAGCAGCGGGCCGTGCGCGGTGGAGGTGCGCATCAGCGAAAGCAGCCGGTGGGTGACCAGGCGGGTCGAGGTCTGGGTGCTCGCGGACTCTGCGGCGGCGGCGTAGGCCTGGAAGCTCGCATCGATCGCGACCATCGTCGCGGTCAGCAGCATCGCCGTAATCGCCAGCGAGATCAGCATCTCGACGAGCGACAGGCCCAATCGGCGGCGTTGCCGCTTCAGCTTCGGGTTGTGGCGTTGGTTGGCCATCGTTGTTAACCGAGTGGGGTCGGCGGGGGGTTACAAATCTCCCCCGCGTCCCCCTGCTCGAGTTTTCTCGCTCCGCCACACGGCGGTATTTCTTTACATCGGGGCAGGCCGGGGCCCGCTTTACTACTGCGCCTTGCCGCCTTCGAAGTACGTGCCCCACAGCGGCACGGCTTCGACGGGGCCGAGGATGCCGTCGGGCAGCGGCAGGTCTTTGTTGTATCGCACGTGGATGACGCCCAGCCCGTTCTCGGGCACCTCGGTCTCGAGGTCGCCGTCGGCCGCACCGAAATAGCCCAGCGTCGTGTTGAACTGCGGCGAGGTGTTGCCGATGACCGGGCCCGTGTCCGAGATCGGCTCAAAGGTCGTGAGCAGCTGGCCGTCGATATTGATCTGGCCACGCATATCGATCAGGCCCGCGACGATCGTGCCGGACAACTGGATCGCTTCCGACGAGTCGTACGGCGCGACAAACGTACCCATCTCGATCGAGTAGTGCGGGGCTAGAAGCGATGACCGCTTGAAGAGCGTCTTCTCGGCGTCGGTGAGCTGGGTCGAGCTGTCGATATCGAAACCCGAGTTGCCCGTGAACGTCACCTTATTTCGGACGTGGGTGTACTCCTGTGGGACATCTGTGACCACCGCGCCCTCGAAGGTGCAGTTGTGGAATCGGATGTTGTTTGCGACCGTCTTCGTGTCGTAGACATCCGTCCCGTCGATGGTGACGAAGCGGTCGGCGTACTGCGGGTCGCCGGACGAGTTCTGGATACCGGCGTAGTTGAAGTCCGGGTCGGTGTTCGCGGTCTCGGTCTCGACAAACGTCACGCCGATGAACCGGCAGTTGATAAACAGCGCGTTGGTCCCCTTGGGGATCTTCACGTTACGGAAGGTCATGTTCTCATAGACCGGCCGGTCGTAATAGTCATACGGGTAGGTCGCGCCGAACGGGACCTCTTCGAGCACAGACGTTCCCAAAGGCTGGGGCGTTGTATCGTCGGTCGGGTCGTGGCTCGCGGCGTTCGTCGCGGCCTGCGCGAGGAAGTCATCGGTCGCCAGGTCCTTGAACGACTGCACGTTGAACTGCGTTGGGTTGAGTTCGTACTCGCTGGTCTCGCTAGACTGGAACGTCAGCGGGTTGTTGTTGTGCGTCGGGACCAACGGGCCTTGCAGGTGGTCCTGGTAGGCGCCGGTCTCGCTCGCGGCGCCGCTGAGCCAGCCGGCCAGGTCGGCGGCGATATGGACCTCGCCACGGACCTTGGCGTAGCGGTCGTACTCGTCGATGACGCCGTCGTTGTAGCCCGCACGCAGCGGCGAGCCGAACGTATCAATCAGCGCCATCAGCTGCTGCGCATCGAGCGAGTCCAGGCTGGATTCGAGCTCGGTCACCGTGATCTGCCCGGGGCTGGACGCGGTATCGAAGTGGCTGAGGAAGAAGTCAAAGTCCGTGATGTAGCCGTCGCCATCCGTGTCAAACGCGGACGGGTTGGCGTAGTCGGCGACCTCGGTCGAGTCGTGGATCGACAGGCGGTTGTCGCCGTTCTGATCGTCTTCGATGATCGAGCCGAGCAGCGCCTCGAGTTGGGTGTCGAGTGTGGCGTCGAGGCCGTAGAAGTCCGAGGCGATCTGGATCGGGTGGCCGTTGTCCAGGTTCGTCTCGGTGAAGGTCGAGCCGACCCGCCCCTCGACCATGACGTTCCGGCCGATCATGACCCGGCTGCGTGAGAGCACGGCGTACTCGATCCGCTTGACCAGCTGGAAGTCCATCGATACCGACCGGTAGACGCGGTTGCCCGGCGTGCCGTCGTAGGCCTCGACGCTCACGCGGATAAACCGCGCATCAAGCGGGCTGGTCGAGCTGATGCCCATGTCGCTATACGGTGGGCGGGTGTAGTAGTCGCTGTCGTAGTCTTCGCCGACGATCGGGTGCGGCGTGAAGGTCGCGGTGAACGAGGGCGCGTTCGGCCCGATGGCGATCGGCCCGACGTGCAGGACGCCGTCCGAGTCGATGTAGGGTTCCTGCTGGTTGTGCAGCTCGCCGGAGAGCGAGGTCGCAAGGGTTGCGGAGACCTCGGTCCAGATCGCGTCGGCTTTGCCAAGCAGGACATCGACGGGCATGCCGCTGGAGTCGCCGGACAGGTCAGACGACTGGAGCGTGGTGATGTAGTTGCCGGCCGCCGGGTCCCACACCGCGCCGGAGCGGGTGAGCACCTGCTCGGCCGCTTCGGACAGGCGGTACATCATCAGGTGCAGGCCGGTCTCGGACGCGGCGAGCGAGCGGTTGACCTGCAGGTGCGTGTCGGCGGTGTGCAGGTTGCCCTGGCTGACGATCGCCATGGCCGCGGCGAGCGAGCCGAAGATCACGAGGAACATCATCGATAACACCGCCGCGGCACCACGCTGCCTCCGCAGCGTTCGGGTGCGTCGTAATCGCAGCAGGTTGTTGGTCTTGGCTTCTTGCATCTCGGTACTCCAACGCCTCGCTTCCGTGGACATTGGTCTGGTTCATTCGGCATCGGCTAGGGCGTGTCCGTCACGATCCAGCTCAGCTCGGTCACGGCTTCGTCCGCGTTCGTTGTGGGGTCGCGGTACAGCACGGACACGGTCACGCGGAACATGTCCGAACTGCCGCTATCCAGGCTCAAAGGGAACGCGGTATCGACCTGGTCGGACGGGACCTTCTCGACCTTGATCGACTGCGTCCAGGCGCTGAGGTCGGTCAGCTGCAGGCCCAGCGCGTTGATCGGTGGGTTGAACGTCTGGCCCGCGCCGACGCCCGCGGACACCGTGCCGGCGAAGTCGTCCAGGTCGTCGTAGGCCAGCGGCACGGTCTCGTCGAGCTCCGGGCCGAGCGTCGCGGCGCCGGTGATCGGGTCGTGCAGTGGCATGGAGAGCGTGCGTTCGCGCAGCTCGTTGGCCAGCAGCATCGCGGTGCTGGTGCGCGTCGCCCAGTTGTTCTTCATGTGGTAGGCCTGCTGCGCCGCGAGGATCGCGAGCACGCCGGTCCCGATGATGATCGTCGTCAGCGACGCCTCGATGAGCGTAAAACCGCCGGCGCGTCGGCGTTGCCGTCGCTTCTTAGCGTCTAGCGTCTGGCGTCTAGCGTCTAGGCTTCTCATACTCAGCTAAACCTACGATTCATCTATCCCACTGAACAAACCCAATCTCACACGATTCACGACATCAGCCGTCATACCCGTTACAACCGCGTCAAACCGGAGCCTATACGCTAGGCCCTAGACGCTAAACGCTACTTCACCAGCGTCGACAGCTTGAAGATCGGCAGGATGATCGCCATCGCGATGAAGCCGACGACCGAACCCATGATCACGATCATGATCGGCTCGATCATGCTGGTGACGGTCTTGATCGCTTCGCGCAGCTGCTTGGCGTAGTACGTCGAGACTTCGTCCAGCACCTCGCCGAGCTTGCCCGACTCCTCGCCGGCGCCGACCATCTGGACGACCGCCTTGGGCAGCAGCGACGTCTTGCTCAGCGGGTGGATAATCTTCTTACCCTGCTTGACCGAGCTGTAGACCGACCGCCACATGCGTTTGTACATGCGGTTGCCGGAGATCTCGCCGGTGATCGCGAGCGTATCGAGCATGGGGACGCCCGCGTTGACGAGCTCGCCCATCGTGTGCAGGGACCGGCTGATATACAGCGCGCGGAACATCCGGCTGAAGATCGGGAACTTGAGCTTGAGCTGGTCGAACCACCAGCCGCCCGGCTCGGTCTTGATCAGGAAGAAGATAAAGATCACCACGCCGACCAGCGCCCCGAGCACCGCCCACCACCACTGCACCATGAAGGCGGACAGGGTCATCAGGAAGATGGTCGGCCAGGGCATCGCGGCTTCCTTGCCGGCGAAGACGTCTGCGAAGCGTGGCAGCACGAAGGTGAGCAGGAAGATCGTGACGCCGATCGCCATCGACGCGATCACGCCGGGGTAGATCATCGCGCCGATGACCATCGCCCGGGTCTCGATCTGCTGGGCGAGGTACGCCGCGATCCGCTCGAGCATCTGGCTAAACGAGCCGGACATCTCCGACGCGCGGACCATGTTGATGTACAGCGGGCCGAACAGCTTCGGGTACTTGGCAAGCGCTTCAGAAAAGGGCTTGCCGGCTTCGACGTCCTGCTTGATGCTGGTCAGGATCTTCTGGAACTTGGGGTTCTCCGTCTGGTCGGCGATGCCGTCCAAAGCCTGCCGGAGCGAGATGCCCGCGCGGACCATCACGGCCAGCTGCGTGGTGAAGTTGAGCACGTCCTTCTGCGACGGGCCCGAGGTGTAGTTCAGGCTCTTAAGGGTTTCGCTGAGCGACTTGCCGCCGCGGGTGTTGACCGGCGTGAGCGACAGGACGGTGCCGCCCTGGTTGCGCAGCAGCTGGGCCGCACCGAGCGCGTTGTCTGCCGCGATGGTGCCGACGGAGACCTGGCCGCTGGTGTTGCGTGTTTGGTAGCGATACGTGGGCATGCTTGGCCTCGGGTCTTAAATCGGTCAGGGGTAAGCCCGCCCCTTGCGGGGCGGCGCTAAACAACATCATCACGCCGCGAGGGCGCGCTCTAGCTTCTCGGGGTACGCCGCCTGGGCGATCGCGTCTTCCTTGCTGATCATGCCGTTGAAGTAGAGCTCGGCGATCGCGTTGTCCAAGGAGTTCATGCCCAGCTGGCGGTTCGTCTCGATGACGTTGGGGATCTCGAACGCGCGGTTCTCACGGATGAGGTTGCGCACCGCGGGCGTACACAGCATCACCTCGACCGCCGGGACCATGCCCTTCTGATCGATGCGCTTGAACAGCGTCTGGGAGATCACGGCCTGCAGCGTGTTGGCCAGCATCGAGCGGATCTGGTTCTGCTGGTCGGCCGGGTACATATCGATGATACGTTCAACAGTGTGCGACGCGTTGACGGTGTGCAGCGTGGAGAAGACCAAGTGGCCTGTTTCTGCGGCGGTGATCGCGGCGGCGGTGGTCTCGAGGTCACGCATCTCGCCGACGAGGATGATGTCCGGGTCCTGACGCAGGACGTGCCGCAGGCCCGAAGCGAACGAAGGCGTGTCCTGACCGAGCTCGCGCTGCTCGATGACGCACTTGTCGGAGTTGAGCGTGTATTCGACCGGGTCTTCGAGGGTGATGATGTGCTTGCGGTAGCGTTTGTTCATCGCGTCGATCATCGCGGCGAGCGTGGTCGACTTACCCGAGCCGGTGTCGCCGGTCACCAGCACCAGGCCACGCGGCAGGTAGGTCAGGCGCGAGATGACCTCGGGCAGGTTGAGCGCGGGCAGCGGCGGGATGTCGGTCTTGATCGCACGCATCGCGATCGCGACGGTCGCCCGCTGCAGGTGCGCGTTGACACGGTACCGGCCGAGCCCGGGGACCTCGTAGGAGAAGTCGGCGTCCTTGATCTTCTCGAAGACCTTCATCTGGTCTTCCCCAGCCATCTGCTTGAGCATGCGCATCGCGCCCTCGGGCGTGATGGTCGGGAAGTCCATCGGGGTCATGTGGGTGTGGACCCGCATCATCGGCGCGTGGCCGGAGATGATGTGGATATCGGACGAGTCGGCGTCCATCGCCGTCTGAAGGATCTTCGCCAGGTCCATGTGCAACCTCTGCTTGGGGGTTCGTTGGGTCGGATCGACACGCTGCCGACGTTGAGATATCGATCATCGCGGGTAGGGAGATAACCTTGATCGGGCCGGGCATTGCCCAACGCGTCTGCCCGAGAAGGCACGACCGTCAGCGGCGGCAGGGTCCGTACAGGCGCATTAATCGTTACAACCGTTACGATGCGTATAGGCCGAATAATTGGATAGGTGGGGTGGGCATCTTGCCCGCCGTCGTCCCATCGGCCCGAAGACTGCAAACATTCATGGCTTTGCCATGACGGCAGGCTGGGAGCCTACCCTACCACTTGATATAAGGAGCTACATCATGCGGGCATGGGTGATCGAAGAGCACGGTGGGCCTGAGGTGTTTAAGGAAGTCGATCTGCCGACCCCCGAGCCGGGCCCGGGCGAGGTCCGCATCAAGGTCGCGGCGACGAGCGTGAACCCGGTGGACTATAAGATCCGCAGCGGCGCGGCGGAGGCGCTGTGCCCGCCTAAGCCGGCGGTGCTGCACGGGGATGTGGCCGGGGTGGTGGACGCGGTGGGTGCGGGGGTTACAGTCAAACCCGGGGATGAAGTATTCGGTTGCGTTGGTGGATGTGGATCGCTCCAAGGTGCACTAGCGGACTATGTCATTGCAGACATCACCCAGATTCAACGTACCCCACGCTCGATCCCGCTCGTGGACGCCGCTGCCCTACCACTTGTTTCCATCACTGCATACGAAGGCGTTTTAAAAGCAGGGATCTATGATCTTGATGAACGCACATATGTCCTCGTACATGGTGGAACAGGTGGCGTAGGTCACTTAGCTCTGCAGATATTTAAGGCAGAAGGCGCGATTGTTGCGGCAACTGTTGGTTCAGAAGAGAAAGCGGCTATCGCAAAAGAACTCGGTGCGGATCAGGTGATCAACTACAAGGAAGAAACCCCAGAGCAGTACACCAGGCGATTAACTAGTAGCGAGTGGCACCGTGAGCAAGATAAGAAGATCAAAGTTCCAGGCTTCGATATCGTGTTCGATACTGTTGGTGGCACCAACATTCCATCCTCAGTTGAAGCCGTCAAGCCAAATGGACAGATCATTTGTATCCAAGGCCGCACAGAGATTAACGGTGGATTGCTGCATGCAAAAGGCATCTCATTACACCTTGTTTTTATGCTGATTCCGCTGCTCTACTGTACATCTGGTTACAACCATTCACAGATCCTCAGGAGCGTGATAAAGCACGTCGATGATGGCAAGATCAAAGCCCTCATCGACACCAAGCGCTTTACCTTCGATCAGATCGCCGACGCCCACGCGTACGCGGAGTCGGGCGAGCAGATCGGCAAGGTGCTGGTGGTGCACCCGGATTTTGTGTGAAAAATGCAACGATGTGTAGCCGCGATGCGACGCATCGCTGGTCAGCCATAACACACATAATGTGCTTTGCCGGCGATGCGTCGCATCGCGGCTATTCTCCAAGGAAGCCGCGGATGTCGATCGGGTCGTCGAACTTGATGCCGACTTCCCAGGCCTCGACTTCCGGGTCGAAGAACTCGATCTCCTTGCACCAGGCGACCACCGCGGAGAGGATCCGGCCCGGGCCGTTGTCGGATTGCAGCGCGATCGTGCAGCGGGTCGAGGCCCGCAGGGGCTGGCCGTGCACGAAACGCAGGCCGCCGGAGGAGATGTCCTGGCTGCGGACGATGAACGTGCCCGCGGCGCTGTTGAGCCTGAGCAGGCACCGGCACTCGAAGGTTTCACGCGCGTGCAGGCGTCGGCAGTCCGAGTCGGTCGACGCGTTGATCGCGGGCTGGCCCCGCTGGACGCGCTCGAGGATCGCCAGCCACTGCTGGTCGGAGACCCACAAACGGGTCGTGTCCGTGTCCTGTTTGGGCTGGGCCAGGTCCTCGTCGTATCGGTAGATCACGCGGTGCCTCTCGCGGGGTTCGTCTCCGTTTTGCGCATCGGCACGAACCGGTTGCTGGTTAACCGTGAAGCGGCTGCGCGGGGCTTGAGCGGGGAGGTTGACCGGCAGAGCCCGCACGACCGGGATACTCGGACAGGCCGTGGTTCACTTTTAAGAACGTGTACGAGACGTACGCACCGCAGCCGGGGGCCTACGGGCCCCGGACACGCAAGCGGTTGCTTGTCTGGACAGCCCCCGTGTTCTCGCGTCCGGCGTCCGTAGGTCGCCGGCTATTTCACGCTTCTCGTCCACGTTCTAAGGCGGGACGCCTATCCCGCCAAAGCCAAAGTGAACCACGGCCCGCAGACAGGTGCCTGCTGCGGAACGACCCGCGACTGATATACTTGACTAACATGGCCACGGGAGCTGAACGCCTCAAACGCATCGCCGGCCGGCTGCTCGCAGCGGGCCTCTTCGCCGCCGCGCCGATCGCCGCCGGGCAGGCCACCCTGACCAACCCCTCCCCGATCCGTGATCAGGACCGCTCCGACTACAGGACCCTCTTCAGCGAGAAGCTCAGCTCCGTCGAGCGCACGCGTGCAACCGGCGATGACATGACCCTCGCGGCAGATATGATGGGCTTCGCCTCGCGTGTGCCGGACGACGACGTCGGCGTCAGGTGCCTGATCTACATCGATGTGCTCACGCTCGCGTCCAACGGCGCGGACCTCGCGCTCATGAAAGAGGCGTATGGCCTGCTCGAGGGCCTCTGGCCCGGGCAGGACGAGGTCGGCACGGAGAAGCTGATGCAGCTCGCCAGCCGGGGGTACCGCGCGGTAGAGCGCGACGACCGGGAAGCACAGGGCGAGCACTACATCGACCTCTTGCTCAGCATCGTCAAGACCTACGAGGACCAGAACGAGCCGGAGCAAGCCATCGGGGTCGGCCGGCTGGCGAGCACGATCGCGCGGACGATCGGTTCGGGCCGGCTGGGTTCGATCGAGGCCAGGCTCAAGCGCCTCGACGCCGCGAACGACATGGCCAAGCGGATCAAGATGCTCACGCTCTCGGTGCAGAAGAACCCGCAGAACAGCCCGGCCGCGCGCGAGCTGGTCAAGCTGCTGATCACGCAGCACAACGACCCGCAGACCGCCGCCGCGTATGTCGAATCGACCAACGACGACGAGCTGATCGACCTCGTCACGCGGTGCGCGAGGGGGATCGGCCAGGCGAACGCGGCGTCCGCGATGCGCGTCGCCGACTGGTACGTCGTGCTGGCGGAAGACCAGCAAGGCGACCGGGCATTGAAGATGCTGCAGCTTGCCCGGAGCTGGTACCAGCGGTTCCTGATGATCTACCCGCGCGAAGACGCGCTGGCCAAGCGTATCCTGGAGATGGACGCGATGGTGGCTCAAAAGATCGAGCAGCTGGTCAGCGACAACCCGGAGCTGGTCGGCAAGCTCAAAGGCGGCTGGACCCCGCTAATCGGTAACGACTTCGACTTCGACAACCTCGTGCGCGCCGAAACAGACCAGAAACAAGTGAAGAACGGGCAGGTCACGCTCAAGGGCGGCGCGATGGTCATCCCCTTCCCGGCCGACAAAGCCTCCGCCTACGAGGTGCGTCTCACGGTCACGGTGCATGAAGACGCGACCGAGTCGCGTCCCGCGTTGAACATGTACATCCCGATGGGCAAGAAGCGCGTGCTGACCACCCGCTATTTCATCGACCATTTCCACATCGCGCAGGTCGACGACGTCCCCGAGGAACGCTACATCAAGCCGGCCCCCGCCAAAGCCGGGGAGAAGACACAGCTGACCTTTCAGGTCGATGAGAGCGGCGAAGAGACCGCCTTCATGATGCTGTACAACGGCAAGCCCGGCGTGTCCTGGCGGGGCAGGGCCCGCGACCTGGACGAGATCGACGACGCGTTCCGCCAGCGCATCCCCGAGGGTGTCGGCTCGGTGATGCTCGTGCGGACAACGGCCCACCTGACCATCCACGCCGCGGATTACCGGGTCCGGGAATAATAAACAGCCGCGCCCGGCCCCCGCGTCACCAAGCCCCGCCCTCACGGTTTGGGCCGTCGCAGCAGCAGCACCGCCCCGCCAACACCGAGCAGCACGAGCGACGCCGGCTCGGGGACGTACTCCAGGTTGGCCTGTTCGAAGAGCGTGGCTTGCTCGGCGGAAAGTTCCTCCCCGCCGGTGAGCGCGTTGACAAAGCCGAAGATGTCGAGGTTGTCGAGCACGCCGTCGTCGTTGAAGTCGCCGAGGTCGTCGGGGTTGAGTTCGGCGAAAGTCGCTGCGTACGTGGTCGGGTCAACGAGGGCCTGGACGAACGGGTTGATGTCGTTGTCGTCGAGCACGCCGTCGCCATTGAGGTCGCCCAGCAGCGGCAACGCCTCGACCAGCGTGACCGTGAGTGTCGCGCCGGGGCTGAAGAGATCCATTGAGGCGTCCTGGCCCCCGCTCGTGTTGAGGTTGAACTCAAATGCCGAGCGGTCCGCAAAGAACCCGGTCAGGTCGATGTCGCGCTCGGTGATGGTCACCGGGTCGTCCAGCACGAGGCCGGTCAGTTCGATCCCGTCGAGGAAGAAGGAGGTGCCGAACAGGTTGACCGTGCTGCCGGACCGCGCTTCGAACGCGTCGCCGATCGAGCCGCCCGAGAGGTTGATCGTGCTGCCGGAGAAGGCGGTGAAGTCGCTACCCACGTCGCCGCCGGAGACGTTGATGGTGCTGCCGGCGAACGCGTCAAACGCGCGGTCGACCGACCCACCGCTGATATTGATCGTGCTGCCGGCGAGGGCGTCGAAGCCAAAGCCGGTCGTACCGCCGGTGATGTTAACGGTGCCGCCCCTCGCAATGAAGCTGCTGCCGACGCTGCCGCCGGAGATAGTAACCGTGCTGCCCGCGCTGGCCTCGAACCTGCTGCCGACACTGCCGCCGGAGACGTTGACCGTGCTGCCGGCGTTCGCGATCGAGAGATTGCCGAGGCTGCCGCCGGTGATGTTGAGTGTGCTGCCGGCGTAGGCGTTGAACAAGATGCCGGTGTTGCTCCCGGACAGGCTGATCGTCGCGCCGGCGTAGGCCGCCGCCTCCCTGCCGACACTGCCGCCGGAGAGGTTGACCTCGGCGAAGGCCGCTTCGAAGCGTTCGCCGACCGACCCGCCGTCGACATTCAGCGTGCCGCCGACAACCGCGAAGCCCGCGCCCAGCGCCCCCGTGCCGGTCACCGTCAGCGACTCGCCCGCGCGGAGGCCCTGGTCGAAGGCTCCCGATGAGAGCACGCCCGGGTTGGTCGAGGCGGCGACGGGGCCCGGCTGCAGGCTGGCCGTGCCGGCAAACACCCTGTCGGACACCTCGCCGGCGAAGATAAAGACCCGGCCGTCGGCGAACACGCCGGTAAAGACATCGGTGCTGTCGTTTCCTGTCCCGAAACCGGCCGACAGATCGGTGACCGCCGAGCCGTTGAGCCGGAATGCATCGCCCGCGAAGCGGACCGTGGTGCCCGATGAGGCGGTGAAGCCGTTTTCGAAGCTGCCGCCCGATAGATTGGCGGTGCTCCCGGACCGGATGCTGAAGCGTTCGCCGACCGCCCCGCCGGAGAGGTTGACCGTGCTGCCGGAGTTGACCGAAAAGCCACTGCCGATGGTGCCGCCGGTGATATTGACAACGCTGCCATCGCCGGCGAAGAAGTTGCTGCCGACGCTGCCGCCGGAGATGTTGGCCGTGCTGCCTCTGGCGGTGAAGCTGTTGCGGATCAGCCCCCCGGACAGGTTGATCGTGCTGCCCTGGTTGGCCTCGAAGGAGTTACCGACGCTGCCGCCGGTGATCGTCACGGTCGCCCCGGCGTAGGCCGACGCGTCGTCAGCGATGCTGCCGCCGGAGACGTTGACATCACCCCAGGCGGCCTCGAAGCGCTCGCCGACCGTGCCGCCCTGGACGTTCAGCGTGCCGCCGACGACCGCGAAGTCCTCATCGAGCGAGCCGGTGCCGGTCACCGTCAGCGTCTCGCCCGGCCGCACGCCCTTGGCGAACGTGCCCGACGAGAGCACGCCGGGGTTGGTCGTAGGGGCCAGGGCCACCGTTTGCAGGGTGGTCGTGTTCGCGGCGATCGCGTCGGCCGCCTCGCGGGCGAAGATGAAGACGCTGCCGTCGGCGAAGACGCCGGTGAACAGGTCGGTGCTCCCGCCGCCCGTACCCAGTCCCGCGGACAGGTCGGTGACGGCCGATCCGTTGAGCTGGAAGCCGCTGCCGGAGACCGTTACCGCGCTGCCGGAAGCCGTATTAAAGTTCCGATCAAAGACCCCGCCGGCGAGGCTGACCGTGCTGCCGGAGCGGGCCCGGAAGAACGCACCGAATCGGCCGCCGGTGATGTTGACCGTGCTGGTGTCGTTCGCGTCGAAGTCGATCCCGAAGCTGCCGCCCGAGATGTTGACCGTGCTGTTGAAGTCGGCGTCGAAGAACCCGTTGATGGTGCCGCCGGAGATATTGATCGTGCTCGCCCCTGTCGCGCGAAAGCCGCTGTCGATACTGCCCCCAAGGATGTTGACCTCGTTACTTGAAACTGGGAACGATGGGAAGCTGGCAAAGAAGTCCCCCAGGATCGCGCCGCCATCGAATATGTTGAGCTGGCTGTCCGACGGGAGGATGTTGCCTTCGAGCGAGGTCGGGCTGATCGGAGCGGTGCTGCCACCGCTGAAGGTGTCGCCCCGAATCGCGTCGCCCGCCATCAGCGTGCCGGGGATGTCCGCGTCGGTGAGATCGAAGATCGATCCGGGCGGGACGTCGCCGATGTTGTAGACAAAGTCGAAGCCCGCGGGGTCGGACTGGGCGCTGGCGGGCATCGATGCGGCCGCGGCGATGGCGAGTACGCTCAGCAGAGGGGTATGCCGGGTCATCTTTCTACCGTCCGGTGTGAGGGGTTCGGTGCGTTCAGGCCGTATCTGCCCAACGCACCGCAGGTGATCAAACAAAAAATCATATAGGTCGCGACGACAAGGCGCGCTGCTTCCGACGAGATAGCATAAGCCCGGTCAAGCCAACGATCGCCAGCGACCCCGGCTCGGGGACATGCTGCAGGTTGGCCTGTTCAAAGAGCGTGGCCTGCTCGGCGGAGAGTTCTTCTCCGCCGGTCAGCGCGTTGACGAAGCCGAAGATGTCGAGGTTGTTGAGGACGCCGTCGTCGTTGAAGTCGCCGAGGTCGTCGGGGTTGAGTTCGGCGAAAGTCGCTGCGTACGTGGTCGGGTCAACGAGGGCCTGGACGAACGGGTTGATGTCGTTGTCGTCGAGCACGCCGTCGCCGTTGAGGTCGCCGAGGATCGTAAAGATAGGCTCAAGGCGGATCAGCCGACTGTTGGTGGCGAACTGGCTGGCCGGTTCGCTGACGCTGACCCAGAGTACGCCGTCGTTAGAGACCGTGATCCCACCGATACTGGTCCAGGCTGCCGGGTCAACCCCATCGATCAGGTCAGAGATATCGGTGAAGCCATCGTCTGTGTTCCAGCGGAACAGTGATTCGCCCAGGTCGGTGCCGTCGTCGTAGCGTTGGTATCTCCCGTAGACCGTGCCGTCTTCGGTGATCGCCGTAGGCGTGGTCTCGCCAAAGCCGTTGTCGTCGGTGGAAAACAGCAGTTCGGTGGTGACACCGGTCGTGGGGTCGTAGAACCAGCCGGGCAGGCTCGGGTCGGTCAGGCCGAGGTCTGCGATCGTGGTGCCGATGACCTGTCCCTGCTCGTTCAGGGCCACCGAGCGGGTGGAGCGTGTCTCCCAGCCGGCCGGCAGCGGGATCTGCGCCGTGGTGGTGCCGTCGTCGAACCACGCGTCGATGCGCAGCTGCACGCCCTCGTCATAGGCGGTGGAGAACCCCGCGGACTGGCCGGCCTGGTTGAAATCGCTCATAAACGAAGTGTGCCTGCCGTCGGTGTACGGCTCGTCCAACAGCCCGATCCGCCGCAGCCCTGTACCCGGCTCATAGACCAGCATGCTGGTCACCGTGGCCACCCCATCAAGCCTAGGGTTCTGCCGGAAAAACGCTTTCCCCGAATCGGTATAACCCTGAAACTTACCGAGGTTGTCGCCAACAAACCGATCCTGCAGCGGCGTCATCGGCGTGAGCACACCGTCCTGATACGCCCAATGGTCCCATTGCGAGCCCGAGGCGTTGTAGTTCAGTGACCGGCCGATGACGGTGCCGTTGGCGGCGACGGCCCAGACCGAGTGCTGCTGGTTGCCGTCTTCCTCGTAGTCGGCTCCAGAAAGCCCGACGTTGGTCGCGAGCGCGCCGTTGTCGTAGACCCAGATGTCCGACCGGCTGCCCCGACCGCGGGTGTCGAACATGATGGTCCGGCCGACGATAACGCCGGTATCCGACACGTCCTGGATAAACGCGGAGAAGTAACCCTGGTCAGGCCCAAGCGTATCAGGCCCGCGCACGCCGACCTGCTGCGTGTTGCCCACCGCGTCGCGCATCCACGTGTCGTAGCCGAGCCATGTGTTGGACGCGTCATACCGCTTTGTGCTGCCTGCGATCACGCCTGCGCTGTTGATGAAGTAGCCCTGGGACCACCGCTCGCCGGTGGACGTGTCTTCGTAGCCGGTGCCGGTGAGCCCGATCCGCGAAAGCGTTGTGCCGTCGTAGCGCCAGGCGTCCTGCCCGTTGTCGCCGCCGGCGTCGGTGTACCGCCGGGTCGTACCGATGAGTTGACCCGCCGCGTTGATCCGGACCGGGGTGTTGTAGATCTCCCCGGTGGCCTCGTTGCGGTACTCAGGCACGTCGAGGCCGACCTGCACGCGTGTTGTGCCGTCGTCGTACCAGGCGCCATTACTCGGAAGCAGGCCGATGGGCGCCTGGTTGGTCCGGCTCCGAACCGTCGAGCCGGCCGAGACCCCGCCGTCGGCGACGCCGGTCAGCAGCGTCCGGAACGCCGCGCCTTCGGTCGGCGCAAAATCTCCCGTGACAAGGTCCAGCACGCGGCCTTCGTACGACAGAGGCACCCCGCCATAGGCCGAGGCAGCCGCCAGCAAAAGTGCCGATGTGCAGAGCAGCGTTTTCGTGTCCGGAAGCCTCATAATGGTTTCGTGGTTGATACGGACCAGCGAACAGTATAAAGAAACCGACCCGAACTGAGAAGACATCACTGCGTGGTGCGCCCCGCTCTCACCGGCGTCGCCTGGAGGCGGATGCCAAGCCGCCCAGGGCGAGTAGGGCAAGCGAGCCGGGCTCGGGGACATGCTGCAGGTTCGCCTGTTCAAACAAGGTGACCTGCTCGGCGGAGAGTTCTTGCCCGCCGGTCAGCGCGTTGACGAAGCCGAAGATGTCGAGGTTGTCGAGCGTGCCGTCGTCGTTGAAGTCGCCGAGGGCGTCGGGGTCCAGCCCGCCGTGGTCTAGCGCATACTGCGCAGGGTCGATCAGCGCTTGGATAAACGGGTCGATGTCGAGGTTGTCCAGGACGCCGTCGCAGTTGAGGTCGCCAAGCACGGGCATGACGTCGGCGATGATGTCGTACTGCACGTTGCCGACGTCGGTGAAGAGGGTCAGCATCGCGTCGTAGGTGCCGAAGGTGTCAGCGCCTGAGAAAAACAGGTCGTAGTTCATTGTTTCGCCATCCGTCAGCGTCGCGTTGGCGAAGTCGGAAACAGAGAAGAGCCCGGCGTTCTCGCCGGTGATCAGAAAGCCGTTGATGTCGATATCGAAGCCGAAGAGCGTGCCGCCGGTGATATTGACGAGTTCGATAGCGTCGATCTGTGTTTGGCTTGTATTGACCGGGGTGCTGAATGTGATCGTCTCACCGCCGGTGCCTGTGCCCAACCTGTCTCCCTTAGCGAAGACGTAAGCCGATCCCGAGGACGCGCCGTCATCATCATCCCCTGACGCGCCGACGACGATCGTGTCACCGTCGATCGCCACGGAGAAACCGAACTGATCGGCCGCCTCTGCGTCGTCGGCGTTGAGCTTACCGATCTGGTTGCCGGTCAGCGTGTCGAAGAGGTAGGCCGAGCCGCTATCGAAACCGCCATCATCGTCGCGATATGCGCCGACGATGGCGGTGGTGCCATCGATCGCGACGGAGTAGCCAAACCGATCGCCCGCTTCTGCATCCGTTGCAGTGAGTTTATGCAGTTGGCTGCCACTGACCGCGTCGAACAGGTAGGCCGAGCCGGAATCAAAGCCCGCATCGTCGTCCTGGTACGACCCGACGATCGCGGTATCGCCGCTGATGCCGACGGAGAAGCCGAACCGGTCGCCCGCCGCGGCGTCGGAGGCGGTCAGCTTAGAAAGCTCGTTGCCGCTGGTGGTGTCGAAGAAGTAGGCCGAGCCGGTAGACGATCCTGCATCGTCATCACCATCCGCGCCGACGATGGCGGTGGTGCCGCTGATCGCGACGGATCGGCCGAAGAAGTCACCCGACTCTGCGTCGGAAGCTGTCAGCTTCAACAGTTCGTCACCGCTTGTGGTATCGAAGAGGTACGCCGACCCGGCGGATGCAGCCACATCGCTATCAAAGACCGCGCCGATGATCGCCGTGTTGTTGCTGATCCCGACGGAGAAGCCGAAGTAATCGTTCGTGCCCGCATCCGAGGCGGTCAGCTTGCGCAGCTGCTGTCCGGTCGTGGCATCGAACACGTAAGCTGAACCTGAGAACGAGCCGTCGTCGTCATCGCCATAAGCGCCGACGATGGCGGTGTTGCCGCCGATCGCGACCGAGCCGCCGAAGATGTCGCTGGGCGCCGGGTCGCCCGCGGTGAGCTTGGCGATCTGGTTGCCGCTGACCGTATCGTAGAGGTAGGCCGATCCCGAGGACGACCCCGCGTCGTCGTTGCCCTGCGCCCCGACGATGGCGGTACGCCCGCTCACCGCGACAGCCGCGCCAAAAAAGTCGTTCGCCTCGGCGTCCGATGCGCTGAGCTTATCGATCTCCCTGAGACGGGGCATGTCCGTCCGGACTTGCGAAAAGAGATAGGCAGCACCCGTGTCGCTGGGGTTTTCTACTGCAAAATCGTCGTCGCTTCGCGGGGGGGGGTCGTACCGCGACGCCCCAACAATGATGTCCGCCCCGCTGATGCCGACAGAGCGTGCAAAGTCGGCCGCCTCCCGTGCGTCATCCGCCATCAGCTTGCCGATCTGGTTGCCGGTCACAGCGTCAAACAGGTAGGCCGCGCCGGTGTTCACGCCCTTGCCGTCATCAAAGATCGAACCGACCACCGCGGTGCCGTCGCTGATCGCGACCGAGAAGCCGAACTGGTCGTTCGCCTGGGCGTCCGAGGCCGTCAGCTTGTGTGTTTGGCTGCCGGTGACGGCGTCAAAGAGGTAGGCCGAACCGGTGTTGCTAGCCCCGTCGTCATCCCGGGGTGCACCCACAATCGCAACGCCGTCATCGACCCCGACGGCAAAACCGAAGTAGTCGCCGGCCTCCGCATCTGCAGCCGTGAGCTTAGACAGTTGGGTCCCGGTCAACGCATCGAACAGGTAGGCCGAGCCCATCTGATTATTCGTGCCAACGATCGCGGTTTGGCCACTGATGCCAACCGAGGCGCCGAACAGGTCTCCCGCTTGAGCATCGGATGCGGTGAGCTTGAAGAGCTCTTGCGCGGTGTTGGCATCGAAGAGGTAGGCCGAGCCCGAGCTTGCCCCCGCGTCATCATCTCGAGCCGAGCCGACGATGGCGTATCCGCCACGGATCGCGACCGCGCCGCCAAACTGGTCGCCTGCCGCCGCGTCGGAGGCGGTGAGCCTGGCGGTCTGGAAGCCGCTGCTTGTGTTGAACAGGTAGGCCGAGCCGGCGTCCGTGCCCGAGCCATCGTTCCTGGGAGCCCCGACAATCGCGGTGCCGGCATCCACCGAAACGGCGGTACCAAAGAAATCGCCCGCCGCGGCATCTGAGGCCGTGAGCTTGAGGCGCTCGCTGCCCGTCGTGGTGCCGAACAGGTAGGCAGAACCGGACCCCGGGCCCGCGTCATCGTCGCCGGGTGCCCCGACGATCGCGGTGCCGCCGCTCAGCGCGACAGAGGTCCCGAACAAGTCGACCGTGGTGGCGTCTGATGCCGTGAGCTTGTGCGTCTGCTCGTAGCGGATGGGGCTGGCCTGGGTGGTTGAGAAACGGTAAACGATCCCTGTCGTATTCTCAGCATCAGAATTTGAAATCGCGCCTGCGATCGCCGTGCCATCGCTGATCCCAGCAGAAATGAACACGCCAGCCGTCGCATCACGGTCGCTTACGGCGAGCTTGCCGATCTGATTGCCGGTCGCGGTATTGAAGAGATAAGCCGACCCGACATCGTACGTGGTCGGAATACGTGACGACCCTGTCACGATCACGGTGTCTCCGCTGATCGCCACATCAGAGCGGAATGAAATGTCTGCCGAGGCGTCGGATGGTGTCAGCCTATGGAGCGCGTTGCCGGTCGCGGCATCGAATAGATAGACCGACCCTGAGCCGTCGGCTTCGTTTGCGTAAACCGTCGCGATGCCGTTATCGATCGCAACGGAGCTAAAGAATCTTCCACCGTTGTCGGCATCCGGGTGGGTCAGCTTGAAGCGCTCTTCCCCGGTCGTCGCATCGAACAGGTAGGCGGCGTCGCCGCGCCCGCCAACGATTGCGTGACTCCCGCTGATTGCGACCGACTCGCCAAATCGATCTTCGGCTTGGGCATCCGAAGCGGTGAATCGAAACAGCTGCTGACCGGTTACCGTGTCAAACAGGTAAGCGGCCCCCGCTCTTGTACCCGCCTGGTCATCACCTGAAGCCCCGATGATCGCGGTGGTCCCACTGACTCCCACCGAACTGCCGAACCCGACGCCGCTGAATTCGCCGACTGCGTCTAGGTCAGGGGCGGTAAGCCTAAAGAGCTGTTCGCCGGTTCGCGTGTCGAAAAGGTACGCGACGCCCACAAACCGGCCCACGTCGTTAAAATCACCTCCTCCGACAATGGCGGTGTCCTGGCCGATGGCGATCGCCGTACCAAACGTATCCTGTACGGTCAGGTTAGGCACGGCTAGTTCGGCCAGCTGTTTCCCGGTGGTCGTGTCGAAAAGATATGCCGTGCCCGAATACAAGACGCCATCACGTTGACCGCCGCCTGGCGCCGTAATCAGCGCGGTATTACCGAACATCGCGACTTGCGAGCCGAAGAAATCTCCGGGTTCGGCATCCAGCGAGATGATCTCTTGGCCCTGTGCGAACGCGTTTAGAGAACACGCGGCGAAAGCCGTAGAAAAAGCAAGCAAAGTAGCGGTGCTTCGGCGTGGAAAGTACATGACTTTTTTCCTCGGAACTTGGTAGACAGGCCATTCCACTATAGCTTGAAACCCAGCTATTACTTGATGCTTTTGATGCAAAAAAGCCTGCTTTGACCCATTCTATGCGATCACCCGTATAGGCCACAGCGGGTTGCGGTGGTATGGCATCCCCTGCACGGGGAAGCAATTGGACCGGCAGTAACGCCACGTATACAGAGAATCTAATACGCATCCCATTTCATTCTCGCGCGTCGCGCCGAGGCGCAGCCGCCGCGTCATACGCGGGCGGACGATCAACAGGGCCCCTCCGCCCGGGCGTGGCCCGGCGGCTACCCATCTGATCAACGCCTCAGTATTTTCTGGGATGCGTATCAGTTGGGTTGATCGAAAGCCTCATCTTTCAATCACAGCAGGCTCCAGGCTGTTTGCCATGGCAGAAGTGCCCGGCGTCTTTGAAAGCGGCACACCTGCGCGTGGTGCGGACGCGATCGGGCGGGAGGAAGTGTGCGGGTCCGCTTTCGGGTGCTGCGGGATGCAAGTGCGATGCGTGCCGGGTGGCACCGACAAGCTGCAACTTGTCCGTGCGAGCGTGTGAGGAAGACCAATCCACTGGCAGACGGCTGTTTGTTCGTGCCACCCGCCGGCCCGAACTGAGAAGAAATCATTGCGTGGTGCGCCCCGCTCTCACCGGCGACGCCTGGAGGCGGATGCCAAGCCGCCCAGGGCGAGTAGGGCAAGCGACCCCGGCTCGGGGACATGCTGCAGGTTGGCCTGTTCAAACAAAGTGACCTGCTCGGCGGAGAGTTCTTGCCCGCCGGTGAGCGCGTTGACAAAGCCGAAGATGTCGAGGTTGTTGAAGGTGCCATCGTCGTTGAAGTCGCCGAGGGCGTCGGGGTTCAGTGTGCCATGCGTAGAGGCGTAGCCATCGGGGTCGATGAGCGCCTGGATGAAGGGGTTGATATCGCTGTCGTCGAGCGTGCCGTCGCCGTTGAGATCGCCAGCGATTTCAACAGGGCCGGGGATGAGTTTGATGAGTACCTGGCTCGCGCCATTATGTTCTTCGCCGGGGAAATTCCCATTGCTGTATCCCGCGAGATAGACCTCGCCCTGCGGCCCGAGTGCGACACCGAAGAGGTCGTCTGCCCCCGTGGTTCCGATCTGGTTTTCCCAGATCCTGTTGCCGTCGGTGTCGTATTTAAGAACCAGCATGTCTTCGCGCCCCAGGTTTTCGCCGACGAATACGCCTTGGGTATAGCCGGCGAGGAAGGCGTTGCCCTCATCGTCGACCGCGATCGCGCGGGCAACATCCGACTCGGTTCCCTGCACGCTATCTGCCTGCCTGATCCAGTTGATGGCTCCAGAAGGATTGATCTTGGCAAGGAAGACATCGAAGTATCCGCCTGGCGTGTCCGCGAGTGGTCCTCCTGTGAGGCCTGTGACGTAGGCGTTACCCAACGGATCGACAGCGATACCGGTGGCTTCTTCGCGGTTTTCGGTCCCGAATTGCAGGCCCCACAGCTTGGTTCCCTCGGGATTAAACCGGGTCACAAACACGTCGTGCTCGCCGACGTTCTCTTGCTCCAGGTCACCACCGGTGAAGCCGGCGACGAAGACCCCGCCGTCGGGTGCCGTGGCAACCGCCCGCGCCCACTCGCGTCCTTCTGTGCCGATCTGTGCACGCCAGAGCTCGCCGCCGTCTGGGTCGAGTTTGATCAGCGTCGCGTCGTACGAACCAGAGGGCCCCTCGATAGGTCGCGCGTAATCGCCGCTGGTGTAGCCGATGGCGTAGATGTTGCCGAACGTATCTGTCGAGACGCCGTAGATCTCTTCCCGACCAGCCGTGCCGGTCCTTACCCCCCAAAGCAGATTGCCGTCCGGGCTGTACTTGGCGACGACGCCGTCCCAGGGCGCGGTCTCCGGCTCGATCGCCGAGAACAACGCGCCGGACGTGCGTGCGCCAATAATGACGTTGCCCAGCGGGTCAGCCGCGGCCCCGAAGCCAAGCACATGTTTGCTGGCACCATCGCCCCTAAGTTGCCTACCCCAAACCAAGTCTCCTTCAGGAGAATGCTTGGTTAAGAAGGTATCGACCACCGCGCCGCCGGACCCGAAGTAGTCGCCATGGGTCCGCCCGACGGAATAGATAAACCCGCCCGCATCGACCGCGACGGCTTCGGCGTAGTCCGCACGCACTGATCCGTCCTGAAAGACCCAATCGATCTCGTACGGCTCTTCAGCAAGCGTTTGAGCTATACCAGTAAGAGACAGGCCTATTGAAAAGACCGCCGCAACAAAGGGGTGTCGGTGCCACATTTTTATCGTCCACGAGCAAGCCACAGGAAAAAAGCATTTTACAGAAACGCTTCACAATCGCCATGATCAATCCGTGCGCGCACTGAGCGAATCGTTTGGGCCGGTGTATTAGATGGCGGGGTGCGGATTGACTGGCGTGCGTTGGGTAGTGGCGGGGTTTCTTGAGTTATGCGCGCGGGGTTGGGGGATGGGTCTTATACAAACGGATGAGATTGGAGTGAAACGTCGCGGGTGTGGACCCGGGCCCGTGCTTCGCAAGGGCCCGGGTTGAGGTCTTGTGCGCGGGGGTGCGCCGATTGTGCGCGCTGGGTTTCTGCCTTTTGGAAAAGAGTGGAAACCCAGTGATTCCGATTAGCGTTTGTGCGCTGGTAACACGTTTAGCCGACCTTCTCGGGCTTGGGGTCGCGGGACATGAGCTGGCTGATGGCTTGGAGGGGGTCGAGGTTCTTGAAGAGGACCTTGTAGATCTGCTCGCAGATGGGCATCTCGACGCGGTACTTGGTGGCGAGGCGCATGACGGCCTTGGCGGTGGGGACGCCCTCGACGACCCCCGGAATATCTTCCAAGACTTGGTCTAGCTTCTTTCCGCGGCCGAGCATCTCGCCGGCGGTGCGGTTGCGGCCGGTGGGGCTGAAGCAGGTGGTGGCGAGGTCGCCGACGCCGGTGAGGCCGAAGAAGGTCGGGGTGTTGGCGCCCATGGCGGTGCCCAGTCGGGTGATCTCGGCGAGGCCCCGGGAGAGCAGCGCGGACTTGGCGTTGTTGCCCGCCTGGAGCCCGTCGAGGATGCCCGCGGCGAGCGCGATGCAGTTCTTCATCGCCCCGGCCATCTCGACGCCGAGGAGGTCCGGCGTGGTGTAGACGCGGAACCAGTGCGTGGTGAAGGCCTCCTGGATGAGGTGGGCGAAGGCGTCGTCGTCCGAAGCGGCGCAGACGGTAGCGGGCAGGCACTTGGCGAGTTCGTGGGCGACGGTCGGGCCTGAGATCGATGCGTAGGGCCTGGCGGGCTTGTCGGGGTCGTCTGCGGCTTGGCCGAGCACATCCGCGATGATCTGGGTGGGTCTTAATAAAGATTCGGTCTCGATGCCTTTGGAGACGGAGGCGATACCGACGCCCTCGGGGGTGTGGGCGGCTAATTTCTCCCAGACCGGGCGGATAAACTGTGTTGGGGTGGCGTTGAGGATCAGGTCGGCGTTTTGGAGGGCCTGGTCGGCCTTGTTGGTGAAGCGGATGGCGTCGGGGAGGCGGTACCCGGGCAGGTAGGCGGTGTTTTCTCGGGTCTGGATGATTTCGGCGACGGTGTCGGGGTCGTGGCCCCAGACGGTGACGCCGTATCCCTTGGAGTCGAGGAGCATGGCCATGACGCAGGCCATCGACCCGTCACCGATAATCGTGGTTTTCTGGGGCATAAGCGGGTTCCCGGTCTCCTGCGATGGGCGGTTAGTTTAGGGGAGATGCTGGGTTGTGTGGTGCTTTGGCGGGGATTATCGCGCAGTTGGCTGGGGTGCTGCTAATTTGGGGGGTTGATGCGGTCGATGCTGACCAAGCGGTATGCCCGCGGCGTTTGCGGCTTTTTTACGATAATTTCGCCGACGGGATTGGCGATTGGATAACGGTGAGGTATCGATCATAGTACCGGCTTGGCGTTTCATCGCGCGTGCGTTTGGAGCTTACCGGGTTTAACATAGTGGTTTGAATCAACCTGGGCGGGCTATGTGCCGGTCCTTCACACCAGAAATGAGCGTTGGGAGCAAGACCGTGAGGCAACTTCGACAGATTAAACGTGCGGGATGGGCAACGGCCCTGTTGGGCCTGGTGCTGGTAACGGGCGGCTGCGAGGTCGATTCCTGGTTCGATCAGTCGGCGATCTACCGGGGCGAGCCGACCCCGATCGTCCAGCCGATCATCGAGAACATCAGCATTATTGAGGAAGACGCGAGCGTCAATCTGCCGACCGACAAAGTGCGGCCCGAGGATCTTCGTCCTGAGAACCGCGAGTACATCATCGGCCCAGGCGACACGATCCTTGTCACGGTTTACGAACTCCGCATCCCCGGCGTGGACGACAACCAGCAGCGCCGCGTGACCGAGACAGGCGAGGTCCGCCTCGCGATCATCGGCCCGATCCAAGCGGCAGGGCGCAGCGCGAGCCAGTTGGAGCGTGACATCGCTACCAAGCTGGATCAGGACAACAAGCTGCGTGATGCGACGGTGTCTGTGCAACTGCTTGATTCGCGCCAGAACACCTACACCGTGTTTACCCAGTCGTCTCAGGGAGGGACACGCTCGGGAACGTACATCGTGCCTAAGCCCGAGTTCCGCCTGATCGAGGCGTTGACGATTGCGAACGGTATCCCTGGCCGGACCCGCCGGGTCTATGTCATCCGCCAGGCTGCGCTGGACCCCTCGGTGAGCGGCGATGTCGACGGGGAGGGCGCGACGGAAGAAGTTCAACCGCCCGCTCCGGATGATCCTGGCGGACTGATTGAAGGCATCGATGGGTTGGAATCAGGGCTGAACAACGCTGGGCCTAGTGACCGCCCTGCCCCACCAACCGGTGTAGAGCAGAGCCTTGACCCGCCGAGCGACTCGGGTCAGTGGGTCTTTGTCGATGGTAAATGGGTCCAGTTGGAATCCACAGCCCAAGATTCTTCTTCGCTCGTCGGTACGAGTGAGGATCAAGAGCAGCTCGACGAATTGAGCAAGCTGGTGACCCAGCGGATCATCGAGATCCCTTTTCAGCGGCTTAAGGATGGTGACATGCGGTTCAACATCATCATCCGCCCCGGCGACGTGATCAGCGTGCCGGACCCCAACGCCGGCTTCGTATACGTCATGGGACAGATCGCTCGTCCCGGCGCCTACACCATCCCTGGCGAGCAAGAGCTGACCCTGTACCGCCTGATCGCCTCTGCTGGCGGCCTGACAGGCCTCGCCTGGCCTGAGAAGGTGGACCTGATCCGCCAGATCAATGACAAGGAGCAGGCCATTGTCCGGCTAGACCTCCGTGCGATCGCAAACGGTACCGAGCCAGACATCTATCTGAAAACCAACGATGTGATCAACATCGGTACCAGTGCCGTCGCCGTGCCCTTGGCGGTATTCCGGAACGGCCTGCGGACGACCTATGGCTTCGGCTTCATCCTCGACCGCAACTTTTCGGATGATGTGTTCAGCGACTAACGGTGTGAATATCTCGCAAACGGGCGAGCAAACACTCGTCCAGACTCGTACGTAAGACTAGTATACAGGACCTAATTCGCGGCCCGGCTTACCCGCTGGGCCGTGACTTTCCCGGCGAAGGAGGGCCCGGCAGGATGCCAGGGCGATCTCAGGCAACGCAACCGATCGGCGGAGCCAACACGGACGAACAGATTGAGGCCTCCTGCTGAGGGGATTGGATTGAGCCGTCTGATTCATACACCCTGACGGCGGATCGGTATCGGCAGGCACGAGTCTGCGGAGGACGTTACCAGGCCATGACCAGCACACCGGTGTCCAACCTAGCCCAAGCTCCAACCCGGGCACCCCTTATCAGCAAGACGGGCAAGCTGTGGATCGCGGTCATTGGGCTCCTCATGATCGCCTTCCACTGGTTCCTTATCAGCCGGATGGTGCGCATCGCGTTGGACGACGCGAACTGGTCGCACATGCTGATCATCCCGTTCATCTCGATCTACTACATCCATCTGAACCGGCACAAGCTCATGGCCACACCGAGGCGCGTCTGTCTCTGGGGTCTGCCGTTGATCATGATGGGCCTGGGCGGTTACGTCTTGGGTATCTTCCCCATCAAGAACGACATGGCGATGGGCTACAGCATGATCCTCACGGTCTTTGGGATTTGCCTGCTCCTGCTCGGCCCGGGGATGATGAAGACGCTGTGGTTCCCGATCGCCTTCCTTGTCTTCGCGATCAAGATCTCGCCCGCCATCTGGGCAATCATCGCAAGCAAGATGCAGGTCTTTGCGGCTAAGGGATCTTTCTACATCCTTGACCTGACCAGCTTTTTCACTGGTGTCCACGCGACGCTCAGAGGCAGCACGATCGACCTGGACTACGGGCAGCTCAACCCGCCAACGCCTATGAATGTTGCCGAGGCATGCGGGGGCATGCGGATGCTCATGGCCTTCCTGGCGTTGGGTGTCGCGCTGGCGTTTCTCTTCCCGCGTGCCTGGTGGCAGCGGGTGATTATGATCGCGCTGACCGCTCCGATCGCCATCTTTGTCAACGCCCTGCGGGTCGCGGTCCTGGGCTGGCTGCACCTGGTCGACCCCGCCCTGGCGCAAGGGGACTTCCACATCTTCGTTGGTATGCTGATGCTGATCCCGGCTGCGGGGCTGCTGATGCTGGTAGGCTGGTGCCTGGACAAGATGCTTATTGTCGAAGGCAAGCGGCCCAAACCACCGGCCCCGCTGGCTTTTGAGCGAGACCCGCAGCAGCTGCACCTTGATGATACGGCCCGGCTGATCCGCGGCACGATCATCGGCGCAGGCATCATGGTTCTGCTCGGCACGTGCTATGTGCTGGCGGTTAACAATCTGGCTGGCGGAGAGGTGCTCGGATCGGTCCTGTCCCTGGGGATGAGCAAGGGCCTGATGGGACTCGTTGGGGTCATGATGCTCGCAGGCGTGGTCATCGCATGGCGCTCCATCAAGAAAGGCCCACCAAGCGATCAGGTCGCCATGTCGCAGGGTGTGATCGGCGGCCTGCTGGTTGTCGCAATACTTGGACAGACCACGGTCATCAATGCAACCGGTGTCGCGCTGAACAAGCTGCCACTGCCACTGCGTCACGGGATCGCGCTGTCGTTCCCGGACCAAGCCGGCGACTGGGAATTGCTGCATCTCGAGCCGAGCCTGAACAAGAGTGTCGAGGAAGAACTCGGGACCACCGAGTACTTCACCCGTTACTACGTGGATAACGAAGCGGGCCAATACGCGGACGTGATCAACGTCCAAACCCTGAACAACAAACCGGGGGGCAGGCTGACCGGGTGGGACGGCGACGTCATGCCAGGCGAGATCGCAAAGGTCCACGTGGCCTACTACACCGGCATGCTCGACACGATCCCGCACGTGCCGGACAAGTGCTGGTTGGCTGCAGGTTCCGAGATGGTGTTCCGCGATGTCCTCACGCTCAAGCTTGTACGGGAGGACTATGAGCCCGACCCGGAGCATCCTGGCCATACGCTCGCTCGATCGACCGGCTTTGAAGAACCGGTCCGGTTGCCGACCGACGAGATCGAAGCCGTGATCTTCACCGGCCGAGACATCAAGAGCGGTCGTGAGATGACCGCGATGTACTTCTTCCTCGCGAACGGCCGTGTGATGGCATCGAACCACGAGGTGCGGTTCAGCTTCAACATGAAAGACCGCTATAGCTACTACTGCAAGGTTGAAGTGATGTTCCCCGGCATTACGATCTCCGGCGCAGACGATCAAGAAGCAATCGACAAGATGACCCGGCATGCCACAGAGCTGCTTAGCGACCTGATGCCCGAAGTGATGGCCTGCCTACCCGACTGGACCGAAGTTCAATCCGGTGAATACCCTCCCGCACCGTAAACCCACCGACGCAACGATCAGGAAACAACCAGGACCCTCGCACCCACCCGACGGGTGGGGATGGAAAGAGAGACGGCTCACATGGCCACGCGTATTAACACCAAGTTTGTCATTACCCTTGCATCCATCATTGTCCTGCTCGTGTTGTGCATGGTGCTGGCGTTTACGTTCCTCAAGAAAAGCCCGGAGGATCACGCCCGCCTTGCAGAAGAAGCGATGCAACGTGCCGATATCGCACTGGCCAACAACGAGATCCAGCTCCACAATTCGGAACGCCGACGTGCTGCGAAGCACTTCGGCAACGCGCGGAGTAAAGATGCCGGCAGCATCCAGTACCTATATGGCTTCATGGATGCGCACAGCCAAATCATTTGTAAAAGCCTGACCGCCGCGGGCAACGAGATGGGCTCGATCATCGCCGCTGCCGTGAATATTCATGATTCGATCACCGCGACCGGTGAGGACCGAGAGGTTCTTTACGGGCTGCTGCATGAATACACCCGGATGCGGCTGTTCTCGATCGATCAGAACCCGCTCGGTGCGTTATTTACTTATACAACCAAACGGCTGGATATCGTCCCAGAAGACCCCGTTGCTCAACGGTATCACGCCATCAGCCTGAGCTACATGGCTGGAAACCGGACCAGTAATGCTGAAGCCCTTGAAGATATTCAGAAGCTCGATGCCGTGGCACAAGCCAACCCCGAAGACACGTGGCTGCAGGCCGCTCTGGCCCGATACCACCTCGGGAATGGCCGGCGTATCTTCCGCTCGGAAGGCAACCAGATCACCACGGAGGTCAACGCCAGCCTTGGACTCGCCATCACGCATGCCCGGCAAGCGCTCGCGCTCGCCGAAGACAGCATGCCCGCATTCGTTGAAGCGGCTGGGATCATCGCCGACACACGCACAAGTGACGAAACGCTTGCTGCAACGATCAACGACATGCGCAAGACCGTCACGGCGGAGCTCGCCGCTAAGCTACATAATAAAGCAAATCGGGATGCACTGTTTGTCGAAGAGTTTGCGACTGCGTTAGCGATCCTGCGGCGGTCCCGGCCTGTCCCGGGTGTCGCCGACGCGTTCGATGGCCCCGCGGAGGCGCTGGCCTTGGCCGGGCTGTTGGTCGATGACCGGCCCGACTCGCCCGCGGCGTATCACGCCCTTGTCACACAACAGCGTGACAACAACCAGTTTGGGGAAGCGGCAGAAACAGCCCGTAAAGGCCTCAAAGCGGAACGCCTAACCAACTCGGTGCAGTTCATCCGTGACAACGAGGCTCGGCTGAAGATACAGTCCCTGCTGGCAGACCTGACGTGCACGCTCGCGCTACAGGCGGTCGATACCGATGAACGCGCGGCGTTGCTGACGCAAGCCAACCGGATCATCGATGAGATCGTTAAGGCCGACACGCTGGAGGCGCAATGGCGCGAAGCCCGGGTCGACTTCCTCCAAGGCCGAGTGATGCTTGCGCAGGGCAAGCCGAGGCAGGCAGTGGTCCAGCTGGAACGCGCGAACCAGGCGTACGGTTCGCGTGATGCTCAGACGCTTAGGCTGCTCGCACAGACGCACACCCAACTGGGCAACGACAGGCTGGTACCCTCGTTCTATGAAACGATCATCGACAACAACCTCAGCCCGAGTGCCGAGGACCTGCTGAACCTGATCAACGTGTACCTCGCCCGCGGCGAGAACCAACAGCTCGAGAAAGCTCAGTCCCGTATCGGGTGGTACCGCACGCAGCTGCCCGACGATGTCCGCGGGATCAGCCTGCAGGCCAGGCTTCTTGCTGAGCAGGATAAGCGGCCCGAAGCGATCACCCTGCTACAGGAGCACGTCGAAAAGTACCCGCAGCTCCAGCAGATGATCGTTGCCTATGCCGCGGAAGAAGGAAACACCGACGGGCTGCTTGATCTGATCCGGAAGCGGATCGCGGATCGGCCCGAAGGCACCCCAATGAACCTGCCGCTGGTGATCCAGCTCGTCAACGTCATCCAAGAGAACGAAGCAAAACAGGCCGAGATCGACCGGCTGATCACGGATGGGCTTGATCCCAAAGTCGCAGAGGTCTTCAAGCGTGTGCTCGTGTCCGGCCAATCCACTCTGCAAGACCAGCTCGAACTGATCGATCTGCAGCGCTTCAGCCCCGCGGAAAGCGCGATGCGGAAGTTCATGGTGCACCAGACACGGAACATGACTGAAGAGGCGCGCCCTTACCTGGAACGGGCTGCCGAGCTCGAGCCGAACCGGCCGGATGTTCTTGAATGGCAGTTCCGGGTTGCCCTGATGGATCAGGATTGGGCTGGTGCCGAGCAGGCGATCTCGGCGATGCTCAAACTCACGCCGAACAAGCGCCCCGCGTTGGCGGTTTCCGAGGGCCGGTTTATGCGTGCCCAGCTGCTGGGGATGCAAGCGGTTTCCGCTACCGCCGACGAAGAGCGTGGCAAGAAGATCCGCATGGCGATCGTTTCCTACAACAACGCCTTGGGCCAGTACAGCCACAACGTGGACGGCTGGGTTCAGCTGGGCCGATTGCATCTGATCTCCGGCAACAGCTTTGCGGCACAGGACAGCCTGCAGGAAGCGTTGAATCGCCAGAGCAGAAACGTCGAGGCCTTGGAGTTGATGGGCCAGGCCAAGCAAGCCGGCGGGGACCAGATCAACGCCCTTGAGCTTTACGAGCAGATCCTCCGGATCCAGCCAAATCACCCTACCGCGCTAGACCGCTTTGCAACGCTAGCCCAACAGATCGGGCTCGCCGGGCGGGCCATCGAACTACGCAAGAAGATCGTCGAATCCAACCCGAACAACTCCAACAACCGCAGAGCGCTCGCGCTGCTATATGCTCAGAACGACGAGCCTGACCTCGCAAAAGAGACGGTTCAGGCGTTGATCGACACGCAAGGCAAGACGCGGGTCAATATCACCGCCTTGTGCCAGGTCCTCGGCCTGGAAGACGACCATAGCCAGGCCATCGCGGTGTCACCGACTACCTCAGCGGTCTGGGTGATGAGGCGGCCTGGCAGGACTACCTGCTGCAAGCCGAGGTCTACAACCAGGCGGGCAAGCCCGATCAGGCCGAGGCTTCATTTGTCAAAGCCAGCGATCTGGAAAAGGCCGAGGGCAGCTTCACGTCTTCACTGCTGCACGCGCAGCTCCTGTTCGGGCGTGGTCAGAACGCTCAGGCAGCAGCGATATTCGACCGCCTAATCCGCGACTTCCCGGAAAACAAGGCTTTGAAAATCCAGGCCGCCGGCATCTACCTACGCCTCGGTGATTTCGACAAGGCGGAATCCCTTGCTCAGGAACTGCCCGCTTCGACAGAGAAGGCGAACCTGCTTCTGCGTGTAGCCAGCGCCCAGCCCAACAAGCTGGGGGTCGCGATCCAGCGAGCCCGTGACGCCGTCGAGTCTTACCCGAATGATTTCGGGCTCCAGTTGAACCTGATGGAGCTCCTGCGCACGGAGCAGGACCGTCTCCCGCAGGGCGAGCGCGACTATAAGGATCTGCTGGCAAAGGCCAAACGCTTCAACGATGAGTTCCCGGACCGTGTCGAAACGAAGGTTCTGCTCGGCGATGTGCTCCTGCGACTTCAGCGGCGGGATCAGGCCGTTGCGATCTTTGAGAAGGCCCTGGAGTTTGCACCCAAGCACCTGCCGACGAACGAGCGGCTGTTCTCGATCAAGCTGACCGAAGCGCGCGAGTTGGCGGCGGCAAATAACCGTGAAGCGGGCCAGGAAAAAGCCCGCGAAGCCCTCGCGATTATCTCGATCCTTCTGGAGAGCCGCCCCGACCTGCCGCTGCTGTTGCGGAGTGCCGGTCAGGCCGCGGACCTTGCGGGCATGACCGCGGTCGCTGTCGAGAACTACCGCAAGTCGTTTGAAGCCTCTAAGAACGGGTCTGATCTCGCGTCCTATGTCAACGCCCTGCTCAGCGCGGGGCAGGGTGCGAACGCGCGTGCGGTCATCGAGAACCCTGAGAACGCAACGCTCGTCAGCAACAACCTCGCGCTGCGTGCGATGCGTGGTCGAGCCCTCGCCGCCGCCGGGCAGGCCCGCAGCGCGGAAACACTCTTCGCGAACCTGCTCAACCAGTCAAAGGACCCTTCCGAACAATTGCTGATCACCCGGGAACTGCTTTTGACTTTTAGGAGCCAACCCCCGCTGGTGATCAAAGTCGTTGAAGGGTCGCTAGGCGAAGACCTCCCCGTTGATATTGATGTCGCGCTGGCATCTATGCTGATCACGCAACGGCAGTTTACGCAAGCTTCTGAGCGACTCAACAAGTTCCTCGCGAACCCTGTTGACAACACCGCGACCCAATTCGTAATTCTTACGCAGCTCGCTCTGGCCCAACAGGAATCGGGTCAGCTTGTTGAAGCCAAAGCGACGTATGAAATGGTCTTTGAAAAACTGAAGCAGAACAAGCAGCTGATCCCTGAGCGTCAGCAGGTGCAGATGCTCAACAACATGGCGTATCTCCTGGCAGACCAGCTCAAGGGCTATGAGAGCCAGGCGGTCCGGTACGCGCGGCAGGCGTTGAACCTGATTTCCGATCGGGCCAGCGACGAGGAATACGCGCTGATCCAGGACACGCTGGGCTGGGCCTACTTCAAGGCGGGCCAACTCGAAGATGCGATCCGCGAACTGGAGGCATCCGTCCAGCGGTACCCGATGCCCGCCAATCGGTTGCATCTTGGCCGGGCTTATCTTGAGTCGTATAAGGCTTCTGAAGACGAAAACATCAAGAACCGCGCTGCCCTCGTATTGGACGAGGCGGTCAAACAGGCCAAATCAGAAGGTGATGAAAAAATGATCGCCGAAACGGAGAAATGGTACCGCGAGGCGTTGTAACCCCTACGGACGCAAAAGGTGGGCCCAATTGGCACGCTGATCGAACCGATAATTCCTGGACCACCCACCTCCACACGATGTGAGAGAAGGATCTAATGAGCACGAATCCCCCGATGTCGAACATCCCACCGCTTGGCCCGCCGACCGGCATGCCACAAAGCAGCGCGCCGAGCAAATTCAAGCCGATCGACCCGATCCGTGTGATGCGCGGCAACTGGCTCTGGATCGTCATCGGCCTGGCCGTCGGCCTGATGATCGGTGGCGGCGTCTGGTACGCGCTCAACAAGTACCAGTCTCGTTTCACGTCTACAGCCCAATTCAACGTCCAGACCAGCGGCATGAGCATGGGTGTGGGTGGTAGCGATTCGAGCCCGGTCGATATGAAGGTGCTCGTTCCACTGATCTTCCGCGAGCTGCAGACGATCAAGTCTGAGCCGACGCTGCGTCAGATCCTGAGCAAACCTGTCGTTCAGAATACGTCGTGGTTCCAGCAGTTTGATAGCAACCTCGACGACGCGGTCCGCGCGCTGGATGAAGACGTCATCGAGGTGTCGCACATCCGTGAGACCCCCTTGTTTGCCGTCCGAGCAACTACACAGAATCCAGAAGACTCCCAGACGATCCTGCGGGCGCTGGGCGAAGAGTACATGCGCATCAAAGATCTGAGCAAGAACCAGGACTCGGCCCAAGCTCTGCGTGCTGCGCAGGGGCGTAAAGATAACGCGGAACAACGGATCGCCAGCATCACCGTTCAGATCAAGCGGTTCCTCGAAACCAACCCGCTCGAATCGATTAACGAGGCGACCAGTGAAGCAACGATCCGTGTGAAGCGGATCATCATCGAGCAGGAAAACCTTGAGCAATCACTCAGCTCACTGCAGGCGACATACAACCAGCTTCTGGAACGCCAGCAGAGGGGAGAATTTGATCCCTCCGATGAGGAACGGGCACAGATCGAAGGCACACAAGAAATCATCCAGATCGACAATCAGATGCGCAACCTGCGGATCAGCCGGGATACCTTGCTGGACCAGTTCAAGCCAGAACACGCCAGCATCCGGTCCATCGACCAGCGGCTGCTGGCAATGGGCCGTGAGCGTCAGCTCGAGTTCGACGAGCAGGCCCGCATCATCTTCAACGCGAAGCTCGAGCGTGCGGCCAACGGCGTCGAGATCCTCGCGCAGGAAATGCTCAAGACCAACGAGTCCTTCGTCGAATGGAACGCGCGTCGTCAGGACTACGTCCGCCTGCTGAACGACTACCAGACCCTGCTCCGATCGCAGCAGCAGGCCGAACGTGACCGTGAAGATTCCATCGAAGCGATTGAACGGCTGATCCAGATCGATACCGCCAACGCCCGAACTGTCGTCGAAGAGTACGTCCCGCCTCAGAAGGCAAAGAAGTCATATCCGCCCCAGCCTTACGTGATGATCCCGGGCATCGGGCTTTTATTCATGGGCCTGGCGACCGGCCTGATCTTCGTGCGTGAACTCGTGGACCAGCGTGTCCGCAGCGCTCAGGACGTAAAGATGATCTCCGACGCGACACTGATCGGCATGATCCCAAGCTCGAATCAGGACCGCGATGCCAAGACCGTCGATCGCGTCGTAGAGTTGCAGCCCGCAGGCTTGCTCGCCGAGGCGTTCAGGCAGGCGCGCACCGCGGTGCTGTCGAAGATCGACCGCCGAGGCTACAAGACACTGATGATGGTCTCGGCCAAACCGGGCGCGGGGGTCACCGCCTCGGCGCAGAACCTGGCCACAAGCTGTGCGCGATCCGGCCGGCGGGTGCTTCTGATTGACGCCAACTTCCGCCGGCCTGGCCTGGCCCGGTTGATGTCCCTCGATGGCCAGCCCGGCCTAGCCGACGCCTTGTCGGGCAGCCAACCGATCAATGAGATCACTACCCTTGTGCAACAGAGCAATATCGAGGGGCTCTCGTTGCTACCGGCAGGCGACACGAACAACGCAGCGGTCGAGCTCTTCGAGAGCCCTCGCTTCCGCGAACTGTTGGCCAAGCTCGAAGCACAGTATGACCTGCTGATCATCGACGCACCGCCCGCGTTCCTGACCTCTGATGCACAGCTGCTGTCACGGCATATCGATGCCATGGTCCTGGTCAGCCGGGCTCAGGTCGATACCCGCGGCATGCTCCAACGCCTCTACCGAGAACTCGACGGGCAGCGGGCCGACATACTCGGCGTGCTGCTCAATGGTGTCGAGGCATCGGTTGGTGGCTACATGAAACGCAACTTCCGCGAGTTCCACGAGTACAGCGGGCCGGAGCGACGCAAAGCCAGCCGCAGCAACTTGAGCCGTTCTAACGGCAACGGCAGCAGCAATGGCACGCTAAAAAATCACCCTCCCGCCGCCATCCAGCTGCAAGAAGATATCGCGCAAGACGTTTTTGGTGATATGGAAGACGAACCCAAAGACGACGATCGCTAACAGACCCTACCCACAGGGGTCTCCCTACGGATTGGATAATCGATCCCGCTTAGATGATCTATCACCTCGCACAAACCGACCCCCGGGCCCCTTTCCCGGACTGGGGGACCGCCTGGCCAGAGCTGCTACAGTTGTGGCCGGTTCTTCTTTTAT
Organism: Planctomycetota bacterium; assembly: GCA_039024275.1. GTDB lineage: Bacteria > Planctomycetota > Phycisphaerae > Phycisphaerales > Phycisphaeraceae > JAHQVV01. Next base: position 4,111 of record JBCDKD010000002.1, on the reverse strand, counting down.
CGCTTGGCGCATCCCTGATCCTGACCCCGATCATGCGCAAGCTCGCGCTGAGCAACGGCATCGTAGACCTGCCCGATGCGAGGCGCAAGGCCCACGCCAAGCCCGTTGCGTACCTCGGTGGCTTAGCGATCTTCCTGGGCTGGCTGGTCGGCCTCTGTGTGTTTGTCGGTATGCGGTACGGCAGCGCAGAGTCCGAAACCTACGCGATGCTGCTGGGTAATAACCTCTCGGCGATTGCCTTCATCGCCATGGGTGCGACCGCCATCGTCCTAACCGGGCTGTTCGATGATATCTACGGCATGCGGGCAAGGGTCAAGATCGGCGGGCAACTCTTTGCCGCCGCCGCGATCGCGCAGACCCGCGCAGTCGATGATGTCATCATCCGCTCGTTCGCGATGGTGGGGATGGCGCCCTCCGACATGATCATGCAGATCGTTGGCACGGCCATGATCGCCATCCTCGTTGTAGGGTGCTGCAACGCGATGAACCTCATCGATGGGCTCGACGGGCTGGCCTCGGGCGTCACCGCCATCGCGATGGCCGGCATGCTCGCCATCTGCGTCCTCGTACTTGCACGCTACCACCACAACGAATATGTCGTATCACACCTGGGGATCCCGATCCTCATGACCCTGGCGACCATCGGGGCCGTTGCCGGCTTCCTGCCTTACAACTTCAACCCGGCAAGCATCTTTATGGGCGATACCGGGTCGCTGCTGCTGGGCTACCTCTGTGTTGTCACGATCCTGTTCATGGGCCGATTGGATAACGACGGCGGCCTCTCCCCGATGGTGTTCACCGGGGCCGTGATCTGCTTCGCCCTGCCGGTGACCGATACGCTGCTGGCGATCGTCCGACGCAAGCTCAACCGACGGCCGATCTTCGCCCCCGACTCGATGCACATGCACCACATGTTCCGTCGCTGTGGGCTCAGCGTCAAAAAAAGCGTCGTATCCATGTACACCCTTGGCGTGCTTTTCGCGGCGATGGGCTTCTCGCTGCTCGCCTTCTCGCTGCGGTGGAGCATGGTCCTGATCGCCTTTGGCGTGGTGCTGCTGATCATCCTTGTCGTCGGCTACCTTGTCAGCCGCCGACTTGAGGCGAGCGAGGCCGTGCACCCCAGACCCGCTGAGGGGCCTGAAACCTCCGGCCTGGCAAAAACACCCCCCGCCCCCAAGCAGCAGGCTCAAGCCGGATAACCCTGCTTGCGGACCCGCTTAGGACTGTTACAATAATCCTTCACGGCCGACCCAGTCGCCCATGCTGCCCGTGCACGCCCGGCACGCCAGCGTCGTACAGGATGTACACACCCGGGCCGGTGAAGTGTGATCAACACCGGCCTTCGTTTATCCACCCCTCGACGATACGACAAATAGTCGTTCGGACGAGGCCCTTGCGGGTGACGGAACCCCGCCACGGGCCCCTCATGTAACAGGGGCTATGGGATTTTAATCCGATTACCGCGTGGCTCGACTGAGCAAGCCACGCACCCTTTGGAGCAATCGTCAATGTCCTCACTGGCTAAAGAACTCGTCGACGCCGGCATCCACTTCGGCCACCGCGCGACGCACTGGAACCCGAAGATGGCGCCCTACATCTTCGGTAAACGCAACAAGATCCACATCATCGATGTGAAAGAAACTATCAAGGGCCTGCTGCTCGCACGCAAGTTCCTTACCAAGACCGTCGCCTCCGGTAAGGACGTCATGTTTGTCGGAACCAAGCGACAGGCCCGCGGCATCATCGAGAAGCACGCGACCGACGCCGGCATGCCCTACGTCACCGAACGCTGGCTCGGTGGCACGCTGACCAACTATTCCACCATCCGCCAGCGTCTTAAGCGCCTTGAAGAGCTTGAACACATCGAAGAGTCCGGCGAGATCAATAGCTATTCGAAGAAGATGGAATCGCAGCTCCGCCGCGAGAAGAACAAGATCTCCCGCAACCTCGGCGGTATCCGTGAGATGACCAAGCTCCCCGGCGCGATGGTCATCGTCGACGTAGCTCAAGAGCACAACGCAGTCCGCGAAGCACGCAAGCTCGGCATCCCCACCGTCTGCCTGATCGACACCGACTCGGACCCCGAGTTCGCGGACATCCCGATCCCCGGTAACGACGACGCGATGCGTGCGATCGAGGTCGTGATCCAGTCGCTGGCCGCCGCGGTCAACGAAGGCAAGACCCAGCGCGTTGAGAAATCAGGCGGCAAGGATGAAGCCGCTGAGCAGAAGCCCCGCCGACGCTCCAAGCGTGCCCAGTTCTCCGCCGACACCCCCGCCGAGAGCGAAGCCCCGGCCGAGTCGGAGCCCGAGCCCGCCGCCGCGACCGAACAGGGCTGAAGCCTCAGCTCATCTCAACAATCAGATTTTGTAGATGGGTTGTGCGTCTGGCCCGCCATCAGGCCGCAGGCCCGAACCCTCGACCCTGACCTATGACTCACGGCTGCGCCGTGATGGCGGGCCAGACGCCCAACCCACCTTCCTGTATCAGAACTCGGAGACCAAAGATGCCCATCAGCGCCAAAGACGTCAAAGCCCTCCGCGATGCCACCGGCCTCGGCATGACCGACTGCAAAAAAGCCCTCGAAGAAGCCGACGGGGATATCGAGAAGGCCGCCGACATCGCCCGCGCCAAGTTCGGCGCCAAGATGGCCACCCGCTCGGACCGCGAGTCCGCCGAGGGCCGCGTCGCTATCGCCACCAACGCCGACGGCTCCAAGGGCGCCATCGTCCAGATCAACACCGAGACCGACTTCACCGCCAAGAACGACGCGTTCGTCAACATGGCCCAGAAAGTCGCAGACCTCGCCATCGCGGGTGCCGCGGGTGATGTCAGCGTCACCGATGAGATCGAGGCGGCCATGGAAGCCGTCCGCCTCACCACCGGCGAGAACGTACAGTTCGGAGCAGGCGTCGTCTACGACGCGGGTAAGCCCGGCTGCGTCGGCGGCTACGCCCACTTCACCGGCAAGACCGGCGTCCTCATCCAACTCGACACCGAAGCCGATACACCCTCCGACGAACTCATCAAGGATCTCTCGATGCACATCTCCGCGATCGTCCCGGAAGCCCTGGGCGTGACTGAAGAGGAGATCCCCGCCGACACCGTCGACAAGGAAAAGGCCCACGCCAAGCAGGAAGCCATCGACTCGGGCAAGCCCGAAGACATCGCCGAGAAGATGGTCGTCGGCAAGATGCGCAAGTACCTCGACAGCGTCGTCCTGCTCCGCCAGCCGTTCATCAAGGATGACAAACAGCAGGTCCAGGACGTCCTGCCCAAGGGCGTGACCATCAAGGCCTTCAAGAAGATCGCGATCGGCTGAGCCGACCCCAACAACCCAATCACAAGAAAGCCCGGGCACTGCCGGGTTTTTCGTTGCGCACCGCCACGACGCGATTCCTTCACCATCCCGGCCAAGGCTGCCAAAGAAAATTTGGCAGCCTTGCAAGCGTACGCAAAAGAGCCGTGTTTTGCGCACCAACAAAGTGTTTGTAACACCTTTAGACAACCAAAGCACGGCCAGGCAATACAAATACGTTCAAGGCTGTCAAAGCGTTGACAGTCTTGTTACCAATAATGGGCACAGACCCTTCTTCTCTGCGCAGTGTCAGACAATCTAAACATTCGACTCCCGACCCTCTCTAAGCAGAAGACCGCTGACCACCAGAGGCAGCCAGCGGTCGAAAAGGAAAAGCTAGGTTACGTTCAAGAAGCGGCGGCTAGAGCGAACTCACTTGATAGCGTCCCAGATCGTGTCGTCGACATCCGTCGCGGGGTTAGCGGCGTCATCAAACATTTCAATCGCTCTTTGCTGTTCGACATGGCCATCGGCGAACGAGATGTTGGTGCGCTCGCCGTGGGCGTCTAACCGCACCGAGCCGCTGTTGATATTGCCGAAGGCCCCGGTGCCGGTCTGCCCCCACGAGTTGGCCCACCCCACGACGCCGTTCTCGATGTAGTAATCAAAGATCGAAAGCGTTTCGGACGGCTGGGTGAGATCATCGATGCTTCGGCCTTGCCGCAAGTTTGTAGGGAACGTAAACGTCGCCCCCGCGAGCCCCCAGCCGCTGTTAAACTCATCTTCATTGCTCCAACCGTTCAGACCATAGCT
>JBCDKD010000001.1:0-206265 GCA_039024275.1 Planctomycetota bacterium | reverse complement strand
TTGAGATATTTCTCAACTTTCGATGGGTCATCTTTATAGAGGTAAAAGATTGCATAACTCCCTGATAAAACGTGGCGGTAATTCCGTCTTCTATCTTCAAATGCAGGAATGTACCAAGCTATTTCGTTTACTTTGCGTTTGCCATATCCGTTCACTGGGCAAACCTGATCAAACAGCGCCAGGCTGAGCCATGCCCAGAAGTGGGTGTCGGTGCGTGGGACTTCTGCTTTGGCTTCTTTAGCGGCATCGTGCAGCCAGCAGGCGAAGTCCATCCGCTTGGCGAAGGGGACCGGCTCCGCCTCGATCAGCTGGGGCAGGCGCTGCGAAAAACGGTCGTCCTCAAGCAGTTCCTTCGGCGGGTCGAGCTTCGGGTCTTTGTTCTTCAGTCGCTCGAGGTAGTCGCGGAAATGGGCGAGGCCTTCATCGTTGAATCGTCGGAATCTCATGCTTCGTTGTCCTCCTCGGGGGCAAGCAGGCCGCAGAAGCCCGCAGACTTGGCGCAGTGGTTGACGGCCTCTGTAATCCAGTTGAGCCGGTCCTGCCGATCCGCGCTGATATCCGGCGGCGGTTCAGAGAAACCAAACGCATCGCGCGGGAAATAGAGCCAGCGCTTTGGCCAGCCCAGGGTGTCGTCATGCAGTTCGCCTTCGCCTCCTTCTTCCTCGCTGAAAAGCAGGCGGGCCAGCACCTGGCGGATGATCTCGGGGTAGACGAGTGCCTTGAAATGTTTGGTCAGAGGCAGGTCGTGGTCTGGGTCCGCAGATTCGTCGATGATCAGTTCAGGCCCGTCGATGTTTTCAAAGCTCACCACCCAAACCGGCCCATTGTTCTCTCCCCATGAGGTGTAGAGGATGCCCTTCCGGGTATCGGGAGCCTCGTCCGGATCGGTCGGCTTGATCTGGGAGCCGTTGGCCAGCAGCCGGCCAGGCTTCTCGGCGACATCGGTCACCTTCACCCGAAAGAGCGGCGGGGCGGTGTCATTGGCGAAGTCGGTCAGCCGGCAGTCATCAGGCGGCTGAGGGTTCGCGACGCTGCCCCATGCAAATCGCATCCGGGCCGGTGGGCTTCCGCGGTAGGCTTCGATAAAAACCAATGCGTCGGGGTGGAGTTTGTCTGGCAGTGATAGCTCTGCGGTAAAGGTTCGGACGCCATCTTTGGCATCCTTTTTCGGGCTGAGCGCGATCTGCGTGTGTTCACGGTTGAGCTTGCGGCGATTGGTGTAGTTAAAGCTCGGCATGGGCAAGCTCCTCTTCGGTATCAGCGTCTATGGCTGTCTTAACCGGTATCTTTTTGACGCGCAGGTCTCGGTCCGTTCCGAAGCCGGTGATATAGACCTCGTACGCATCTCCGGTGAAGGTGAGCCTCACGCGGTTGGGGCCTTTGATCTCAAAATCAGAATCTCCACCAGCGACAATCTCGATGCCTGATCGGTCTTTGCGCATCAGGTCGAAGTCTGCTGGTTCGTACTGACTCCAAGGCTGCTTGTTTTCCACGTCGTAAGCCATAACCACATCGATGCAGTCGTATCGTTTAGCTTTGGGATCACCGGGGCGGACAACAAAGCCGTCCTTGATAGGGGTAATGCTGACACGAGTGAGGTATTTTTCGTCAATGTCTACTTTTTGCTTCTCAGTTTTTTCCCCGTTCTGTTTGGTTTTCTTCTTTTTCGTTGCGGGCGTTTTTTCGTCAGGCTCGACCACTGCGAAAAAGTCCATCGTCACGTCCGGGTCGGGCTTCTCTTCCCCTGCACGGACCGCAGCCATGAGATGCTGGACCGAACGCTTCACATAGGTCAGGATGTCGGTGCGACCTTTGTAGGAGTCTTGAAAGTTCTTTGTATTCGCGGCCCAGTCGTTGTGGCTCGGTGGCTCGGCCGCGCCAAGCAGGTCGGCGAGAGCACCAGGGCCGATGACGACCAGCGATCGCATGCGTGCGGTGGCCGACAGTCCTCTTACGCTACTAATGGCGAGGCATTCGCGTACAAAGCGCGGACGCAGCGATCTGCCCTCGTTGTATTCAAAGTAAACGTCAAAGTGTGCAGGCACCATCGCCTTGGTTTTCGAGCTCGGTACATGCAGCGGGAAGCGCACTGCGACCGGCTTGCGCTCGGCAAGAGCATCCTTAATCTGTGTACGGATCTCGTCGGCAAGCAACTCTGGCTTCCATCGTTGCTTTTCTGCGGCCGGTGGTGCCTCGACGACGAGTCGGTCCGCGTCTTGAACCTTCAGAGACCAAGCGGCCAGGTTGATTGCGGCGGTTTCTTCAGGATCGAGCTTGTCTGTGTGACTTGACAGCGAACCGGCATTAAGCTCAATCGTGTCGTTGCCGTCACTTAGTGTGACTGCAAGTTCACCGGCAAGGATCGCATAGGCGTATTTTCCGACGACCGCTTGCAGGATTTCCTCGAACGCAATACTCGGATCGACCCAAGGCACCGCGATGGACAACCCCGGTTCGTCGGTGCGCGTCATGCCGAAGGCCTCGCGCAGCTTGCTGATCTGTTCAGGGCTTTCCTCTGGAAGCGGGACATTGTCTTCATCCCATGACTTCACGAAGTAGCCGGGCGGGATGTATTGGACACCTTCAAGCCCGCGGTTTTTGAGGATCACCTTACCCATCGCAAGGCTTATGCCATCGTCCTCCCGGACGGTGAAGGCAAGAAAACTGTTGATCCGGCTGGAGCGTGGGAAGACGATTTTGCCGACGCCCCAACTCCCGCGGTCCCCGGCCGATTTGTGTGTTCTGCCATCACTTCGCAGGAAATCAACGAAGTTGTTTTTATCGGTGATTACATCGTCGCTCTGAACATCGCCGGTCAGACCGCAGGTGCCGAAGTCTTCAACGATCAGCAACTCGCATGGTTCGTCGAGCTTTGGCGTTTCCTTGATACCTGATCCCTTGCAGGTCAGGTGAGGCCAAAGGTCACCGAACCATGCTTGCGCGTCATCACCGCTCATTGCGTCATCACCGCGGAGCAGCGTCATCCTCACCCGGACAGGTTCGCCGCCTCTGTCGATATCGCGTCCTGCGTCCAGCGCGTTTTGCAGTGATTCAGCAACTAGAGCGGTTGCGGGATTGTCTGTGCTGCCATCGGCAAAGAACTCTCCGCTGATCGGGTCGCTGAAATCGTAGCCCGTACGTTTCTTTAGGAAATGCCATTGCACCGGAATTACCCCTTAGCTTGAACCGTATGAGATGGTAGTTGATCCCAGGCTTGTGATAAAGCCTTCTTTGATATCGCATTAGTTTTCGCGCTGTATCCACTCCTGCCGTGCTTACTCACGGCATCAATTGACCGAAGCCAGCCAAGAGCCATATAGATCAAGTAAGAGGGCAACTCCCCCTCGCTATTTGGATCTGCGACAGGCATAATGTCATCAATTTTGAATATGCGTCCTTCCTTACTGTGTATGCGTAGATGCGCAGAAAATGCCTCAACAGCAAGTAAGGGGGCTTTGTGCTCGTACTCTTCGCGCGTTTGCTTCGACCACCCGATTTTGACAAGTTTGTCGCCGTCCTTGGCAAAGCGAGGGTAAGCCTTGCTCTTGGAAGACTTTGCAGCAATCCTCTTTCCCGATGATTTATGATTTTTAGGAGTACTGGATCGCTCTGGTTGCTGAATTGTGCCGCGGACATTTGTCTTCTTGCGAGCTTGCGTTTGCCCTGCACTTGATTCTGGTTCTTGATATAGGCCTGCAACCTTTTCGGCCAGTTCCAGCCCGCGCCGAGCAGAGTCGTAGTCGCCATCGGCCATTGCTTCTGTGGCGAGCCTCTGGAGCTCTGCCTCGCAGGCGGAAAGAATTTGGTGATAGGGGGGGGCATTGTTCACGACTATATAATACAGATATAAATAGATCTTGCAAATTTTTATAACTGTATTTGTACTTATGCCATGGGTCCTCTGCACCAATTTAAAGGCTTGTGGATTCAGGCCGTCGAACTGCCGGCGGAGACGATTAGTAGGTTCGCTTGACCACGGTATTGAGATTGGTCCCGGTATTTAGTAGGGGATTAGGACCGTGACGTGGGTGTAGCTCAGTTGGTAGAACGCCAGCTTCCCAAGAGATCTTCAACCCCTTATTTTTGTCACAGCAATTGCTTTGTTTGAATCACGATCGGCATATACCTCAGTAATCCGGGCGTTTTGATGGTCGAGGATGACCTGCGCCGCCTCAAGCCCGAATTCCTGACGAATGCGTGTCGCTGCTGTGTGGCGAAGACGGTGCGGTGTCCAGCGGTGCTCGCGGTCCCACTGAGAGCGCTGCTTCTTATCCAAGGATTTCGGGGCCGGGTGTGCCTTACGGCAGGCTACGGCGATTGCACGGCCGTAACTGGAGGTGGTGTACTGGTCACCGGCTTGGCGTTTGGGCTTCTTGACGCGGTTGGAGCCGGGGCGATTCCCGCAGGAGATCGGGGTGGCCCGCTCAGCATGCAGTTGTTCTCGACGCTCGGCCTCGGCTTCAGCCGGCGAGAAGAGAGGCTTATCGATTGCACGGTCGGCAAGCCAGGGGCGCAGAATCTCTTGAGCCCGTTCGCCGAAAAGGATCCGCCGGCTGTGGCCATGGTGCGCTGTCTTGTGGCTCTCAGGGGTATGGACCCAGATATCCCCTGACATGTCCAAATCAATCGGGCGCAGAGGCAGTAATTCGCCGGGGCGAGCCGCGGTGAGAAGTTGGAGTTGGATGAGGGTCCAGACCTGCCTGGATACAAAGGGCTTCACTGCGTTGATCTGTTCCTGTTCGACAGGCTGTACCCGCGTGGTCTCACGCATTCCTCCTTGACCGTATCGCATACCTGCAACCGTCGACAGGGCCTGATCGACCGATGGCGGGATCAACTCTTCGCTTACCGCCCAGCGGAAGACCCGCTTAATGCGAGTCACCTGGTGGTTGACGTAACTGCGTGCGTTCCCGCTCTCGGCGAGTTGTGCCCGGACAGTCTTCAAGGCGACCGGGCCGAAGTCGACCGCCGGGACGTCGCCATAGAGCCGGCGGACGGGCCGGAGTGCCGAGCGATAGTTGTCTACTTCCCGGCTTACGCTCCCGTCGGGTCGGGCATAGTGAACCTTGGCCCATTCCCAGTATCGGTGAATGACCTCAACGACAGTGATCTGCTCCGGCGCGATCGGCAGGCGTTGGCCATTGGCGAGCCACTCCGCAATCAGACGGTGGTAGGCCTGCTCAGTCGCGGGCCGGCCGTAGACACCGAGGTAGCGGCGACGGCCTTCGATCTCGACGAAGGCCTGGTTGCTCGCCTTGTGGTGGCGGAGCTTGGGCGTGCGCTTAGGACGACGACCCACACCTTGTTGATGGGCAGAAGAAGGGGAATCGAACGAACTATTTTCAGCAGGCATCGCGGCGCTCCGAAAACGCGGGTAGGACTACCCGCATTTGTGTTTCGGTTACAGCCGCTCTGCCTCGTGGCAGGTATCACGTAACTCACGTGATTCAGCATACTTGTCAAGAAAGCGGGTGAAGGGATTCGAACCCTCGACATTCAGCTTGGGAAGCTGACGCTCTACCAACTGAGCTACACCCGCGGTCTGGTCTGAGATAATACTAATCTAATCGTAATGTTCCTCTGCTGATAGGGTGAATCTTCGGTATCAACGAATTATTTCTTGCCCACCCATGTACGCCTGCAGCACCCCCGGCACCGTGATCGAGCCATCTTCGTTCTGATACAGCTCTAGGATCGGGATTAGGATGCGGGGGCTGGCGGCGACGGTGTTGTTGAGGCTGTGGCAGAAGGTGGTCTTCTTCTTGCCCTTCTCGTCCGTGGCTTTGTAGCGGAGGTTCAGCCGGCGTGTCTGGAAGTCGTAGAGGCGGGAGGCGCTGTGGGTTTCGCCATAGCCGTTTCGCGAGGGCATCCAGCACTCGATGTCGATCATGTCCGCGTTCTTTTGGCCCAGGTCGCCTGTGCAGCATTGGAGCAGGCGGTAGGGCAGGCCGAGATTTTGGAGAAGCGCCTCGACGTAGCCGATCATTTTCTGGTGCCAATCGCGGGATTCCTGTTCTTCGGCCTTGCAGATGACGACCTGCTCGACCTTGTCGAATTGGTGGATGCGGTAAAGCCCGGCGGTGTCTTTGCCCGCGGCGCCGGCCTCGCGGCGGAAGCAGGTGCTCACGGTGGTGTAGCAGCGGGGCAGGGATTCTTCGTCGAGGATCTCGTCTTGATGTAAACCCATCAAACCAACTTCGCCGGTGCCGGTGAGGAACTGGTCGTAGCCGCCGCCGCGTTTGGATTCTTCGATGTGGTAGGCCTGGTCGCGGCCACCGGGGAAGAAGCCTGTGCCGACCATGCAGTCTTCTTTGACGAGGACGGGTACGGACATGGCCTTGAAGCCGTTATCGTTGACCATGAAGTTGAAGGCGTACTGGAGGATGGCGTTGTGCAGCCGCATGCCGTCGCCGGTGAGGACGTAGGAGCGTGAGCCGGCCATCTTGACGCCGCGTTCGAAGTCGAAGAGGCCGAGTGCTTCGCCGAGCTCGGTGTGGGGCTTTGGCGCGAAGCCCTTGTTTTCTTCAAAGCTCTTGCCGAGGTCGTACCCCTCCGGCGACCAGGTGCGCAGCTCGGTATTGTCGTCCGAATCCGAGCCGACGGGCACATCCGGGTCCGCTGGCTGGGGGACCTTGAGCCAGATTTCGAGTCGCTGCTCTTCGAGGCCGCGGACCTTGTTCTGCAAATCAGCTTCTTTGCCCTTGCCCTCTTCAGACTTCGCCTTGAGCGATTCGACCTGGGCGGTGATTTGCTGCCTCTCCTCGTCCTTAGCCTTCTTCATCCTGCCCATGAGCGGGCCGATCTCCTTGGCGAGTTGGTTGCGTTCGGCGACGAGGGTCTGCAGCTCGGTCTGCGCGGCACGGACCTGTTCGTCTAGCGTTAGCAGCCCATCAATCTCGACCGGTGACTGTTTGTCAGCGGCCCCCTTGCGGTATTTGTCTGGGTTTTCACGCAGGTCTTTAAGGTCAATCATGGCACGGGTAGTTTACCGCGATCGAAAAGTTTCGATCGACATATTTAGTGGGCGACCCGGAGCATCGCGTGCTATAGCAGCTAATACAGTTCGCGCGGAACGCTCCGCGCCACCCGCTCAACCGTGCTCAATGGATTGTCTGTGACTACGCTGCGCGGCGGATCGTCCGCACCGCGTTGCGGGTCATCGTCTGGCGTCGGAGCCGGCCTGCGAGCTTGCGCAGGTCCTGATCGTCGGGCGACAGCTCGATCGCGTGGTTGAGGCAGACGATCGCCCGGTGGAGCTGGCCTGTCGTGGTATAGCTCGTGACCAGTTGCAGCCAGGCCTCGATGAGCGTCGGGCAGAGCCGGACGGCTTCGCGGCAGTCGGCGATCGCCTGCGGATGATCATGGCCCTGAGCCATCGCCAACGCGCGGAGGCGGTGGGCCTCGGCGAGCGATGCCTCATCGTTGACTAGCAGGTCGTCCATACCTTCGACCAGCGGGCTGAGCAGGGCGATCACCTGTGCCGCGAGGTTGGCATCGAGCAGCTGCCGGGCGAGTTCGAGGACCTGCCTTGCGTCTTGGCCGGCGTGGTTGAGTTCGGCAAGCAGGTGTCGGGTACGGGCCGCTCCATCGCCGAGCTGTTGCGCTGCTAATGCCAGGCCGAGGTCGATACCGGGGCGGTCGGGCTGGTGCTCGCGTGCTGCGTGGTACGACGCGATGGCTTTGTCGGGTTTGTTGCGTTTGATGAAAAGGTCGCCGAGCAGGTGGTGCGCGATCGCGTGGTCGGGGTGGTTTTGGATCAGGCTCTTGAGTTGTCGCTCCGCTGCATCGAGGTCCTCGGCTTCGAGCAGGAGCGATGCGTACTCGAGCTGGGCGTGCGGGTCTTCAGGCTGGTCGTCGAGGTGGGTCTCGAAGAGTTGGCGGGCCTGGTCGAGTTCGCCGAGGTACCAGTAGGCCCTCGCGGTATTGGCCTGGGCTTGCGGATGGATCGGGTCGAGTTCGCGGGTGCGCTTCCAGCACCAGATTGCGCGTTGGAGCTCGCCACGCATTGCCAGCGAGTGGGCGATGTGATCGAAGCAGACCGGGCAGTCCGGCTCGTCCTGCTGCGCAAGGTAGAACGTCAACTCTGCCTTGTCGTGTTCGCCGAGTTGGGCGTACGCCGCGATGCGGTGGCAGCGGCAGGCGTGCCGGCTTGCGTCGGCGGCCTCTGCTTTGTCGATGTAGTCGAGTGCTTCCTGCGGCTCGCCGAGGCGGATCAGGTCCATGCCCAGGTGCAGCAGCGCTTCATGGTCGTTCGGCTCGACCTGCAAGAGCTTGCGGTAGGCGTCCGCTGCCTCTTCGTACCGTGACATCGCGTCAAGTGTCAGACCGACGCCAAAGAGCCAGTCGCACTGGTCCGGGTTGATCGACAGCGCCCGGCGGAGCAGCCTAAGCGCGTGGTCCCACCGGCCGGCTTCGTAGTGTCGCCAGGCCCGTTCGGCGTGCTGTTCAGCGATAGACCAGTCGTTCATAGGTTGCCTTGTGAGCCTGAGGGTGCTTGGGTGGGTTTGTGACGCTTGGGCAAGCCGCTGTCGTGGGTATCGGAGTGTTGGGTAGGCGACTTCGGCCGGGCCGTGTTTTTTCCTTGGTGGATTAATTCATCCCGATAAGACCGATCTGATCGATATGATGGCTATCAGGAGGACGTCTTTATAGGAGACGCAGCGGGATCGTTTGCCCGCAATGAAACGCAGAATAACGTGACCGATAACCGACGCGTGGAAAAGGCTGATAACACAACCCGATTTTTGAGACGGACCGATAAGGTTCGCCGCGATTCGGTGCGGGCTCGGGTCCAAGCGCTGCTGGCTGGTCTGGTTGTGGTGTTGAGTTCGGCCGTTGAGACCGCTGCGCAGCCGATCGACCTTGATGGCGATCCCAGCGTGGGTCAGTTAGCTGAATGGATTGCCGAGGCTGGCACGGTAGATGATATCCGTCGTCAGTGTGCCGAACGGCTGATCCAGTACGCGATCGACCGGGAGCGGGGCAGCGGCCAGGCCGTCGTCTCACTGCTGAGCAAGGATCGCCCGCTGCATGCACGCCGGGCTGTCCTGCTCGCGATCGCCCAAGCGGAGGACGCGGGGGATGTAAAGCTGCTGGGAGAGGCAACGCTTGCCATGCGTGAGGCGCTGCCGGCGGAGCTGGAAGAGGTCTGGGCCCGTACGCTAGGCCGGCTCGAGTTCGAGGACATCGCCGAAAAGCTCGCCGACACCGCCGCAGATGAGCAGGCCGAGATGGATCAGAGGCGGTTGGCCATCCGTGCGCTGGGGGAGCACCGCCGTCTTTACGCCGCCAAGGACCTGATGGGCCTGACAAGTGTGAATCGGTTGCCGCAGGTCCAGGCCTGGGCCTACGACGCGCTGGCCAACCTGAGCCACCAGGGCAGGCTCGGGCAAGACCGCGCCGCGTGGGCCGAGTGGTACAACTTGGTCAGCGGCCTGAACGCGACCCAGTGGCAGCGCATGCTCCACGCGAACCTGCTGACCAAGGTCCGCTCGAAGCAGCAGACTGATCGGCGGGTCCAGGACCGGCTGATCCAGACCCAGCGTGCGCTGCACCGCTCGACACCCCCGGAGCAGCGGCCCACGCTGCTGGTCGAGCTGATGAAAGACCCGCTGGATGCCACGCGTCTGCTGGCGATGGACCTCGTTCGGCAGCGTGCCGAGGACGGTGGTGAGTTTGGCGCGCTGCTGCGAGAACAACTCCGTGCCTGCCTCGATGATGAGTTGGCACGAGTCCGTGAGGAGTCGGCGACGCTGCTGGGCCAGCTGCTCGACGCCCAGGCCGCGGACGCGATCGCTGAGCGGCTTGCCAGTGGCGAAGAGGGCGACGCCGGCGTCGAGCGCGCCTACCTGGTCGCGCTGGCGCAGATGCCCCGCGCTGTTGCTTTGAAACCCGGCTACGAGATGCTTGAGAACCCGCTGCTCCAGGCTCAGGCCGCCGGGATGCTAGCCGCCGCCCGCCGCGCAGGTCTTGGCGATGAAGCATTGTGGGGTGATGTATTGGACCGGGCCCGTGACCTGTTGGATGGCGTCGAATCGCCACAGCCCCAGATGGTCGCGCTGCTTGGGCTTGTTATTGAAGAGGGGGACGGCAAGAGCTGGGAGCGGATCGCGGGCTGGCTCGATGCAAAGGACGACTCGGTCCGCGTCGCGGCGGCCAGGGTCTGGGCCGCATCGGAGCGTCCGCTATTGATGCTGGCTGAGCGGAGTGATGACGCGGTGATCCGGCCGATCGCGTTGCGTGCGATCACCGAGCGTGGCCTGGATATCGAGAGCCTTAAAGCCGTCTCAACCCGCCGACCTACCGAGGCCGAGGACATCCGCATCTGGGAGCAGGCGATGACCGCGCTGTCAGGGCGGGTTGAGCCCGCGCCGCTGATGGAGGTGATCAACACGCTGGCCGACAAGAACGGTGAGACCCGGCAGGTCCGCCAACGCATGCTTACCGCCGCGATCGATCAATCGGCAGAAGAAGACCCGCCTTCCCGCGATCGGCTGGCCCTGCTTCTGGCCCGAGCGCGGGTGCGCGTACTCGTCGATGCGCCGGCGCTCGTGGTCCTCGACTACGAGGCCGCGCTTCAGCACGCCGACAAGCTCAACGAGGCCCAGCGTTACAACGCGGGCAAGGGGCTGGCTCTCGCCTACTTCGCCGACTCGCGTATCGACGATACGGTCAAGCTCGTGGGCGAACTGCTCAAGCCAGACGGCACGTTGGTGACGGATGCGAACAAGTCCCCGGTGCTCATCGAGATGCTCGAGGTCGCCAAGACCGCGATCGAGCAGGGCCGATCCGGCGACGCGGGCAAGCTGATCGCCGGGATCCGCACGATCTTCGGCCAGGCCCTCACCGCGGCGAATGCAGAACGTCTCGCCTTGCTAGAAGCGCAGATCAAGGACCAGGCCAGCCCGCCAGCCAACACGCCCTGATCGGTCTGCTGCTTTCTCGCTGAGCTATACTGTTGTGTTCCCCGCATTGTGCTACACGAGCAGACCCATGGCCGATCTTATCACTGGCAAAGCATTCGTCCTCGGCGACGACATCGATACCGACCAGATCATCCCTGCGATCTACCTGTCCTACGACCCCTCCGACCCGGAAGAGCGCAAGTACTTCGGCATGTACGCCTGCGTCGGCGTCCCGGAGGCTAAGTCCGGCCTGCCCGAGGGCAATAAACGCTTTGTCCCCGAGGGCGCGTTCGGCTGCGACTATACCTTCGTTGTCGGCGGCAAGAACTTCGGCTGCGGTAGCTCCCGCGAGCACGCGCCCCTCGCGCTCGCCGAGGCCGGCGCAAAGGTCGTCATCGCCGAGTTCTATGCCCGCATCTTCTACCGCAACTGCGTCAACGGCGGCTACCTCCTGCCTGCGGAGTGCGACACCCGCCTGATCGAAGGCGAGGTCAGCACCGACGACGTCCTCGAACTCGACATCGACAACAACACGCTGATCAACAAGACGACGGGTAAGTCGTACACGTTGAACCCGCTGGGCGAAGTCAAGCCAATCATCGACGCAGGTGGTGTGTTTGGTTATGCAAGGCAGCAGGGTATGATCGTGGGGGAGTAAACCGGTAAGAACAGTCGGTAGGACAGGCATTCCTGCCTGTCAATCGGCGCAGCCGAATCGAATCACCACAATTCATCGCGGTAAACAAATGGGTAATCCTGCCATCGCTCAGCCATTCCCGCACGCACCGGATTCTGAATGATGTAGTTCTGTTTCTCGATCGCCTCCGCCTCGTCCCGAATGATCCGGTCATAAGACTCGCTGAGCCAGATCCGACCGGAGGTATCTCTTAATTCATTGATCAGTCTAGCGGTTACGCCTTTGATACCCTTCATCATGCGTGTCAGTCCTATGTCTCTGTCTGGCCTGACCAACAGATGTACATGATCAGGCATCACGACCAAGGCAAACAATTGATAGAACTTGTCATCGCCATTCATGACATGGTCGAACACCAGTTGCCTTTCGGCAGGCGCCATCTCACCCGTCTTCAAACGGAATGTCACGAAATAGGTGCTGCCACTTAACTCCCAGTGTGGCAGGTGGCGCTTGGTTCGATTTAGTTTGGATTCACTCATGTCGTAAGCATACGAAACACCGATAGTAAGACAGGCATTCCTGACTGTCGGTCGACGAAGCCGAATGAATGCTTAAGGAAATCAGGCCTTCGGCCTGTTGACAGGCAGGAATGCCTGTCCTACCTATTGTTTTGTATTCAAGTCATCGTTTTCGTCAGCACAAGTCTGTTGTTTAATCTTCTCAGTGGCGTACAAACGTCTACGCTCCCTGATCTCATCGCTGAGCCGATGACTTTCTGTACGATTTGTATGTGCAATATATTTTGCAGAGTGGTTGTGAATACGCCGACGAGCGCGAAAGAAACTGATCAACACCAGAAAAGCAATGAAAGCAAGTAATACACCAATCAGAACCCATGAGTAAAACAGAAACATAGCTGCACCCCAATGATCACTCCGCCTTCGGCAAATCCTTCGCCTCGGTCAACTCCGTGATCGGCGTCATTTCCAGCTTGCGGAACTCGACGTGGGCGCCCTCGGCCTGCAGGGCGATCTGGCCTTCGCTGGCGGTGGCGCCGAAGCCGTCGTTCACCAGGTCGCCGTTGACCCAGACGCGGATCTTGTCACCGAGGGCCTCGATGATCATCGTGTTCCATTCGCCAAGTTCGTTCTCGCTGCCGTCGGTGAGGTTCTGGATGTGGCGGGACTGGCCCTTCTTGCCGCCGTAGTTGCTCGGGTCGCCCCGTCGGCGTTCGGCCATATTGGGGACGCTGATATTCTCGTGGATGCACCAGAAGTCGCCGGCCTGTTTGTGCTGCAACTGCACCTCGATCGACGCCGGGAACATGTCGTACAGCACGCGTGGCCGCTCGCCGTCCGTGTGCACGAGGACGCCGCAGTTGCCGGGCTTGTCCGCGAAGCGGTACTGCACTTCTAGGCGGTAGTCCTTGAACGATTCCTTCGTGATCAGGTGGCCCAGCGGCCGGCCCTTGCTCACGAGCATCCCGTCACGGATGATGAAGCTGGGCTCGATCTCTTTACCTTCCGCCTTGGCCTTGTCCGCGTCGGGGACATCCGCATACCAGCCGTCGAGTGTTTTACCGTCGTAAAGCGAGAACGGCTTAGTCTCCTTGGGCAGGTCCTTCGCCCCGGTCATCTCGGTGATCTGGGTCAACTCGACCTTGCGGAACTCGACCTCGGAGCCCTCGGCCTGCAGGGCGATCCGGCCTTTGGTCGCGGTGGAGTCATAGCCGTCGTTGACGAGGTCGCCGTTGACCCAGACGCGGACGCGATCGCCCATCGCTTCGATCTGCATGGTGTTCCACTCGCCTGGCGGGTTCTCGCTGTTGTCGGTGAGGTTCTTGATGTTGCGGGACTGTCCTTGTTTGCCGCCCCAGTTTTCGGGTGGGCCCTTCCGGCGCTCAGCCATGTTGGGCACGGCGATGTTCTCGTGGATGCACCAGAAGTCGCCTGCCTGCTTGTGCTGCATCTGCACCTCCATAGAAGCGGGCCAGATCCGGTTGTAGGCGCGCTTGCGGTCGTTGTCGGTATGGATCAGCACGCCGCAGTTGCCGGGCTTACCAGCGAAGCGGTATTCGACGACGAGGCGGTAGTCCTTGTAGTCCTTGTCGGAGATGAGGCTGCCACGCGGGTTGCCCAGGCTGACGAGCATGCCGTTGCGGACGATAAAACTCGGGCTGACATCGGGGTCTTTGTCGGCGGCGGGGATGTCGGGGGTCCAGCCCGTGAGGTCCTTGCCGTTGAAGAGCGAGACCGGCGCGGTGTTCTTCATCGCGGCGGCGACTGCTGCTTCGGCCTTGGCTCTGTCCTTACAGGCCTTGCAGTCCGGACAGGCCTGCGTGGGCAGGGCCAGCAGCATGGCGGATAGAACGAGCAGGGGGGTCATCTTGAAGGGCTTCATCGGTTTTCCTCGGTAATTGATGTTGCGTGGAGTATACCTGTCGTAACATGCTGCACACGTATGATGCATCGGCAAAGCGGTGTGTTTCACCGGTTCAGCCATGAAAAAACGAGCCCAACCTCTCGGACGGGCTCGCATTCCTTCTCATGATTCATGCGTCGATCACAGGCCGACACAGACCGACTTGGTCTCGAGGTAGTTCTCGACCGCGTCGTAGCCCATCTCCCGGCCCCAGCCCGACTGCTTGTACCCACCAAACGGTAGGGCGGCATCAAAGATGTTGAAGCAGTTCACCCAGACCGTCCCGGCGCGGATCGACTTCGCCAGCCGATGGGCCTTTGAGATGTCTTTGGTCCATATGCCGGCGGCCAGGCCGTAGTCGGTATCGTTGGACCGCTGCGCGACCTCATGATCGTCTTTAAACGGCAGTGCAGCGATAACCGGGCCGAAGATCTCTTCTTTGACGACCTTCATATCGTCGGTGACGTGGGAGAGCACGGTCGGCTGCACGAAGTAGCCTGGTCTGTCGATCGCGCTGCCGCCAGCCACGGCCTGTGCCCCGGCCGAGAGGCCGTCCGCGAGGTAGCCCTTCACCCGGTCGTGCTGAGCCTTTGATACCAGCGGGCCCATCTCGGTGCGTTCGTCAAAGCCGCTGCCGACCTTCATCTTGCCCGCGATCTCGCTGACGCCGGACACGACATCGTCGAAGACGTCCTCCTCAATGAACAAGCGTGATCCCGCGCAGCAGACCTGGCCCTGGTTGAAGAAGACAGCGGAAGCGGCGCCCGCGATCGCGGTGTCCATATCGGCGTCTTTATAGACGACGTTCGGGCTCTTGCCACCGAGTTCGAGCGTGACTTTCTTGAGGTTGCCCGCCGCGGCCTTGAGGATAATCTTGCCGACTTCGGTTGAGCCCGTAAACGCGACTTTGTCGATGCCGTCGTGCGCCGCGATCGCCGCACCGGCGGTTTCGCCAAAGCCCGTGATGATGTTCACAACACCATCGGGCAGGCCGGCCTGCTGTATCAGCTCGCCCAAGCGGATCGCGGACAAGGGAGTCTGCTCGGCGGGCTTGAGCACGACTGCACAGCCCGCGGCGAGTGCCGGGCCGAGTTTCCATGCGGCCATCAGGAGCGGGAAGTTCCACGGGATGATCTGACCGACTACGCCGATCGGTTCTTTCGCGGTGTAGGCATGGAACTGGCTACCCGGCGCGTAGGGGACGCTGATCGGGAAGGTATCGCCGCTGATCTTGGTGACCCACCCGGCCATGTAGCGGAACATGTCGGCGGCGAGCGCGACATCGGCCACGAGCGCGACGCCGTAGGGCTTGCCGTTATCCAGCGTCTCAAGCCGGGCGAGTTCTTCGCTGTTCTCTTCGATGAGTTCACCGATCCTCCAGATGATCCGACTGCGTTCGGATGCCGACATCTTCGACCAAGACCCGTCTTCAAATGCCGCGCGTGCGGCTTTGACCGCCTGGTCGACGTCGGTGCTGCCGCCTGCGGCGCAGTGCGCGACGACTTCGCCCGACGCGGGGTTAAAGACCTCGAAGGTCTCGCCGGAGTTGGCTTCGCCCCACTTGCCGTTGATCAGCAGGTGCTTGGGCTTGGCAAGGAAGGGCTGCAGGGATTCAGGAACAGGGGTTGGGGTTGCGGTTGTCATGGCAGGCTCCTAAGCAGAAAAGAGAACAGAAGGGCGGGCGTTCGATCGGATACGCCGCATCGCTAAATATAACCGAGCAAGAGAGAATCACGACACTTAAAAACCTGCGATTCGTATTTTTTCTGTTTCATGCCAACAAAAACCCCCGGTCTCTTTAGCGGGGGGTTGATATGGAATGATTGACCGAGCCTCTTACTGGATGATCAACTCCGCCTGCATCGGTACGGGCCGAGTCAGGTTGTAGAAGTTCGGGCTGGCCTCGCCAAGGGCAGGGTTGGCAGACACTGTTCCGATGAGTGTCTGCAGGGTCTCGCGTTCGATGCCATAGAGGACGGTGGTGGGAATTGCGGTCATGTTCATGGTCGTGCTCCTGTTATGTGGGTTTGGTTCATGATTGGTGTTACAGCGGCTTGGAGTACCGGTACCGGCGAGCCTTTGAACAGTGCATTCGGAGTCGACCCTTGGTTGACTTGTGGTACACCCCCGCAATGATGAGAATGAGCATATGGCTATGAACTACGAGACCATGAAAGGCCGCACCGCGGCGGAACTGCTCGGAGAGATGGAACCGCCGAAAGTCGGTCGCGATCGGCTTATTGTTTCGGCGATCGACCTGTGCTACCGCAATGGGTTCCACGCGGTCGGGCTCGACCAGATCATCGCGCATGCGGGTGTGACGAAAACGACTTTTTATAAGCACTTTGAAAGCCGGGACGACCTGCTGATCGCCGCCATCAAAAAGCGGGATGAGTGGGAGCTCAAAGCGTGGAAGCGGGCGATCGATGAGATCGGCGGGGATAGCATGCAGCAGCAGTTGCTGGCGATCTACGACCTACTGGACGCCTGGTTTAACGAGCCGATCTATGGCGGGTGCATGTTCATCAACGCGGCGTCGGAGTTCCCCAACCCGAGCGACCCGATCCACCAGGCCGCTGCGCAGCACAAGATTCATTTCAGGCAGTGGGTGGATGAGATCGCGGAGCAGGCGGAACTCGAAGACCCGAAAGGCTTCACGGACACGTACATCATGCTGCTCGAAGGGGCCCTGGTCCTGCGTCAGGTCTACGGCCAGAACGACGCGGCCCGGAAGGCCAAGCAGCGTGTGATCCAGATCATGTCGATGCATGGCGTGCCGTTAAACCCACCCGAAACCGTGAAACAACTCAGCGGGCACTAGTCCAGGTGCCTATGCTCTTGGCACCACTTGAAAAGGCAATAATTGATGGATGCAGCATTTCTCAAAGCGAAACACGACGCCGGGCTGGATTGGGACGACTACCTCGCCGGCGCGACGGACGATCAACGCGCGGCCTGGCAGAAGGTCTACGACCAGATCCGGTTGACCGAAGCACAGCAGGCGATGCTCGGTTCGTCAGCGCGCGAGATGAACGTGATCGCGGTGTCTGGCGCTTGGTGTGGGGACTGCGTCCGGCAGGGGCCGATGTTCCAGAAGATCGCCGAGGCGAGCAGCGGCAAGATCAAGCTCAAGTGGTGTGACCGTGATGAGCATATGGATTTGCAGGACCGGGTCATGGTCTGTGGCGGCAAGCGCGTGCCGGTTGTTGTGTTCGCCGCCGAGGACTATGAGCCCGTCGGTTGGTACGGCGATAAGCCGTTGGCGAAGTACCGTATGCTCGCGGCGCAGCTGCAGGGCGCGGGCTGCCCGTTGCCGGGTGCGCCGGTGCCCTATGACGAACTGGCTGCAGAGCTTCAGGACTGGTGCGATCAATTCGAGCGGGTGCAACTGCTGCTGCGGCTGTCCGGCAGGCTGAGGAAGAAGCACGGGGACTGATTGCCCTGTTGATCCGCTGCAACCTATGACCTCTGCAAGATTTGCCACGGTTGAGGTCGCGGGATACACTCCCTCGCTTGCCCGCACCGCGGGGGGTGTCGGCGATCCTTGCATTTCCCCCGTAAATCTATGACAATCAGGCACTTAGCCGATTGTGTCGTACGCCCTATCTGGGGACGGAGTGACCCGTGGCAAAGAAAAAGACAACCAAGAAGAAGGCTGCCAACAAGAAGGTGACCAAGAAAAAGGTCGCCAAGAAGGTGACGAAAAAGACCACCAAAAAGAAGGTTGCCAAAAAGGCCCCGGCTAAGAAGACGACGAAGAAAAAAGTCACTAAGAAGGCCTCGACGAAGAAGGTCACCAAGAAGACCACCACCAAGAAGACCACCACCAAGAAAAAGCCTGCGACGAAAAAGGCGGCTGCCAAAAAGGTGACCAAGAAGAAAGTCGCCGCAAAACCGGTCAAGCCCGCAGGCCCCGCGCCCGACTCGCTCGAGGCGGCGATGGAGAAAGAGTGGACCATCCCCCAACTCAAGCGTGTCAAGACCGGGCTTAAGAAAAAGGATTTGGACGAGTTCCTCCAGATGCTGCTTGAGAAGCGTGCCGAGATTATTGGCAACGTGCAGGGGATGGAAGATGCCCGTAACGCGGCGTTGGGTGACATCGCCCACATGCCGCTGCACATGGCCGACGTTGGTAGCGATAACTTTGAGCAGGAATTCACACTCGGGCTTGTCGAATCGGAGCGCAAGCTGCTCCGTGAAGTCGAGGAAGCAATCCTTCGTATGCGCGAAGGCTACTACGGCGTCTGTCTGGAGTCGGGCCGGCCGATCCAGCGGATGCGTTTGGAGTTCGCGCCCTGGGCCAAGTACTGCATCGACGTCGCCCGCGTAAAAGACAAGTCGCTTGGCTGGTAAGACTGGGCTCGGCCGAGACAAACCGCCCTGATGTTATGGCCAAGCAAGCTGAACAACCTGAGACCAGCCCGCCACTGACCGAGCACGCCGGTACACATCGGTCGGTGTGGCTTTTGTTTTTTGTCATCGTTGTGGTATCGCTTGCCGCAGACCTGGGTCTGAAGTACTGGGCGTTCAATAACGTTGTTAGTGATTTCCAGGTCAAGGTCCGCACGGCCGAGGCGGGGGGGCCGGAGGTGCTCGTCCGCCTCCCTGATCGCGATGAAGAGTGGTTTGTCGCTCAGGAGCTCGGGCTGAGCGATCGCCCCGAGCGTGTACCCGGGCACGAACCGATCGTTGTGGTCCCGGGGCTGCTGAATTTCCAGCTCACGCTGAACACCGGCGCGGTTTTCGGGCTCGGCCAGGGCGCCCGGCCGGTGTTTATCGTTGTCAGCGTGGTCGCGGTCTTTGTGATTATGTTCCTGCTGTACCGCAGCCCCCTTAACGCGAGGCTGTACCACATCGGCCTCGCGCTGATCCTTGGCGGCGCGCTGGGCAATCTTTATGACCGCGTTTTGTACTCCGCGGTGCGCGACATGCTGCACATGCTGCCCTCGACCGGGCTCTGGCCGTGGATCTTCAATGTCGCCGACGTCGCGTTGGTCTGCGGTGTCTGCCTGGTGCTGGTCGTGACCTGGCTCAGCGAACGCAAGGCACAGAAAAGCGAGGCCGGGCAGCCGGCTAGCGTGAACTAGCTGCCGCGGTTTCAACCAGCTTGCAGATCAATCCAAGATTCAAGGGGTCGTCCGCGTTTAAGTCTTTACGTTCTGGGTGCCACTGCACCCCGAGATAGAAAGGTCTGCTGGGATCGTCGACCGCTTCGATCGTCTCATCGGCTGCCCGCGCGACAACACGCAGCGCTCCGGCGTCCGTGATCCGTTGCCGATGTGAAGAAACGACAGGCTGTTCAGATGGCCTGAGCACGCTGTCGTTGTGCTCAAAGACGAGCGTGTGTTCCGCGTTATCGATATGGGCGCTGGCCGCCTGTTCGCCCATCGACTCTGGCATGTACTGGTCCATCGAAGCGCCGTGGTGGAGGGCCATGAGCTGCATGCCGAGGCAGACGCCAAGGACGGGCAAATGCTTGTCGCGGTCTACTTCCTCGTAATGCCTATCAATCGTTTCAAGTAGGGCCAGTTCGAAGGCCTGCCGGCCTGGGGCGATGCGTCGCGCTCGGTGGTCCGTCTCGCAGCCGAACGGCTCCATCGCGGGGTCTGCCCCGCCTGTCAAAATGAGCCCGTCGATCTGCTCGAGGTATGCCCCGGCAAGCTCGCTGGCGTGCGGCAGAAGAACCGGAAGCCCCCCGGCTTTTGCAACAGCCAAGCTGTAACGAACAGCGGACTCGTAGGTCCCTGATTCCGCTGTATTCTCTTTGTTATCAACTGTGATCCCTAAAAATGGCCGCTTTTTCATGTAAACCCGCTTTGAAGCTGTGCTTAACGCCTTATCCACACTTGCACAACATTTACGCGAACGAACAAACGCTCATTAAACGCTAACACAAAGAGTGCAAACTACCGACGATTACTCGAACAACATTAAGGGTGACCTCATGTCTGCCACGTCAATGACTCAAGCTGCTGAAGCTCAGAAGGTAAGCGATTATTCTCCGGGCATCCAGCACACCGGTGGCGACCCGATCAAGGTCCGCAACGTCAACGCGTGGTATGGCGACTTCCAATCGCTCATCGACCTTAATCTCGACATGCCCGTCAAGAAAGTGACCGGGCTCATCGGCCCGTCCGGCTGCGGCAAGTCGACCTTCCTGCGGTGGATCAACCGCATGAACGACCAGATCGACTCCGCCCGTATCGAGGGCTCGATCGAGTTCGAGGGCACCAACATCCTCGCACCCAAAACCGACGTCGTCGAACTCCGCCGGCACGTCGGCATGGTCTTCCAGAAGCCCAACCCTTTCCCGAAGTCCATCTACGACAACATCGCCTTCGGCCCACGGCTGCACTACAAGATCGGCAAATCCGACCTCGACGAGATTGTCGAAAAATCCCTCCGCGGCGCCTCGCTCTGGGACGAAGTCAAGGACCGGCTCAATCAATCCGCGATCGGCCTTTCCGGCGGGCAGCAGCAGCGCCTCTGCATCGCCCGCGCCCTCGCTGTCAGCCCAACCACGCTGCTCATGGACGAGCCCTGCTCCGCGCTGGATCCCAAGTCCACGCTTGCCATCGAAGAACTGATCGCCGAGCTCCGGGAGAAGTACACGATCATCATCGTGACGCACAACATGCAGCAGGCAGCGCGTGTTTCTGACGCGACTGCCTTCATGTTCCAGGGCGAGCTGATCGAGTACGGCGCGACCGAGCAGATCTTCACCGACCCCCGCGAGAAGCAGACCGAGGACTATATCCACGGCCGGTTCGGCTAAGCCAGCTAATCCAACACACCCGACTCCGCTGCCCGCTCCTGTCACCAGGCGCGGGTTTTTCGTTGGGCCATCTCTCCTCGGAATACGGCTTTGAGCTTCATTAGGCCCAGTTTTGACTAGCCCAAGAGATTTTTTCGTGTTTCTGTCACCTTTTTGTGACGCTGTGTCCTTCTCATTGGTACACGACCTCGCGATACATCACCATGTCTGAGCAAACGGACAAACTGAACGCCAAGCGGATGTCCAAACTGGCTCTCCTGTGGGGCGAGTCCCAGCCGACCGTTACGGCTTATATCCGTGCTTCGCTACGGGACTACCACGACAGCGAGGATGTCACCCAGGCCACTGTCCAATACCTCGTCGAGCACTTCGATCAGTTCGACCCTTCGACCTCGTTCACCGCCTGGGCGATCGGCATCGCCCGCTACCGGATCCTCGAATGCCTCCGCCAGCGTCAGCGCAACGCGCGTGTTCTCTCTGACGATGTGATCAAGATGCTGCCTGATGCCTTCGTCGCTATTGAGGACAGGGTGTTGCCACAGCAGGACGCGTTGGAGTTTTGCATCGAGAAGCTGACCCCCCGCAGCAAGAGCGCGCTGTACCGCAAGTACTACGAGGGCGCCCGTCACGAAGAGATCGCGGATGCGTTAGACATCGCCCCCAATTCGGTGACGGTCATGCTGCGCCGGATCCGCGAGACGCTTGCCAGGTGCATCGAGTCGCGTTTGGCTTCGGAAGGGGGTGCGCGTGGAACCTCGTGAACTGTGTCAGCTGTATCTGATGGATGAAGCGACGCCCGAGCAGGTCGCCGAGTTGTCGGCATGGATCGCGGAGTCTCCTGATCACGCGGAGGTATTCGCGTTGCTTGCTGCACAGGACGCATATCTCAGCACGGCCGTAGGTCAGCACTGCAGGCCCGGTCATGAGCCCGCGGAAGTCCTTCTTGGGCTCCCTGAGATGGAGGCTGCTGAGCAGTACCAGCCACGGCTCGCACCGATCCACCTCGATGCGACCGGGCTGACCCGGCAGAAGTATCGCTCAGCGCTGTCTTATGTGGTACGGCACACGTTCACACCCAAGCGGGTCGCGGCGATCGCAACCGCTGCCGCGCTGGTGCTGGGTGCTGTGCTGACCATCGTGCTGATCAGCGGGCCTGATGAGACCGACTCGGTCGTGGAACTGCCGGAATCACCCAAGCCGAAGACGGAATTACCGACGCCCAAACGCATTGTCGCGACATTGACCGACGAGCGCGACGCGGTTTGGGACCGTCGGCCGGGGGATGATCTCTACGCCGGCCAGCGTTTTACGCTGACCCAAGGGGTTGCCGAACTCACAACAAGCCGCGGTGCCGTGGCGGTGCTTCAAGCGCCCGCGACGGTCGAGTTGATCGATGATGACAACGCCATACGGCTGCATACCGGCAGGCTCGTTGGGCTCTGCGAGACCGATGCGTCGCATGGTTTTACCGTCCATACCCCACATCTAGCCGTCACCGACCTCAGCACACGCTTCGGTGTCGATGCTTCTGACAGCCGACTGACCTCCGTCATCGTGTTCGAGGGCGAGGTCCGGGTCACACCGACAAAGGGTCAGGCCGGCCTGCTGCTTCCTCAGCGCCTCGTCGCCGGGCAGTCGCTCACTGGCAGCGCATCGGCGTTGGTCATCACCAATTACGAGCCTCAGGCCTACAACGCCTTGCTGCACATCGACGACCTGCGTCCTCGAACGGAGGGTGGCCCCGTGGTATGGAAGGGCATGCTGCCGCTGGACATGCGGTCGGACCAGCAGGAAGGCGACGCCCTACAGGTCTACCTCGAGCGGCGTGCCGTCGTCCTCAAGGAGGTTACAACGATCGACATGATGGCGGGTGATGCCTGGCCGCCCAAGCGCGGGTTTGGTAAGGCGTCGGTGCCGTCGGGAACGGCCGTGGATGTTTACCTGCTTCACATGGACCGCGTGCCCAGCCCGCACAACATCAGGACCCGGCCTATCAAGTGCGTGATCCGTTTTGACCGCCCGATCGTTGGTGTGATCGCTGCCGAATCGACGCTGAGGCAAACGGATGCGTTTCTCAGCGTCCCCGGCGCGCTGCACTCATCTGTTGTTGATCCCGAAGACGCGGACAACCCCGCCGGCGGGTTGGCGGGTCTGGAGTTCGATACCAAATACGCGGATAGCGCAGTCGTGAGCGACGATGGTATGTCAATTGAGTTGCAGCTTTTCGCACCGATCGCGGTGGACCAGATACGCGTGCTGGTGCAGAGCCAACAGCCATGAAACCTCACCTTGGAGCACGCCTTTAGACACGACCATTCAACCCTTGGAGGACCTCACATGACAACCGACAGATCACCTCACCCCTATTGGAGAATAGCTATGTTGAGAGCACCGCTCTGTTTACTTGGCTCGGCAGCCCTTCTTGCTGCAGGCTCGTCTCACACCGCCACGATCCTGATCGACTACGACGACGGTGTGACGAACGGTATCCACGAGGCCGCGGTCAGCAACGGTGGTTTTGAATCTACGCCAGGCAATGTGAATACCCCCAATGCCGATGGGTGGGTGCCGCTTCTTGAGCCCGTCATCCAGATCAGCCCCAATCTGCCCTCGCCTGTTGGCGGAAACAACGCGGTCGTCGGCGGGGACGCGAACCAGGACCTAAGCTTTGGCAGGTCAACGGGACATACCCTCGCGCTAGGTGATATCTTCACCGCGGAGTACGACTGGCGAGATGCATTCGGGTGGAACCCAGGCGAGACAATCGGTCTTATCCTGTTCTACACGGCCAACAACCTGATCGACGGCACACACACGACGCTTTTTACCTTCAACAGCGGTAGTGAAGAAAATAACAACCAGTGGGAAACGGAATCGTTCGGACCAACCGCACCGCTGGCTGATGCCAGCGCGGCTGGCAAGACCCTCTTTGTAGCATTTGAAGGCGCCAACCTCTCTGGCGACGCCTTTGCCCGTATCGACAATGTTTTCCTTCAGGTCGTCCCCGAGCCCGGATCGCTGGCGCTCGTGGCATTAGGCAGCATTTTAATGCTGCGACAACGTCGTATCTGATTGATCTGCCTTGTTCTCCTTCGCTCCCAGCCCGCTAGGGTGGGCCGGGGGTTTTTGATCGTGATCTCTTGTTGTATATCGATCGGAGCCATGCTATGTACCGCGCGTTTACGCTCATCGAACTGTTAGTAGTCATCTCGATCATCGCGCTGCTGATCGCGATCCTTCTGCCTGCATTGATCAGCGCAAAGGCGTCCTCTCGGAGGGTGCAGTGCGCTGCTCACCAGCAACAGATCCTACAGATCTTCTTCTCATACGGCACGGACAACGACGGCAGGTTCCCCACGATGGGCGGGCACGACGGGAACGGCAACGTCGTCGTCAACAACCAGCACCTCAGCTTTATTGGCGTGCCCCCCCTGCGGGATCTGGCCGATTACGGCTACGACCCGCTGGCCTACCTCTGCCCGGACCGTGGCGACAGCTTTGTTACGACCTATTGGAGCGGGCCACAGCTGATTACGCGGACCTCGTACTACCATATGATGGGGCAGGTGCCGGTAGGGAACAACGAGCCGTTCCCCGGTCCGGGGGCTGGTTGGGCCTCGCCTTGGTCGATGGATGAGTCGGGTGGGCTTGTCATGATCGCGGATATCATCGAGCGTAATACCCTGACGCCGAGGCGAACAACGAGTTCGCACGGCCCCAACGGGCTGGTTGAGGGCCCGCTCGGCGGGTCGGAGCAACCGATCGAGATCGGTTCGCTAGGCGGCAACGTCGGGCTGCTTGATGGCTCGGTCGGCTTCGTCAAACAGCAGGACATGCAGGAGCACCCGGTCCGTTCGCAAGGCACCACCTCCGGTTACTGGTGATCTTCAACGCCAACGATTGCATTCACACGCTTATGGCCCGAACAAGTGTGGTCGGCCCGAAGGCGTGAACCCGCTCTCTCAATATCTCTTTAATCGATACCACCCTTCTTCGAATCGGGGTTGAGTATGGTGCAGTCCTTGAGAACGTCCGGGCCCGGTTTCCATTGGCAAATCCAGGTCTGTGGCCTCATTTACATGTGCCCAGAGCGGAAAAGTGAAAAATCCACACTTTTTCATTAATCCGCCGTCATCAACGCCCGCCTCAAACGACAGTACCTTTGAGGAGCCTGCTATATCCGCCCCGTGCGGCCCTTCCTCATGTCGGTTGAAAGCGTTAATTCATCGATCCAGCGGTTTACGGACCTCTGGCTGGAGAACCACGACATGCTCGCGGCCTACGTTTATATGCGGGTTCGAGACTTCCACGACGCCGAAGACGTGATCCAGGAAGTCGCCCGCCACGCCGCCGGCTCGTTTGATCAATATGACGCCACCCAGCCCTTCGGCGGCTGGCTGATCGGGATTGCCAAGCGGCGTATCGCCGAGTACTTCCGAAAGCACGGCCGTTCTCCGATATCGCTTACGGACGAGGCGATGGACGAATTAGCAGACGCCCACCTCGAACTGGCAAAGACCAGAGACATCCGTTTCGACGCGATGCAGGCCTGCCTTGCCCGGCTCAGCGACCGCCACCGCAGGGCGATCGACCTGCGTTACGGCCAGGCCCTCTCGCCCGACGCGATCGCCAAGCGTGTCGGCGCGACCACCACCGCCGTCAACGCCATGATCTACCGCATCCGCAAGGTCCTGGCCGACTGCATCAACGAACGCATCGGGGGGCGCGGCTGATGCAGGAAGTGCCCGACAAGCTGATCACCGCCTACCTCGAAGGCGGCCTCGACCAGGCCCAAGCCGTGGAACTCTCACAGTGGGTCTTGGCGTCCAAAGAGAACGCCCGCTACCTCGCGTCCCTAGCCGCGTTGGAGCAGGGTCTGATCAAGAATAGCAAGCTGCAATCCAACCGCGACATCCTCGCCGAGCTGAACGATGCCGAAGGCCCGACGCTTGACGAGCCGGCGTTGCCTCAGATCGAATGGACTTATCAGAGCGAGTCGATCCCGCGCAGCAAGGCCCTGGGGGTGCTTGGCTATGTGGGCCGGCAGGTCTTGCGTCGCTACGCGGTCGGGGCCGCAGGCGTGGCCGCGGTGCTTGTATTTGCGGTCCTTCTGCTGTTCGTTCTCCGAGGGATGGGGGGCGACCCGGTTGACCCGACGGTCGTAATCGATGGCCCGCCGGCCGTGACGGATCGACCGCCTGTCGTCGTCGATCAAAGGCCGGTGGAGCCCGAAGTCGATCAGCCCATTGAGACGCCGGTAGAACCGGTCCGTCCTGTCGTCGCCACCCTCACCGCCGATCGCGATGCGGTCTGGGCGGGGTTTGAAGCGCCCCTTGGGTCGCAGCTGCGGGCCGGTGATCGCTTAACACTGGCAGAGGGCTTTGCTGAGATTACGACTGTTCGCGGTGCGGTTGCACTCTTTGAAGCCCCCGCATCGATCGAACTGAGCAGTAGCAACAACGCGATCCAACTGCACGCCGGTAAAATGGTTGGCCTCTGCCAGACCCAATCATCTAAGGGGTTTCTGGTCCGCACACCGCATATGGATGTGACTGACCTCGGCACCCGATTCGGCGTTGAAGTGATGGATTCGATGACCACCCAGGTCCATGTCTTTGACGGGGAAGTCCAGGTACGCCACCCACACGCCCCGGTCGGTGCTGAGCCGACCCACCTTGCCGCGGGCCAGTCTGCTGGGCTGTCCGCCGAAACAGACGAGATCGTGGCGATTAAGCAAGACGCCGATCGTTACGCCGGGCTGCTGCCCCGCACGATCCCGCTTCAAGGGACCGGGCAACGCCTCTCGGCGAGGCAGGTCGATCCGAACTGGCAGATCGTTGCGATCGCAGGCCAGCCGATGGATAAGCCGCTGGCGGTCCGTGTTTTCAATAACCCGATGCTCACCCGCAGCGTGCCCAACGATCCCGAATCGGCGCAGTGGATCGGGATGAGGCCCGCTCAGAACCCGGCCCCGGGCAGCGGGATTACCTACCGCTTCCAGACCCGTGTTTCCCTGCCCGAAACGATGGCCCCTGAGCGTGCGATGCTGGCCCTCTCCTATTCGTCGGACGACTACCTGCGAGCGATCGTTGTCAACGGCGAGCGGCGGGAAGTCGACTTGCCCACCGAGAAGGGGTGGGCCATCAGGGACTTGGTGATCAACGAACACTTCGTCGCGGGTGAAAACACGATCGCTTTTGAAATCGAGAACCACCGGCTGGCGGATCAGCCCAACGCGGGGCCCGTCGCCTTCTATCTGCGATGGGCCTGGCAGGAGTCGGCGCTCCCGCGTTCCAGCCGCACGGCTGGTGAAGCCCTATCGATACAGCCTGGACCGATTGTCATAGTAACCGGCGATCCAGCGGGTTCTTCTCAACACGAAGGAGGGTCCATGAACCCCATCCCATGAGCCGGGGAGCGTTTCCCCACAGGCTCGATCGATATAAATGATTTCAAGCCGGATGGACTTGTTTTTGATTGAGTCCAAAGGCACTCAACACCCCACTCTTGGAGAGATAGAAATTATGAAAAAGCAACTACTTGCAATCGCACTCGGTACCTTCGCCGCGCAGGCCGCCACCTCAGAGGTCTTGATCCTTGACACGTTCGATTCGGCAAACAGCACCAGTATCGGCGCCGGTATCAATACGGCTGGCCGTCAGTCCGGCACCCTTGCAACGGGGTCGTACGGCGGGGGCGGTGCTAATAACAACGCCACTACTGTTTTTAACAATACGTTACAAGCGACCGCAATTGGTACTAACGCTGCGAGCGGTGCACTCAACCAGTTGGTAGACCTAAGAGCCTCCATCACAGCGCCAACCACCGAAGAGTTCACGCTTTCGACCGACCTCTCGGTCGGTGGCAGCGACAACTCTTGGAGCTCTTTTTACTTGACTACGCATAATGGTGACGAGCGTGGCACAAGCCAGATAGGTATCTTGGTCTTCGGCAGCGGTGTTGTACAGGTTTATGCCGGGACCGTTGGCGGCAGCAAAACGACTGTCAATATTGAAGCGGCTACCATCTCCTCGGATCTGGGCTCGGCCTGGGACGAGTCCGAATCGCACCTCTACGAGCTTGTTGCTACCCCAACCTCATCGATCACGGGCACCTACACCCTCAAAATCGATGGCGTTGAGATCACAGGTGCTCAGGACCTCTTCTACAACTTGGGGCCGGGGAACGATGGCAGTTCGGCGCCGGGGTTCTATAACCTTGCGTCGATCTCACTGGCGAACATACAAGTCAATGCGACCTACGACAACTGGCAGGCCGCGCTTACGCCCGAGCCTTCCTCGCTCGCGCTACTCGGTATTGGCGGCGCATTGATGCTGCGTCGTCGGCGTTCTTAAACGTGCTTCTCCTTCAAGTGGTAGTGGGCCTGGCAACAGGCTTGCTGCCTTTCAGGCCTAGTTTGTTACGGACAGGGCAATGCTCATGCGTAAGGCATTTACACTGATTGAACTGCTGGTGGTGGTCTCGATCATCGCATTGCTGATCGCGATCCTCTTGCCGGCGCTTCAGAACGCCCGCAACGCGGCTATCAACACTGTTTGTGCGAACAACCTCCACCAGATCGGGATTGCTTTCGCGAGCTACGGCGTTGATGACGACGGCGCGTATCCGGAACCCGTCCACAACGGCAAGTGGGCTTTCGGCCATTTCGAAGACGACGGCGGGCCCGCTCTAGAGCAGCGCGGCGAGGGATACCTTGTCGGCCTCGGTGAGCTCTGGCAGAACGACCTGCTGGCACTGGATGTCTTGTACTGCCCCTACCGCACCTTCTTCACGGAAGACAAGCACTGGCGGTTCAAAAACCCCGACGGCTCGATCGACCCGGCCAACACTTTCTTCGGCTACATGTCGCTGGCCAAGTACCAACCCTCTGAATTTCCAGGGGCTCAAGACATCGTCGCCCAGGACACAGAAGACCACTCTGACAAGATCCTCGCCGCGGATGTCTCGGTCCGTCAGGTCGGCACCCCCGATCCCTTCAAGTGGTACTCCCACCGCATTGACCACAAGGGCCTAGGCGGGAACAGCCTCTACAACGACGGAAGCGTCGTCTTCCGAAGCGATGCCGAACTGGAATACAAGTTCACCAAGCAAATCATTGAGTTTTATTGGTAGCCGGCCGGGCGTGCCGCTCACCAAAGAACCGTATTGGGTTGTCAGACGCCGGTGCAGCATTTTTGAAACGTACTACCAGCTTTCTTACCTGCCTGGCCGGTGATCGATTTTACAGATCAAAAACGAAAATGGGATACCGCTTGTGCACAGAGCATTTACGCTGATTGAACTTCTGGTCGTGATCTCAATCATTGCCTTGCTTATCGCGATCTTGTTGCCGACGCTCAGCGCGGCGCGAGAGTCTGCGAGACGCGTCCAGTGCCTGAGTAATCTGCGTGGTATCGGGCAGGCGACGATGATGTACGCACAAGAGAACGATGATGTCATGATGAAGCCCGATTTCGGGCCGGATGACATGTGGGCGAATGAGTTGAAGCCCTATCTCGGTTCGTTCACGTCTTCGATCAGCGATACGACGCAGGAAGAAACCGATAGCTCTTACCTCTGCCCTAGCGCAGCGACTTTCTCGGATTCGGGTGGGAATGTCACGTTCGGCTCGGCGACGACGGCCTGGCTCAACCGTGATGTCTACACGGCCGCCAACAGCTATGGCACCAATGTCTGGATCCAGCCCCCGGGGCAGTTTTCGACCGCCCAGCCGGGCAATTTCCCTCCCGAGAACATCTACAACTCACTTACTGAAGTCGATGCCCCTTCTGAAACCCCTGCCTACGCGGACGCGATTTGGTACGGCGGGTGGCCCAAGGATACGGACGAGCCCCCGGCCGATCTAAATACAGGCGGCGGCCCCGGCATTGCCAATGCGGGCATGGGGCGGTTCTGCATCGACCGCCACGACAGAACCGTCAATGTCGCGATGCTCGATGGCTCGGCCGCCCCTGTCTCGCTCGGCGGGCTCTGGGAACTGCGCTGGAGCAAAAACTTCGAGCCCAGCGAGAAAACGGTCTCCTACTAGGCGATGCTTTCGTTCGGGGTAACAGAACAGGGCTTTCCTTTTTGCCATCCTGTGTGTGTTCCGGGCACACACGTGGTGCAGGGATATGGGGGTGCTGCTTGGGGGCTGGGCAGTTCTTCGCCTGGCAGGCGTTGCGTGGTTGGGCTGGGGCGTCGGTTTGTGCGCGCGTGGATCTTATTTTGGGCTTGAATGAATGGTTCGATGAAAGAAAGCTGCTGCCGGTGTCGGGGTGGGCTTTCGATCATTCGCTCAAGGCCGACGATGCCATCGGCGGTTCTGGGAATACGTGCGGGCCGCAGTGTGTCGGTGTGTGCGCGGGGTATTCGCATCTTGATTTAAGTCGACCAGTGAGCCTATACGCACTTTTGTAATCTGCGCGCTGCGAATGGATCTCGATTAAAGGCGGTCGTTGGGTTAGGTCCCGCAGAAGGTTTGGTAGACGCGCTCGCTCGGCTGGGGCGGGGCCTGGTAGGGTGCCAGGCCGTCGCATTCTTCGTAGGGGGATTGCAACGCCGCGTGCAGATGATAGAAGGGCTGTATGTCGCCGTTGGTAGCGGCTTCAAGCGCTTCTTCAACTTTGTGATTGCGCGGGATGACGGCCGGGTTGGTGCGGCGCATTAGTTGCTTTGCAGATTCGAGCGTTTGGCCGCTTAGTTGTAGCCGGGCTTGCCAGCGGTCGTGCCAGCCAGCGAAGGCCTTGCAGCCGTGGGGCGGTCCGGCGGGGGCTTCGTCATGCGCTAGTTCGCGGAACGTGTTGGTGTAGTCCGCGTGGTTCTTCTTCATCCAGCCGAGCAGGTCGGTGACGAGCGTGTAGTCGTTGTCGTCCTCGCCGGTGAGACCGAGCTTGCTGCGCATCATGTTGAGCCATTTGTCGCGGTAGAGGTCGGCGAAGGTGTTGATGAGCTTCTCTGCAAGCTCAACCGCCTCGTTGGGGTCCTCTGCGATCACTGGCAGGAGCGACTCGGCGAGCCTGGCAAGGTTCCACGCGGCGATGCCGGGCTGCTGAGCGTAGGCGTACCGGCCGGCGGTGTCGATAGAGCTGAAGACGGTGTTGGGGTTGTAGGCATCCATGAACGCGCACGGGCCGTAGTCGATCGTCTCGCCGGAGAGCGTCATGTTGTCGGTATTCATGACGCCGTGGATGAAGCCGACGCGCATCCAGTGGGTGATGAGGTCGGCTTGGCAGTGCATAGCGGCTTCGAGCAGGGCGAGGGCCGGGTTGTCCGCGTCTTTTGCGTGGGGGGCGTGCCGATCGATCGTGTAGTCGAGCAGTGCCTGCAGCGAGGCGGGGTTTTGCTGGCCGCGTGCGTACTGGAACGTGCCCACGCGGAGGTGAGAGCGGGCGATACGGGTCAGGATCGCGCCGGGGAGCAGGGTCTCGCGTTGCACGGGCTCGCCGGTCGTGACGACGGCAAGCGAGCGCGTGGTCGGGACCCCCAGCGCTGCCATGGCCTCGGCGATCAGGTACTCGCGCAGCATCGGCCCGAGCACCGCACGCCCGTCACCGCCACGCGAGTAGGGCGTCCGGCCCGAGCCTTTGAGCTGGATGTCGTATCGCTCGCCGTCCGGCGTGACACGTTCGCCGAGCAGGTGGGCCCGGCCGTCGCCGAGCATTGTGAAGTGCCCGAACTGGTGGCCGGCGTAGGCCTGAGCGAGCGGCTTCGCGTCGGGTGGGAGCGTGTTACCAGCGAACAACTTGGCCTTTGCTTCGATCGACAGGCTTGATAGCTCCAGCCCAAGTTCATCGGCAAGGTCTTTATTGAATACCACCAAACGTGGCGCGGTCACAGATGTTGGTGCGACCTTTGTGTAAAACACCTCGGGCAGGGTGAGGTAGCTGTTCTCTAATTGGAGCTTTTCTGTCTTCATTCGACTGGTTGATGTATAGAGTCTAGCGCTCTCACCGCCTGGATGACAAGAAGCACGGCCCGGCGATTCCATGCTGCCGGGCCGTGCTTGTATTCCAAGGCAATGCGGGTTTTGTTTTCGCAAACCGGTAGGGCAGGATGCCGACCCGTGAGCGGCATGGTTTAAGCCTTGTTGGTGGCGGGTGGTTTACTCGCCCTGTCCCAGCGAGTAGCCGGGCTTGCTGTCGAAGGTGTAAAGATTCTCTACCTTGATGATGTCGAGTTTCGCTTCGTGCAACATGTTGAGCAGGACGAGTAGCTTGGCCTGGGTCATCGGCTGGTTCTTCTCGGTGGGGACGAACCGGCATCGCCAATGGTCCGTGCAGAAGGTCTCTGGTGCGCCTTGGGGCCAGACCTTCGTGCCGCGGTTGGACATCATGGTCAGCTTGAAATCCGGGAAGATGAAAGTCATCAGGTAGTTGGCGAGCACCTCCGGGTCCCGGTCGGACCGGTCCCAGTGCAGGAAGATGTCCGCGCCCACGATCCGCTTGTCCGTCGACTCGGGCTTGACAGGCTGGGGGGTGTCGATGCGCTGGACCTGGCCCTGGGCGGCTTGGAGCTTTGTCGGGGTATTGCCTAGCCTGCCGATCACGGCCTGCGCGAAGGCCTGTGTGCCGAGTTTTTCCTGGCTCACGCCCTCCTGATAGATGTCACCGGTGTGCATACCGTCCTCGATCGCGCAGAGCCAGGCGTCATGGACGGCCTTGGCGTGTTCGCTGTGGCCGAGGTGCTGGAGCATCTGCACCGCCGCGAGCAGCAGGCCCGACGGGTTGGCGATGCCTTGCCCAGCGATATCGGGCGCGCTGCCGTGGATCGCCTCGAACATCGCGCAGTCTGGGCCGATGTTGGCCGTGCCGACCAATCCGACCGTGCCGGCGACTTCCGCCGCGATATCGCTGACGATGTCGCCGTAGAGGTTCGGCGCGACGACCACATCAAACTGGTCCGGGCGGCTTGCCAGCCTCGCCGCACCGATGTCGATAATCATCACGTCCGACGCGATGTCGGGGTACTCGGCCGCGACCTGCTCGAAGGCCTTGCGGAATAGGCCGTCCGTCGCCTTCATAATGTTGTCTTTGACAAAGCAGGTGACTTTCTTTCGTCCGTGCGCTTGGGCGTACGCGAATGCGTACTGGCACAGCCGCAACGACCCGGGCCAGGTGATCAGCTTGAGGCACTGCGCGACCTCGGGGGTCTGCTGGTGCTCGATCCCACCGTAGGTATCTTCCTCGTTCTCGCGGACAACGACGACGTCCATGCCGGGGAAGTTCGTCGCGGTGAAGGGGTGGTAGGCGACGCAGGGCCGGATGTTGGCGAACAGCCCGAGTGTCTTACGGATGCTGACGTTGAGCGACTTGTACCCACCGCCCTGCGGGGTGGTGATGGGGGCCTTGAGTAGGATGCCGGTCTCGCGAATCGTATCCCACGCCTCTTTGGGGATACCCGAGGTATTGCCGGACTTGTAGACTTGCTCACCGATGGTGATCGGGCGGAGGTCCAGTGGGGCGTCTGCGGCCTCGATGACGGCGAGGGTCGCCTGCATAATTTCGGGGCCGATGCCGTCGCCCTCGGCAACCGCGACGGGTGTTTTCTGACTGGCAGGAATGGATGCTTGATTCATCTTGTTTAATTGTACGGCGGGGAAAGCGAGGGTCATCGAGGTTTCCTTGATATAATGAAGTATATTACACGAAAATTAATACGTATTTTATAGTTCATATTTCGGCTGTCAAGCCGGGTTACTTGAAAACTGGAATGAATGGGAATTAGCGGCGTTTTAACGGCCTTGGACGTATTGCTGAGGTGCAGTCTTTGCGTTGAATGAGCCGCTAGGTGCGACCAAGCCTATCGCGACGCACGTGGCACGGGCTTGCCGTCCAAATACTTGGCGACCCAGTCACCCTCCGCCACGACGTGCCCCTGATAGATCAGCTGGGCGGGATCTCCGGGCCTGATGGTTGGGACCTCGTCGCCCATGTCTGATCGAAGTTTGATCTCGGTATCGTTTCGTGGTCCGATCACTATCCTGCAGACCCGGACGCCGTGGACCTCGACGCTGATCTGACCACCCGGGGGGTGGGGTCTTTTCGCTCATTACTTCTTCGATTTTACCGGCGACGGTTTCTCGAACCAGCCGCTGGCTTCGAAGGTCGGGATCCTTTTGCCGACGTCTTTGAAGCCGAGTGTGAGCGTGCCTGTGACACGCGGGCCATCGTTCTTGGTCGATATGGCAAGCGCGACGTTCTCGCGTGGCCTGTTTGTTTTACCACGGTGGGGATGGTCGCCGATGTACCCGCCGGAGTATTCGACGTCGAACTCGATCAGTTCGAGCTTGAGTTCGCCGGGCCTGCAGACACCTCGCATGTAGTTGATGTCGGTTTGCGTGCCCCACAGTGCGCCGTGGACGACCTGCCAGACCCCCAGGTGATAGTGTACGGTGATGCGGTGGTGCTCGCCGCAGAGGTAGACATCGACGCCGTAATTCACCATCAGCTTCCACAGCTTCGAGTTGGTTCCTTCCTTGAGCATCGACGCGCTGGAGTTCTTGCTTTTTACAGGCCCGACGATCGGCAGGTGGCCCTGTACGATCACGAACTCCGCGTCCTTGTGTTCGATCAGCACCTTCTCCATCCATTCGAGCTGCTTGTCGCCGACGGTATACGCGAAGCGTTTGCCAATATCTTCAAAAGTATCGAGCGTAATAACGAGAAGATTGTGGTGCCTGGTATAGAACGCCCTACCGACATGACCCTCCGGCCCGTTCTTTGGCATCCCCATGATCTTCTCGAACTGCTTGCCGAACAGCCGCGAGACATCGCCCATGGTCAGCCCCCGGTCGTCGCCGTACTCGTGGTCGCCCATCGCGACGTAGGCGGTGATGTCGTAGTCCTTGAACCGCTTGACGTAGCCGCCCCAGTATTGTTCGGTCTTTCTCTTGATCAACTCGGGCTCGTACCACCGCGCATCCATGATGTCTCCGGCGACGAGCGTGAAGTCCGGCCCATCGCTCTTGAGCTTCTTGAAATACCAGTGCATCGTGTCCTCCCAGCCAGGCGTCGGGTAGTCGATATTCCAGTTGAAGATGTCCGGGACGGAGGTGAAGCGGACGGTCTCCGACTGTTCTTCCGCTGTGGCACCAAACGATACAGATACCAACAGCAGTAGGGTGGCAAACAGCCGGAGCAGACGACGATTCTTCATGTGTTTATTCCTTCTTCTCAGATAGTTTTGGATTCATCTTAATCTCTTCGATCATCCAGCTGGTAAACCCTAGGATCGAGTGCGGGTCTGTTTCCGGCCCGACAGGTCTCCCCCGCCCGGTGTGGTGCGGAAAAGAGGTTGAGATAGTAGTGCATCTTCGGGTCGTGCTTGGGTAGGCCGGCGGACCAGAAGTCCTTCATCCACTGCCGTTCGATGAAGGGCTTGTAGCGTTCGTCCTGGTCCCAAAGGATCGGTCCGTAGTAGAAGATGTATTCAAGGTCCTATTCGAGGGCCCACATCGCGCCTTTGACCACAGCGTCGGGTTTAGACCACCCGGTCTTGAGCGGCCAGTGTAGGCTGAATTGGTGTGCTTCGTAGGCGACGCCGCCGGTCATCTTGATCACTTCCTGTGCCTTAGGGTCGGTCGCGAAGAAAGAGGGCTCCTCGACCATCATGATCAGGTTGTAGTCGTCTTACTCGGTCAGCCCCTGCGTGTGAGCGACCTTAAACAGTTTGCGGATCTGCTCCAAATCTTTCGCAGAAAGAATCCTGCCATCTTCTTTAAACGGCCCGAACTCTGCGTCCTTCCAGCCGCGGTTGACCGCGAGCCGGGCCTCCAGGCAGGTCAGGATGTGCACGACCTCGCCGCCCTTGTGTTCCCATGTCCGGGTGGTTTGGTTGAGTGTATTCTTCTCCGGATCGAGCACATCGTGCTCTTTGCTCAGGCCCCGGTAGTACTCGAAGAAGACTTTCTTGGTCTTGAAATCGCCGTCGAGCCAGCCCTTGACGATGTCGACGTGCTCGGTGACGAAGGGGTACTGCCCCTTTTGCTATTCTTAGGTGGGCACCTCTTCCCACGAGCCGACGTGTTCGTGTCTGGTGTGCGCTTCAATCGCGGGGAGCGGTCGCAGGCCGATCATGCCGTGCCCGGGCTTTTCCTCTGTCAATCCGCATGGTTCTGACTCGACCCCGCAGAGGGCAAAGATGATCAAAACGGCTGCAATCTGTGTATTCATGACCTTCAGGCCGAATCGATCAGGTTGTAACAAGAGGTATGAAGCCACCCAGACCCCTGACGATAACGAATCTTGATCCAAACAGTCTGCTAAAATCTTTTGTCCATGCCTACCCCCGCCGCGTACCAGCAAGCGATCGACCCCGAGGCCCCGCACACCTACGGCGTGGACGAGGTGCATGTCACCTGCCCCAAGGCCGCAGAAGACGGCCGGGCGACGCTGCTGGACGTCATGTACGACTGGGACCGCCTGCCCGTCCCCAAGAGTTTGGGCTATTTCGAGCACCGCTGGATGACTAAGGGCGAGGGTGGCGACGGGTCGCTGGACTTCTCCGGCGTCTGGCGTTTTCGAGAACTCCTGCCGTTCTTCAGAAGAAACGCCGACATTGTCACCGTCGGCGAGGGACGCACCAACCTGCAGGATGCGAGGCTGCTCGCGCAGGAGGTCGGCATCAAGCCCGGCAACCTGTTCCTGCAGTACGAGGGGCTCAACCCGTCGGGTTCGTTCAAAGACAACGGCATGACCGCCGCGTTTACCCACGCCAACATCGTCGGGGCCCAGCGCGTCGCCTGCGCCTCGACGGGCAACACCTCCGCTTCGCTTGCGTTGTTCGCGGCGCTGTCGCAGCGCACCGGTATCGTCTTCATCGGCTCGGGCAAGATCGCCTACGGCAAGCTTTCTCAGGCGCTTGACTACGGGGCTAAAACCCTTCAAATCCAAGGCGACTTCGACGCCTGCCTCCGCAACCTGCGCACGATCGTGACCCAGCGACGCGAGCTTGGCATCTATCTGATGAACTCGTTCAACCCATTCCGGCTCGAGGGGCAGAAGACGATCATGTACCGCGTGCTCGAGGCGCTGAACTGGGAGGTACCCGACTGGATCATCGTGCCTGGTGGCAACCTCGGGAACTGTTCAGCTTTCGGCAAGGCGTTCGCCGAGCTCAAGCACCTCGGGCTGGTCGACAGGGTCCCTCGGCTTGCGGTCGTACAGGCCCAGGGCGCGAACCCGTTGCATGAGCTCTACAATCAGCATGGCGTGCGTTGGAACGACGGCAAGTACGACAAGCAGAAGGTCGCCAGCTACTTTGCGGAACTCGACGCCGCGGATCAGCACGCTCATACTATCGCGAGCGCGATCGAGATCGGCCGGCCCGTGAACCTGCCGAAGGCCCTGCGTGCGTTAGATGTCATGGATGGCGTGGTCCGTGAGGTCGATGACGAAACGATACTGGAGCATAAGTCGATGGTGGGGCGGTTCGGCTTTGGCTGCGAGCCGGCGAGCGCGGCGTCTGTCGCCGGCGCACGCATGCTCCGCGAAGAGGGGCTGATCGACACCGGCGATCGGGTCGTCTGCATCCTGACGGGGCACCTGCTCAAGGACCCGGACGCAACCGTGAAGTACCACACGGGCATCGACATGAAGGCCGCCCAGTCCGATGCGCCGCGCAGCGATCCCTATGGCAAGCTGAGCAACCGGCCGATCCCCGTCGCCGACGACATCGAGGCCATCATCTCTGCAATCACCGGCGACGAGCAGATCCTGGACGTTCTGGTCGAGGCCGCCAAGGCCCAGACCGACCCCCGCGAGGGTGCGGTCGGCGACCTGCCGATTTCCGAGTACTAGCTGGAATAAACCGCCTGGCTAACCGATAAAAAGGTAGCCGATGCGAACCAGGCAGACCATCAAGCGTAAACGCTGGCTGATCACGGGCCTCCTTGCCGTGGAGGTTGTGCTGTTCGCGATCGCCGGGTTTGTCGGCATGCGCATTGTGCGCGAGCAGATGGCGTCGATGATCGGGGAGCAGGTCAAGTTAGACAACGCTCGCTATGCCGAGGGCCTGGCCACTGTCATCGAGTCGATGGGTGTGCAGGACGCGACGTATGGCAGCGAGGACTGGCAGAAGATGCAGCAAGCCGTCTCCAGCCTTGAGATGCCCGCGGGGGGGTTTGCCTGCGTCCTCAACGCTGACGACAAGATCGTCTGCCACCCAGAACTCAACAGCGACCCGGATAAAAACGAGGGGTCGGCCTTGCTGTACGCGGACCTCGGCTCGCACCTGCCGAAAATCAACCAGGTCGCCGGTAGCGACGGGCAGACGCGTATCGGCCAGAGCTATTTCCTCGCCGACGGCGTGCACTACATCGCTACGCGGGAGATCGCGGGGACCAACGGGCACCGGCTGCTGGTCCATCAGCCGGCCGCCGGGCTGGTCACGCTCAGCGACGCGATCACCACGCCGCTGATGCTGACGTTCCTGATCGTGGGCTCGTCGGTGATGCTGCTGACGGCGGGGGGCAGCTACCTCGTCGCGAGGCGGTACGAGCACACGCTCGAAGAGGTCAACGAGGGTCTTGAAGGCGAGGTCGTCGAACGCACCGCGAAGCACACCGCCGCACGCAACGCGCTCATCTTCGGCCTCGCCAAGCTCGCCGACTCGCGCGACCCGGAGACCGGTGGCCACCTCGAGCGGCTCTGCGCGTTCTCAGCGTTGTTGGCAGAACAACTCCAGAAAACAGGGAACCACCCCGAGGTCACCGACGAGTGGATCCGGGAGTTGCGTCTGGCCGCGGCGCTGCACGACATCGGCAAGGTCGGCGTCGCCGACAGCGCGCTGTTGAAGGCCGGCCAGCTCAACGAAGAAGAGCGGGCCGAAATCGAGCGCCACCCCCAGATCGCGGCCGACACGTTGCTGGAGATCTACCAGCGGATGGGCGATGACACGCTGATCGCTTCGTCCGTGCA
The DNA here is from genome assembly GCA_039024275.1 of Planctomycetota bacterium. Lineage (GTDB taxonomy): Bacteria > Planctomycetota > Phycisphaerae > Phycisphaerales > Phycisphaeraceae > JAHQVV01. The sequence goes on along the minus strand of JBCDKD010000001.1, from coordinate 167,610 downwards.
GGTCGCGCTCTACCACCACGAGAAGTGGGACGGCAGCGGCTACCCCTTCAAGCTCAAGGGCGATGGCATCCCCCTGTCCGCACGGATCGTCGCGGTCGCGGACGTTTACGACGCGCTGACTTCCAAACGCGTCTACAAAGACGCGATGCCGCACGAGAAGGCCTGCGCGATCATCAACGAGGGCTCGGGCCAGCACTTTGACCCGGCGGTTGTGGAGGCGTTTAACCAGGTCGCCGATTGGTTCGAGAAGCTCAAGAAGCAGATGAGCCAAGACAACCCGAGGGCCCTGTCTGGCCTGTTCGCTTAGCTTGTATGTTGTCGGTTGCTCTGCATGCTACCGGAACAGTCACCCCTGTACGCGGTTAGCCCGCCGGGCCGTACGCGAGAACTGCCGTTTCGTCGTTACGCGATTGACGCACCGGTGTGGGCAGGAATCTACATGTCATCGCCCGCGCTTTGTGCCATAATCCGTACCTTATGGCCAAGCAGAAAACAGCGATTGTTCCGACCCGAGAAGAGAGCTACCCGGACTGGTACCAGCAGGTGGTGCGCGCGGCCGACCTGGCGGAAAACTCGGACGTGCGCGGCTGTATGGTCATCAAGCCCTGGGGCTACGCGCTGTGGGAGAACATGCAGGCCGTGCTGGACGCGGAGTTCAAGCGGACCGGTCACAAGAACGCGTACTTCCCGCTGTTTATCCCCAAGAGCTTCCTCGAGAAGGAAGCCGAACACATTGAGGGGTTCGCCAAGGAATGCGCGGTCGTCACGCACCACCGTTTGGAGGACGACGGTGAGGGTGGTCTCAAGCCCGCCGGGGAGCTCGAAGAACCCCTCGTGGTCCGCCCCACATCCGAGACGATCATCGGCGCTGCGTTCGCCCGCTGGATCGAGAGCTACCGCGACCTGCCGCTGCTGATCAACCAGTGGGCCAACGTGGTCCGCTGGGAGCTGCGCACGCGCCTGTTCCTCCGCACCGCCGAGTTCCTCTGGCAGGAGGGCCACACCGCCCACGCGACCGCCGAGGAAGCAAAAGAAGAAACCGCAAAGATCCATGACGTCTACGCGGACTTCGCTGAGGACGTCATGGCGATGCCTGTTATCAAAGGTGAGAAAACAGAAGGAGAGCGCTTCCCCGGCGCGGTCGAGACCTTCACCATCGAAGCCATGATGCAGGATCGCAAGGCCCTGCAGGCGGGCACCTCGCACTTCCTCGGCCAAAACTTCGCCAAGGCCCAAGACATCATGTACCTGTCCGACCAGGGCCGGCGCGAGCACTGCTGGACCACGAGCTGGGGGGTGTCGACCCGTCTCGTCGGCGGGCTGATCATGACGCACGCGGACGACGACGGCTTGGTCGTCCCGCCTCGCCTTGCGCCCGCGCATGTCGTGATCCTGCCGATCACGTTCAAAGCGGATCATCCTCAAGCGGTTTTGGACTACTGCGAACAGCTCGCTGAGGACTTGCGTGCTCAAATGTTTGCCGGCCGAGCGATCGAGGTTGAACTCGATACGCGTGATATCCGTGGCGGCGACAAGACCTGGCAGTGGGTCAAGAAGGGTGTGCCGATCCGCCTGGAAGTTGGTCAACGCGACATGGCGGACGACAGCGTCTTCATGGCCCGGCGGGACCAGAGCCCGAAAGAGAAAAAAGGTGTCAAGCGCGACGACTTCATCGCCAACGCCCCCGACACGCTCCAGCAAATCCAGGACGGGCTGCTCGAAAAGGCCAAGGCCTACCGCGCCGAGCACACCCGCGTCGTCAATGCGAAGGACAAGTTCTACAAGTACTTCACGCCCAAAAACGCCGAGCAGCCCGAGATCCACGCCGGCTTTGCGCTCGCCCACTGGAACGGCGACGAGGCGATCGCCGACCAGATCCAGAAAGACCTCGGCGTCACGATCCGTTGCATCCCACTCAAGGGCGAACTCGAACGCTGCGGCTTCGGCGAAGGGGCCGGCGAGGGCAAGTGTATCTTCACCGGCGAACCCAGCAAGACCCGCGTGGTCTGGGCGAAGTCGTACTGAGGCCTTAACAGAGCACGAAGTCTCAGCGAGTGACCGCAGCCGCCGCGTAACACGCGGGGGTCTAGCCCGCGTAGATGGTTTGCTGAGTTACGTGACCGACAGATTGAAAACCTTCCACGACTCGACCCCCGAGCGTTGCTCGGCGGCTACGTGATATAATTCGTTTTATGCAGCAGTTACTCAATCGAATCATTCCGGTTCTTCTCATTGTCTGCTGCCTGCCCGCCATCGCCCAAGCAGAAGAAGCCGATGTGCGAATCAAGCTCAAGATCGGCAAAGACACCACCTTCTTCACCAAACCGGTCACCGACGACGGCATCATCGACTACGTCGCAGCACTGAATCAGCACTACGGCGAGGGGGTTAAGAGCGAAGACAACGCGTTTGCGTTATTGGCTCTGCTACACCCGGAACAGACGCCAGAGACGCCTGAAGACCAAGTGATCTATCGCGACCGCTTATTCAAGGCCCTGGCGATCGAACCTGGCAAGCCGATGCCCTCACTCCTAACAAAGTGGGCTTACGCCGCAGATGCTGGGATCAGCGAGCAAGATTTCGAGACGATGATTGATACTGCATTGGCTCGGCCATGGAGAGCAGAAGTGCTGCCGCATGTCGATACCTGGTTGAAGTCGAATCGCGCGGTGCTTGATCAAGTTGGTGTGGCGTTGGATCGGCCGCACTATTTTGCACCGCTCATACGAACTGCAGAGGACGAATCACTGGTAGGCATCCTCTTGCCTCAGCTCGGTCACTTGCGGGAAGCATCGCGGTTGATGGTTGTCCGCGGCATGTTTGGGTTGTCGAAGAATGATGTGACGGTCGCTCTTGAAGAAGCGACACGCCTACAGAAATTTGGCAAGCTGGTATCGAATGAGCCAACACTGATCGGTGTATTGGTTGGGATTTCTATTCAAAATATGCACCGCGACCTCATTCAGGGAATCGCGGACAGGGGAGAATTGCCGCATGAGCAAGCGATCCATTACTTAGATGCATATGAAAGAATCGGTACTGTAGATGCGATTAATCGTGCAATGAACCTGACCGAGCGTTCGATGACACTAGATACGATTCAGCGGGCTTGGGCAGGGTCTGGTACTAACCTGCATTTTTTTATTGGCCAGGGTGGCCATGGTGCACGCAGAGCTGCCAGACGGCTGGAGTTAGCCGTTCAAAGCAGTTTCTTTGATATCAATCATTCGTTGCGTTCAATTAATCAGCGTTACGACGAGTTGGCAGCGATTATTGAGATAGCCGACCCAGTTGATCGGGCAAATGCACACGAAGCTTTTCATCAAAGGGTTTCCATTCCAGATGGACTTGAGCGTATTTCAACGCTGTTTCGGATTTCTGCATCAGGCGAGTTGCCAGATGGTTGGACGACTCAGCGATTCACCGATGAAGTAACAGGCGTCTTCACGCTGCTTTTGATGGCCAACGCCGAATCCGCATTGCGATCACAGCGACGCTCGCAAACCCGCCAGCTGGTTCAAGCCACCGCCATCGCTTTGCTCGGCTACCGTGACAGACACGGCGAGCTGCCCAAATCGCTAGACGCGCTCGTGCCGACCTACCTCAAGCAGGTCCCCATCGATTTCGCGACCGGCGATCCTCTGGTCTATCGTGTTGAAGCCGATGGCACGGCCCTGGTCTACAGCCTTGGCGACAATCTCAAAGACGATGGCGGCGTCGATGACTACGCCGACGGTGATATTGCGATCCGTATCGGTGTACCTAAGCCATAGCCCGTGTGCTTCTGTGCGGGCGAGCCCAGCAAGACCCGCGTCGTCTGGGCGGAGGCGTACGTAGGTAGGTCTTGTTATTGCGACTAGAAAGCAATTAGTGACGAGCTGCAATTTCTTCCATTGGTAGGAACTAAACGGGCTTACGATGCGTTAGACAAGAACGGTCGACGCTTTAACGAGCGCTGCTACCTTTGCATGGGAGCCTGTAATGAACGAAACGACCCGACTGAACACCCTGATCGAGCGATGGGACCGCCGCAAGTTCCTGAAGGCCACCGCGATCGGTACGGCCGTGTTCACCGCCCCTGGTGCGTTTGCTGAACTGCTCCAAACCCCCCGCTTGGCCGAGGGCCCGTTCTACCCCGATAAGATGCCGTTGGACACCGATAACGACCTGATCGTGATCAACGACAGCGCGACCCCCGCCGTCGGGCAGATCACGCACCTCACGGGCAAGATCCTCGATCGTCGAGGTGAGCCCGTGCGTAACGCGCTGGTCGAGATCTGGCAGTGCGACAACAACGGCATCTATATGCACTCGCGTGACCGCAACCAGGACAAGCGCGACACGCACTTCCAGAGCTACGGCAAGTTCCTCACCTCCTCCACAGGGGAGTACTACTTCCGCACGATCAAGCCCTCGCCTTATGTCGGCCGGACCCCGCATATCCACTACAAGATCACCCGCAAGGGCGAGCATCTGTTGACAACCCAACTCCTGAACGCGGCCGAAACAGAGGCCAACACGAAGGACGGCCTGTTCCGACGGATCAAGGACGAGAAACGCCGCGCCGCGTTGATGACCGATTTCGAGCCGATCAAAGATTCGAAGATCGATGAGCTGCAAGCGAACTGGGATGTGGTTATAGGTTGGACGCCGGCGGATGAAGAGCACTGAGTTCGCCTGGGCTCAGTCGTGCGTGAATGCGATGATGAGTTCGGAACCCTCCCCCCAGGGCTCGCCAGCGTAACCGCCGAGCTTTTCAGTGATCGTAAAACCGTGCCTTTCGATGAGGGCGATGAACTCATCGGGCTGCCAGATGCGCATGACGATGTCCAGCACGGCCTCATCGATCTGCTCGCCTTCTGCGTTGTACCGCCTGTAGATCAGCTTCGGGTAGATGCGGACCGGGTCCGGCCTATAGACCCTGCAGTCATCGGTGAGCGTGACCGTTTGCTGGCCATCATCAAACGTCTTGCTGATCGTTGACCCGTCCTGTGAGGACCAGAACTCGGCAAGCGCTTCGTACCCGCCGTCCCTTGGTTTGAAGGTGTTCAGCACCGCCTCGCCGCCCGGCTTGAGGTGGCGTTTGATCGTCTGCATCAGACCGTCGACCTGCTCGTCGGTCTCCAGGTTCTGCATGACACGGAACGGGGCGCTGATCCGATCGAAGAGCGGCTCGCTGCCGGTCACGTCGAGCGTAGTAATGTCCGCGCAGAGCGTGCGTGCCTTTGATGGATTGATACCGGCGTCTTCGAGCTTCCGGTCGCAGATGTCCAGCATCGCCTGCGACAGATCAACCCCCAGCACGTACCCGGCCTGCTCGGTCATCGGCAGCATGACACGCCCGGTGCCGCAGCCAAGCTCCAGCACGCGCACGTTATGCTCGGGCACTCGGTCGAGGTAGAACGCGATATCGTTCCATGGCGGTTGATGGAAACGCTCGTAGTAGTCCGCGGCGTCGTAACGGTTGTCATAGGTCATGCCGACAAGCGTACCGCGGCTTGGACAGGCGCATTGAAAAACCCCGCTTGATCGTGCGGGGTTTGGAGGTTTTGGCGTTAAGTGTTGTGCTTACGCGTCGGCGCGCTTCTTATTGAGTTGCGCCGACAGCCGGCTCTTGTAGCGGGCCGCGGTGTTCTTGTGCATCGCCGGGGTCGAGGCGGTCTGGTCAAGGATCTTGTAGATCTCCTTGAGCTTGGCCTCGGACTCGTCTACGGACCCGTGCAGGATCAGCTCGCGGTAGTCCTTGATCGCGGTGCGATAGGTGCTGTTGCGCCAGCGGTTGATGGCTCGGCGTTTGCCGTTCTGTCGGATACGCTTCTTGGCACTCAGGGAGTGGGCCATATCGGGTCTGCCTTTGGGCTAAATCGGTGTCTGTATCGGTCTGCCCCCACTGGAGCAAGCCAAGTATTATGCCCGAAACAGGCTCCTCGATCAAGCTCACAAGACTCCACAAACCGTTTTTTAAGGATTGGGTGGTTCAAGGGGCTTCAAGAAAGCGGATTTCCAGCCCGGCGGTGGCGGTTCCGGCCTGCTCATCGACACGGGCCTGGGTTTCTCGGAACAGGACCATGCTGCCGTCCGAGGTCGTCGCCAGGTATGGGTAGGCGTCCTCCGTGCTCAGCCAGAAATTGGTTTCGGGCCAATGTTCCTCCGCCTGGATCAATTCGATGCAGTCCGAGGGCGTCCGGGTCCAGTAGGACTGCTCAACAAAGTAAGCGGGGCAGGCCAACATTTGGAGACGCACCTTGCCTCGTTTGTGATCGGCATCGTAGTACAGGTAGAGGTCTGCGCGATGGCGGTGGGCAAACTTCGCCAGCGCATCGCCTCGGGGTGCCGGGTCCGGCAGCGCGATGACCTTGCCCGTGTCCAGGTCAAGTAGGCAGTCGGCACCGCCTGCGAAAGACTGGAGCTCGACCGTGATGGAGTCGCCGAAACGGTGTTTGTCGGTCACTTCGACCCGGTGGGGCGTGGTATCGCCGGGGAAGACCTTCTCAATGATCGGGCTAAGATCTAAGCCCTCGATCCTTTGTGAATGGACAGGCAGCCGATGGATCTGGACGTGGCTGATGATTTTGCTGTCTTCGTCACCATGATTCACGAGCTTGTAGCGGTTTTTGTTTGTAATGAGCGTACCGTTACCCGTGTTGATTTTTTGGTTCTCTTTGTTGAACCAGGCAACTTGGTAACGCCATTCCTTATGCGAGTAGTCCTCGCTAATATGAAGTTCGAGATCATGAAGTTCGTATGGGATTGGATTGCCTTGGAGGTCGGTAGCCTCCTTTGCGTATTTCACGGCGGGGCTTTCCGCTCTTGGCGGGCCGAGGTATTCGATCTGGACACGCTCGTCACCGATTGGAAACTTGGTGTCTGGGTCTGCTTTGGCGATGACCTCTCCGTCGCCTTGCAGGTAGGTCAGTTCGAGCGGGAAGTGGTCAGGGACGGTCTTGAGGTTCTTGATCTCGAAGCTGATCTCGTTGAATGCATGCGTCGGGTGCGGGATTTTGGCCTGGCCTGAACTGCCGCCAGAGATCGCATCGTCCGCGTCGCCAGGAACATTCAGCCAGAGCCGATGAGCATTTGCAGCTTTGGGATACCGCCAGAGTGTTCGGATTTCGTAGTCGTTGTTCATCGCCCCGCTTCTGCCTTGTTGCCCACCGTCGTCTTCTCGGTAAAAAGCTTGGCTGCGTTTGCGCCAGGGCTGTCGTTCTCCATCTGGGCCGAAGAAACACCAGCCGCTGAACGGGATGATCGTCGGGTCGTGCGGCTGATCGATGTCCCTGTCGGGTGTGGTGTTCAGCGTTGGTGGGATCAGGGTGAATTGATGGAGTTGGATATCAAGCCGGTCCGGTAGGGCGTCTTTGGGCTGGTCTTGTGGTAGAGCATGCGCGCAAAAACGTATAGAGGAAGCGGTTATGAATAAGCCCGTGGTTTGTAGCAGTGAAATTTTCATTGGTTCATCATCCAATGGACAGGATCGGGTTGCTGTCGATTCGCTGCCAAAGACACATCAATCGTCTTCAAGGACGACGGGAGACACCAGATTAGCACGCTTCTTGAGCCCGATAGGTCGGCTTGGCTTGACAAAATGCCCCATTTACGTACCCTTACCGATTCCCCAGCGGGCAATTGGGCCTGTTGGGTGGCTGAGGCAGGCGGTATGCGTATGCAGCGATTCCAAGCAGGCCAACGGGGTTCGACCCGGTGATGATGGTGAGCCCTCACCATCTCGCCCTCGGATCGTCCTTCGGACCGCCATCGCACATGCGATGGCATCACGGCCAGCGGCCCTCGGCCCACCTTCGCGCGGAGGTGTGTCCGATGGCGTGATCTCTGCGGACCCATCCCGCAAGCTCGCTTGTGCTTCGCATGAAGTGCGAGACGACGGAAACCCCGTCACGAGCCAACGCCGACGCCACGAGCCATGCCGCTCGTGGCTTTTTTTGGAACCAACAACCCGACCGCAACAAGCGGCAGACAACCCGGCAACTAAATACAGGAACGACAGATATGAATGGTGTTGAAATGCTGCGGCTGCTCGACGGGATCGCTCGCGATCGCAACGTCGACAAAGAAATCCTTATCGCGGACCTCGAGCAGGCCCTCGTCTCCGCTGCGCGTAAGCACTTCAACGCGATCGATACCGAGGACTTCACCTGCGAAATCGATCGCTTCAACGGCAAGATCACGATCTGGCGCGAAGACGAGGAGATCCCGCTCGAAGACCTCGGCCGGATCCCCGCGCAGACCGCGAAGCAGGTCATGATCCAGCGCTTCCGCGAAGACGAACGCGCCGCGATCTTCGACGAGTACATCGACCGCGTCGGTGAGCTGACCACCGGCGTGGCACAGCGATACGAGGGCGGCGCCCTGGTCGTGCAGATCGGGCGGGCGGAAGGCTTTATGCCCCGATCAGAACAGATCCCCGGCGAGCAGCACCAGCCCGGTGAGCGCGTCCGCTGCCTGATTCTGGATGTGCGTGACGCGGGCAACCAGGTGAAGATCGTGCTGAGCCGGGCCGACCCCGAGTTCATCCGTCGCTTATTCGAGGTCGAAGTCCCCGAGGTCAACGAGCGGATCATCGAGATTAAGGCGATGGCGCGCGAGGCCGGCCACCGGACCAAGATCGCGGTGCAGTCGATCGATACGAAAGTCGATGCGGTCGGTGCGTGCGTTGGCGTGCGTGGCTCACGGATCAAGAACATCGTGGATGAGCTTGGTGGCGAGAAGATCGACATCGTCCGCTGGAACGAATCCAGCCAGATCCTGATCCAGAACGCGCTCAAGCCTGCCGAGGTTGTCGAGATCTCGTTGTGCTTCGAACTGGGCCGGGCGACCGTGGTCGTCAACGAGGACCAGCTTTCACTAGCGATCGGTAAGAAGGGCCAGAACGTACGCCTGGCCGCCCGGCTGACCAATTGGGATGTGGACATCCTCACGCCACAGGAATTCACGAAGTCGATGGACACGATGGTCCAGACGCTCACCGCGATGGATTTCGTGGACGAGGCGATGGTCGATAAACTCGCGGCGCTCGGCGTCATCAGCGTCTTCGACGTCGAAGAGGTCGGCCCGGAGTACCTTGAAGAGACGCTGGCGCTCCCCGCGGAGCAGATCAACGAGCTCTTGGAGGTCGTCTCGTCACAGGCAAAGGTTGTTCAGGAACAGCAGGCCAAGGAAAAGGAAGAGCAGGAGCAGGCCAAGCGCGAGGCCGCCGAGATGGCTGCCCAAGGCATCGACGACCTGCTGGGAGGTGGTGCGCTGGCGCCCGACAGCGACGACCCGCTGGCGGATGTGCTCGGTGGTGCTGCGCAGGAAGAACACCGCTCGTACGGCGAGCCCGGCGAAGACCTGGTGCCTGAAGCAGACCTCGCCAACGAAGCGGCCGAGGACGGTGAACCGGTTGACCCCGGCGTCCAGGCCGAGGAATCGGATGATGAAGACGGCAGCGAGTTTGTCGCCGAGCACACCGACTCGGACGCCGGGGTGGTCACGGACCCCGAGGACAGCAAGAGCCCGTAAGAGATCCAAGGACTAAGCCGCCGCGGTACTGCGGCATTGACAGCCACCAGCTAGGAGCCGATTTTGGCGAAAACGTTACGCATCCACAACCTGGCCAAAGAGCTTGGCGTGCAGAGCAAGGTCATCGTCGCCAAGTGTCAAGACGAGGGCGTGCCTGATATCACCAACCACATGTCCGTGGTGAAGGTCGGCCTTGCGCACACGATCCGTCAGTGGTTCGCGCTGGAGGAAGAGGACCACAGCCAAGACACGGCTGTCGAGACGACGCACAATATTGATGTTAAGAAGGTCCGCAAGAAAGCAGCGAAGAAGAAGGCTGCCAAGAAGAAGGCCGTTAAGAAAACCGAGCCCGAAGCAGAGCAGGCCGTAGACGCTGTGGGCCCAGTCAAGAAGGCCACCAAGAAGAAGACCAAGGCCGCCAAGAAGAAGGCGGTGCCCGCCGAGCCGGTTGCGGCCGAGGCAATAGACAAGCCCGAAGAACAAGCACCCGTGTCGGAAGCCCCTGTCCAGGCCGGGCCGCCCCAACCCGCCGGCCAGCAGAACGTGCCGGATCGGCCGGATGTGATTAAGCCCGCCGGCGAGCAGCTGACCAAACCCAAAGAGGTCAAGCTGCGTGGGCCGAAGGTGATCCGTGTCGAGAAGCCTGAGCCGGTTGCGCCGCCCCGATCGCGCGGGCCCAAGCGCGAAGCCCCCGCAGAAGGGGAAGTGCCCGGCGTGACCCGCTCGCGCGGCCCCGCCCGTGGCGGCGGCGTCAAGCGTGGTCCCGGCGGCGGGGGCGATATGGGCGGTGAACCTGGCGGACGCGGCAACAAGCGGCGCTCGCTCAGCAACCGCCGCGGCGGCCGTAATGACCCCCTTCTTACCGGCCCGACCCAGATGTCCAAGGCCGACCTCGACGAGCTCGATGCAAAGGTCCGCGGCGCGTCTGGCTACGTCAAGCGTCGTAAGCAGTCATTCAATAAGTCCGGCCATGTCGGCAGCGCTGCCCAGTCTGCGCTCGTGACAGGCGGCAAGGTCGAGATCGAAGAGCCGATTACCATCAAAGCGTTGAGCTCCGCGACCGGTATCCGCGCCGCCGATGTGGTGAAGTTCCTCTTCCAGAAGGGGATTATGGCGAACGTCAACTCCGCGATCGAGACCGAGCTTGCCGAAGAGATCTGCCTCGAGCGGGATATCGAACTCGTTGTCAAAGAGCACGAGACTGCGGCCCAGAAGGTCGAGCAGGACTTCAAAGACCGCGAGAAAGTCGATGTGCAGCCACGGCCCGCGGTCGTCACGATCCTTGGCCACGTCGATCACGGCAAGACGTCGCTGCTTGACCGTATTCGCAAAGCCGATGTCGCCGCGCACGAAGACGGTGGCATCACCCAGCACGTCGGCGCCTACCGCGTCACCGTCAAGGGCAGCGACGATGCGAATAAGTCCGTCGTCTTCCTCGATACGCCTGGCCACGCCGCGTTTACCTCGATGCGTGCCCGCGGGGCCCAGGTCACCGATATTGTTGTGCTCATCGTCGCCGCGGACGACGGCGTGATGCCGCAGACCGTGGAGTCGATCAACCACGCAAAGGCCGCCGAAGTCCCCGTGGTCGTCGCGGTCAACAAGTGTGACCTGCCTGGGTTCAACGACAACAAGCTCCAAGAGATATACGGGCAACTCGCCGAGAACGGCCTGAACCCCACCGCCTGGGGCGGCGAGACCGAAGTCATCAAGACATCGGCTGAGACTGGCGAAGGCATCCAGGAACTCATCGAGATCCTCGACCTGCAGGCGGAAGTCCTCGAACTCACCGCAGACTATGGCGGACCTGCACGCGGTATCGTGATCGAAGCCGAGATGCAGTCTGGTCGTGGCTCGGTCGGCCGTGTGCTCGTACAGGACGGAACGATCAGGGTCGGCGACTTCATTGTCTCGGGCCGGGCGTTCGGCCGTGTCCGTGACATGACCAACGACCGCGGTGAGCAGGTCCAAGAGGCCGGCCCCGCGACGCCGCTGGAGATTTCCGGCCTCGACGAGATCCCCGATGCCGGCGATAAGTTCTATATCACCGACACGCTGCGCAAGGCGGAGGGTGTTGCTCGACAGTTCCGAGACGACGAGCGTGCCCAGGCCCAAGCGAGCCGCACCAAGGTCACGACCGTGAACTTCAACGAGACCATCCAGGCGGGTAAGATTAATTACCTCAACGTCCTGATCAAGGCGGACGTGCAGGGCTCAGTCGAGACGCTCAAGAAATCGCTGGGCGAGCTCGGCAACGACGAGGTCCGGGTCCGTGTCATCGACTCCGGCGTCGGTGGGATCACCGAAAGCAACGTGCTGCTGGCCGATGCGTCGGAAGCGGTGATCATCGGCTTCCATGTGTCGATCACGCCGGCCGTACGCGAGATCGCCGACGAGCGGCATGTCGAGGTGCGTCAGTACCGGGTGATCTATGAGACGATCGAAGACATCAAGCAGGCGCTCGAGGGCAACCTGACGCCGGACCAAACCGAGGAAGAGATCGGCAGGGCCGAGGTCAAGCAGGTCTTCAAGATCGGCAAGCTCGGCAATATCGCCGGCTGCCTGGTGTCCGACGGCGTCATGCAGAAGGGCGAGAAGATCCGAGTCGTACGCGACGGCACGGTCGTGACCGAAGCTCGGGAGCTTGAGACGCTGCGCCGCGTCAAGGACGAGGCCAAGGAAGTCCGTGCCGGTACCGAGTGCGGTATCCGCATCGCGGGCTTTGAGGACCTCAAGCCCGAGGACGAGCTGGTCTGTTACAAGATCGTGGAAGTGAAGAGGACGCTGGATTAGAGCCGCAAGCCTTTAGCCGTTAGTCATTAGCTCAAGACAGGAAAAGCTGATGGCGGTTCGGGCTAACGGCTAACGGCTAAAGGCTAAAGGCTTTGATGACCCACCGCATCGAACAAGTCGAGTCGACGCTCCGCAAGGCGCTGGCCCAGGTGCTCCAGCGCAGCATCTCCGACCCCCGTATCCGCGGCATGGTGTCGATCACCGGTGTCGATGTGAGCCCGGACATGAAGCAGGCCAAGGTCTGCGTATCCGTGCTGCCCGAGGACTACGCCAAGCGGACGGTCGCCGGGCTCAAGGCAGCAAGCCGGCACATCCAGAGCGAAGTCAAGAAGCTTGTGGCCCTGCGTATCGTGCCGCACCTTCGGTTTGAACTCGACGACTCGCTCAAGCAGGCCGAGGAGATCTACCAGGCGATCGACGAAGCAAAAGCCCGTGAAGACGCACAGACCGGACACCCACACGAAGAGCAGGGTTGAACACAAACCCAATCACTAACCCCCCGAACCCCACACATGGCAAAGACCGATACCAAGAAACAAGAGAAGGCATTCGCCACGGTGCTCAAGAAGGCGCGATCCGCCGCCAGCGGCGGAGAGATCGATGAACTCGAGCCCATCGCCGAGCTCGTCGTCAGCTTTCTCACCTGGAACGCGACTTCACGCCAGGCAGATACCGCCTTTGGAAAGATCATGGCTCAGGTCGTCGATCTGAATGAGCTGCGCGTATCGCACGCCAATGAAGTCGTCGAGCTGATCGGCGTGCGCTACCCTGATGCGCAGCACCGCGTGATCCGCCTGCTGCAGTCGATGATGGAGATCTTCGAGCGCGAGCACGATTACAAGATGGGTTCGCTTGCCACCCGCAGCAAGCGCGAGCTGCGCGAGTACCTGGACACGTTGCCGGGGATCCCGCCCTATGTTGCGGCGCGTGTGGCGTTGCTCGCGTTCGGCGCCCACGCCATGCCGGTCGATGATCGCCTTCTCATACTGTTGATCAAGGCGGGTGTCTTCGAGGCTGGGACGACGCCCGCTGACGCTGAGGCCTGGCTCTCGCGGCAGGTCAAGGCCGGCGATGCACTGGACGCCTACGCCGTACTGCAGGAATGGGCGGATAGCCAGCGTGTAACGATCCCGTCGCCGCCGAAGACCCCGCCACTGAAGTCATCCCCGGTTCCTGAAGAGCCCAAGAAGGCGACAAAGGCTGCCTCAACCAAGAAGGTCGTTAAGAAAACGACGACGAAGAAGACGGCGAAGAAAAAAACGAACAAGAAGAAGACCACGAAGAAACGCGTCGCAAAAAAGAAGTGACGCTTTGAGATCGACACTATGAGCGACGAATCCAAGCCGCAACTCAGGATCGGCCTGCCGAAGGGCTCGCTCGAAACGCCGACGATCGATTTATTCGACCGCGCCGGCTACAATATCGATGTTCGCAGCCGTTCCTACACGCCGGAGATCGATGACCCGCAGATGAGCTGCGTGATGTTCCGGGCGCAGGAGATGGCACGCTACGTGGAAGACGCCGTCGTCGACATCGGCATCACCGGCCACGACTGGGTTGTTGAGAACGGTGCCGACGTCCATGAGGTCTGTGAGCTGGCCTACTCCCGCGCGACGGGCCGAGCCGTCCGCTGGGTCCTCGCGGTCCCCGAAGAGGGCGGCATCGACGACCCCAAGCAACTCGAGGGGAAGACTATCTCGACCGAGCTGATCAGTACTACCGAACGCTTCTTCAAGGAGCAGGGCATCAACGTCCGCAAGGTCGAGTTTTCGTGGGGCGCGACCGAGGTCAAGGCCCGGCTCGTCGATGCGATCGTGGACGTTACCGAGACCGGCTCGTCCCTGCGTGCCAACAATCTCAAGGTGATTGCGACACTGCTGACTTCGACCACCCGCCTGATCGCTAACAAGCAGGCCTGGGCAGACCCTGCGAAACGACAGAAAATCGAGGACCTGTCGCTGCTGCTGCAAGGCGCGATTGCGGCCCGGACCAAGGTCGGCCTAAAGATGAACGTGCCCCGCAGCGAGCTTAATACCGTGCTGTCGCTCCTAGAGGCCGAGCACTCACCAACGATCAACGACTTGGCCGACAGCGGTTGGGTGGCGGTCGAGGTGATCGTCGATGAGAAGTTCGAGCGTGATTTGATCCCCAGGATCAAGCGGGCCGGGGCGACGGGCCTGGTCAGTTATCCGCTGAATAAGGTGATCCCGTAACGCCCTAGGCGGGTACAGTAAGGGAGTCGATCTTTGCGGAGCCCGGGATGAGCCCAGCCGATCAGAAACAGAAGTGTCGTTGGTGGCCGTGTTTTTTGGCCGCCCTGTTTGCTGTCCTGACTTCAGGACAGGCTCAAACCCAAGAAGGGGCAGGGGGCCAGCCCGAGATTCAGCTCCCGCGTGTTTTGGTCGAGGTTGGCCTGGACCCGGCGCCGCTGGGTGATCAGGGCGAGCGTGCTGGGCGATCGCGTGAAGAAGCGTTGGCGGCGAATGAGCCCGCCGCCTGGCCGCAGAGCGATGCGCTCGACCCTGCTGCTGCGCTGCCGCCCCGCGCCGCGGCGTTGATACAGGACAGCACATCGGCATCCGAGAAGGGCGAAGCCTTCCGCGCGGTACAGCTCCTTCGGAACGCAGAGGAAATCGCGCCGGACCACCCCACGGTCATCCGCGCCCTTGCCATGGCCTCCGCTGAGAGCGGCAACCTGACCCGCGCAGCGTTGTACCTGAGGCGGATCATCGCGTTTCGGCAGCAGGATGTCGATGCGTTGCTGATCCTGGCTCGACACGCCGCACAGAGCGAGCCGCTTGAACAGGCCTTGGCTTACTGCCACGCGATCGACAAGGCCCACGCCCCGGCCGTGATCGCGGACTACTACCGGGCTACCGCTCTGGCTCGGGCCGGCTACACGACCGCCGCGGCCGAGTGCCTGTCGCGGCTACTCGATCGGATCGGCGAGGTAGATCCTGATGAGATCGCCAAAGATGGCAAGGCGCCTCCTCTGATCCTGCGCGAGCTACGCGTGATCAAAGAGACCACCCCGCAGCTGCGTATTCAACAGGGCGACCTGCTCCTGAAGTCGGGTGACTTCAAGCAGGCTGCACAGGTATACGACGCGATCAAGCTGGACGAGGTCTCGACCCGGCACACGCTTGTCGCGCGGCGGATTTACCTGGCGCTACACGCGAAAAACCCCGATAGCGCGATCGATCAGGCGATCGCTCTGCTGAGTGAACCCGATGCCCGTGAAGCAGATGCAGAACTCGTTGGCTATCTGAAACAGCAGGGCGTCTCGGATTTGGCATTGGCTCAGCGGATCGAAGCGCTGGTTCAGACGGATGGTGTGACATTGACCCGGTTAATCGCTCTGTCACGTGTCGCCGAAAAGGGCAGGCTCCTCGGCCCGATCAACACCTGGCTGTCCAGCGGGCCGGTGTCACCGGATCGCTTACGCCAAGCAATCGCGCTGGTCCCTTTCGATGACGCTCAGCCCACAGACGCGGCAGCCTTGGCGGACCTGCTTAAGCTGGTCGCGAACCTCATGCAGCAGTCACCTGAGCAGGCCTACGCCTACGCGCAGGCTGCTGTGAGCGAGGTGCAGTCACCGGTCACCCTCCTGCGCGCGATCCGCAGCGATCGTTACACCGCCCAATCGAGCGTATTTACGCAACTGCTTGCCGCGGTGTCTTATGAACAAACCCTCCGTCGCCAGGACGCGCTCTCTGAGTATCTTGCTCTTTCAACGGATCATGCCGAGCTTCTGGATCAAGTCCATTTCCAGACCGTTCGACTCCAATTGGCGTTAGGCTTGAGTCAGGAGGCATTCGAAACGCTCGGTACGCCAGACGTTGATGCCGAATGGACCGAGTTTGAGTTGTCTATTCGCGCGATGGCCTTAGCCGGTCAAGCACGGGAGGCGCTCGCATTGGTAGATGAGCGGATCAGGTCTCTTGGCAAACAGCTCAGGCTGGACCTGCTACGCATTGAGATGATCGCAATGATGGGTCGGCCACAGGAGGCCTGCAACCTGCTGCTCCGGCTGATCAGCAGCCAACCCAATGATGAATCGCTATACCGGCTGGGCATCGACCTGGCCTACGACTACCGCGCGAGCTTCAGCCGCATGACCGATGCCGACCGGATGCGCCGGGCGTTTGTCACGCGCCTGATCTCCAACCTGCCCGACTCACCGATGGCCCGGATCGGTATGGCTCAGAACATCATGAGCAACCCGGCGCGCTTCGATGAGGCCGAGCAACTACTGTTCAAGGTGCTGGAGAATGAACCAGAGAACGCGGCTGCGATGTCGATCCTTATCGATCTTTACGACGGCGTCGGCGATGAGGTATCTGCAACGGAGATGCATCGGCGTTACGTCGAGGCGATTCCGGCCGGTGTAAGCCGCACACTGATCATCGCGGAGCGTACTGTCGATAAGGGGCAAACGCAGCAAGCGACCCAAGTGATCGAAGAAACACTACAACTCGAAGAGCAGGGCGTCTTGCCCGGCCCGGCGATGACCGGGTCTCAGGCCGCCTCGCTGCTGCACTACATCGAAGCCGCCGACCCCGACCGTGAAACCGACGATCTGTATCTCGGGATGATACGCCGGTTCCCGGACGATCCCGGGCTCAACAACGCGCTGGGCTACCGGTGGGCGGTGCAAGGCAAGAACCTGCTGCAGGCCAAGGCGATGATCGAGCGGGCTTT
Source organism: Planctomycetota bacterium (assembly GCA_039024275.1). GTDB lineage: Bacteria > Planctomycetota > Phycisphaerae > Phycisphaerales > Phycisphaeraceae > JAHQVV01. The sequence goes on along the minus strand of JBCDKD010000001.1, from coordinate 150,597 downwards.
GCAGTCAGACCCCGGCAGCCATTCAATTATGGATTCCCTAGCCTGGGTCCAGTATAAGCTGGGCGAGTTTGATGAAGCCAAGGCCACGCAGAGCAGGGCGCTCATGGTCCTTGAAGCGCTGCTCGCACGGCTGCGTCGGCCGGGGCTTGGTCTGCCCGATGAACTGATCCCAGACCTCGGCGCGACAACCGCGATCCTCAACGACCATATGGGCGATATCCACTACAAACTCGGCGATGAGCGAAAAGCGATCGACGCCTGGCGCGTCGCCATGAAGCAGACCTATGGTGAGGAAGAGATGCAGTTTGACCCTGAACTCGCCACGCTCGCAGCCCGGCTGAATGCGAAGATCGATGCGATCGCTGAGGGTCAGCCTGCCCCCGTGGCCGAGGTGCCCGGGCCTGAGGCACATGGCCCCGCCGGTCACCCTGCACAGAACGCGCCCGAATAGCGGCTGATGCTCAAAAAAGCTTTTTTCAGCCATCAGGCCACGTTTTGTAGCGTCCCGTCGCTTGACAGAAACCTGGCCGCCGTTAAACTATTTGGTTCTCTCCTCGACCCGGCCGCGCCTGATTTGGGGGGAGCAACGCCAGCACAACAGAGCATGGCACACAGCCGTTTTGGCCGGTAAGCACAACCGCTCTGCACAATTAAACGACTTGAGCCTTGTTATGAGACAGACCACCCTTGCTAAAAACAATGAAGCCACCCAGCAATGGGTCCACATCGATGCGGCCGATCAGGTTCTCGGCCGGCTGTCCACCGAGGTCGCGATGATCTTGATGGGCAAGAACAAACCGACCTACACCCCTCATGTAGATACCGGCGATTTTGTGGTGATCACCAACGCCGAAAAGATCAAACTCACCGGCAAGAAACTGGATCAAAAAATCCATCAGACCTTCTCAGGACACCCCTCTGGCCGGAAGGTCAAGACCTTCCGTGAAGTTCAAGAGAAGCACCCCGAACGTTTGATCGAAGAGTCGGTACGCAGGATGCTCCCTAAGAACAAGTTGGGCACCAAGATGCTCAGCAAGCTGAAGGTATACGCGGGCCCGGATCACCCGCACGCCGCACAGAACCCAAAAGATTTGGCGCTTCAAAGCGCCTAACTGAAAACAACTGATACCTGACAACAGGTTTAATCATGAGCGAAACAGACACCATCGAACCTACCGCCGTTGAAACCCTCGATACACGTTCCCTAACCGCCCTTGAAGAAGCGCCTGTCGAGCAGATGCGCCCGTTAGCGGAACCGGCCAAGCCCGATGCGGGTGGCTACATCTGGGGTACCGGCCGCCGAAAGACCGCCGTTGCCCGCGTCCGCATCAAGCCCGGCGAAGGAAAGTTCCTGATCAAGGGCAAAGAAGTCAGCGACTTTTTTTCCGAGCCCCAGCACTGTGCCCAGGCGCTGGCCCCGCTCAAGGCGACTGGCATGGAAGGCAAACTCGACGTGTATGTCAACACCACCGGTGGTGGCATCACCGGTCAGGCAGGGGCCGTCATGCTCGGTCTCGCGCGTGCACTCAAGGGCTACGATCCAGTTCTCGAACAGGCTTTGCGTGACGAAGGCTACCTTACTCGTGACGCCCGAAAGGTCGAGCGTAAGAAATATGGCCAACGCGGTGCCCGCCGACGCTTTCAGTTCTCCAAGCGTTGATACACCCGATCTACTGCCAAAATCAGACCCCGTGCCTACGCCACGGGGTTTTTTAACGGTTGTGTACACCACATCCATGCTGTGAGATCAGCAGTGGTTTGAACGTTTAGGCTCCAGCAATTCCTTTTTAGAATAAAATCGATGATGTTAATTTAGACAAGATTTTTCTATAAATATCATTCAAACCAATACTTGTAACTTATTTGTGCTTTTATGAAGCGTTTACCGAAGCCTCTCGATCAATTTTTTTAATAGTGGTAGCTGATAATCGACGTAGATTATGTTAAGCTCCATAAATCGATTACACATCGATGAACGTTTGGCACGTTTTGTGTCTTTGACTAGCCTGCAATAACCCCCAATCCAGTAGACCTTCAACCCCACTCGGCTCCCCCAGCCATCAGGTCCACTCAAAGCCAAATCATTTCAATCCGAAGGATTGACGCGTGGTGACTGAGTTCAGCGTACTGGATGAACCCCCTTACATAAGCCGCTTACCGCGGCAGCGCAAAGGAGTGCGACCTTGCTATTTTCGATCAGGACCCTATTTGCTGTTGTGCTGGCTTCTGTTGCGCAGCTCGCTGCCGCACAAAGCGTGTATATGATTTTGGAGCAGGATGCCGACGGTGATGCCTCGCACCGCGCACTGGACCGTACGCCGATCGGAGATGGGCTCGATCCGGTACTTCAATTCATCATGCTCAACGAGCCGCTCGACGAACAAGCGGCGCAAGTACTTTGGGAGACGAGCGAGACCCCGATTGAGTGGGTCCGTTCAGCTGACGAGCAGGACTACCACTTCGTTGAGTACGCGATCCTGCCGGTAGACGCTCGGATCGAGTACCGCATATACGAAGGACAGGCAGACAACGAATTGGTTTCACTGCGTCACTCACGGACATCAAACGATCAGGACTTCGGCCTTGATGCATCTATCTTTGAAGAGTTGAGTAACGGTGAATACGACATCCATGCCCACCTGATCGTGCCGGATCGGCCTCAGCAGGTGATGAAACAGCGTGTCAGTGTTGTCGAGTTCGCCGAGGTGCCCGTGGTGGAGGCAGACGAAGAGGAAGATTTCCCGACGGTGCGTGCCGGCAATGGATGGGTTGGCGCGACACCCACGCCGGGCCAGATCGGTAACCGGCATGAGCGTGCCCTGGCGCATTGGAACGTCGTGCCCGAGCAGACAGTCGGCGGAGGGTTCACTGTCGGTATCGTCGCACACCACCTCGACGGGATCGACCGTGTCGAAATCGCTGCGAACGGTGGCCAGTGGGTCAAGATCCACCAGCCCAGCATCAACCCACGCACACAGTGTGAGGAGTATTGGACCGCTCTCGATCTTAACGGCCAAGATGTGATCGAACTACGAGCAATTGCCTACCCGAATCAGGGCAAGCCGTACGTCGTGAATGTCGTCGGCGATGAGCAGACGCTCACGCTCTACGCTAGCGATCGCGGCAAGGTGCTGGAGTTGCCTGCCGGCCGGCATGAGTTGCGCCCGCAAGACCTCCCTGAGTCCGGATGGCTGACGGTTCGGCCGGCACCGGGCGTGGATCGTGGCGACTGCATCCTTATTGGGCGGTCGCGTTTCTGGGGTCCGGGTAATGTCCGTGTGCAAAACATGACAATCGAGACCCCCAAGGGTGGGGGTGTATTCGTTGGCGATCCGAACAACGACGAGTTCAAACGTGTTTGGTTCGACGGTTGTGACTTCAAGGGCAAGCCTGAGACCTGGCATCTCGCGACCATGTTCGATCACACCATCTATACCGACACAACGATCACCGACACGCAAAACGTGTTCACACGGTCGGGGCAGCTCCTCGTCCGCAATGTGACCGTTAAGCGTGTCTACGAGGACGTAATCCGTACCGCTGGTGGCCTGTTTGTGAACCTTAATGTAGACCGGATCGACCGCGGGCCTTTCGATGGATACCACCCCGACTTCCTACAGTCGCGTTATGCAGGCAATTCAATTTTGCAGGATGTCAACGTGCCGAACAATTCCGGCCAGGGTATCTTCCCTGATACGCTGGAAGACGCCGCGTTCGTGCGTGTTAATATCAAGTCGGCTAGCGTCGGCCGGGCGATCCAACTCATGGGGCAGACCAAGAACGTCCTGTTCAGGGGCGGAAGCTACGATGGCTCAGCCGCGCTGCGTTCGGAAAGAGGCTTCAGGATCCCTGCCGGTGAGCGTATCGTCTTCGAGAACGTGGAAGTTAGAGAGAACTTCCGCAATAATTTGCTACAGACACCGCGGGTCGAGGTGCGTGAATAGCACGTTGCCCTACACGTTAACGACAGTTGGTTTGGGCTCATGAATCGTTCGGGCCAGGCTCCGGCCATATTCACCGGACTCAAACAGGTGGGCCTTATCGATCGCGATGTGGAAGGTCGCGGCCTGATCCACCTCCAGTGCCTGAGCATCGGTCCGCAGGAGGACGCGCTGGCCGTTGGGTAGCTCGGTGTAGATATCCATCATCGCGCCTAACGGCTCGACCACTTTCACCATGAGTTCGACAGAAGCTTGAGTGTTATGCGACTCGCCCGCGTGCAGCGAGAAATGCTCGGGACGCAAGCCCAGAACCACATCCTGGTTCGCAACTCGCTTCCTTGCTATGGCGAGCCCCTCAGCGATAGGCAGTCTGATACCGCCGCCCTTAAAGACAGGCCCGTCAATAGTTTCTGAGATCGTTCCTTCGATGAAGTTCATGGGTGGCATTCCGATGAAACCAGCTACGAAACGATTGGACGGGTTGGCGTAGACCTCCAAAGGCGTGCCCGCCTGCTGGATGTGCCCGCCGCTCATGACGACGACCCGGCTGCCAAGGGTCATCGCCTCCTCCTGGTCGTGCGTGACATAGATCGAGGTCGTTTTTAGATCGTGGTGGAGCTGTTTGAGTTCTGCGCGGGTCTGCGCACGCAGCTTCGCGTCCAGGTTCGACAGCGGCTCATCAAAGAGGAAACATGCGGGCTTGCGGACGATCGCCCGGCCCAGCGCGACGCGCTGCCGCTGACCACCCGAAAGGGCCTTGGGTTTACGATCTAGCAGGTGCGTGATGCTCAGCTTATGCGCGGCGTCTTGTACACGGCGGTCAATCTCATCAGAGGGCAGCTTCCTGAGTTTCAGCCCGAAAGCCATGTTTTTGTATACCGTCATGTGCGGATACAACGCGTAGCTCTGGAAGACCATCGCAATATCTCGGTCTTTGGGCGGGGCACTGTTGATCACTCGTCCGTCAACGGTGATCGTCCCATTTGTGATATCCTCCAGCCCCGCGACCATGCGAAGGGTGGTTGACTTGCCACAGCCCGATGGACCCACAAGCACGACAAACTCACCGTCGCTGATGGTTAGGTCGATACCGTCCACGACGTTGGTCTTACCGTCGTACGACTTCTGTAGTTGATTAAGGCTGACTTCGGACATGATGATTCATCCAAGATTTGAAGTGAAATGCGTGATCGAATCGGTAGGCTCAGCCTTTGACAGCGCCTGCAGTCAGGCCGGCGATAAAGTCGTGTTGTAGCATCAAGAAAAGTACCAGTACCGGTGTAACCGCGACAAGTGTGCCCGCCATCATCATCCCCCAACTCGTACCGTACGGCCCGCGCAACTGAGCTACAAAGACTGACAACGGCATTTTATCCGCCGACTGAATTACGATCTGCGGCGAGATGAAGTTGTTCCATGTCGCCAAGTATGTGATCAGGAGGAACGCGCCTACCATCGGGCGGACCATCGGCAGTGCGATCTGAAAAAAGATCCGGACGTCGCCACACCCGTCGATCCGTGCGGCCTCGATCAGCGCATCCGGCAGCGATGAAATGAACGCCTGCCGGAAGAGATACACCCCGAACGCAGGGGCGACGCCCGGGAGGATAAGCCCCGTGTAGGTGTCGAGTAGCCCGAGCCAGTACAGCAGCTGGTACCCCGGCGCGATCAGGAGAGCAAAGGGGATCGCCAGCGAACCGAGCACAATCCATGTCGCGGCCCCGCGGCCTTTGAAACGGTACTTCGCCAGCGCGTAACCGCCCATCGCGGAGAAGAGCGTTGCGAGGATCGCCGTCACGGACGAGATAAAGAATGAATTGACGGTGGCTCGGAGGATGCCGGCTTCGAGAAACAGTGTCTTCCAATTGTCGAACGTAAAACCGGTCCAGTCCACCGCGTACCAAGGGGAGGGCTCCTCGATCGTGCCGGGTTCGATCGGCCAGAGCACAAAGCTGAAGAACGAATCGGTTGACTTAAATGCGGAAAACAACAAGTAGATGAACGGCACGAGCGTGATCGCGGCGAAGACGATCAGCGGTATATACACGGCCAGCATGTTGAAATCAAAGCCTTTGGATTTCGGTTCAGGGATCGTGCTCATGCGTCGGCCTCGCTTCTCCTGGAGATCACAGTCTGAACAATCGCAAACGCAAATAGTACGACTGCGAGTACCCAGCCCACCGCGCTGGCGTAGCCGAGGTCGCCGCGGTCAAAGCCTTGCTGATAGAGGTACATCACCAGGGTCAAGCCTCGATTTTCCGGGCCCGCCGACTCATTGAGCATGAGGTATGGGAGTTCGAACAACTGGAAGCTGCCGATTAGGGACAACAAGACAACGAACGCCGCGACCGGCTTGATCGCCGGGATGGTCACGTTCCGGAATCGCTGCCAGGCGTTAGCGCCGTCTATTTGCGCTGCTTCAAGCAAGTCCTTGTTCACGTTCTGCAGGGCAGCGAGGAAATAGATCATATTGAACCCGACGTACATCCAGAACGCCGCGACAATCAATGCCGGCATGACGAACTCCTGCAGCCAGGGAAACTCCTTGTCGAAGCCGAACAAGGCGTGCAGTGTGATGTTCAAGAGCCCGGTATTTTTCTCAAAGATTAGGCTTGCGAGCACAGCGACGAAGGGCAGCCCAACCAGCACCGGGGCGAAGAAGATCATCCGCCAGAGCCCACGTGCCTTGATCTTCCTGCTGTTGAGCAGCAGTGCAAGCCCAAGCGCTGCCGGCAACTGGATGAAAACGGATGATGCTGCGAAAACCGTAGTATTCTTGACCGCGGTCCAGAATGCCGGGTCTTGCACCATCCATGAGAAGTTCTTCAGGCCGACAGGCTCGCTCACACCGGGCCCGGCGTTTTGCTGGAACGCCATCGTCGCTGAAAGTACCATCGGGTAGGCAATGAAGACCAGGAAAATACCTAAGAAAGGCAGCAGAAAAAAATAGGGCACCCAGCCCGGGTATTGACGAGACGCCGTATTAATCATCGCCAGCACCCCCACCGGCTTGACCCGAGATAAAGACGTTTCGACTCATCTCTTGCGCGATCCGCTCATCCGCAGCTTTTAAAAGCCGTTTCGCCTCGGGCATCAAGGCCTGGATGTCATACGCATCGTTGGACTCGGCGTAGCTCTTCAGCGTCGACGCCGCATCCATGATTTGCTGCATGGCAACCTGGTGGAATGGTGAAGCCGTACGGTAGGGCACGTTTGGCGCCTGATCGATGTACAGCAGGCCTGATTGTTGACCGGAGAAATAGGGCTCTTCTACGGCATAATAAGGCTCGTCCCAGAGATCGGTCATTGGGGAGATAATGTGGTTAGACTCAAAAAGCTTCTTGGCGATCTTTGGCGACAGATATAGCTCTTTTGCAAACGCCCAGGCTGACTCAAAATTACGCGTTGTTTTTGGGATCGCAATCATCGTGCCTCCTCTGACAGAGGTACGCCGGCCGCCCTCCTTCCAGGCGGGCAGTGGCATAAGCTTGAGCTTGCCACCAAGATCACCCATGTCGTTCATCCAGACACCAGCGAGCCAATCAGGCATCAAGGCCGCGATAACTCGGCCCTTGAGTTTCAATTCGTTGCCTGATGGGCTGAACTCCGGCGCATCGATCGCGATCCGATTTGGCCCGACACACAACGCACGATTGTTGAGATCACCTGTGCGTTAGCATCGCTCCCGATGATCGAGTTGCCTCGCTCGTCAAATGTCCCCCCGCCTGCTTGCAGCAGAAGCGTTTCGATATCTGGAGCAGATGTAAACCACAACCCGAGTGCATAGCGATCCGGATCACCATCACCATTGAGATCCCTGACCAGCGGCTTCATTGCTTTCTCAAAGTCATCCCAAGTCTTGATGGTTGAGACATTGATACCCGCCGCCTCGACCAGGTCTGCGCGGTAACACAGAAGAACGGGGTGCACATCGTGCGGCAGCCCAAAGATCCTCCCGCGGCTTGACCACGGCGCAAACGAAGGCTCGTTGAGCTGATCGTAAATCCCTTCGGAATGAAGACGATCTGTGAGATCGTAGAAGCCTATTTCTTCGACAGGTCCCGCCATGAAACGTGCGACGGAGGGCTGCTCGATCTCCACGAGATCGGAGGTCGGTGTCTTGGCCCACATGCCCGACTGAGTCCGGCGGTTGAGCGCCCCCATTGAGAGCACAAACATCTGGATCGCCTCGGTCTCTGCCTTCCGGGAATACTTGTTCCACTCCTCGACGGCCTCATCGTACATGCGTGCGTGGTGGGGGGCGAAGGTCCAAAAAACGAGCCCTTCACTTTCAACGTCCGGCCAAAATGTGATCGCAACAGAGGAAGCTATGGCGATCAAGAGGATCACCAAAGGTCCTAATGGGGCTGTTTTGAGAGTCCTGAAGAGCATTTGAGTGTTACATATCGTTACAAAACAACGTTTTAGAATCATGGAAACGTTACATAATTGACTTTATAATAGGCATCAATAGGGCATTTGTCGAGAATATTTTAGAAATGCCTTGACAATGGGCAGCATATGGATAGCATTTAAGAGCTGGCCATAGTTTTGTAACAGTTACAATAATATGGCAATCAGATGCTCGTTTTGTTCTAACGGGCTTCGCCTAGACATATCGGGCCTGAACTGTTCGGCCCGGCACCACTCTCGCCTGCCAGGAGGAATGGCAGCATCACAACCACTCGTTCGAGTGAGACCCAGGAGACCCCCAGCTATGAAGAGATTCGCATCCCTTACCGCACTCGCCGCAATGGCTGCCCTGGCCGCAGGCACCGCGTCGGCGTTCAACGCGATCGGTAATGGCGGCTTCGAAGTCGCCTCTGACAACGACCCCGCATTCGAGGGCCCCGCTGAGGGCTGGAACAACGTCGCCGCTGGCTATGGGCTCTCTACCGATGCGTTCGAGGGCAACTTCGCCCTGAGCCTCGCATCGCCCCCAACCAACCGCGCTTCGACCGAACAGAACAACGTCGCCTTTGGTGGGCAGCCCGATCTGGTGGGCGGTTCCGTCGGCGATTTCAGCTTCTACGCCAAAGGCTTTGCGGGTACGACCGGTTTTGCCGAGTACCGCATCGCATTCCTGAATTCAGTCGGCGGTATCGAGCAGGACTTTGGTTTTGTCAACTTTTCGAACTCTATCAACGACACGACCTGGACCTTGATCGAGGTGCCCAACCTGGTGGTGCCTGTCAACGCCAACGCGATCCTTGTCCAGTTTGGTCAATCGCTGGGTGGCGTGAATGGCAATGACCTGCTCGCCGGTGAGGTCCTCGTCGATAACGTGGTGTTTACACCAGAGCCCAGCTCGCTGGCGTTGCTTAGCATTGCTGGCCTGGCTACGGCTCGTCGCCGTCGTCGTGCCTAATCGCTGACCCCCTTTTTGCTCTCTCACCGTGTAACTGCGTTGAGAGGGTTTCCTAGTTTTTCTTTCAACTCTAATTTCGGTCACGGTCATGCTGAAACAACGTCAAATAGGTTTTACCCTCATCGAACTGCTCGTAGTGATATCCATTATCGCGCTACTCATCGCGATCCTGCTGCCCGCACTCGGCGCAGCCCGTGGCGCGGCTCGCAATTCAGATTGCCTCAGCCGGATGCGTAGCATGGCAGTCGCTATCACAGCCTTTGAAGTTGAGAACAAGGGCTTTATCCCGCCGGCATTCAACGGCAATAATAATGCCGCTTTGTTTGGTGGCGGCGTTGGCGATGATGACCACTTCAGCGATTATTTCGAACCCTACATGGACATCGAGGACGACCAAGTTACCGACTATTACCTCTGCCCCGACAGTGCTCTCACGCCAGGACCGAATCAGCGCCGGCTTTCCTACAGCGCGAATCAAAATGTGATGGTCAACCGGCTCACCGCTCAGATCGTCACCATGGCGAGTGTGCGACGCCCGTCAGATGTCATTGCCCTAGGGGATTCTGCGCAGAACAGCGGGCAGGGCACCAGCGGTCCAAACTACAGCGGCCAGTGGATATCTGACATGGGTTTCCCACCGGACTCAGCGGACGCAGACGTTGAGATCACCGGGAGTCAGGCCCTCAATGTCGACGGCGTGACCACCAATGGCTATGTAATCCGCTACCGTCATAGCGGCGAGACGAGTGCCAACCACGCCTACCTTGATGGCCACGCGACAACGAATAAACTCGGCGACTTGGTTGAGCGTAATTTTGCAGCGAATTACTAATTACAACACCATGTACGCCGGCTAGGGTGCTTGGAGAGAATCAATGGCTTCCGTTCGACAAATTGCAGACCAGGCCGGTGTTTCGATCGCCACGGTTTCTCGGGTGATCAACAACAGCCCGAAGGTCAGCGATACTGCGCGTGCCAAAGTACTGGATATTATCAATCAGGAGCAGTACAAACCCAAGACGGGCAAACTGCTCGCGACCAATGTCGCGTACATCTTCACGGACTCGATTACGCTTGGCTCCCCTTACGATGCGGGTATTCTCGCCGGGATGTCAAGTGGCCTCGAATATAACTCGTTGGACTTGCTTGTTCTAAACGCCAAGTCGTGCCGGCAGGGTAACGAAAGCTTCCAGGATGTCTTCCGGCGCAAAGGTGTTTGCGGCGTGATTGTTCGGACGACATCTGCCTCTGTGGGGCTTTGCCGATTGATCCTCGAATCCAGGCTGCCCGCGGTGGTGCTTGGTGATGAGATCGAGGGTTATGAAGACTACTGCCTGGATGTCGATTCGCGTTCTGCCAGCCGAGACGCGGTCGAGCATCTGATCGGCCTTGGTCACAAGGAGATCGCGTTCTGTACGAATATCGTCGAGGACAAAGACCACTCGGACCGCTTCGCGGGCTACCGTGATGCGCTCGATCAGGCGGGTATCGCGTTTAATACGAAGCTGCACTACCGCGTGCCGGCGAGTCGGCAGGGCGGCGAGCAGCTGGCGCGTCGGTTCGCTGCGATGTCGGATGGGCCAACCGCCGTATTTGTCGCCGACCCCGCGACGTGCCTCGGTCTGATCACCGAGACCCGCAAGCTGGGTGTCTCTGTCCCCGGCGATTTGTCGATCGCCGGGTTCGACGACTCAGAGACTCGCTTCCTCACGTCGCCTGCTTTGACCGCGGTCTGCCAGGACGCGCAACGCCTCGGCAGCCAAGCTATGCGCAAACTGGTCGGGTCGATGCCAGATCATCAGGAAGAAGCGGAGGGCGAAGACATCCCGCTGCTGGCATGGTTCGAGGTCAATGAATCGACAGGCCCTACCCCGGAGGCGTGACCGCCTCTGACTCCTAACACACAACCAAACAGCTCGATCGATGGATTGCTATGACACAAACCACCCGCTATTTTTGGATGATATTCGCCTGCCTGTGCTTGCTCGTTTTGGCTGCTTCGACGCAGGCCGGTCCCGTACCAACTGAGGTTAAACAGACCGCCGAAGGCTGGCAACTGCTGCGTGACGGTAAGCCTTTCTTCATCAAGGGTGCCGGTGGCGACTGGGGGATCCAAGAAGATGGCGGAAGAAAGAAGCTCGAACAGTTTGTCAAGGCGGGAGGTAACTCCATCCGTACATGGGGCGTGGACGACACCACCGAACCGCTGCTGGATATGGCCCACGAACTTGGTCTTACAGTGACCGTTGGGCTCTGGCTCGGGCACGAGCGTCATGGGTTTGATTACACCGATCTGGATCAGGTCGCGGAGCAGAAGGAGAAGGTCCGGCAGGCTGTTGAGAAGTACAAGGATCACCCGGCCGTGCTCGCGTGGGGGGTGGGTAACGAGATGGAGGGTTATGACGCGGGTGACAACGCGGCGATCTGGTCGCACGTGGAAGCCGTCGCCGCGATGATCAAGCGTCTCGATCCCCACCACCCCACGGTGACCGTCATTGCCGAGATCGGCGGGCGCAAGCTTGATTCAATACATAAGCTTTGCCCATCGATCGACATCGTTGGGATCAACACCTACGCCGGTGCCGCGTCGATCCCGGAGCGTTACGCCAAGTCTGAGATCACCAAGCCTTATCTCGTTGCGGAGTTCGGCCCTGCGGGCACGTGGGAGGTCGGTGCGAACGCCTTTGGCGCACCCGTCGAGCTGACGAGCACAGAAAAGGCGCCCGTGTATGCCAGAGTCTATAAAGCGCTTAAGGCCGACAAGCACATGTGCCTGGGCAGTTATGCGTTTTTGTGGGGATCGAAAGTCGAAGCAACGACGACCTGGTTCGGGATGTACCTGCCGGATGGAAGCAAGCTCGCAGCCGTCGATGCGATGACTCAGGCCTGGACCGGTAAGCTCCCCGATGATCTATGCCCAGAAATCAATAGGATTGTGATCGAAGGAGAGTACGAAGCCAAGCCCGGCGCGGAAGTCACGGTCACGCTTGATGCGCGTGATCCTGAGGGTAAAGTGATTGACGTCGGCTGGGCGCTCTATGCCGAGTCCTCGCTTTACTTCACCGGTGGAGACAAGCAGAAGGCCCCTCCTTCGTTCCCCAGCGCGATTACGTCGGCCAGCAACAAGTCGTGCACCGTCGTGCTGCCAGAGAAGCCCGGCATCTACCGGCTCTACGCGGTGGTCAAGGACCCGTCCGGCCACGCGGCGGTTGCCAACGTCCCGCTCTCGGCAGGTCAAGCGTCGCAAGCCAAGAACCAGGTCGCTGGGATTAAGCCCGGCCAATCGATTGATCTGCCGGTCATGGTGTACACCGAGGGCGGCAAGCAGGTGCCCTGGGTCCCCGCGGGCTACATGGGTAACACGGCGGCGATCCAAGTAAACCTCGGCTGGGTGGACAACCCTAAGAACGGTGTCAGCTGTATCAAGCTGTCTTATACCGCGGCAGATGAGTGGGGCGGCGTCGTCTGGCAGGACCCGATCAACGACTGGGGCGATCGCGATGGCGGCTATGACCTCCGTGGTGCGACCGCGTTAGAGTTCTGGGCCCGCGGCGAGAACGGCGGCGAAGTCGTCACTTTCGGCTTCGGTGTTCTGGATGCCGGGAAAAAGTACCCCGATTCAGGATCGGGCGAACTGAAGGAGGTCCGCCTGACCGATGAGTGGCGGAAGTACCGCATCGAGCTTGGCAACGATGTTGACCTGCAGCGGATCAAAACGGGCTTCTACTGGTCGACCGCGGGCCAGGGAAAGCCGGTCGCGTTTTACCTGGACGATGTGGGTTATGTCGGTGACGCGGTAGAGTGATGAGGGTAGAGGATTTTTGGGGCAGAAGGTATTAAAGGGCAGCTGATTCATGGCTTTTCCAGAACAATTTGTTTGGGGTGCGGCCGCTGCATCTTTTCAGATCGAGGGGACATCCGAGGACTGCCCGCGCGGCGAGAGTGTCTGGGATGCGTTCTGCGCGATGCCGGGTAAGGTTTATCAGGGGCACGATGGTAGGCGTGCCTGTATGCACATCACGCACTGGCGTGAAGATGTTGCCTTGATGCAGGATATGGGGCTCCAGGCCTACCGGCTCTCGATCTCCTGGCCGCGTCTGCTCCCGGATGGGACCGGGGATGTGAACGAGGCCGGTTTTACCTTCTACGATGGCTTGATTGACCGGCTACTGAACGCTGGCATCGAGCCTTATGTCACGCTGTTCCATTGGGATATGCCGTTGAAATTGCACCAGCGGGGCGGGTGGATGAACCCGGGGATCGTGGACTGGTTCGCGGACTATACCCGCCTGGTTGTAGACCGTTATTCCGACCGTGTGAAGCACTGGATCACGCTGAACGAGCCGCAGTGCTTTATCCTGCTTGGCCATCAGGACGGCACGCATGCACCGGGGCTCCAGCTGCCGGAGAGCGATATCCTCCAGATCGGCCACAATGCTTTGTTGGCTCACGGAAGGTCGGTGCAGGTGATCCGCGAGCACGCCAAGCAACCCGTTCGTGTCGGCCTAGCACCTGTTGCTACGGTTTCGATCCCTGAAACAGAACGCGTTGTTGATATCGAAGCCGGATATAAAGCAACGGTAGACGGCGCGACGGACTCTCTATTCAACACCACTTGGTGGCTGGACCCGGTTTTCCGCGGACGCTATCCCGAGTCGGCGGTGAAAAAGCGTCTTGACAACATGCCGGTCGTCACGCCGGATGACCTGAAGCTGATCGGCGAGCCGATCGACTTTTGCGCATTCAATCTTTACCAGGCGGGCGTGGTCCGTGCAGGGGCTGATGGCAGTGTTGAGCCCGTTCTGTATCCCGAAGGCCACCCCGTCACAGCGATGGAGTGGCCCGTCACGCCAGCGGGCCTCTATTGGGCTTGTCGGTTCTTGTATGAGCGATATAAGGCACCGCTGCTAATCACAGAGAACGGGCTGAGCTGCCACGACTGGGTGTCGATCGATGGCAAGGTCCATGACCCGAACCGGATCGATTTCCTGACGCGGTACTTATCCTTTGTCCAGCGCGCGTGCAAGGAAGGCATCCCAGTGGAGGGCTACTTTCAGTGGTCGGTCATGGATAACTTCGAATGGGCAGAAGGCTATAAAGATCGCTTCGGTTTGATTTACGTCGACTACGCCACAGGTACGCGCATCCCCAAAGACTCGTTTTATTGGTACCGCGATACGATTCACGCCAACGGTGCATCGCTGCCACCATGGGAGACTTGCGGTTTCGGAACACGGCACCAGGAGCAGCAAATCATCGTCAAGGGTGACCCCCCGCTGGCCGACAGAACGACTTCAAGAGCGACAGACCCCAGGTCGGGCAGCAAATCGTCTTAACGTTGATGAGTTTTTTCGTTGCCTGATGGGACTTGGCGGTGACGCCGACTTAACACGAGCAGCCCACCAAATCCGAAGAGTGCCAGAGACGTTGGTTCGGGTACGCTGCTGAGATCGAGCTGTTCAAATAGAGCTGAGTCCTCAGCTGTAAGCATACCGCTGAGTGTCATCGCTTCCACGAAGCCAAAGATATCAAGATTATCTAGGACGCCATTCCCGTCAAAATCTCCCCGCACATCCGCATTGAGCGTGGTGTAGGTTTGTGAGTAAGCCCCGGGATCGATCAAGGCAAGAATAAATGCGTCGATATCGAGGCTATCAAGCATATCATTGCCGTTGAGATCACCAAGAAGAGGCACGGGGTTGTTATCAATAATGGCTTGGATCTCTGTGTCGTAGTTACCTAGGTAAGTAAAGCCGTTGAGTTCAGTGCCTGAGAGTGTGCCGATATACCAGTTCGCGCCGACAAGCTGCAACGAGTAATCATTGTCATTCTCGTTGAGGTCAACAAGCAGTGGTGCGCCAGAGTCAAACTGGACTAATCCTGCCTCATTGGTGACGTCCTGAGCGTTGTTGATTGATGCGGCGATGGAGCGATCGGTTGTACCTTCCGCGTTGACAGTTGGAAAAAAGTCCAGCACATTGCGCCCGACCGCAACATCGCGGGCACCACCGAAGTTGTTGAATGGTGATTGACCGACCAGGAACGCATTCAAATCGTGGTAGACCGAATTATTGAACTGGGCAGTGTTGTTGATATTTGCGGTAGCTAAATCGTATACGGCATATCCCACCGGGACCGGCCTCTCAAGCACACCGACCCAGACATCAGAACTACCAATCCGCTGGCCGCTTGTTACGTTGATGTTGATCGACTCACCCGTTGGGTCATTCGTCTTATAGAACGTCAAGGAGCCATTGGTCGTGCTGGGCGGGAAGTGGTTCGCACTGACAAACACGTTGCGGCTTACGAGCGTGCCCCACCGCCCCCCCTCGGAGCGACCGACTCCCGATAGGTCGTAGTTACTCATGATGAACGATGGGTCGTTAGCGAAGCGATCGTTCAGCGCGGAAGATGAATTGTCAATGGTCAGAGCCACCGCATGACCTGTGATAAAGAGACAGGTCAGCAAAACAACTTGGGAAACAGCCTTGTTCATCACGTCCTCGTTCCTGGTCAGTCCTGATAGAACGTCCTGACGATTCCAATTATGCACCACTACAGCCACAGACAAGTCTAGCCGACTCGAAGTGACAAAGATTTAAGCATTTAACGCTTAGGAGGTAGGTTGTGTTCTGCCAAAGAGATTCGAATGGTTACTTAGATCGCCTTAGCCCGGCTTGAGCACCTGTAGCATTTGGGCAATTCAGAACGCGATGGACATCGGCCGCGGCTGCTACGATGAGCGTCTTACGTCTGGATCTGAGACACCAATATGCACAACCTTGCTGCCCACCAATTTTATGCCGATCCGAGGCTTACGCAGGCCAAAGAACTCATCGCACAGGCTTTAGGTGATGCCAGTGCTTGTTTGGATCGGCCACGTCCCGCCAACCCTTTGCTGCAGCAGGGCTACCAGGAACAGTTGGCTGCCTTTGCTAGGCTGCGCGGTGGGGCGCTCCCGATCCCTTACCTTGGCTCTGGGCTCGGCAATGGGCCGTTTGTTGAGCTACTGGATGGCAGCGTGAAGTACGACATGATCTGCGGCATCGGCGTCCATGGCCTTGGCCACAGCGATTTGGGCTTGATCGATGCCGGGCTCGATGGTGCGATTGGTGATACCGTCATGCAGGGCAACCTTCAGCAGAACGCGGAATCCGCAGCGTTATGCGACGATCTGGTCAAGCGCGCTGGTCGTTTCGGGGCGAAACTCGAGCACTGCTTCCTAACGACCTCGGGATCGATGGCGAACGATAACGCGCTCAAGGTCGTTTTCCAGAAGCATGCCCCAGCCGACCGGATCATGGCATTCGGCAAGTGCTTCACCGGCCGAACGCTGGCGATGTCTTCCCTCACCGACAAATCGGCTTACCGCGATGGGCTTCCTGAGTCTGTGAAAGTAGGTTACTTGCCTTTTTTCAAACCGGAGGACAAGCAGAAGAGCATCGACAGCACTGTTAAACACCTCGACAACCACATGATTCGCTACGCGGGCAGGGTCGCAGGCGTGATGTTCGAGATGATCCAGGGTGAGGGCGGTTACAACGCGGGGGATGCCGAGTATTTCCATGCCGTGATGTCGCGTTGCAAAGAGCATGGGCTCGCGGTCTGGGTCGATGAGATCCAGTCTTTTGGTCGCACCTCAAAGCCTTTTGCGTTCCAGCATTACGGGGTCGATCAATACGTCGATGTCGTCTCGGTTGGGAAGATGACACAGGTCTGCGCCACACTGTTTACGAGCGAGTACAGCCCACGGCCCGGTTTGATCAGCCAGACGTTTACGGGCGCCTCGTCACAGATTTTCGCAGCGCGCGAGGTGCTCAGCCGGCTCGATCATGCGGGCGTCTTTGGCGACGACGGGCTGAATATGACCTACCGGAAACTCTTTGCGGATCGGCTTAGCGCGATCCATCAGCGACACCCTGATAAGCTCGGGCCATCACTCTACGGTGACGGTACGATGATAGGCTTTGAGGTTTATAACGGCCATGCCGATCAAACGAAAGCGGTGATGAATCGTCTATATGATCTTGGTGTGATCGCCTTCCTGTGCGGCAGCGACCCGTTACGCCTGCGTTTCATGCCCCCGGTCGCCGTGATGAGTGAAAGCGATGTGGATGCGGTCTGCGAGTTGCTTGAGCAGGCGATCGTTGATACCTCAGCCCAATAAGTTGATAAGCAACACTTCTCTGCAGCGATCCCAGGTGTTTGAAGTGCCTGCTGCGATTTATGCGCACAAAAGACTCTGAATATAGCCTAAATCGCCTTGATCGCTCACTCACATCCTCCGCTGCAAACCTTGCATTATCCGGAACTTACCTGAGCGTTACATCCGGAATAGCTTACGTAAGTGCGCATTTATCGGCAGGCCGATGCTTATTCGGGCTCTTGTTTCGACCGTTATCCCCGTCAGACGCCGGTGTTTTGGCGTTGATTCTGTTGTGCGACTTAACCTGAAGGTTTGTAGTTATGAAACACACTTCCGCCATCTTCCAGTGTCTTGTTTCACGGGCCCATCAAACCCGGGCTGGTTTGCAGTGCCTTTGTGCGGGGCTGGTGCTCGCCATCTGCTCGCTCAGCACTCATGCCGCAAAGATCACGGTTGTAGGCCTCGGTGACGAGGTTCAGGGCAACGTCTTCGCGAAGGTGATGGTGGACGAACCGGTCCAGCAGGTGCACATGACCATCGCGGGTGTGCTCAACCGTATTGAGAAGCAGGCGCCTTATGGGCTGATGAGCGACAGTGACGGGAAGCTTAACGCCTGGGATACCACCAATCACGCCAACGGCGATTATATTTTGAAAATCGTTGTAACGCTCGAAGACGGTGAAAAGGTCTCCGAAAACTTCGCCTTCGCTATCAAGAACCCGTTGGCGAGAGTTCAATCCGACGAGGTCTCTCTGGCGATGGGCAAGCTCCCCTCGCAGGTCCGTGTGGGCCAACGGCTTACCATCCCGGCGACTGGCCTGGAAGACGGCGACGTTATCTGGTTCCACCTATTCGACAGGGATTGGGGCGACTTGATCCGAGACACGGTTGAGGTCCGTGACAGCAGCGTGACACTGACGATCCCGGAAACCTCTGGCGTTCGACGCCTGCAGCTTCAGTATAAGCGTGAATTCAGAAAGACTCGCCTGGTCGAAGTGCTACCCGCGGCCCAGCTCCCCGAGCCGGCGCCACAACCCGAACCGGCACCCGAGCCTGCGCCAGCACCTCAGCCCGAGCCAGAGGTTGTCCCTGAGCCCGAAGTTGTCCCCGAACCGGAAGCGACGCCTACTCCGGAGCAAGCCTCGATCAATCTGTCTGTCGTGCCCGCAAACCTCGCGGTGGGGCAGCGGGTGACGGTCCCGGTCGTTGGCATTGATGATGGGGAAGAAGTCTTCTACCACGTCTTTGACCGCAACTGGGGCGACCTCGTTCGGACCAACGTCAAGGTCACGAACGGCACGGTTGAGCTGGTTATCCCCAATGTCAACGGCCCTCGCATCCTTCAACTGCAATACAAGGGTGCCTATCGCGTCAAAAAGAACGTGACGATTGGCACCGCCGCACCCGGCCCCGAGCCAGCGCCGCAACCCCAGCCTGAGCCTCAACCTGAGCCCGCTCCTGATCCGCAGCCCGAGCCTGTGGTTGTCCCTGAGCCAGAGCCCGCGCCGCAGCCTGAGCCTGTAGTTGCACCAGAACCTGAGCCGGCACCACAGCCCGAGCCTGCTCCCACACCTGTGCAAGCCTCGATTAACCTGTCGGCTGTCCCTGGGAATCTGACAGTAGGTCAGCGTGTAACGGTTCCCGTCGTAGGGATTGATGATGGCGAACAGCTGTTCTACCACCTGTTTGATGCGGACTGGGGCGACCTCAAGCGTTCCACAGTCGAAGTGAAAGACGGCGAAGTTGACTTGGTTATCCCGAATGTGAGCGGCCCTCGTATCTTGCAACTGCAACTACCTAAGGTCGCCCGGGCGAATAAACGCGTCACAGTGGCTGGTACGACCGCCGCGAATAACAACGGCGATAACGATACGCCGTCGCCAGAGCCTGCTCCAGCCGACCCTCAACCGGAGCAACCCGAGCCCGAACCCGAGCCCGAAGTTATCGAGGTTCCTCCACCCGGTGATCCAAACCAGAACGATGACCCACCTGCTGCTGAGCCCGCGCCGACCGTGCCTGTTGCCCCCGGCGAAGCCCCGGCCCTGCGTCCTGGCTCTGGCTGGCGTGGCGCGACAGCAACGCCCGCACAGATCGGCAACCGCCACGAGCGCGCGCTAGCACACTGGAACGTCGTCCCAGAGCAGACAGTCAGTGATGGCTTTACCATCGGTATTGTTGCACACCACCTCGATGGGATCGACCGTGTCGAGATTGCCGCCAACGGTGGGGAATGGGTTAAGATCGAAGAACCTAGCATCAACCCACGTACGCGATGCGAGGAGTATTGGGCAGTACTCGATCTTGAGGGTAAGGACGTGATCGAACTCCGCGCGATCGCTTACCCGAACCGTGGTAAGCCCTATGTTGTCAATGTTGTTGGCAACGAGCAGACGCTTAGGCTCTACGGCAGCGCTCGTGGCAAAGTTTTGGAATTGCCTGCCGGCCGTCACGAACTACGTCCACGCGATCTGCCGACCACGGGTTGGCTGACGGTACGCCCTGCACCGGGTGTCGATCGCAAGGACTGCATCCTTGTCGGCAGATCACGTTACTGGAGCGAGGGCAATATCCGTGTCCAAAACATCACGATCGAGACTTATAAGGGCGGTGGCACTTTTGTCGGTGACCCAAATAATAATAAGCTAAAACGTGTATGGTTCGACAACTGCGATTTCAAAGGCAAGCCAGAGACCTGGAACCTCGCAACAGAGTTTGATCACTCGATCTATACCGATACGACGATCACCGACACACAAAACGTCTGGACACGGTCCGGCCAACTCCTTGTCCGCAATGTGACTGTGAAGCGGGTCTACGAGGATGTAATCCGCACGACGGGTGGCCTGTTCGTGAACCTCGAGGTCCAGTTGATCGACCGCGGTCCCTATACGGATTACCACCATGACTTCCTGCAGGCTCGTTTCGCGGGTAATTCGATCCTCCAGGACGTGAATGTACCGAGCAACAGCGGCCAGGGCATCTTCCCCGAGACGCTGCAAGACGCGGCATTTGTCCGGGTGTACATTAAATCCACCGGTAGCGGCAAGGCGCTGCAGCTGATGGGTACAACCAAGAACGCGCTCTTCAAAGACAGCGTGTTTGATGGTGGAGCGGTGCTCCGTGAAAGCAGGAGCTTCAATGTGCCAAAAGGCGAGCGTCTGGTCTTCGACAACACCAGCGCTGGGCGTCAGCCCCCGTACCTGCCTTCGGGCTGGGATTTACCAGGTGTCTATGTGTACCCTAAGCCGCCTTTATTTGATTGAGCGAATATTTCAGACGGGGTGTTCAAGACGACGATGAGCATCCCAGCGATAATAGGCATGGGCTAAGAAGACATGACTGATTCAGGGTACCTGTTTAGTGTTGTAACAATGGTGAACGATGATGAGGTGTATGCCCTCTCCAAGCAGACGCTGGAAGAGCAGCACGCATCATCCGAAATACAGTGGGTAGTTGTTCGGCCTGACATTATGGGCTGCGGTGCAGCTGAGGCGCTGAACGCGGGCATCGAGCAGGCGCAGAGCAAATGGGTTGTTTTAGCACACCAGGACATCCTCTACCCCGCGGGTTGGTGGGGCCGGGTCACGGCACAGCTCCATAGCCACAAGGGTCCTCCGATCGGTGTCGCGGGCCTTGTCGGGGTTGACCGCAAAGGGCTTCGGCACGGGCACGTACTCGACGCCCATGGACACCTCTGGAGCAGTAGCCTCCCCGAATCGGTCGTTTCATTAGATGAACACGTCCTGATCCTTCGGAAGGATTCGGGTCTGCGGTTCGATCGCGAGCTACCGGGTTTCCATTGCTACGGGACCGATCTTTGTCTCGAAGCACTCAGCCGGGGGTTCGCATCCATCGCGATTGATGCACCGGTGATCCACCTGTCGCCCGGCAAGATCGACGATTCTTATCTCGTTACCGCTGAATGGCTATTAAATAAGTGGAGATCATTCACGGGCGGTGTCATCCCGACCCCCGCACACATCATTTATGATCGTAGTCTGCGTGCACTGATCCTCCGTGGCTGGGTAGAAGTCACGCGACGCCTATTGATGCCTAAGAAGCCGAAGGCAACCATGTTGGAGGCTTTCCGTGCAGACATGGGTGTGGGAGAGGCGCGGTTGTGAGCTTACAGAACCTGTTGATCCTGTCCTACTATTTCCCGCCGCAGGGCGGCGCAGGCACACAACGGTTCGCGAAGTTCGCGAAGTATCTGCCAGACTACGGCTACCGCCCGATCATCCTGACTGCGGATACCAGCACAACCAGTGACAGCGCGCCCCATCAGGACCAGACCCTGATGGAAGAGGTTGGATCAGAGACGGTGATCCGTCGCGTAAAAGAAGATCCGGTCGTTTCGCTGCCATTGAAGCGGAAGCTGGGGCTTGCCTTGAAGTTCCGTATCGATGCTGAGGAGTGGGTTACTTGCGCAATGCCCATGGCCGGCCAACTCATTAAGGAGTTTCAGCCGGTCGCGCTGCTGACCACTGTGTCTCCCTATGCCGCGGTACACCTTGGGCGGGCGATCTCACAACGCTATGATCTTCCTTGGCTGCTCGACCTGCGTGATCCCTGGGCCCTTGATGGTTGGCGTATCCATCATACGTCTCTGCACGCGCGCATCGACAAACGATTGATGCAAAGCGCACTCCGCGATTGTGATCATATTATTGCCAATACCCCCGCTTCCGGCCTGGCCTATCGCGATCTATCAAACCTTCCCGATGGACGGGTGAGTGTGATCCCGAACGGTTTCGATCCGGATGATTTTGAGCATCCCACCGCTGGCTCAGGAGTTGACGATCACTTCGAAATGATCCATGTCGGTACTCTGCACGCGATAGAGCACGAAAGTAAATCGTCAATCAAGCAGTCGCTACGCACAAGCCTGCGACAGATCAATGGCTTAGGGCGGACGGCCTATTACTTGCTGCACGCCCTTGCTAAAATCAAGAAGATAAAGCCTGAATTATACGCAAGCTTTCGGCTGACCCTTGCTGGGACCGTGCATCCTTCGAATATGGAACTGGCAGAACGGCTTGGTGTTCTGGACCCGATCCAACACGTAGGGTACGTCTCACACCGCGACGCGCTGGGCATGATGCAAAAAGCCGACACGGTCTTTGTTCCGCTCCATGGTCTCCCGGCGGGTGATCCGTCCCTGATCGTACCCGGCAAACTGTACGAGGCGTTAGCCTCCGAGCAGCCGGTTTTCGCATGTTTGCCCGACGGTGACGCTGCGGACCTTGTCCGGACTGCTGACGCCGGCGTGGTGTGTCCGCCGGATGATATCGAGAGCATCACAAATCAGCTTGCAGAGCTGCTTCAGAAGCACCGTGATGGAGAACAGCTTCGCGGGGCAAGGCGTGTAGACCTGGGGATGTTCACACGTAGAGTACTTACCGAGGACTTGGCCACAGCAGTCCGCTATGTGTGCGAAGGCGGTTCGAGTGAGAAGCCTCGAATTAATGCTTGGCAGAAATTGACGCAAGCGATGCATGCGGATAGGCAGGTGCTTGCATGAAGTTTTCTGTGGTCATGCCCTGTCACAACAACGCCGACCACGTGGCCGCTGCGCTCGACAGCATCGCGGCGCAGCATGTCGTTCCTTATGAAGTCATTGTTGTCAACGATGCATCAACAGACAATTCTGTGGCGGTTGTGAAGCAGACCGGTATCGCGAGCCGAGTGATCAACACGCAGTGCGGTAACGCTGCCGGCGCGAGGAACGCCGGTATCAAGATCGCTACCGGCGATTGGGTTGCGTTTCTTGACGCGGACAACACGTGGCTCCCCAACCACCTACAACTCGGATCCGAGTGCCTTTCGGAATCAAGCGATGTGATGTACTACGCCTCCGACGTGGCCGCGCAGGCAGAGATGCCCGAAGGGGATGTGGGCCCTCGCGAAGCATATCCGATCGATCAGAAAACCCTTGGCTTGACACATCGTGACTTCATTAAGTGGCGTCTTTACAAAGGCTGGGGCTTCCCGACAACTGGCATGATCGCCCGCCGAGATCGCGTGGAACAGGTCGGCGGTTTCGATGAAAGCCAGAAACGCAGGCACGACTTTGAGTTCATGATGCGTGTGATCCACGGGCATACCTGGTGCACCACGCCCCAGCCGACCTGGTGGTCCAGGCCCCCGCGTGAGGGCAACATCTCGGCGGATACCCTGGTTTGCAACTACTACACCTTCCGGGCGCTCAAACTCAATGAGCAGGCCTATAAGAGCGATGATTACGACCTCTTGATGCAGCGATCGGCACTCAATGCCATTAAAAGCGCGGTCTACTCGCGTGACAAAGAACTCATCGCAAAGGCTCGCGACCTGACGCGAGGCCATTTGAACCTAACCAGTAGGCTCAAAATGGGCCTGTTTACCGCGGCCCCCCCCGCGTGGCGTCGGTTCATGATCACTGAGTAATCTTCATTCTAGAATCGCTTATCAGGGATCATGACGACGCAGATTATTGGACAATCGCCCGCGAAGAGGTGATTCCGGTTTTTTCCGATGGATACAAGGCTTCGCGTCGGCCGATAGTCGGGTCAGCGACGTAAACCGCCCGTCCGATTGATGAAGATGTTTATTGCCACAATCCGAGGCCGGCCTAGTATCGCTGAAGCCAATCCAGACGATCTGTTTGATACCGACTACCTCAAGCAGAACCTTGGCTCACGCGCAGCCAAGGGCGGGGTCATCGTCTTCGCCTCGCAGCTTGTCAAGTTCATCACCCAGACCGGCTCGCAGATCGCGCTGGCGCGGCTGTTAGCACCATCAGACTTTGGCCTGATCGCGATGGTCATGGTGTTCTCCGGCTTCATGAACCTCTTCCAGGATATGGGCTTGTCCATGGCGATGGTTCAAAGCAAGAAGGTTACGCATCGACAAGCCAGCGTGCTGTTCTGGATCAACATGGGGATGAGCCTGCTCTTAGCGGGTCTTCTGGCAGGGCTCTCCCCGGTACTTGCGTGGTTCTATGACGAGCCGAACGTAATCGGGGTCGCGATTGCGTTGAGCGGCACATTTATCTTGGCGGGGCTTACAGCACAGCATCGTGCGCTACTCAACCGGCACATGCGCTATAAGACGCTAGCCAAGATTGATATCACGACTATGGTCCTTAGCGCATGCTTGGGGATCACGCTTGCGGCCACAGGGTTTGGATACTGGTCGCTGGTTCTGATGCTGCTGAGTCAAAGCACGATCCAGATGTTGTTGATCTGGATGGTTTCGCCCTGGTGCCCCTGCTTGGCTTTCCGGACCGATGGGATGAAGAACCTGCTGAAGTTTGGCGGGAATATGACCGCCTTCAACATGTTGAACTACGGCACGCGCAACGCAGACAACCTCATGCTGGGTGCCACGTGGGGGGCCGCGGCTCTGGGCCTGTACTCAAAGGCCTACGCGATGCTGCTGCTGCCGATCCGACAGATCAATTCACCGGTCGCTGCGGTCGCCGTACCCGCCTTAAGCCGGCTACAGGACGAGCCCGAGCGGTTCGCCAACTACTACTGCCGGATGCTGCAAGTGGCTTCCTACATCTCGATGCCGATCGTGATGATGTTCATCATCCTTTCGGAAGAGGCGGTTCTCGTCCTGCTGGGCAGCCAGTGGACCGAGTCGGTACCCATCTTCCGAGCCCTATCGGTTCTCACCTTTGCGCAGACCGTGCAGAACTCGACAGGCTGGGTCATGATCGCCTATAACCGGACCGGCCGAATGTTCAAGTGGTCGATCATTCAGAGCTCGTGTGCGATCACAGCCTTCGCGATCGGTTTGAGCTGGGGTGGCTTCGGCGTCGCGGTCGGGGCGGCGATCTGTGGTGTTACCTTGCTGATCCCCGCACTGATCTATGCCTACCACGGCACACCCGTTCGCCTTGCCGATGTAGGGAAGACGCTCCGACGCCCACTGACGTTCGCGTTCTTGATCCTCATCTCGGCTGGACCAGCACGCTACGCGCTGGATGACCAGGCGATCTGGCTACGAATCCTTGGCCCGCTTCTCGCCGGTGGCGCCATTACTGTGCTCGCCGTCTTGGTATCAAGGCAGCTACGCGAGGACCTGATGAGCTTGAAGCAGACACTTCGACGCAAGTAATTCGTCTTGATCCCAAAATGATCAGGAAGTGACCAATGATCCGAAGCACCTTAAAGGCATGTATCCCGAGCACCCTGCGGCGACGCAAGGCGAATCGAGAACTCGTTCAGCAGCACGGCCTGCGCTTGGCGGATATGGATGCAGACTACGATCTCGCCAGATCAACATTTGGCAGTCAGTGCCGGCTTTCCGGCCCACTACAGATCCGTGATTCCTCGCTCGGCGATTACAGCTACGTCGAGCCCAACTGCCGGATCAGTGGGACTATCATCGGGAAGTTCTGCTCCATTGCGCCGTTTTGCATAATCGGCCCGCTGAGCCATCCTTTTGACCGTGTGTCGACACACCCGGCGTTTTATCTCCGCTCGAACCGGTTTGGCTACCGGTTTGTTGAGAAGTCCGATGACCCCTCGGCCAGTATCCCGACGACGATCGGCAACGACGTCTGGCTCGGTGCGAGTGTCTTCGTCAAGCGGGGGGTGACGATCGGGGACGGGGTGATCGTCGGGGCGGGTGCGGTCGTAACGAAAGACATCGCGCCGTACCAGATCGTCGCTGGCGTGCCCGCAAAGGTGATCAGAGAGCGGTTTGACCGCCAGATTGCCGACCGGCTCCAGGCCAGCAGGTGGTGGGACCGTGACGAGGCTTGGCTGGCAGAGCACGCCGCATTCATGCCTGATATTCTGGGTTTTCTTGAAAAAGCCGAGGCGGATCTTAGCCGATAGAGCTAGAGTACGGGATCGAGGTGACATAACTAGAGCCAATCGGAGATCGAGTGAGGCAGCTATGTTTTTCCGAAGCATAAGCGATATGAATATGACCATTTTGCGGAATCTGACGATGATTCCGCAGGATATCGACCTGGTCGTCGGTATCCCACGCAGCGGGCTCCTCGCCGCGAATATCCTCGCGCTCTACCTCAACAAGCCGATTACGGACCTTGATGGCCTCATCGAAGGACGCATGCTCAGCAAGGGCAAACGCGTCGTCGCGAATTTCAACGGCGACATCATCGGCTCGGCCCGCAAGATCCTGATCTTTGATGACTGCATCTCTTGGGGCACGGAAATCAACAAAGCACGCCAACGCGTTGAAGAGGCCGGCCTCATCGATCGGGCTGTCTTCGGATGTGTTTACAGCTTCCCGGAGAACCCGCACCTGGCAGACTTCGTGATGGAGATGATCCCCAGGCCAATGACCTTCCAGTGGTCCTGCTTGTATACCCCCGAGTTGAAGCGTGTCTGTGTCGATATCGACGGCATCCTCTGTCACGATTGCCCGAAGGACCAGGATGATGACGGGCCCGGCTACCTCGATTTCCTTGAGAACGCGACCCCGCTATTTCTCCCTACCCACGAGGTGCGCTGGCTCGTGACCAGTAGGCTTGAGAAGTACCGCGAACAGACCGAACGCTGGCTGGCCAAGCACAACGTCCCTTACCAAGATCTGATCATGATGGATGTTGCGACGCCAGCCGAGCGAGCTAAAAATGGCGCCCATCGAAAGTTCAAAGCCGACTTCTTCAAGTCACAAAAGGAAGCACGGCTGTTTATCGAGAGCTGCCCACGCTCAGCGCGAGAGATCTATGAGCTCACCGGTAAGCCCGCGCTCTGCCCGGTGAATGCGACTATGTACGGTGCCAGCGGCAGCGAACAGATCGAGATCTTCAAGCAGAAGACGGGACTGAAACGCCTTCTGAAAAGGATCAAAGGCGCTCCCAATAAGCTTGTCCGCGAGGCGCGGGCGTTGGTGCGGGCCTAGCCGGCATCGTTTCGATTTCGGTGTGGAGGCTCGCGCCCGATGCGGATTCTGATTGCCTGCCCGACACTGGGTATCTCCAGCGAAGTCTGGATCCTGCGACAGATCGGAGGCTTCACGCACCTCGGGCACGACCTGTCGGTTGTGTGCTGGCAGCAGGCCGGCTACGAGCCACAGCAATTCACGGACAAGCCGGTTGAGGTCTTGCCATTCGGCCTTCCACTGCAAGGTGGGCTCGGGCGCTGGCTTCAGCGTGCGAAGCATGCAACCAGCCGTAACTTCGTCCGCGGCTCAGCAGATGAGGAGAAGGCGCTAAAGCAGGTCCTCTCCCGTTTGAGACCGGATGTGATGTTGTGCCACTTCGGTCACGTCGCGATGCGT
This sequence comes from Planctomycetota bacterium, assembly GCA_039024275.1. Lineage (GTDB taxonomy): Bacteria > Planctomycetota > Phycisphaerae > Phycisphaerales > Phycisphaeraceae > JAHQVV01. The sequence goes on along the minus strand of JBCDKD010000001.1, from coordinate 122,900 downwards.
GTGCTCCCGGTCGCGAAAAAACTGAACATCCCAGTCATAGCGCACTTCCATGGTGCGGACCTGTCTTCCAAGCTCTCAGACCGTTGGTACAGTTGGACCCTTGCCAGTCAAGCCAAGCGATTCGATCAGGTCGTCGTCGTCGGCTCGCACCAGGCACGGCTGCTCCAAGGCATGGGCGTACCAGACAACCGGCTGAGCCTGATCCCCTGCGGTGTGCCGACGGAACAGTTCCATCCGGAGCCTCGGCCTGCTCGGGAAGAGGTGTGTTTTATCCAGGTCTCTCGGATTGTCCCATGGAAAGGAATCGAGCAGGCACTCCGTGCTTTTGCACAGGTGCATGTCGAGCGCGGTAACACGCGGTTCAAGGTGATCGGGGAGGGCGATCAGTTGGACGCTATGAAGCGGCTGGCCACGGAGCTAGGCATTGGCAAGGCGGTGCATTTCATGGGCGCGCTGCCGCCGGACCGCGTGGTGGAAGCGTTCCAACAGTCAGATGTCTTCTTGCAACACTCCCTCACACATGATTCTGGCTGGTGCGAGGGTTTCGGCGTCTCGATCGCCGAGGCCGCGTCGATGGGGCTGCCGGTCGTGGTGACGCGGTCGGGCGGCATCCCGGATCAGGTTCTGGACGGGCAAACTGGCTTCCTGGTCGAGGAACGCGACATCCAGCGGATGGCGGCCTCCATGCTGGACCTGGTCGACCAGCCCGGAAAGCGGCAGGAGATGGGGCAAGCGGGGCAGCAGCGGATGAGGGACCACTTCGATTCGGCCCGCCAGATCGCCAAACTGGAGCAAGTGCTCCAAAAGGCGGGCTCTTAAGTCTTACTATAGGCTTGATTTGAGTGCTAAAAACGGCCTTCAAGCCCCAAATCATATCAAAGTAGCTCTTAGGGGCTATTTTTCAGGCTGACGCTTGCTAGCCGCTAAATCGGTGGCAATCTTTAACCGATAACTGTATTATTGGACCTGAAGCGCTATCCGATTAGCGTCATTGGGTTATTTTTATTTCCGGTAGACCCTGCCTCAGGATGACGGAGACGAGAGATGAGATCAATTAGTTACTTCTCTACTGGCGCGTTGCTTGCTGGCGTGGTGGCCTCGGCCGGGCTCTCGGCAGGGGCAAGCACGACGCCTATCGAACTGCTCCCCGTTGGTGACTCGATCACCTTCGGCGTTGGCACCGATTCAGGTGACACAATTGACTACGGTCCGTTCCCAGTCGATCAATTTGGTGATCCTGTCAATCCCGATGATGACCTTGGCGGCTACCGCTTCTATCTTGATATGCTCCTGTCGCCAGACTTTGATTTCGTTGGTAACCGTTCACAAGGCGGTGGTATCTCTGGCGTCGTTGGATTCAGTGACAATCAGGGCTTCGGTGAGCCCGGCGCGCAAGCGACCAACGTCAACCCGTTTAATGGCGGGACCCCATCGATCCTGACCGCGGTTGACAACATCGCGCCGGGCAACTCTTCGACAAATGCACTTTTTGACCCAAGCGTCACAAAGCCCGACGCGGTGCTGTTGCATATCGGCATTAACAGTATCTTCCGCGATTCATTCATCGTGAATACTAACGACAACGCTGCGGATCTGGAATCAACGATCCAAAGCGCGGTGGGTGAGCTTGAAACGTTGCTAAAGGGCGATAGTCGAACTGGCCTTGTCGAAAGGCTCACCGATACAAACTATTTTGATGAAGATGCCCACCTCTTCATCGCACTGATTAACCCCAGGGCGGATGGTAAAGATAACGCGAATTCGGCGAGGTTTATTACACAACTTCAACCCAATACAGTCGGGGATTACAACTCCCGTGTGAGAGACTTAATCGAGTCTGAGGCAGTACCTGGCGGTGACCTGGAAGACCTTCAGGGCCGCTACACATTTGTTGATCTCTTCTCGATTGCGATTTCTGAACTTGATACCCAAGCCTTGGCCGACGAGTTTTACGGTGGTAATCTGAGCGATCTTCTCGCTGCGATCAACCCTGAGGATGAGGGTGCTGCCGGCATCGATGATGACTACGTTGACTGGGTCTATAACCCCAGCTTTGATTTTGATGAAGGCGAATACGACAACGGTGAATACGACGGCAGTATTCAATTAATGTCCCAAACAAGAGATGCTAACTACAACACCGCGTTGCTCCCTGACGGCCTGCACCCCTCGAACCTGGGTGCCGCGATTAACGCGCAGGTCTGGGCGAACGCGATCAATAGCTCCGGCATCCCCGAGCCTGGCAGCCTGGCGCTCCTCGCCGCAGGTGGGGCCATGCTGCTCACGCGACGCCGACGCAGCCTGAGCAATGCGTGATTGCCGTGAGCAAAGCTAAGCCAAACCATGTCAACCGCCAAGCATATTCAACTCGGCGGTTGTTTTTTGGCCTGCGTGTTACGAAGCCAACTCATGCATCGATAGATCGGTGAGTCCGGTAAATTAAAAACTCCAGCGTGATGCGTCGCGTCCTACGGTATGTCACAGTCTTTTGCTATCTCTCGCCGTCGATTTCAGTGGATCAATGCATAAAATACTGGTTATGCCGCTATGAAACCGGTGCACCTGTAGTGGGGATGGATTGTGTCCGAAGATATGCCTACGAGGACGTACACGCCCTTTTGGTGTTAGCTACTGGGACCCGTTTGATGCCGTGTCAAGCGATGTTGAAACCGCGAGGTATCCGCTAAAATTAATCGATATACGCTAGTCTTGACTAGGTGCGGAGGGTTGATCTGGCCGGGTAGGCCAAACGGCAACCCCTTTGATTGGTGGACGATGCCGTATACGCGCTAGTTGATGAACCACCCCATGATTGAGGGCGCAGACAACACGACAACACTCGACCCGCCGGGCCGTGAACGCTTGCGTCTGCCCCGTCGGCGTCCGCGGCTGCCGAGGCCGGTGACACCCTCTGCAGAGCTATCCAGTCGGCGAATCCCCGGTCAAGCCGCGTCGCGTGACGGGGTCCTGATGTGGCTCGTCATGCTGTTGATCGTGACCCTGTTTATCCCCGACCCGATCGCGGTGCATGTGGGTGCGTTGAAGATCACGCCCGCATTCGCGGTGGCGATGCTGCTGTTCCCGATCCTGCTGCTTCAGGGAAGGATCCGCTGGGCCTGGCCCGAGTTGGTGATCCTGGCCATGTTCACCAGCTGGTTCTTGTCGAATGCGATGTCCGCTCCGCTGGGCCGTGCGATCGAATCGACAGGGCGCAGCATCCTGATCGGGGTGATCCCGTATATGGCAGGGCGGTACCTCGCTCAAGACGTTCGGCGGATGAAGAAGGCGTTCACGCTCGTTGTCACGCTTGTCGCGATCTTCAGCGTCATCGCGATCCTTGAGTCGATCGCAAGGTTTAACCCGCACAACATCCTGTGGGGCATCCCCTACTGGCCCCACCACGAGATGCGGCTAGGGCTGACGCGCGCCCACGGCTGGACCACGCACGCCATCATGTTCGGCCTGGTCTGCGCGATCTTCATCCCGATCGTTGCGGTTTCGCATATCGAAAGGCTCCGCGCGGTGGGTAAGAGACCGCTAATCAAACTGTTCTGTTTATTCATCGGCTGCTTCCTCTCGCTCTCGACAGGCGCGTGGGGCCCTGCGGTAGTCTCCCTGATGCTCGTGGCGTGGGACTACAAGGTGAAGATACGCACCGCGGTTCGCTGGCCGCTGACCTTCGCCGTCGCGATCGGCGGGTACTTCATCCTCGAGTTCGCGACCGGTCGGCCGCTGCTCCGGATACTGATGATGCAACTGCACCTGACCAGCCCGGAGGCCTGGTACTACCGCTGGCGGCTGTTCGAGCGCGTCTTTCAAGTCATGCCCGGGCACTGGTGGATGGGTTACGGGCTGGATATCCCGGACCAGTTCGTCGGTTTCGGCCGTTCGATCGACAACAACTTCCTGCTGTTCCTGCTGTTCTACGGACGCATCGGCCTCTTCCTATGGATCGGGGTGTTTGCCTGCGTCTTGCTCTACGGCGGCAAGGCCGTCTGGGCGAACCGTGATACACCTTTTGTCCGGCTGACACGTGCCATCATGTTCAGCCTTATCGGGATCTCACTCACGCAGCTAAGTGTCGCGATCTTCTCGACGCCCGGCTACCTATATTGGATTCTGCTCGGTGTCGCGGTCGGGGCGAGCCAGCTCTGCCGGAAAGAAGCACTGCAACTCGATCAGCTCGAACGGCAACAAGCATACGCAGGGCGCCGTGCCCCTAGGGACAACAGAAGGCCTGCTCCGCTGAAGAACGCCGGGTGATTCCATGATTGTTTGAAACGCCTTATGTTCCGCAAAGATCTTGCCATCGTGACGCCCTCTTATCGCCCGGACCTCGAGCGGTGCAAGACGCTCTGCGCCAGTGTCAAACGTTTTGTGGACCCGCAGATCGAGCACGTCCTCGTTGTGCCACGTCGCGACCGGGCTGCTTTTGCAGCGCTGGCAAACGAGCGGACCCGGATCGAGACCGTCGAATCGATCCTGCCAAAGTTCGCGGTACAGCTTCCTTTTCAACGCAAGTGGTGGCTCACATTATGCTCCATCCCGGTGCGCGGGTGGATCCTCCAGCAGCTGACAAAGCTCTCTACGATCAACGCCGTGACGACCAACGCGATCATGTTTGCGGACTCAGACTTGATTTTTATCCGGCCATTCACAGCCGACCAGGTGTGGCACGACGGAAAGCTCCGCATGCACCGCGTGCCCGGCCCGGCACCGACCGCGGCGCACAGACGCTGGCACCAGGACACCGGGCATCTGATGGGGCTAGAGCCGTCGGACTGGTACGGCGCAGACTATATCGGTCAGCTGATCACCTGGCACTGCGACACCGTCCGCGGCATGCTTGACCATATCACCGAGACAGCGGGCAAGCACTGGTTCAAGGTCATGGCCAGCATGCTGCAGCTCTCGGAGTACATGCTCTATGGCATCTACGTTGAACACGTACTCAAGGGTGAAGGCCACTACTATACCCACGATGACCTGTGCCACTGCTCTTGGCACCACGACATGCAGACCCAAGAGGATATCGATCGGTTCTTCAGCCGTGAACTGGACCCGAGGGTCTGCGCAGTGCTGATCCAATCTAACCTTAACATTGAACCCGCCGTGTATGCGGAGCAGGTCGAACACCTGGTTGAGATGAACGCCAGGCCGGCGTCTTTAGGTCCCCATGTCGAAGTTTCACACTCGGGGTAACCGGGGTAGTCACTGGTTTTTGGTGGATACAGGGTTTGTTTTCGATCGATATAGACAGAGATCGATGCAGCGTAATGGGACAGGGCGAAGTGCAAGCGATGACACCGCAACAGCCAGATGCCGACTCGAGACCTCGCCCATCTGGCGAGCCTGCTCTTGTCGAGGCGCGCCCGCAGATCAGCGTGTTGATCGTTGGCTACAACACCCGCGACCTCGTGCTGGAATGCCTGGACGGGCTTTATCAGCATACGCAAGGCCCGTCGTTCGAGGTGCTCTTTATCGACTGCTCCGACGATGGTTCGGAGCAGGCCATCCGGCAGAAGGAACCGCGGGTCCGGGTCATCGACAATCAAGAGAACCTCGGTTACGGGCGCGGTAATAATTTCCTGGCCCGGCATGCGCGGGGTGAGTACCTGCTGCTGCTCAACCCCGATACGCTCATCAAAGACAATGCGATCGGCGAGCTCTACCGTTTCGCGCAGAGCAACCCCGAGGGCGGCGCGTGGGGCGGCGTCACCCGTCTTGCCAGCGGAGCGATCGACCCCGGCTGCCAGCAGCTCAAGCCGAGTCTCTTCACGATGTTCCTGCTAACCATTGGTTTGGGTGTATTCGTCAAGCCGAGTATTGAAGCGGCTCGCAGCGAAGGTACTCAGGTGCATTCGTTGTCGGGCGCTTTTATGATGATGCCCAAGGCCTTGTGGGATCAGCTTGGCGGTTTTGATGAGAGTTTCTTTATGTACTGTGAAGAGACCGATCTTTGTCACCGTGTTCAGCAGTCAGGCCGCCGTGTGCTGATCACGCCCAGGTCCAGCATCGTGCACTTGGTGGGTAGTGGCTCGTCCAAGAGCCCGAAGCGAATGCTCGCGCTGACCCGCGGTGCGATGCACTTCACGCGCAAGCATCACGGGCCGGTGTACACCTTCTTCGATGGCATCGTCCGCTGGCTCTACAGCGCCTCGCGCTTCACGATCGGGCTTGCGGGCGCACCGCTTCTTGGCAAAGAACGCGCGGCCCAACTGCGCCAGCGCCACGCACCAATCGTGTTTCAGCCCACGCAGTGGATCGGTGGATGGCAAACTCCCGAGAAACCAAGCATGGCGGAGGAATCCAGCACCTCATGAGTCCGACCCGACCCGTCCCGAAAGACGCGAACCCCGCTTGGCTAAAGCCCGAAGCCCGGCCCGCGGACCTGCGTCGTCACGCGCTGGCCGGCCTGATCCGGCTGGGCTACCGCCTGACCCAGGGCTCCAAGCGCAGCAAGCTCGCCCGGATCTGGTGTGCGTTGGCCGCCAGACTCGAAGGCGGCGACATGCGCTCCGCAACACTGCGGGACCTTCTATCCAAAGACTGGTACGTCCACCTCGGCGCGCACAGCTACGGGCCGTGCTCGATGCCGGGCTACTGGCCGCCATCCGTCTCGGTCGGCCGCTACGTCTCGGTCGGACCCAACGTCGCGGTCTATACTCAAAACCACCCCTTAGACCGGGTCTCGACCCACCCCTATTTCTACGACGCCCGGTGCGGCGTCGTACCGGCGGAAGAGCTGGAGCCCGGCCTGCTCCGGATCGAGCACGACGTCTGGCTGGGTCGAAACGCGGTGGTCCTGCCGGGCTGCCAGCGGATCGGGGTCGGCGCGGTGATCGGAGCGGGCGCGATCGTGACCAAGGACGTGCCGGACTTCGCGATCGTGGGCGGTGTGCCGGGCAAGCTCTTGCGGTACCGGTACGACGAGCCAACTCAGCAGCGCGTACTTGCGTCGCGCTGGTGGGAGAAGACGCCCGAGGCCTTGGCCGGTGAGCTCGATCAGATGCTCAAGCCCGCCGAAGAGGCGCTCGCAGACCCGGCGCCCACCGCGGACCCAACCCCGGACGCGACATGATCAGTATCGTGATCCCCGCCTACAACGAAGCTGATGTGATCGAGCGTTGCCTTGAGGCACTGACCGCTCGGTCTGTGCAGGGCGGCATTGAGATCGTTGTGGCCTGCAACGGCTGCAAGGACAACACCGCTGAGCTTGCTCGCCGTTTTGGCGAACCCGTCCAAGTGGTCGAAACGCAGACCGCTTCGAAGATCGCGGCGTTGAACCTCGGTGATGCGAACGCTACTGGCTTCCCACGGATTTATCTCGACGCAGATGTGGTGGTCGATCTGGATACCATCGAGGCAGTCGCGGCGGCTCTGCAGACAGACGATGCGCTCGCGGCGGCCCCGAAGATGAAGGTGGACTTCAGCCGAAGCAGCTGGCCGGTCCGTGCGTTCTACCGGGTCTGGCTCGAGCAGCCGTATCACCGCCAGGGGCTGATCGGCGGGGGGTTTTACGCGGTCTCACAGGCCGGCCGGGCGAGGTTCGGCACGTTCCCCGAAATCATCGCGGACGACGAGTACGTCCGCAGGCACTTCAGCGCTGCCGATCGGATCAACCCCGAAGGTTTGACCTTCATGATCCACGCGCCGCACAGGTTCTCGGACCTGATCAAGGTCAAAACCCGCAGCCGGTTGGGCCGGCTCGAGCTTAACTGCAAATTCCCGCAACTCCAAGTGTCATCACGGGAGGAGTCGGGGGCGAAAAGGTTCGATATAAAACGAAAACCTGTGCTCTGGCCAGCGGCTTTCGTGTACCTGCTGGTCAATGGGCTCACGCGGTGGCGTGCAAGGAAGCAGCTCAGCCACCTGGATGGCTATCAGTGGGAGCGGGACGAGTCATCCCGCGCCCAGGCCGCAGAAGGATGAATCCGCATAAGCAAGGCATTGACATGAAGGTATCGATCTTTGGGATGGGCTATGTCGGGGCGGTGACCGCCGGCTGCCTAGCGCGCAACGGCCACACGGTCGTCGGCGTCGACCCCGACACGCGCAAGCTCGACTTCATCCGAGAAGGCAAGGCACCCATCCTCGAGGAGGGCGTCGAGGACCTCATGCGTGAAGCGGTGGAGTCCAGCCGACTGACCGTTACCGATTCCTGCGCGGAAGCGGTCCAGCAGACCGACCTTTCCTTGGTCTGTGTCGGCACACCGTCCGCGCCCGACGGCAGCCTCGGGCTGATGTACGTCACCAAGGTCTGCGAAGAGATCGGTCAGGCGATCGCCAACAAAGACACCAAGCACACGGTTGTGATCCGTTCAACCGTCGTGCCCGGCACCACGCTGAAAGTCCTGAAGCCCATCCTCGAAGAACACGCGGGTGGGCCGGTCTGCGAGAAGTTCGGCTTGGCGATGAACCCAGAGTTTCTACGCGAAGGCACCTCGATCAAAGACTTCTACGCGCCGCCCTACACGGTCGTCGGCACGGATGACGAGAACGTGTTCCGGCAGGTCTGCGAACTGTACAGCGAGTCGGGCGGCGAGGAGATCCGCTGCACGATCCCCGCGGCCGAGTCGATCAAGTATGCCTGTAACCTGTTCCATGCGACGAAAATCACCTTCGCTAACGAGATCGGCACGGTCTGCAAGGCCGCCGATGTGGACAGCCGCGAGGTGATGGAGATCGTCTGCCAGGACACGAAGCTGAACATCAGCGACAAGTACATGAAGCCTGGCTTCGCGTTCGGCGGGTCGTGCTTGCCCAAGGACCTGCGTGCGTTCAGCTCGGTCGGTCTAACGAATAACACGCCGGTGACGATGTTCGACTCGATGCTCAAGAGCAACCGCGAGCAGATCGAGCGCGCCGCCGAGCGCATCATGGCGAAGGGTGCGCGGCAGATCGCGATGATGGGTGTGAGCTTCAAGGAAGGCACCGACGACTTGCGTGAGAGCCCGCTTATTACCCTGGCCGAGATCCTGATCGGCAAGGGCTACGACCTAGCGATCTATGATCCGAACGTTGAGTACGCCTCGCTGTTTGGCTCAAATAAGCGCTATATCGAGCAGCACCTGCCGCACCTCAAGCGGGCGTTGGTGTCCGCAGAAGTCGCGCTCAAGCACGGTAAAACGGTGGTTTTCGGCCACAAGCACGAGGTGTATATGCCGCTGATCGCCGCGATCAAGGAAGACCAGAAGGTCTTCGATCTCGTCGGCATGTGTGGCCCCGATGATGTCGCGGGGAGCTACGAAGGGCTTTATTGGTAAATCGTGGAACAGGCAGCTTGCCTGTTGAGTATGGGAGACAGGCGGCACGCCTGTCCTACTGAAAGGGAGGCCGAGTTGGCCGATCGCAAGGGACACATCGTGATCCTGGTTGAGAACCTGCCCGTACCGTTTGATCGGCGGGTTTGGATGGAGTCCACCGCGCTGACGCAGGCCGGCTACAAGGTCAGCGTCATCTCGCCTTGCCCGCCAGACGACGATGTGCCCGACAAGGTGATCGATGGTATCCATGTGTACCGCTTCCCGATGTATGAAGAGCAGCCCGGGAAACTGTATTACATCAAAGAGTTCGCCTATTGCTTGCGTGAGGTCGGCAAGCGCGTCAGGCAGATCTGGCAGGAAGACCCGTTTGATGTGATCCAGACCTGCAACCCGCCGGATACGTTCTGGTGGATCGCACGCAAGTACAAGAAGCACGGTGTCAAGTTTGTCTTCGACCATCACGACCTTTGCCCGGAGCTCTATGAGTCCAAGTTCAAGCGGCAGGACATCATGTGGAAAGGCCTTTGCTGGCTGGAGAAGAAGCAGTTCCAAGCCGCGGATGCGGTGATCGCGACCAACAAAAGCTATAAGGAAGTCGCGATGGGGCGGGGCGGCAAGCGTGATGAGGATGTCGTCGTGGTGCGCAGCGGTCCGAAGCTGGATCTTTTCCAGCCGGTCGAGCCCGAGCCCGAACTCAAGCGCGGGCGGAAGCACATGGGCGTCTACCTGGGCGTGATGGGTAAGCAGGACGGCGTGGACTACGCGCTACGCGCGGTGCGCCATGCTGTAGACCATGGCCTGACCGACGCGAGTTTTACCTTCGTTGGCAAGGGTGACGCGTTCGAGAGCCTGCAAGAAGAAGCTATGGAGCTGGGCCTATTTGAAAATGAACTCGTTAAGTTCACCGGGCGTGTCTCGGACCTTGATTTGCGCCGCTACCTTTCGACCGCAGACTTCGGCATCGCGCCCGACCCCAACGACCCGCTCAACAACCTTTGTACGATGAACAAGATCATCGAATATATGGCGATGGGCCTGCCGATCATCAGCTTTGATCTGAAGGAGAGCCGGTTTAGCGCGCAGGATGCGGCGGTGTATATCCCCGACAACGATGAGCGGGCGATGGGCCAGGCGTTCATCGATCTACTCGCCGACCCGGCGAAACGTGAAAAGATGAGTGCGTTCGGTAAGCACCGCGTGCAGAACGGGCTGAGCTGGGATACAAGCCAGGCGGTGCTCATCGATTTCTATGACAGACTGCTAGGCCACCCGGCTGGCGGGCGGGTTGAGGCTGCAGAAGCACGCCGCTGTGCGTGATGAGATGGACCCATTCCGGTTAGCGAGTGATGAGCCAGACGACGATCACATCTCAGCAACTGCCCGAGACCACCGCGGGTGGTGATGGGGTGCTGCGCAATCGAACTGTCCTGACATCTGTACTGCTGCTTTTAGCGGTTTATGCATGCCGTGATGCGTGGATGGACATCGCCCGCATCGTCAGCAAGGATGAGGAAGCCAGCCACATCCTCCTTGTGCCGCTTGTCTTCGCCCGTATCGCCTGGGTCCGCCGCGCTGAGCTCAAGGGGATCAAAATGAACGCGTCGCTCTGGGGCGCGGCGATCGCGCTGGTAGGTGTCGGGCTCTGGTTCTTCGGCAACATCAAAGCAATGCAGGTGGTCTGGCACTTCGGCGCGATCGTTACCTTGTTTGGTGCCTTTGTCTGCGTCAACGGCCTGCAGATCGTCCGCAGGCTCTGGCCGGCCTTCCTCGTGCTGGTGTTCCTGATGCCGCTGCCCGGCGTGATCCGGCACCCGCTGGCCCTGTTCCTCCAGAATGCCTCCGCCCAAGCGACGGAAATCGTCATTGTCGCGTTGGGCTTTGAACTTGTTCGCAACGGCAACCTGCTGATTATCAACGACTACCCCGTCGGTGTCGCCGAGGCCTGCAACGGCATGCGGATGGTATCGATGTTGATACTCGTCGTCTTTGCCTTTGTATTTTCAGAGAAGATCAGGCCCTGGGTACAGGTGGCCCTCGTCCTCATCGCCGCACCCATGGCGATCCTCCTGAATATTGTCCGCCTCGTACCGACCGTGTTGGCTTTCGGCTTCTTTTCAGAAGATTTCGCGTATCAGCTACACGACTGGCTCGGCTGGGTCATGGTGCTCGCCTCGTACTTCGTGTTGATGGGTATCCTCGTACTGATGCGATGGCTGATGCTGCCGATCGAGCCGGAGCAGAAACTCTCCAGGCCCAGGCCCTTCAAGAAGCGTTGGCTGCTATGGCCCAAGCGTTTTTCGGCACCAACCAGCTCGCCCGGCCCGCAGTGGCAACGGCCCGTATCGATCGTATCGGTCATGGTTGTGCTGGGCCTAGCGTACGCGATCGGCCAATCTTTACCTGATGGTTCGGAGACAGATGGCTATCACGAACGGGTCCGTTTAGTCGCAAACGAGTTGCCCAGGCGGATCGGTGGTTGGACCTCGGTCGATAAGGAGCTGCCCGAAGCCGCGGTCGCTTTGCTCAGGCCGAACGTGTTGATCAGCCGTCGGTTCGAGGAGCGATCCACCGGCCGGTCGTTCGCGTTCTTGATCGTTCAGTGCGCAGATGCACGCGATATGGAAGGACACTACCCGCCGAACTGCTACCCATCGTCCGGCTGGACCGGCAGGGGCCGCGAGCAGATCGATCTACAACTCGGCCAAATCAAGGCGGTGTCGATGGACTATCGATTCGATCGTGTGCTTCAAGATGGCGTCGAATCGATCGGCGTCGTCAATCTCATCGTGGTTCCTGAGGACGGCTTCACCACATCTATGCGGGGCATCCGCCGCCTGGGCGGGACCGTCATGGATCGCTACTACGGCGCGGCACAGGTCCAGTTCGTATTCGACGGCAGGTGGGGACAGGACGAAAGACTAGCTGCCGTCGAGCAGATCGGCGTGATTTTGGAGCCCCTGATCCGTGTCATACTGGATAAAACAGGTAAAGAGACAGAATTATCGGCGGATTCGGAAGCGTATGCCAGCCGTTGTTTTGTCAGCAATAAACCTTAGAATAGATGCGTGTCGGGACGGCCTGCACCCGATGAGAGACGGAAGAGAAAGGTCTGGGAACGATATGAACTGGCAGATCGCCGAACATAGGCTGGAGCGTGAGGCCGCGGCCGTGTCCGCTCGGCCGCTTTCCGATCTGCGCGCCGTTGTTCTGCTGGCCGGTGACGTCCGCACGAATACACTCCGCAAGACGACAGGCCGCGCGTCGCCATCGCTCCCGGTGGGTGCCAACAGGACGGTCCTTGATTGCTGGCGAGAGCAGCTCATCACGCTGGCTGAGACGCTTGGCATGGAGCAACTGCCCGTTCGCGTGCTGATCAGCCGTAACAGCGGGCTGACGCCGAGGACCGAGCGCTTCGGGCCCGTGCTGATGAGCATTGAGTACGACCCCTCCTCGTTCCGTGGGACCGCGGGCCTGCTTAGTGACATCGCGCGTTCTTACAACGACAATGACCACCTGTTGGTAACCAGCGCGGGCCAGATCTTGTTCGAGCCCTTGATCCGTATCGCGATGGACCTCTACAACGCGGGCGGTGATTTCACGCTGGGTATTGATCCCGATGGTGTGCCTAGCGGGCTGATGCTGTTCCGCTGCGGCTGCATGCGATCGATTAACCCCGTTGGGTTCTGCGACCTCAACGAGCAGGCGCTGCCCGAGATGGCCCGTGACCACCAGGTGCGTGTCGCGCGTTTTGCGTCGCCTGTCGCGATGTCGGTTCGAACATTGCAGAGCTACCTCGGTGCCCTGCGGGCTTTTCACCGCCACGCCTCGGGACGTTGTGACCTGGACCAGCCTTTTGAAGAACAGTGGCGACCGACCTTCGGCATCATCGAACCCGGCGCGACGGTTGGTCGGGGCGTTGTGGTGCACGACTCGGTCGTCTTGGCCGGCGCGAAAATTGAAAGCGGCGCAGTACTCGTGCGCAGCGTCGTCTGCCCCGGCTCGGTCGTGGGTCGTGATATGCGTGTGGTCGATCAGGTGGTTTCGGGAACCGGCGGAATTCCGCTATAGATTGACACTTTTCTCTGAACCGTTGAGATGACGTACTTTAACCAGGCAGCCAAAACCCTTGCACGTAACGGCTGGCGGCCCCAACATGGGCTGTGCCTGTTCGCGTTTGTGGGCCTTGCAATCGTGGCGACCTGGCCCGCATGGGCCGCGATGTCACAAGTCGTCATCCGCAACGAGTATGCCCGCTCCAGCATCCTTGTCCTGCCGGTCATCGCCTGGTTAGTCTGGGTCCGCCGGGCACGCTTCCGCTTTGTCAAACCGGGCGGCCCCGGCTTAGGCCTGGTCATCCTCGTCTCCGGGATCCACCTCTACCTGGTCGCCCACTACGTCTACGCATTGAAAACACCGTGGTACCTCGGCGCTCTGATGATCGTTGTCGGGGCCTTCCTGATGTGTACAGGCAAGTCCATCATCCGGCCCTTCCTGCCTGCCTGGTTGATTCTGCCGCTTCTCGTGCCGGTCCCGGTGACGCTCGCCGTCCTGATCGCCAAGCCGACCAGCTTTTTGAGGCGGAGTCGATCGCCGCGCTCTACGGGCTATTCGGGGTGGCGGTGGAGGTGATTACTTCTCCAGGGACGGGACGGATCGTGGTCGGTGGCGAGACCAGCGGGACCGCGATCCCTATCGATAGCGTTTGCAAGGGCCTGCCCACGATCCTGTCCCTGATGCTAATCAGCTTCGGCTTTGTGTTCGGCTCACCAATGCGGGCGATGGCCCGCAGCACACTGCTGCTGATCGCGCCCTTTATCGCGTTGATCTGCAGCGCGTTGTTGCTGGGCGGCACGCTCTGGCTGTACAACGGCAGGCCGCCGCTCATTGCCACGGACCTGATCCGCGCCTTATCCGAATGGGCGACACTCCTGCTGGCCTTCCTGTTGATCGCCGGCGTATTGAAACTGCTGACCTGGGCGTCTGTGCCGGTGCACCAGTACCACCTGGCTTCGACATCGTCCTAAGCAGGCTTCTCGGAGGCCGATAACCGCCCTCAACCCGATTTGCCACGCTCTCCCGGCCTGCAGGGCTGTTAACCTCGGGTATTGGCCGACCGATAGGGATGAAAGGCATGTGACTGTCACATCGCCTTTGGGCCAACCGTGTGCGGACTTTATCCGCACAAAGGATCCAGACCTTAAACCTAAACGGGTACAATAATGATCCGTCACGACCGGCCCTTCTGGGCGACAGGCGGGAGCGAGACTTCGATGCGAGACGACTACTACACCGCCGCAAACGATGCCTACGCCGACTACGACCAATCAGAGCCTTCGCAAGAGGGTGGAGGGTCTCCAGCGGTGCTGCGGCTCTTGCGCGGCCGCTGGCACTGGGCCATTCTGCTGGGCATGATCCTTGCTTCCGGCGGCGTGTACCTCGGATACAACTTCGAGCGGCCGGAGTATACGGCGTGGTCGACTATTAAGATCAAGACAAACTACGGCATCGCGGTCGATGTCACGGACCTTTCTCAAGAGCAGCCCTACACGCTCCTCGTTCAAGCAGAGATGGACCGGCTCTACGCGCTGGACACCGCCGAACTCGCGATGCAGCAGCCCGAGTGGCAGGAAGCAGCCCGCGGTGCTGGGCTCGATTTCGCGTCGATGACCCCCCAGGACTTTTCTGACAGCATCGACATGGATACCAAGTTTGGCGGCGACCAGACCATCCAGGTCCAGTACGATTCTGAAGACCCGGCGATCGCGCAGGCGGGGATTAACGCGTTGATGGAGGCTTACGGCTCGATCCGCAAGCAGGGCCAGAAAGACGCCATCGACGAAAACCTTCAACTGCTGCAGGACCGCAAGTCTGATCTGGAACTGCGCCAAAAGCAGATTAGAGACCAGATGCGGCTGATCATCCCCGACAGCGAGTACCTCACCATCAAGACGCGGCTGACCGCCAAACTCGGCGAGTTAGCGAACATGGAATTCAAGCTCGGCGAGCTCGAGCTGATCATTGGGGATTTCCTTAATCCCAACGCTAAGCGGTCTGAAGTAACGATCAAGGAAATGATGGCGCAAGACCCGGACATGATCGCGCTGCTAGAACAGAAGAAGCAGCTTGAAGATGAGTACATCTACCAGACCGAGATTCTAAAACGCGGTGAAACAATGGCCAGCGTCGTCCAGGTCAAGCGGATGATTGCCCGTGTTGATCGCCAGATCCTTGATCTCGAAGCCAGCTGGCTATCGCGCCAAAACGAAGGGGGAGGCACCACCCCCGTCCCGCAGCAGGTCGCGGAAATGATGGCGACCTACAACGCCCTGGTTGAAAAGGTCAAGCAGCTTAAAGCTGAGACCAACGACCTGGCTACCCGCATTGCCGCAGTCCAGGAGGACGAGTTTGAGCTGCAGCAGGTCATCGAATCGATCCGCGATGTTGATGAAGAGATCTTTGATTACGAGAAGACGGAAGACCTCTTTGCAGGTAACGAGCAGATCACGCTCGTTGAGATCGGCGACAAAGCACCGATGCCCGGCAAGCCTTCGAACGCCACCACACGTATCCAGCACGCCGCCTTTGGTGGTATCGGCGGGATGGGTGCTGGCTTTGGTTTGGTCATGCTGATCGGGCTCATGGACCGCCGGATGCGGCATGTCGCCGATACCGCCGCAGACCTGCCCGACACGAATGTCCTCGGCCTGTTGCCGACGCTGCCAGCCGACATGAAGGACCCGGAACAGGCAGACGCCGCGGCACACTGTGTCCACCACATCCGCACGCTGCTGCAGATCGGCGGCAGCAACCGCGTCTTCTCAATCACCAGCCCGGCTGCCGGTTCTGGCAAGAGCTCGCTTGCCACCGCGTTGGGTATGTCCTTCGCGGCGACGGGTTCGCGCACGCTCGTGATCGACGCCGACCTCGTGGGTGCAGGTATCTCGCGCCGCATGGGCTCCGTTGTGCACGAGTCGCTTGACACGGTCATCCGCCAGAAAGGCCTGATCAATGAGGCCGACTTGTCCCGTCTGTTGACGCTCTCGGCCTCCCGTGGTGAAACGATCGAGCAACTCCTGATCGAAGAGCAGCTGATGAGCCAGGAAGAGCTGGAAACCGCCAAGCGGCTTCAGCTGGATACCTCACTGGGTCTGCTGGATGCCTGCGCCCCCGGCCGGCTCCGGTCGTGTGTCGCCGCGACGGGTATCGACCAGTTCTTCGTCCTGCCCGTCGGCAAGGCCCGTCCCGCTGATGCGAGCCGGCTCTCGCCCGCAGCGATGCGTGAACTGGTTAAACAGGCACGCGAGGCCTTCGACATCGTGTTGATCGACACTGGCCCGGTGCTCGGCTCGCTCGAGGCGTCCATCGCGGCGGCAGAGTCCGACGCGACCGTCCTGATCGTCTCGCGTGGCGACCACCGCTCGGTCGCGGCTCGCTCCCTTGAGCAGCTCCGCTCGGTGCGTGCCAATGTCGCCGGCTTGGTGTTCAACCACGCCCTGGAGAGCGACCTCGCTCATACCTCTTACGCTTCGCTTATCTCGCAGGAGCGCCGCCCTGATATCTCCGCCCGTAAGCGGAAGCTCGACAAGACGCGTTCCGCAAGGCTCGGCCCGCTCGGCACCGCGGTCGCCAGCTCGGCGGAAGAGACCAGCGACGATCAGAGCCTGATGGTTCACACCAACGGCAGTTCAAACGGTCACGAATAAACGCATCCTTGGCGGATACCGGGGATGGTACAGATCCAGCATGACAACCGCGGCCACATCATCGCCGGCTCAAACCGAACAGAGGCTCCAGCAGCACACAATCTGGGGCCTGGACGCGGTTGCATTGCATGACCGGTTCTGGGCCGCACGCGGGGTGCAGGTCGTCCGGCAGGGCCAGCCCTCTGAGATCGTCAAGCACGCCGAGCTCTACCTGCTCGCCGACAAAGACTCGCTGTCCATCTTCAGGCTCGGACGCCTCGTCGACACGCTCAGCTGGCTCAAGCCGCAGGTCCTCTTCGCACGCATCCACGACACCCACGACCCGGGCTATCAAGAACGTGTCATCGCAGACGATAATGACTACTTTGTCCGGTTCGAGCGCGTGTACCGGCACCTCAACTTCCGCCTCGGCCGTGTTGCGCTCACGCCTAGCGAAGACATTGCGCACCGTTGGATGACCGCGCCGGACAGCCGCGACCTCTGGCGGCAACTCCGCCGATCCATCCCAGCTCATCAGCGCACGACCATCTCGGTTGAAGGCTGCGTCTTCAACCGCAAGGACGACCAGCAGGTCAACGACTTCGTGCACGAGCTTATCAACCTCTGGCGGCGTCCCGACGCCACGATCACAAGAGTGCATCGGTTGTCAGGCGAGGTCTGGACTGACAGATCCGCCCCGATGGATCACGACACCCGCTTTGTTGGCCCGGTCTGGATCGGGACCGGCCGAGACCTCGACGAGATCAACAGCATCGTCGGGCCGGCGGTACTGTGGGACAAGCCCGAGTTGCGGCCGACCGTGGACTCCCTCCAGTGGCACGCGATCGAGCCGACAGACCACGTGGTTGATCCGGAGCGCAGCAAGGCGAGCCGTTCGTTCTACCGCGCAACCAAGCGGGCCTTCGATATGGTCTTCGCGCTGGTGTTCTTGCTGATCACACTGCCGTTCTACCCGCTGATTATGCTCGCGATCTTTATCGAAGACGGTCGGCCATTCTTTTTTGCCCACCGGCGCGAGTCGATCGGTGGCCGTGAGTTCCCGTGCCTGAAATTCCGCACGATGTACAACAACGCGGACGAGATCAAGCAGAAGCTTGAGGCTGAGAACCAGGCCGACGGCCCGCAGTTTTATATCGACAACGACCCGCGAATCACAAAGGCGGGCCGGTTTATGCGCAAGTGCAACATCGACGAGTTCCCGCAATTCTTCAATGTACTACTTGGGCAGATGTCGGTCGTCGGGCCGCGTCCAAGCCCGTACCAAGAGAACCAGTACAGCCCTGCATGGCGTGAAGCCCGCCTTTCGGTCCGCCCAGGCGTCACCGGTCTTTGGCAGGTCAAGCGCTCGCGTGAGCCGGGTAAGGACTTCCAGGAATGGATCCGCTACGACATCAAGTATGTCGAAAACGCGTCGTGGAAGATGGACCTCTTCATCCTCGTGGGCACATTCAAGATGGTCACAGGTAGCAAGTAAGCCGCGTAGACCGCTTTCCGATCAGCGAAGCCAGACCCAGACCAGGAATATCTGAAGGGCGAGCAGCCCGCCCGCGACCAGCACCGTACGGGTCGGGGATTCGCCCAGCACCGATTTGAACGGCCGGAGCTGTGGCAGCGGGATCATCGCCAGTTGCTGCTCGCCGGCGGCTGGGCACTGATCCAGCGCGATCCCCCGCCTGGCACGGTCTTGGATGATCGCGAGGATCAGTGAGCAATCAAACCCGCTGAGCCCCATGGACTTGCCCTGCCGCATCAGTGTCTCTCGCTTGGCGGGGGGCAGCACGTCGCCTTCCATCACTTGCGCGGTCGCCAACGCAAGCACCCAGCGTGGGTCTGTCGCACCGGCGATCGGTGTGGGGTTCGAGACAGGCGGCTTAGCGTCCGGCGCCGCGGCCCCGACCAGCCGCAACTTGGTGCCGTCGGGTGCAACGTGGGTTGCAGTTATCGGACGCGCTTTCCCGCGACGTGACACCCGCCGCATGGGTTTGCCAACGGACGGTTGTGTCGGTTGTACCGATCGTACGGGTTGTAGCGGTCCTTTGGTCATCGTGTGCAAGCCAACTCAGTAACAGTATCACAGAAAGTGCTCGTGCCAAGCGGAATTGATCGGAATTGCCCTGCGATGGGAAGACACGAACGCGATTGCCAGTATCAGGAATATCGCGCCAGGTCCGGCAGGCAATCAGGGTGTTCGTTAGCGCAAGCCCGAAGGCAGGCTCTGTGAATCACATCTTCCAGCTTTGCTTGCTCGGTACACAAATACCGCGGGCTGGGTGTGATCCCAACTCTTTCGAGGTCGAGACGGTCGGCGTCCCAGCAAACCTGAACAGTCACATCCGCCTCTGTCAGGCCGTGGGTATGGCGGCAGCAAGCGTCATGGAGTAGATCCATCGCCTGATCTTCTAGGTCGAACAGCTTGCCACGTAGCGAAAGCGCCAACGCTGCGCCGCGTGAGCCATGCTGAGGGTCATGGCCGTCATTAAATCGACAGGCGTCATGGAACAGCGCGAAAAGCGTCACAACACGCGGGTCTGCATCCACATGCTCGGCAAGCAGCAGGCCGTTATACATTACCCTTGCCCAGTGCTCGACACCATGGATGCCGCGCCAATTAAGCCGGTATTGCTCGTGGACTGCGATCAAGATAGCTTGCTTATCAATTTCTTTCACGAGTCGCATCTGATCCTCGTAAGTCGGTCAAGCTGCTACGTAGACAACAGCGGCAGAGAAACCCTGCCTTCGAGTTCTTCCACCGGCCTGGCGATTAGGTCGTACCCGTCGAAGTCGACGATCTCGCAACGGACCAGTTCGCCTGGGGCGAACTCGGCCTTGCTATCGATATACGTCGTCGCGTCGATGTCGGGTGCCTGCTGGTAGGTCCGGCCTGCGTAGCGTGTCATAGGCATCTTGACGCCTTCGTAATCGACTTCGGCATAAGCGTCATCCACCAACACATCAAACACCCGGCTCGATTCGACCATCTGATCATTACGATCGAAGACCACCTGCTGTTGTGTAGCCATCAGCTCATTGATCCGCGCCTGGATCACATCGTCAGGGATCGCGCCGCCCTTGTCGTAGGCCGCGCCCGCCTTCGTGCCCGGCTCGGGCGAGTAGGGGAAGACGCCCATGTTCTCGAAGCCGAAGTCGCGGACAAACGCGACGAGTTCCTCGTGCTGGGCATCGGTTTCCCCGGGATAGCCTGAGATAAAGGTCGTCCGGATGGTCATACCCGGGATGCGGTCGCGGAGCTTACCGAGCAGGGTCTCGATGAGCTTGCGTGAGGTCTTGCGGCGCATTCTGTCGAGGACCTCGTCGTTGATATGCTGCAGCGGCATATCGATGTAAGCCAGCACATGATTCAGCGAGGCGATCGTATCGATCATCTCGTCGGTAAAGCACGATGGGTAGGCGTACATCAGGCGAAGCCAAGCCCCGCCGAACTGCCCGGCGAGCTGGTCAAGTTCGGTTAGCATGCCCGACAGGCCCGCACCGTAGCCGATGTCTTCGCCGAAGCTGGTTGTGTCTTGGCCGATCAGAGACAGCTCAAACGCGCCATCGTTGAGTAGCTCGGTCGCTTCGCTGAGGATGCGCTCGACCGGTTTGGACCGCATACGTCCGCGGATCGAGGGGATCGTGCAGAACGCGCAGCCCTGGTTGCAGCCCTCGCTGATGCGCAGGTACGCGTAGTGGCGGGGTGTCAGCCGGAGCCGGGCGTTGTCGTCTTCGAAGTAGCCCATTTCGTTCCCGCCGGCGATCGCGCGGTTCTGCTTGGCGATCGTGGCATTGGTCGCGATCGAGGAGTAGATAGGCAACTCGATCGACGTCTCGTTGAGCGCAGATAAAGCTGCGGCACCGGAGCTATCCGAGCCTCGCACCGCAGTCACGATGCGGTCCCGATCGAAAACCCCCACCATCGCGTCGATGTCCGGGCACCACTCGAGCATCTTTGCCTTGTGCCGTTGCACGAGGCAGCCTGCTACAACAACACGCTTGATCTTACCTTGTTTTTTCAGCACAGCGGCCTGATTGATCTCGTCAATGGATTCGACTTTGGATGCCTCAAGGAAGCCACAGGTATTAATCACCACCGCGTCGGCCTCGCCCTGATCCATTAGATCGGCTGGCACGGGGTTGATCCCGTCCTCAGCCAGTAGGCCTAGCATCTTCTCCGAGTCCACCAAGTTCTTGGGACAGCCTAGCGACACGAAGGCCACAGAGTTGATCTCGGACTGTTCGGAGGCGGTGGACATAGCCTAATATTGTACGCGCAGGCTCCTTCCTGATCCGCAAAGATGTCTACGAGCGGTTCCAGGCTAGAATCTCAAGTCATGACGGGAAACGGCTTACGTTATCGGGCAGGGTGGGGCACGGCGCCCCGCATCCTGGCGGGGGCGGGTTAAGGACTTGATCCAGACCGCCGATGCGGGTAAAACATGTACGTAGGATTTGGCGGGAGGCCGGTCCTGCAAGCCCCCTTTCATCCGATGGCCGGCCGGTGTCACCCCGATGTGACCCCGTCGCGAAGACAGGTTCTGTCTTTTGCCAATCGGGGCTTGTCCTTGAAAGCTCGAAGCCGTGTTTTGCCGGTAACGATTCGCTGAGGGACAGGAGCGGGGGTGACGGAGCACGGCTCCAGTCTTTTTCGCCATGACGGGCGGTCTGAGGTCCATGTGATCGAGCCGTGGCGTGATGGTGGTGTCAGAGGTCGGTTTTCGTATCGGCCGAGGCACCTGATTTCTTTCACCAGGCGGGGCCAAGTGCCCTGTGCCGCGAGTGACCAGGCATGAGCCAAGACAAGACGGACCAGGAACAGGACACCTCGCCAGAGGCGGCGGACGCTGTCGACGCGCCCGCGACAACGGCGACCGAGGACCAGCCCCAACCCGATGACGCCGACGGCAATATCCAGCCCGAGGCAAACTCGGAAGATGGGGAGGCGAAACCCAAGAAGCGCCGCCGCCGACGACGACGCAAGAAATCCAGTGGCGAGGGCTTGGCGGAGGGCGAGAGCGACGAACCCTTGCCCGAGGAAATCGTCGCCGGTATCTACGAGCAGGGCCCCAAGTCCGATGGCAGGCTGCGCCAACTCGGCGACACGTTCCTCGCCTACCCCAAGGACCCGGTCCTTGCGAGCCATCTCGTTGAAAAGTACGACCTGCGCCCCGGCATGATGATCGAGTGCTCGCTTGGCAAGCCCTTCGGTGGGGGGCAGCAGCCCAACCAGCGCGGCAGCAAGCAGAAGAAGATCAAATACAACGCGATCGACCCCAGTGCTCGACGCGTGCAGGACATCGTTAAGATCGAAGGCCAAACGCCGGAGGACTTCGGCAAGCTCCGAGACTTCGCCGACCTGACCATCATCATGCCCGAGCCTCGGCTCAGCCTTGAGTATCCGGGCTGCCCTGATGCCTGCCGGCTGATTGATATGTTCTGCCCGATCGGCTACGGCACACGCGGCATGATCGTCTCCCCGCCCAAGGCCGGTAAGACCACGCTGCTCCAGAACATCGCGCTCGGCGTCCAGCACAACCACCCGGACTGCGAGGTTTTCGCGCTCCTGATCGACGAACGGCCCGAGGAAGTCACAGAGTTCCGAAGGAATGTTCCCTGTACGGTCTGGGCGTCGTCCAACGACCATACACCCGAGCGGCACTGCGGCCTGGCGATCGCCGCGATCGAGCGTTGCCGCAGGCTCGCCGAGATGGGCAAG
The DNA here is from genome assembly GCA_039024275.1 of Planctomycetota bacterium. Classification (GTDB taxonomy): domain Bacteria; phylum Planctomycetota; class Phycisphaerae; order Phycisphaerales; family Phycisphaeraceae; genus JAHQVV01. The sequence continues at coordinate 100,221 of JBCDKD010000001.1, read as the reverse complement.
GACGTGGTCGTGCTGATGGACTCGCTCACGCGTCTCGGCCGGGCGTTTAATACCGCGCCAAATATGGCACAGACCGGCCGTACGCTGTCCGGTGGTCTGGATGCCGGCGCGATGACGATCCCGAAGCAGATCTTCGGGGCCGCACGCAAGTTTGAAGAGGGCGGCTCGCTGACCATCATCGCCACCGCGCTGGTCGACACCGGCAGCCGCGGCGACCAGGTGATCTTTGAAGAATTCAAGGGTACCGGCAACATGGAACTCATCCTCGACCGCAAGATCGCCGAGCAGCGCATCTTCCCCGCGATCGACCTCGCCGCGTCCGGCACGCGCAACGAAGACCGGCTGATCCCGAAGGAGGAGCTCACCACGGTCAACCTGCTCCGCCGGCGGCTGCTTAACATGAACCCGGTCATGCAGGTCGAGCAGCTGCTCAAGGCGCTGGTGAAGTACAAGACCAACGCTGAGCTGGTCGGCAGCCCGCAGCACAACGAAGAGACGCAGCAACGCCGCAGCCCGCGCAATAACACGGGCCTCACCCGCTGATGCGTCTCGTACTGTCCCTGGTTTTAGTCCTGCTATGTGGCTGTTCCAAGGCCCAACGGGTCGACCGTGCGGCACTGGATCAACGATATCAAGCCACGCAACTCGTCGAGGGCGTGCTGTCGGTCGTTCCGCAAAGGGTCATGGCCGATGTTAAGCCGCCTATTATCGTGAACTGGTGGTATACCGGCTCATCGGAAGAGGGCCATCGATTAGTCTTTCGGCGACTCACCTGGGACCAGGACCTTGTGCCTGTTGGTATTGAGGAGAGCTACCTGATTGCTCAGACCGATCTCCCGATCCAGCAGCGTTTTATGATTACTCGTGACCCGACACGCTGGGTGCCACTCCACGAGGCGGTCCCCAGTGAAATCGAGCCCCCGGCAGACCTGCCGACGGCTCGAAAAGCGCCCAATCCCATCACTAACGACCCCATCCAGCGTCCCGAAGAATTTGCACCCTCAACGATCGATTAAGCAATCACTGCGGCGGACGCTTCGGTCGCGAGCCAGTACACCTCGATCATCGTGCCAGCCCGCGGATAGCCGCCAACGAGATCGGTGATGTACTCATCATCATTTGACTCACGGAATGCGATGGGCTGCAAGCCGTAGAGGTCCGCGGTATCAAGCTCGTCCAACCCGCCCGCGGTGACGTAGAGGCAGGTGTTTGCCGGCAAGCCGAGCTCGGCGATCGTGTGGCGGATCACGCGTGGGTCGGAGTGCTTACACGAGCCGCTGGTGGAAAGCAGCTCTACATCAAGGTGCTTGGCCAACTCGGTCTGCTGGAACATCACGCGTACATCAGGCGGGACATCGCCCACCGCCGCGGTTCTTAATCCCGCCGCCCGCAAGCGTGTGAGCATCCGCACGGCGCCACGCCGGGGCTGGAGCGTTGTACGGATGACCTGCTCGCGTTGCTCGGCTAAGCGACGCCGCATGAGCGGGTCCAGTTCGATGCCAAGGTCGTCACAGACCGCCTGCAGGTTCGACTCGATCCAGGGCAACTCGATATCCGTGTAGTTCTGGTGCGCGTGGTGGTACCACAGCGAGGCGAAGCGGATTGGGTCCACACGCAGGCTCCGCGCCTGCATCATGGTCGCGTTCAGCGTGAAGTGTGGCTCGGGGTCTTTCAACAAAGTGCCACGTAAGTCGAAGATAGCGGCGTGATAATGCATGACAAACTTTCTTGCCGACCCATCGTGGGCCAGCGATATCAGCACTATCGGGTGCGGGATTGAGGCACTCTCGCGAGTTAACCTGCCGCCTACCGAATTTCGATTTATTGAACAGGCATGCGACTCCTGCGGGGGGTTGAGGAGATGGGCAATCGTGTTTGAAGCTGTGCGGGTTGTAGCGATTACTAACGGCCTACTCGCTGATGACTGGAGCCTCCAACGCGCGTGCGAGTGCTTTCGCCACTTGCCCCGGGTCTTGGGCTGAGCAGATCGCTGAACTGACCGCAACGCCTCTACAGCCAGCCCCTACGAGCTCTTCGACGTTGTTGGGGTGGATACCGCCGATTGCAAGGTGAGGCAGTCCGCCCCAAGCGAGGTACTTGCCCAGATAGTCGGGCCCTGCAAGGTTGGGCTTGTGCTTGGTTGTTGTCGAGAACATCGGCCCGACCCCGCAATAGTCGGCCCCGCATGTTTTGGCCTGCCGGGCTTGTTCGAGGTTCGAAGTACTGACGCCGACGATCATCTCGCTTCCCATGATTTCGCGTGCTTCCAAGGGGTTGATGTCGGTCTGCCCGAGGTGAACGCCCTGGGCGCCGGAGAGCCGCGCGAGGTCGGGCCGATCGTTCACTATCACGGCTGCACGCCCGCTCACTCGCTCGATGACGCACCTGATATGGGTGAGTAGTGGACCGCTGTCGATCTGTTTCTCGCGGACCTGGATACAGTCGGCCCCGTGTTCGATCGCTTGTTCAAGGATCTCTTGCCAAGGGTGTTGGGTACAAAGTGACTGGGTCAGAAGCAGGCAGAGCCGCCATTGCGGAGCATTGCCGCAGCTGATTCTGAGCGCGAGCTGTTTGGTGACCTCGTAGCAGCGATATCGCAACTGCTCTGCGGTTTGTGCCAAGTGCTGTAACGCAGTAGGCTTTTTCGAACTGAGCTTGGCGTACTCTTCGATCGCTCGCAACGCTTCGGTCGCGCGGGAGCCTGCCGCGAGGATGATGTCCTTCACACTCGCACGGGTTTGTTCCGCATCGGTTTTGAGGGTGGTTCCGACATCGCCTGGCGTATTACGGTGGAAAATAAGTTCCGAAAACGGCTTCATCGCAGCGGTGAAGTCGTGCCGGATAGTCTTGATCTGTTGCGAAAGCCCGGCATCCTCAACAACAAAGCGTGCCGTCTCTTCGAGCACACGCAGCGTTTCGCGGACACGGTTGGCGTTGGCGTCAATGATGCGCTCCGGTGTATTCATAGCTTAGTAGATACGGCTGATTTGCTCGGGCAGCGGCGCTTCATAAAGCGTATTGAGCTGATCGCCCCGGGAGATCGGGATCGCCGCTAATCCGAAAGCGATCAGCAGCCATATCGCCAGGCAGGCCGTCGTCCGCCCGGGGTGGTGGTGGATGGCAAAGCGCGTCGCGAGCACCGCGGCAAGCAGCAGGGCGGCCGCGGCGCCGGCATAGAAGCTCCAGTGCATGCTGGCCAACAACGGGTTTTCCATTGTCGGCAACCACCGCACCCAGTCCGGCCGGTGGTTGAGTAGGTAGCCCAGCAGCGGTAGCGCGATCGCGAGAAGTAGCATGCACCCGCACGACAGCCATTTCGCGATGATCCAGAGCCTGGCGTGACGCCCCTCCGAAGAGAGGTCATGGTATTGCTGGGTGATCAGCCCGATGGCCACGCTGGCTGGCGCGATTGCGAGCAGGAAGGCAGACAGCCTTGTCTCCCCGGGTGCGAACATGATCAGCAGCATAGATGTGACAAGCCAGCCCCATCCGAGCATGAGTCGGCGTCTTACCGAGCCAGTCGAGGTGCTAAATGGTTGGATCAGTGCGGGGATCAGCCAGATCATCCAGAACCCGCTGACTAACGCTGCAAGCGAGAGACGCCAGCCTGCACGGCGGAGCAACTCGCCGAAACCGGTCTGCCCGAAGTCGGGGGAGAGCCGTGCGAGCCACTGCTGCCAGACATCCGCGTCCTGACCGTGGACATGCAACGCCCAAGGCGTGAGTAGCAAAGCGGCTAACGCGGTCGACGCCAGCAAGCCCATGATGTGGCCGATCCGGCGCGGGCAGATCATCGCCAAGACAATGGTGCAGAGGAGCGTGCCAGGGATGATGCTCGGACCCATGGTAAGCGTTGCCAGCCCAAGACCGACACCGCAAGTAACCCAGCCGATGAGTTGCCTGACCAGCGATGGCGCCGCGCGCAAGGGACGCATTGCCCATAAGGCACCCGCGATCGAGAGCGCTGACCACGCAGCTGCTACGATCTGCGGGTTGGCGTGTCGACCGAACCCGATGATCAGCGGCATTGTCATCGCGACTAACGCGCTGATCGTCCCGGTGGGTAGCCCCCCGAGGCTGTAGCCGCCCCAGAACACCGCCGCGACAAAAAGCAGCGACATGATCACCGAGCCGAGCCGTGCACGTCCGACCCATAGTTGCTCGGCTGCTTCATCCGTGCCCTGCGCTTCACGCGGCACGCCCGTGTACATCACCATGTGCAGCCATGTCCCCCCGGGAGGCAGGTCCCAACGGCTCTCACCCCGGTAGACCGGTGTCCACGATTGAAGGGAGGTTTCGCCTTCCGCGATCGGGGTCTTTCGTTGTGCTGTTTCAGATGACATCGCGACACTCATCGCTTCTTGTTCGGACCAGATACCTGGGGTATTCAAGTCGATCAGCAAGGGCAGAGCGGCCAAGATCATGAGCCCCACCAGGACCAGCCAGGCAAGCGAAACATCGTGACGTGGTTTTGGAGCCGCGGTCTTGGTGACACGCTCGACCTTCGTCGGGCTTGGCGGCGCTTCTGCCTCCCGGCTGGGTGCCGGCTCGGCAGTGGGTTGGAGCTGCTTAGCCATGTTGGGCATGATCCGTGTTCCGCAGGATCACAGATTGTAAGCCAGGCCAGTCTGCTTGGCTCTGAGAGCCAAACGAGACCTATAAAACCGCTGTCATTCAGCGGCCCTGCTCGAGATAGGGCTTAGCGTCTCGGAGCGCGTCATCCAGGGGGCCTTTTGGCACTCTCAAGGTGTCCGCACCCAGCGGTAGCGTGATCAACACGCGTTGCCCGCGCCTGGGCAAATCGACGGTCTTCATCGCCCCCTGGTGCCCCTCGCGACGTGCGATCAGCATCGCTTCGTACTCCAGGAAGCCGGAGCCCAGTGCGTCGACCGGGATCGCGAATCTGCCTTGGCCGTCGGTTACCACTTGCCCGAGCGACTGCATTTCGGAAGGTGTGTTCGGTTCAAGGATGCCCTGGACCACCGCGCCGCCGCCGGTCGGGTTGTTCTCGGTCATGCGTGCATCGTCTTTGTCGATGATCTGGATCATCGCCATAGACCCGCGAATAACGCGACCCTCGATGGCATAGCTGCCGCAGCCCGTCAGCACCGAGGCAACAAGCGGTAACAGCAGCACGTGATGGAAGATCGATCGTCGAATCATAGAATCAAATGGGTTTAAGTTCGTCAGCCTCGGGCAGGTCTTTTAGCGTACCTAGCCCGAACACTTCAAGGAACTGCTTGGTCGTGCCATACAACATGGGGCGGCCGATCTCTTCGGCGCGCCCAACAACTTTGACGAGGTGTCGATCCATTAGGCAGCGCAGCACTTCGCCACTCGCGGCGCCACGGATCGCTTCGACCTTTGCCCGGACGATAGGCTGTTTATAGGCGACAATTGCTAGCGTCTCGAGCTGCGAGGCGCTCAGGCGGTTGTCCTGCTTTGTACGTTTCAGACCGTCGAGCACATCGGCATACTTCGGCAGCGTAACGACCTGCCACGCACCGGCAACTTTCTCGATGCGGAAACTCCGACCGGTCCGTTCATAGTCCGCGTTCAACGCCCCGATCGATTCTTCAACCGCATGGCCGGCTCCCACAGCGCCCAACGCCTCGGCTACGCGTGCCGCGGTCATCGGCCGTTCACTGGTCATCAACGCGGCTTCAACGCGGCTGTCGAGATCCTCAGGCAGCAGGACCGGGGGCGTCTGCTGCTCTGGTAATTGGCTGAGTTCCTCGGTGCGCTCATCGTCAACGACGGTGGGTTTGGCTTCATCCATGACCCTAACATTGTAACGACGCCTGTGAAAAAAGCCGCCCCCTCAGGACGGCCTTTCGATTGATCGATAATTGGATTTAGCCCAGGTGGCGGCGCAAGGCGTTCATGTGCTTCTGCAGGTTCTTGCCGGGGCAGGCGGTCTTGTTGATCTCTTGGTGCGAGCGGACAAGATTGGTCTTGATCCGATGGTGCTGGGTCAAAGCGTCAGTCGTATTAAACAGCGACTTCAATTGGGCGTTTGACGGAGATTGCCTGTCGAAGTTGCCCAGCACAAGGATGCCGATGTTGTGCTCGTTGTTGTTGCGGACGTGGGCGCCCTGGTACTGGATGGGCCGGCCTTCCCAGACCCGGCCGGAGCGGTCGACAATGTAGTGGTAGCCGATGTCGCCCCAGCGGTTCTCGCCGACGTGGTATTTGCGGATCTGTTCGATCCGTTCGGCGACAGCGCTCTTGTTCGTGAGATAGGACGGGTCCATCCCATCGTGGTGAATGGTCAGCTTGCTGATGCCGTTCATCGCGTTGACCTTCGACCGGACCGGGCCGGTGCGTGTCCAACTAGACCGGCCGATGGACGCAATACCACCACCTGGTACCGAGACAGCGCTTGGGTTGGATAAGGTGATAGGTTGGCGTGCAGGTGCATTGACCGGCGTGTACACGCGACGCCCGGATGGGCTTGCCGGGTAGCCAGGCCAGTCGGCGATCGGGCGCGGGTGGGTGCTGGTTCGGGACGTGCTTGAACAGCCGCCCAGCGCGAGAGCGCCCAAACTCGCCATGATCGCTTGTCGTCGGGTCAGACCCATCTCAGTCCTTTCATTGGTCGCCGATCGCTCTATTACACGGCCCCATTGGAGGGACGCTACCGTGTGATAATGCGCACACCTTTATCCATCGGGCAGGAGCATTCTACCACTGAACTATTCAATCCAGTGGTGTACGATGCAAGCCCACGAATCGGCGCGGTACAGGCAGAGTTATCCGGCCTTTGCGGGCTGCAGCGTGATAGGGGCCAGGTCCTTCGCTGGGGCAGGCTTCTGCTTGGGCAGCGACCGCCCGGTCGCGAGCGCAACGATTGGCCGGCCGGGGGTCTGCTGCTGCACCTCGATCATGGTTTGCCAGCCCGTCGTCGACATCATCAGGTTGGCCAAATGGGTCGGCATCAACGGCCGGTAGGGGTGCATCGGCTGCTCATGGGCCAGCGGTGGGCACTTGCTGATGACCAGCACCGCGCCGTCTTGGCCGGTTAAACGTCTCGCTTCATTCAGCAGCGAAACGGGGTTGTCGTGTGCCTCCATCCGATCGAACAGGCACACCAGCGACGCCTCTCCATCACTCAAGGGCAGCGTCCGCAACTCGGTCTGGTGGATGAACCGTGGTACCTTACCGGGGTAGCCCCCGCCCTTCGTGGCGTGGTGCGCAACAAATTCTTTCGCTAATTCGATGTGTTTGACCTCACGCTCGATGCCGACCGCTTCGATGCCGCGCGTCGCGAGGATCTGCACCACGATCCCCGAGCCGCAGTCCGGCACGACCATCGGCCGGTCGTTTGACACAAACCCCCGCTCGACCAGTTGAACGACCGAGATCACCTTGAACATCACCCACTGTCGGAAAGACTCGTCTTGGTTAAAACGAGCCCATTCGCTCTGCCCCAGCCCGTTGGGTATCGCGCTTGCGGGGGTGATATCGGCCCCTGCGGGCACGCCAAACACCTGCGCGTTCCAAAGCAGGGGGGTCTTGGCGTACCGCTGCCTCGCGACATCCAGGTCCGGTGCGATCCGGTCGAAACCCCACTTGTCACGGAAGACCTGCCGCGAGGTGTCGATCCCCTCGTTGCTGTCCGCGTTCGTGGCCCGGTCGAGGCGCAGGGTGTGGCGGTGCGTGAACTCGATCGTCGGGATCGCCCAGCAGCGGTAGCCCGCCAGCCGTGACCGCATGCCGAAGTCCACCGTCTGCCCACGCATGAAGTCTTCGTCGTAGCCGCCTAGCTCGTCGTACAGCGCTCGCGTGCAGCAGTAGAAGCAGCCCATGACGTGGTCGACCTCGATCGCCCGTGTCACCATCTCGCTGGTCAGCCCCGCGCAGACGTGGTGGTAGCCTTTCGGGTGCAGGACAAAGTCGCCCATCGAATGGATCTTGCCGTCGGGCGCGAGCTGCTTCGGCCCGATCACCGCGAGGTCCTCGGGGCCGTTGTCGAACGCCTCGCAGAGGACCTTGGCCCAGTGGTGGGTATGGATCACGATGTCCCCGTCCAGCCGAGCGAGCAGTTCACCTCGGCTGGCCCGCACCAGCTTGTTCGCGGTAATCGAAAGAACTCCGCAGTGCTCGTCTTCCATGAGCCTAAGGAAAGGCTCGCCCCCGCGCCAAGCCTTCTCCGACCAGTTGCGCAGCGTCTGCCGAGACTCATCTGTCGACCCATCGTCAAACGCGATGATCTCCAACGGGGTCGGGTCGTCGGACAGGGTATCCCACAGCGACTGCAGGAGGTCGCCGAGCAGGTCGGTCTTGCCGTCCCTTGACGACGAAGGCCCGTTGTTGAAGTTTGGGATCAGGATCGAGAGTCGTGGTGTTGGCATAGCGGATTGCTGATAGGTGAAGGCGGCGGGGCGATCGTGCACCCACTTCCCAATCGGTTATCGGACAAATTCACGTCCATACACGATTGGCGTCGATCCGATGAGTATGTCTAATATCGATTCGATCGTCGTTCAGCCCGCCCCGATGACTAACGCTGCCCAGCTTTGGATTGCGGACCGCGGTGACGATGGGTTGGTCGTGGTCCGCGGCGTTGACACGCCGGACCCTCAGCCCGGGGACTGGCGCGAACGCTTGGGCTGGTTCGTCCGCCATATGCCCGGCGTCGAGATGGTCGGTGCTAAGCGTTTTGTACCTGCCGGGCAGGTCTTTTCATTTGGCGAGTTCGTGGTCCACCCTAAAGGGTTCCACCACGTCGGCAAGGGAGTAGATGGCAAGTCTTATCGATTCCCCGAAGAGTGCGACACCATCGCTGGTGGTGTAGCTGTCATCTCTCAGAAGACTTTTGAAAATGTCAATGGCGAGGAACTGCTCTCGTCACTAGGCCAACTCGGCATGCTGGGTTTGGGGCTGGCGATCCGGCGCGGCGGCGGGCGTGTCCTGGCGGTGCCGCAGGCAGGGGTGGTCGATACCTTCAGCCCGTCCCGTGATGAAGGCGAGTCCGCCGCTTTTCTCAAAGCATTCCGCTTCGACTGGGTCGCGCCCGATCTGGATCACGTCCGTGAAGCGCACGCCGGCAGGGGCCTGCTCTGGAACGCGTTCTTCCACGCCGGCATGATGCCGTTTGAGAAGTACGACCAGCGCGGCGCGATGCACTGGGAGAGCTACCAGAAGTCAGACGTCTACCGCCAGCGGGCGGACCACCTCGCCAAGCTCGTCGCGCAGTACACCCTCCCGCCGGATGGCGCGGGTGGAACCGTGATCGATGTCGGCTCAGGCGACGGCCTGTTCACCCACCTCTTCGCGATGCAGGGCTGTCAGGCGATCGGCCTCGACCCGGAAAATGAGGGCATCGCAGGCGCGGAGCGTATGTGCGCCCAACAGCAGTACCCGCCGCCTATGATCACACCCACCTTCCAGGTCGGCATGGGCGACGCGATGGCGTTCGAAGACGGCTCGATCGGCTGCACGGTCATGCTCGACGTGATCGAGCACCTGGGCAACCCCATCGGCGTCGTTAACGAGGCGGCACGTGTGCTCAAGCCCGGCGGGCACCTCATCTGTGTCACACCCGCCTGGCAGTATAAGGCCTGGTCTGATCCGGTCTACCACGGCTTCGAGTTCACCGCCGAAGAACTTAACCGCCTGGTCAACTCAGCCAAAGGCATGCGGGTCGTTCAGAACGGACAGATCGGCGGCGTCTACCGCGACCTGATCGTGATTGCTCAAAAAAGCGCGTAGACAGCAGATGCAGATGTTTATCCAAGGTCTGTGCCCTAACCCGTATAATCAATTACCGCTTTGAGTTTCAGTCATATGGCTGCATCTGTTTCAATCATATTCTTCGGGTGGGTGAACGGATGCCCAGTGACCGCATTTGTCGTCTCCTCAATCTGATTACGCTGCTGCAGACCCGCACCGGCTGGGATTCGAAATCGCTCGCTGCGGAGTTGGGTGTCTCGACACGCACGCTGTTCCGAGATCTAAACGCGCTCGAAGCGTCAGGTATCCCCTGCCGATCGGAAGACGGTGGTGACTACAGGATCCAGCAGGGGTTCTTCCTGCCGCCCATCGCGTTGTCTGCCTCGGAAGTGCTTGGGTTGATGCAGCTGACGCGCTTCATCGGCAACCACCGCGAGCGGCCGTTTCATGCCCACGCGCTCTCGGCGATCTACAAGATGATTACCACAGTGCCCGAGCCGTTGCGAGCGACATGCGGGCAGATGCTCTCGAACATCAGCATCGAGCCGGACCCGAAGCTCGACACCGATACCGAATCGATGTACTTCACGCAGTTGCAGCAGGCCGTCGACATGGGGCGGGCCTGCCGGGTCGCTTATGCCGCAGTGAACGGTGAGGGCGAGACGGTCTTCGAGATCGAGCCCTACCTGCTGCACCACGCGAACCGGGCGTGGTACGTCTTGGGCAAGACAGACCTGCACCAAGAAGTACGCATGCTCAAGCTGGTCCGGATCAAGGAGCTGAGCCTGCTTAGCCGGCCGTTCAGCCGACCGGCCTCATACAAGATTAGCGACAAACTCGGCCACGCCTGGCGGATGCTGCCCGAGGGCAAGACCTACCGGATCGAGCTGGCGTTCACCGCGAAAGTCGCGACGAACGTCTCCGAGGTCCGCTGGCACGAGAGCCAGTCCCACGAGATCCTGGAGGATGGTCGGTGTGTGATGCGTTTTGAGATCGATGGGCTCAACGAGATCGCCTGGTGGATCTGTGGGTATGCGGACCAAGTGGAAGTGCTCAAACCCAAGAAGCTGCGTCAGATCGTAGAGAAGATGCATCGGGAGGCTGCGTCTCGGTATGATCCCACCTGACGTACGGAGACCTCTGAAGAAAGGGATGTAATGAAGCGATTGGGTTTGTTTGTAGCGGAGGTATGTCTCTGCTGCTTATGGATTCCCACGGTGATCCTGGCGGATGCCCCGGCGGACGAAGTGGAGCAAGCCGACTACATGGCGATGTATCGGTCGCACTCGGGGACCTGGGAATCCGTGACCACGACCCGCCTGATCGAGGCCGACGAAACCCTTGTTTTCAAAGGCCGCTGGGTCCAGCGCGAGATCCTCAACGGCACGATGGTGGAGATGAAAGGCTACGAGGAGAAGGAGGGTGAAACGTACGAGTACATGTGGCTCTACGGCTATGACCCGCGCGAAGAATCCTACGTCGGGTGGTTTCACGACATGCGCGGGTTGAACTCCAAGTTCTATGGCAACTGGTCCGAACGCGACAAGAAGATGACATGGACGCTGGCAGATGCGGAAGAGGCCGGGATCATGGTTACAATCGTGGACGATCTTTCCGAGCCTGATGAGCTTCGTTTCACGTTCGAGCTTGAAGGGGACGACGGCACGCTACTCATGACACAGGCCGGCGTTGCAACCAGGGTCAAAGATGAGTGAGCCCCCGGTCTCAGAGGCTTCGCAGTTGACTGAAGGCCTTGGGCAGCCAGTCGGCGAGTTCGTTGGCAAGTAGGCCGCGCGAGCCGTGCTGCTTGGACCATAAATCGGCAGCGTGTCCGTGCATATAGGCGCCGAGTCGTGCAGCATTAAAACCGTCCATCCCCTGCGCGACGAGTGAGGCAATCGTGCCGGTGAGCACGTCGCCCGACCCCGCCGTCGCGAGTGCAGGGTTGCCCGTCGGGTTGACGGCGTATTGGCCCGGCTGGGTGATCACCGTGTGCTGACCCTTCAACAGTACGACGGCATTGAGCTTCTTAGCAAGCATGGCAGCCGCCTCGATCCGCTCCGCTGGGTTGGCCGGGTCCAGGTCAATCTCCAAGGGCTTGGCGAGCCGCCTGTATTCGCCGGGGTGCGGGGTGAGTACGAGCGTGGCATGCTCGTCCGCTACCAGGGGGTCTTGGTCGAGGCGTTTTGCCAACATGTTCAAGCCATCCGCATCTAGAACAATCGGCCGCGCCCCCTCGAGCAATGCCATCACCAATTCGGCGGTGGGTGCATCCTGCCCCAGCCCGGGGCCGACCGCGAGTACCGCGCGTTGCTTCGGGTCGGCGTGCTCGATCTGAGCGAGCGCGTCCTGCGGCTCCCCGCCGAGAGCGATGCCCGTCGCGCTAGGCTCGATCGACAGCACGTGCGGCAGGATGCGGTGCGGGCATACGATCTTGACCAGCCCCGCACCGGCGCGGAACGCGGCCCGGGCAGTAAGCGCGGGCGCGCCGATCATCGTGTCGCTCCCGCCGATCACGATGACCGTGCCGAACGTCCCTTTGTGAGCGTGGTGCGGCCGAGCCGGAACCTGCGGGATGTCTTCCACTCGCTTCATCGATGCGCTAACTGGTTGATGCGCGACGCGGCGAGCCCCGCGCCGAAGCCGTTATCGATGTTCACCACCGTAACGCCCGAGGCGCACGAGTTGAGCATACCGAGCAGCGCGGCGACCCCACCGAACGACGCGCCATAGCCCACCGAAGTCGGCACCGCGATCACGGGCCTATCGACCAGCCCGCCAACGACGCTTGGCAACGCGCCCTCCATCCCCGCGACGACGACCACGACGTTGCCCGCGCGGATCGCCTCGGCCTTGCCGATAATCCGGTGCAGGCCCGCGACGCCGACATCATTGATCGCCTCGACCGGCTGCCCCATCGCGCGGCACGTCATTGCGCACTCCTCCGCGACGGGCAGGTCGCTGGTGCCCGCCGTCACAAGCGGGATCGGTCTCGCCTGCTTATCGAGCGCCTGAGGCGTGCCGAGCAAGACGGTCTTGCTTAAAGGACCGACCTCGATCGGTGTGTCAGCCATGGCATCACCCGATCGCAAGGACACAATCTGCTCGGGGGTCGTCCGGGTAATCAATACGCTGTCGTGTTCTTTGAGCAGTGCCTTGCTGATCGCGACGACCTGTTCGGCCGTCTTTCCTGCGCCGTAAATCACTTCGCTTGAGCCGCAACGCGATGCGCGGTGGTGGTCCAGTGTCGCGAAGCCAAGCGGCCGGGCCTGCATCCCATGCAAGGCCGCCTCGGCGGCCTCGATGGTCATCCGCCCCTCGGCGACCTGCTCCAATAGTTGTTTGACCGATGGTCCGTCTGCCATGCACTTATGCTACCCGCTAATGCGAAACCAACAGCATCACTGGGCCCATTCCAGCTCGATCACCTTGACCTCCAACCCCTGCATCAGCGGGAAGAGCGTGACCATGTCGTTGAAACCTTCGCCGTCCTGCATCGTCGAGGTCGATAGCGCGATGTGCGTGGCGTCGAAGCCGTCGATATCGCCGGGCAGCGCCGCATCGAGATCGATCCAGCGTCGGTTGCCTTGCTCATCGACACCCCAGGCCTGCGTCCACATGTGGAAGCCGAAGATGTCCTTGCGGCCGGCGAATTGATCGGCGTAGACGAGGCCGGTGACGGTGCGTGAGGGGATCCCGGCTCCGCGTAGCATCGCCGCCAGAAGGCAGGCGTGCTCGGTGCAGTCGCCCCTGCCGGTCCGTGCCACCTCGCTGGCCGAGGCGAAGCCGACCGACAGGTCTTTCTGCTCGATGTGATCGCGGACAAAGTCGCGCAGGCTTTTCGCCGCCTGCTGTCGAGCCTTGATACCGAGTTCCGGCGCGGGGTTCTTGTCGGCCTGCTTAATCGCGCTCGGGTCAACCGCTTGCTTAATCAGCTTCTGGATCGCCTCGTCCTTGAAATTCAGCATCGAGCTTGCGTTCATCGCTTCACCGGCAACGATGAATCGCTCGGGGATTACGGGTTTGTCCAAATCGATCGTCACCCGGAGTGTTTTCCCATCTACCCACTCGGTTTGCTGAAATCCGGCTTCTGGTACGGCGTCGCCAACATTTTCTTTCAGGTCTTCACCGACCAGATCGAATACGGCCCGCTTGAGCTTGCGAGGGTTCCTGATCGCCATGTCCGGCTCGATCAACGAAGCGGCCAGCAACTCCGGCGCATCAAACTCCGCAAGTGCGAGTTCCTTGTCAGCCAGCAGCATCTCGACCTCCATGCCGGGCAGCATCGGGATCCGCTGCTTCACGGGTATGCCGTTCTCATCACTCCACTGCTCGATCTCAACACCAGGCGCCGCGGTCGTCCTTGTGACCCATTTTGTGGCTGCGATCGTCTTGCCGAACACCTCGATGTTCTCGGTCTCGCCACGCGTCATCTGCGTTTTGATTGGGGTGGTACCCATCGTGGGGTCCAGCGAGGTCACAGTGATGTCTTTGTCTCCGTTCTCGATCGCTTGCAGGACGTAGTCGGTCATGGCCCCCGGGGTCATCCATTTGATCTTGGGGGGGGCGACCTTGGACCGGGTCTCCTGGCCGGCGTTCCTAGATGTGACCACCCATTGATCGCCGGTAAAGTCGATCTCCTGTTCGGTTGCCATCAACGCGAACTTCATGGAACTGGACGACCTCAGCGGCTTGTAGTCGAGGGTCTCGATAAACCGGCTTGCCTGCTCGATGCGCATGTCCACATCGCCGCGCTTGATGGTCAGGACCATGCTGGTCTTATTGATCAGCTTGCCATCTTCTTCCTCGAGCGAAGCGTGCATGTACCCGGCTTTTTGGCCGCCCAGCTTGAGGGTGTACCACGCCTCGTACTCAATCGTCTTAGCCTGCTCGGCAGGAACAGGGAGCGCAAAGCACGCCAACAGCAGAAGGGCGATCAGGTTGAATGATAAACGCATAGCGTATCCTTCCTGGTGCGGGTTTCGCTCCCGTATGATAGCTGGCGCCACGTTGACTAGAACGTGTAGCTCAGGCCACCCGCGAGCACCGTGCCCAGCGCGTCACTGGAGAACTGCTGGTCGACACCGAGGTGCAGGTCCCAGTTGTCATCGATCTCGATCGAAAAGCCAATGCCGATCTGGCCGTAGACGTCGTCCTGGTCGGAGCCTTCAATCGCGAAGTTGCTGCCGGGCGTCCCGACGAAGGACACGTTGAGATCGCTATCGCTGTTGGAGAGCGCGATGTTGACAAGGCCGCGTGCCTGCAGGGTGGCCTCGTAGTTGTTGCCGAACATGTACTGGTGTTGGACGCGTGCGCCGAATGCCGCGCGGATACTGTCGAAGTCCTGATCGCCGACGACCAGACCTGCCGTGCCTGCGCCCGACTCGCTGTAGCCGTCCTGGATCGAGATGCTGTAGTCCAGGCGGGCGAACGGCTCGATCGAGGTGTGCGTCGGGTGTCCGCCTGGGTCGTCCGGCTCGTTGATGATGATAAAGGACTTGCTTAACTCGCCAGCCAGCGAGATCGAGTAGCTGTTGTAATCCGCGTTGGCGGGTGTCGGTGTCACACCGATGAGGATGTTCCGGGTCGACTCGTGGCTGTGGTAACCCAAGGCGGCGGCGAAGGTGAAGTAGAACTCATCACCGAACGGCTGGCGGGTGTAGCCCGACAAGTAGATCGAAGTGATATCGACGTCGCCGTTGTTCAGATTGAAATCAAACTCGGACTGCTCGACACCGATCGACACGCCGTACTTCGCCGCGGTTTCGTCCGATTCGAGTTCCAGCCCGACGAGCAGGCCGTAGCGTGTGTAGTCAAGGCCCTCGGCACCGTCCCCCTGATCACCGATGCCGCCGTAGAAAGCGCCCCATGCCATCGGGTTGAGCCCCGCGAAGATCGGCTGTTCTTGCTCGGCTTCCGGCTCGAGTTCCCCCTGGTAAAAGCTGAAGAGCGTGTGGTGGTTGACGTCGTCGAATTCGTCCTGCTTGGGCGCCCGGCTGAACGCGCCGGTGGGCCGGGTCGAGCCGGGGGCTACGCCGATGACTTCGTCCAGCAGGCGGTGGCTCTGGTTGGCCGCGTTCGCGGCGATCTGGGTGCTTGTGGTCGCCGCCCCAGCGCCAGCGAGCTGGTCGTAGGTCCGGAGTGCGTCTTCCTCGCTACTGGCGAGGATACGGTCGATCGCGCTGTCGAGGTTGCCGGCCGGGGCACCGATGCCATTGAGCGCGGTCGCGACCGCGGTCTGATTGTTGGTCCGTGCGATCGCGGTGAGGGGCACCGCGTTGCGGGCGAGTGTGACCTCGATGTTACCACCGACGTTGTTGGAAGACAGGTCGAGGAACGCGAAGTTGTCGGTCACCGTCGTGAAGTTGCCCGCGATGCTGCCGGCCTGGATGACCTGGTAAGTCGCGCTGATATCGAAGTTGGCGGGGTCTGGCGGCGTGCTGACATCGAGTGTGCCGTCGATGTTGGCCGTGCCTGAGACGATCAGGCCGCCGCCATCCAGCTGGACCTGGAGCAGGCCGGTTGATCCCTGCGTGTAGTTTCCGCCGACGTTGAGGGTGTCTCCCGACCCGGGGCCGATGAAGGTGACCGTGCCGTTGTTGGTTAGGTTGTCAGCGATGCTGCCATCGCCGAAGAGCGTGCCGCCTGCATCGACCGTGACATCGGCACCGGCGGTGGTCAGCGTGCTCTCAAGGGCAAATATCGCGCCATTGTTCACGGTGACGCCCGAGGTCGCTAGATCGCCGTTGGCAACCAGTGTGCCGCCGCTTACCGTGGTCGCGCCGGTGTAGGTCTGCGCACCGGACAGGGTGAGTGTCCCTGTGCCCTGCTTGGTCAGGCCGCCGGCCTCGCTGATCGTTCCGTCGAAGGTGTTGCTCGCGCTGGTGCCGACCGTCAGTGTGCCGGTGCCAAGGGTGATGCTGCCCGAGCCGGTGATGGCACCGAGGGTTTCGTTGTTGTCGTTAAGGTCGAGTGTTCCGCCCGCAGCGATTGCGACGCCTACCGCGTCAGGAAGGTCGCCGTTGAGGACGAGTGTGCCCGTCGCGTCGATCGACACGCCGCTCGTGTTGGTGAAGGCACCGTCGAGCGTGAGGGTGCCTTCACTGATGGTGGTCAAGCCTGTAAACGTGCTCGTTCCCGAGAGTGTGTAGTTGCCTGCGCCGACCTTTGTCAGGTTGCCATCGCCCGTGATATCTCCGGCGAACGTTGTATTGTTGACATCGCCCAGGCTCAGATTGGCCGTACCCAGGTCGAGCGTTCCCGAGCCCATGACCATCCCGAGGGTCTGATCGGTCACGAGCATATCGACGGTGCCGCCCGCGTCGATCGTGATCGGTGTGGCATCCGCGAGGTCTGCGGCGAGGTTGACCAGGCCGCCGCTCTGCACGGTGTAGGTCGGTGTTGCTGTCTGGGCGACACTGACCAGCAGGATGCCGCCGTCCTCGACAACGATGGCGGTCGGGCCGGTCTGGTCTGCTTCAAAGACGAGCGTGCCTTCGCTGACGGTGGTGGTGCCGGTGTACGTGTTGACCCCGGTCAGGGTGAAGATACTGCCACCGACCTTGGTGAGGTTTCCTGTGCCGCTGATGACGCCGGCATAAGTGGCGTTGATTGTGCTGCCCGTGGTCAGTGTGCCGCTGCCGAGGGTGACCTGCCCAACGCCCGAGAGCGAGCCGATCGTGAAGTCGAAACTGGCGAGGTTCAGGGTGCCGCCGTCCGTATTGATTGACACGTTGTTTGCGCCGACCAGGCTGGCGCCTAGGCTCAGTGTCGGTGCAGTCAGGGGGGTGTCCTCAAACTGGAAGTCGTCATAGGTGTCAAGGTTGATATTGGCATCAAATGTCGGAAGGGCAGTAAAAATACCCTCGCCATTCGCGACAACCGAGATCGTCGTCTCGTCGGAGACACCGTCGATCTTCGAGAAAAACGTGCCGTCGTATGTGTTTGTGCCAGCCGCGGTAAATAGACGGATGTTGGCTTGGGCGGTTCCCGTCACCATCGCGCTCGGGCCGAGCGCGGTAGGGGCGTCGATATCCAGGTTGGCAAGATCATTAATAAAGAGATCGCCGTCGTAGATGATGCTCGGGGCGAGGACAAGGATGGTCGGGTCCGCGGCGTTGACCGTGTTGACGTTGATCGTGCCGCCGGTCAGGGTCCGGGTGGTCCCGTCGCCCTGCAACTCGGCGGGGGCGAGAAAGACGTTGAACGACAACCCGGTCAGGTCGATATCGCCGCCGGTGATGATGATGTCATCGTCGTCGGGGTTGTTCAGTGACAGCCCGAAATCGACCGCGTTGGTAACGACAGCTGCGGAGACGGCGGGGGCCGCGCAAAGCGCCCCGGCGGTCAGCAAACGCATCGCTGAAAGTCGGATGCATCTTTTGCCGCCCCTACGCTCGTTTGACTCAAAGATAGCCGTCTTCCGTGCTTGTCCCATATCGCGGTATACCCTCATGTTGACGCCCAGATCCGTTCAAAATGGGCGGTTGCTTATGCGTCACGGCCCTCACCGTGCGCTTAGAGTCTTCCCGGGTGTCGTAGCTGGACTTTCCCGGACGCTATGAACTGGTTTCACTTTAGCATAACCAGGGCGGCATTGGAAGCCGAGTGAACCGGGCGGGTTCCGCTCGCCAATTCGCGCTAAACCAGCCTTGGGCCGGCCTTTAGTCTTCAACGCTGGTCTCGATCACCTTGATCTGCAGATCCTGCTGGAGCGGCACGATCTCAGCCAGGTCCTGCTGGTCCTCATCGCCCATCGCCGAGACGCCTAGAGCGATATGCCCCGCCGAGTAGCGCCACATTGCGCTGTCCAGGTCCAGCCAGTAGCCCTTGCCATCCTCGCCCCCGATCCAGGCCTGCGTCCACATGTGGTAGACGAACACATCCTCCTGCCCGACGAATTCATCCTCCGAGTAGACGAGCCCGTTCACGCAGCGGCTCGGGATGCCGTTAGCACGCAAGAGCGCAGCGAGCAAGACGGAAGCCTCCGTGCAATCCCCCTCGCGTGTACGCGCCGCCTCACTCGCGCTTCCATCACCAACCGAGAGCGAAACGCCGGTAAGGTGTCGGGTCACGTAACGCTTGCAGGTCGTCGCGATTGTCGTGGTATCCGCGTCGGCGTCCAGCCCGGCGACCGCGCGCTTCGCCAGCTTGCTGACGACCTCGTCCTTGTGGCCCACCATGATCGAGTTGGCCAGGTGCTCTGGGCCCGGTCGATCTGACTTGGGGGAACCCGGCTTGGCGTCCAGGTCGACTGTCACCCGGGCCTTGCCTTTGCCCATCGGTTTCACCGCCTGCTGCGCGGTTATGACCGGCACGATGTTGGAATCCCCCGACTTGTAGTGAAGCTCGTAAACAATCCGACGCTGCCTGTTGACGTGATCGATCGGCCGATCCGGCACGACAACCGAGAGCCCCGACATCTCCGGTGGATCAAACGCCATCTCGGCGACCGACGCATCCGCCAGACGTGAGTCGAACTTGACCCCGTCGACCTCGTATGAGAGCCCTACGATTTCGCTTAACTCATTGATCCAGTACTCCGTCTCGAAGCCGGGGAAGACGCTATACGTCGCGGACCAGACCTGCGCTTTGGCCTCTTTGCCGTCGGCAAGTTTGACTGTTGTCTTCTCAGCCTGCCGTTTATACATGTTTCGAAAAGGCGTCAGGCCGACATTGAAGTCCAGCGTCATGAACTCGAAAGAGTCGTCACCCCGCTGCAGATACAGGTCGGTTGCGATGGATGCCTGTGCCGCGGTGAGGAATTTGCCCTGGATCGGCGGCAGCTTCCGCTGGATCGAACGCCCGTTCTGCTCGCTGGTCAGTTCGATGCCATCATCGACGAAACGGTAGGTTTTTTGGACTTCATCGCTGCCCGCCGCGCTTGTGACCACGACCTGGATGGGTTTGAAGTCGGTGGTCTCGGTCCAAACCACGCGGTATTTGTAAATGGACTGCTCGCCGCCATGCGACTCGACGCTGTACTCGTCGTAGACGCTGATCAGTCTGCCATCCTTCACCGTCAACGAAGCGTGCCAATAGCCAGCGGGCTGTCCCTCGACCGAATCGAGGTACCAGTTCTCGTAGGTGTGGTCGGCGGGATCGACCTGAGAGAAATCGATCGGCTCGGCGTGCGTCGTGGCCGGGACGATCAAGGCAAGCAACACGACCGAGGCAAACAAAAAGCGGGTTAAATAAGCTGATAGCATTACTTTATGCTAAGGCATACTGTTGTGTCAGGCTTGATGTCTCTCAGTAGAGAAGGTTTGATTCGACCTGCTTGGAAAGCCGTAAGTCATTTAATAGCATAAATTAAGCGCTTCTTTGCCGTGTTTTCGACAGCCTGATACAATGTGTGGCTCGAATTATCGAGCTTAATTAGAACGCCTGCTCGGCCCGTGGACGGTTCCACGACACTTGGCAGTGGCGGGATTGGAACCAAACCATGAGTATTACGGCAGACAAGAAGCAAGAGGTTATCAGCGACTACCGCCGCGACGATAAGGACACGGGCAGCCCCGAGGTCCAGGTCGCTGTCTTGACCGAGCGCATCAAGGAACTGACCGCCCATCTAAAGCAGCACAAGGCCGACCACGCATCGCGTCGCGGACTGCTGAAGATGGTCTCGAAGCGTAACCGCCTGCTGAGGTACCTGCGTGAGAACAAGCGTGCGACCTACCTTGAGCTGATCTCTCGGCTGGGTCTGCGTAAGTAAGCGAACTTTCACCGTTAGCGGCTAGCCGTCGGCTTTGCTCGTTGCCGATCATCACGATCGTAAGCACCAAGGCCTACCGCTAGCCGCTAACGGTTTTGATAACCGGCCGACGGGCCCGCGATGGAGCGGGCGGGCGGCGGACGGCAGCTAGCCCTGACGACTCGACCTTCATGTGTTGACTCGTCTCAGCCACCTGTCTTCTGTTGACCTCGACAACCGTCGGTCAACCCCCGGTGCATCTGACGATGCGATAGCCATGCACCGACAACCATGACAACCGCGCTATCGCTACAAGGAAACATCGTTATGTCCATCTTTGAAACGCACCGCGTTGAGCTCGAACTCGGCGGTCGGACGCTATCGATCGAGACCGGCAAGATCGCCAAGCAGGCCGACGGCGCCGTCTTCGTGCAGTACGGCGAGACCGTCGTGCTCGGTACCGCGGTCCGCGCCGACCCGCGTCCCGGCTTGGACTTCTTCCCACTCACTGTCGATTACCGCGAGAAGATCTCTGCGGCCGGCAAGTTCCCCGGCGGCTTCCGCAAACGCGAAGGCGCACCGAACCAAAAAGAAATCCTCACCATGCGGAACATCGACCGGCCTATCCGGCCGTTGTTCCCGAAGGGCTTCATCGACGAGGTACAGATCCAGTGCTGGGTCATGGCCTACGACGGCCAGAACGAGCCCGATGTCCTCGCAGGTATCGCCGCTTCGGCAGCCCTGTCGATCAGCTCGGCACCGTTCCAAGGCCCGGTCGGCAACGTCCGTGTCGGGCGAGTCGATGGCGAACTCGTCATTATGCCCACCGCCGCGCAGGACGCCTATTCCGACCTGGACATGCTTCTCTGCGGGCACGAAGACGGCATCAACATGATCGAAGTCGGCAGCTACGAGATTCCCGAGAAGGAGATCAACGAAGCCGTCGCGTTCGGCTACGAGTCCGTCAAGGCCATCACCCAACTCATCAAGGACCTGCAGGCCAAGGTCGGCAAGGAAAAGATCGGCGGACCGGTCATCATCCCAGACGAGATCGTCTCGAAGGTCGAGAGCTTGCGTGATGGTCTGCGTGCCGCGAAGAGTGGCGGTAGCAGCAAGGCCGAGCGTGCCGACGCGGTCCGCAAGGTCAAGGAAGAGTTCATCCAGAACAACTACCCTGAGCCGGATGAGTCGGCGACCTACGCCGAAATCCAGGCTCACCACAAGACCATCCGCGCGGTCAAGGTTGCGATCCACGACCTCGAAGAAGTGATCACCCGCGAGATTATCCGCAGCGGCAAGCGGACCGACGGCCGGGCGGCTGATGAACTCCGCCACATCGAGTGCGAGGTCGGTATCCTCCCGCGCGTGCACGGCAGCGGCCTGTTCACCCGTGGCGAGACGCAGTCGATCGTGACCGCGGTCCTCGGTACCGGAAAGGACGAACAGATCGTCGACGGCCTGGGAGCGGAGTACTCCGAGAAGTTCTACCTGCACTACAACTTCCCGCCGTTCTCGGTCGGCGAAGCCAAGCGCATCACCGGCCCCGGCCGCCGCGAGATCGGCCACGGCAAGCTGGCTGAAAAAGCGCTGCTGCCCATCCTCCCCGCGGTTGAAGACTTCCCTTACACGGTCCGACTTGTCTCGGACATCATGGAGTCTAATGGCTCGTCATCAATGGCCTCGGCCACCGGCGGCACGCTTGCGCTCATGGACGCGGGTGTCCCGATCATCGCGCCTGTCGCCGGCATCTCCGTCGGCCTGATCCAGGCCGACGAAGACGGTCAGGAAGACGTCTTCCTGCCCGACATTCAGGGCGAGGAAGACCACTACGGCGACATGGATTTCAAGGTCTGCGGCACCCGCGAGGGCGTCACCGCCGTGCAGATCGATATGAAGATCCGCGGCCTTACGCTCGAGCAGGTCGAGAAGGCCTTTGAGCTTGCCAAGAAGAACCGCATCGAGATCATCGAGAAGATCGAGGCGGCTATCCCTGAGCCACGCAAGGAGCTATCCGAATACGCACCTCGTATGCTCACCACCAAGATCAACCCGGATAAGATCGGCAAGCTGATCGGCCCGGGCGGCAAGATGATCCGGGCTCTGGAAGAATCCACCGGCGCGAAGATCGAAATCGAAGAAGACGGCACGATCTTTATCAGCGCTGTTGGCGCGGGCAAGGCCGAGAAGGCTCTGGAGCAGGTCGAGCAGATCGGTGCGGAGGTCCAGCCCGACAAGATCTATACCGGCAAGGTCACCTCGATCAAAGACTTTGGTGCCTTCATCGAAGTCATCCCCGGTCAGGACGGCCTGTGCCACATCTCGGAACTGACCGAGGGCTACGTCGACAAGGTGACGGATATCCTCAAGGTCGGAGAAGAGGTCCGCGTCAAAGTCATCCTTGTGGACGACACCGGTCGCGTGAAGCTGTCCCGTAAGCAGGCCTACAAGGAAGAAGGCATCGAGGACCCGTTCGCCGGCAAGGAACGTCCGGAAGGCGGCGCTGGCGGGGGTCGTGACGGTGGTAAGCGCCGCCGCGGTGGTAAAGGCCGTGGCCCCAAGGGTGACAAGCCCAAGGGTGACGGTGAGGGTGCTGATGGCGGCGAAAGCTCCGGCGGTTACGAAGGCATGGCCGACGGCGGCGAAACTGATCCCGAGCCCGCAAGCACCGAGAGTTGATCACGATCTAGGAACTTGGAAGATCACAACCGCGGCCCCAGGCCGCGGTTTTTTCTTAATTCTCCTCTATTACAGAACCAGATCCCGTCGCACTACGACAGTCTATGTGGGGTCTGCGCACTCTATAATGTGACGACGATGCTGGTTTTATGAACGATCTGCGAACGATACCATTCATCAGGAATCTAGCCCGCAGCTGTTGCGTTATTAACATTTGAACAGGTTGAGAATTGTTTTTAATACCAGAACAAGGGCGATATCAGAAAAAAGAAGCCATTTGTGAGAAAAATCGTAATAGTTCGCTGGGCGCGAACCTCGTATGGCGTTATGATTAAGATGTCAAAATTGAACGTTTTGGCCTTGTTGTTGAGGGTGATGCGGTGCCGCCCTGTTGATGTGTGCCGCAAGTGGGTCGTGGGTTCATTTCTTGCGAACGGCTCTAAGTGTTCCGAGCCGGTGTCCGACTCCAGCGTGTTTCTACTTTTGGTATCAATCTCGGCAGGGAATGCTGAGCAGATGTTTGCGGCGAACGCTGTGTAAGCCACACTTTCATCGGCCTGACCGTCTTGTCAGGATTCTTTTCAGGAGCGTTCTAATGTCGATCCAAGGCGAAGTGAAATGGTTTGATCCGAAAAAGGGCTACGGCTTCATTGTCGGCCCAGAAGGCCAGGACGTCTTCGTCCACTTCAGCCAGATCCTCGGTGATGGCTTCCGTTCACTCAAGGATGGTGAACAGGTCCATTACGAACTCGTCGAAGGCGACAAGGGCCTGCAAGCGAAAGAAGTCAAGCGCGTCGAGGTCTCGGCCGAGGTCTGAGACATCGTGCCTGGGTCCACTTGCTTCAATCTCACCTTTATCTAGCTTCTGATACGCGCCTTACCGGGCGACTTGCTGTTGGGTAATCGCCCTTGGGAATCACGAGGCCGAACTGCTCGCACACGCCATGACGCGGGCTGGTTCGTAGCCACATCGCTGAAAAATAACCCCGGCCGAAAGGCCGGGACTACTCTCTAGACAGCATTGAACGGATAGGCTTGATCAAGCACGACGTCGGCGAGCGACCAAGATGCCGCCAAGGCCTAGCAGGGCCAATGAACTGGCCTCTGGGATGGGTGTGACGTCATCGAGTGTGGCTCCAAAGCGGATTTCATCGTAGATGTTGGCACCGCCTGAGTTGCGGATACTGATAGACAGCGTATCGAAAGCCGTCTGATCAACGCCAGCCGAGGTGGAGCGTGAAAACCCTGTTCCCAAGTTGGTGAGATCGTTGAGTGCGGGGTTGTAAAGCGTGACCGTATCGACATCTCCCGAGGTCGCGCCCCAATCGAACTTACCGACGATGAAGAAGTCGGTGTTTAACGTGAAGTTGATGCCGGCACTAATCGCACCATTGCCGCCACCCTCCCATGTCGTGGGATTGAACACGCCTCCACGTGTGTTGATACCAAGTCCGTTGCCGGAGCTAGTCATATTGATGCCGTTAAAGGCTGCATCGAGGCGATCGGTACCGAGTGCAAAGCCGGACCATTCATTGGAGTTGCTTGTCGCGCCTCTATTGGCGACGAAGCTAAACCACAGGGTTGCCCCGTTGTCTAAGAGGCCTGCATTTCAAGATCGCTGCTCAGGGTGGCGGAACTATCCGTTTCGTTGCCGTTCGCGATATTGAGTTGACCGCCAGTGTTGGCAAGATCACCGTAGTTCAGCGTGGGTGGTGCGACAACGTTAGCGTTTTGGTTTTGGAACCAATTGCCGGCTAAGCCGTTTCCGGTGGGCTGGCCGTTAAGAGCACCGGGCGCCTGGTTGAATGGTTCATAAATAACGGCAGCACCTTGCACAGATACGCTAGCAAGCATAATCGCTGTTACATTCGCAGTGGATTGGATTTTCACCTTCCGATCTCCTTCAAGTTTTAATACAAACAAAGAATCTGCCTACTCCTAGATTGTTTGAATATAGCTCAAATTGACCCGTTAGGCCAGCGATTTGTTGCGGTTTCGAGAGTTTTTAGGGATCAAACGTAGAGATTCAAACACGACCCCTCTTTCAGCCAAATAATGCGTCCTCGATCGCAGCAAGCCTTTGGGCGCTTCGGCGTTGGGAGCCCGCCGAGCGGTTGCTCAGGTACAGTTGGCTGTAGTGGCGCAGCGACCCACGGGCGAGCATCAGCGCGATCGGGGTGGGTAGGTCGAACGTCCTGGCCATCCGCCAGAGCAGGTAGCGGTCGCGCCAGCCCAGTCCGGCCCGCCTGGCGATCGCGCTGAAGAGGACCGGCGGGCTGGGGTCCGTGTGTCGATGATGCCACCAGCGGCGCAGCGAGATCACCACGATCGTGACCAGCGTTGCGCCGATCCCCGCCAGCAGCAACTCCCACGGCAGTTCGTGCTGGATGCCGTCGTTGACGTGCTTGCTGACCTCGTCCAACTCGACGCCGATCAGTTTGCCGGGCTTCTGCTCTTCGGCCTGTGCCAGCAGCAGGTGGAGTATGTTCGCGGGCATCACGCGGCCTCCGTAGTATCGTTGGGGTCGCGTGGTGAGCCGCGGTGGTGCGTCTGGTGATCGAGGTCTTCGATCAGGTGGTGGATGACCTGGCCAGCTCGTTGTTTGACCTGCTCATCGGTGTCGTTGAGCGACATCTCTGCGACCAGCCTGGCGAGTTGGAGGATGCCGAGTTCATCGACGAGCCAGAGCGCGGAGATGCGGTGGGGCGCGCGGTTATCGCCGAGCATCCGTGTCAGCGAGGGCAGCGCGTCCTTGGCCCGCAGTTCGAGCAGGGCCTTGATCGCGTTGGCGCGCGGCCGCTGCTCGGTGTCCTGCGCGTAGTGCAGCAGCTTGTCGAGGTTCGCGGCGGCCTGGGTGTGGCCGAGCGCCTCGATGGCGTTCGCGCGGATGCGGGTGTCCTCGTGCTCCATCGCGAGTTCAAGGGTCTTGTGCGCCGCGTCGGAGGTGCAGCCCGACAGGGCTTTGACCGCGCTGGCGACCACTTTCTTGTCTTCGCTGGTGCAGAGCTCGAGCAGTGCGTCTTCAAAGAAGCTGCCTTGATTGAGGGCCGCGATAATGACAAGCGCGCGGATCCGCGTGTCGGGGTCGCGCGAGGCGAGCCGGCTCCCCAGGTGGCGGTGGAAGTCGTTGTCGATCTTGATGAGCGCCCGTCCCGCGGCGACGCGACGCTTCGGGTCGAGCTTGGGCCAGGACTTCCAGAACCGCTCGAAGCCCAGCGGCGCGAGCTGCTGTGCAGCGACGCGGCGGATGGACTCGTGGCGTGAGTTGACCAGGTCCGCGAGGATGCGCGGAAGGCCGGTGTATTCGGTCTGGATCAGGTGCCAGAGGGCGGCGCGTGCGATGGCGGGCACGGGGTCCCGGGTCAGCACTGCCAGCGTGTCTTTGGCGTTGTTGGCCGCGGGCTGATCATCCGGCGTCTTGGGGTGTGCGAGGACCAGCAAGCGACGCAGCACCGCCAGCCGGGTCCCAGCATCGGTTTTGCTGGCCAGGGGTGTGAGGCGGATGACCTGTTCCTGCGGGTCATCCGGGCTTATCGCATCGAGGTATTTCGGCAGCCAGCGGCGTGCATGCTCGGGCATCTGCTGCACCTGCTGGGCATCCGGCCAATGGGTGTGCGGGTGCGCAATCTTGCGAAGGCCGACGCGGGTGGCAGGCATCGAAAGGCAATGGCCCAACTCTAACGGCTCGGCAAGTCGCTGCTGTGTGTTTGCCGTCGCCAGCGCTTCGCGACAGCTGTCCGCGAGTTGGTGCGTGCCGACGAGCGTGAAGAGCGATCGCCGGGTGGCCTGATCGGGTGACAACGAGACGAGTTGCTTCAGCGGCTTGACCGCGGCGTGCTCGGGCTGACTCAAAGCGGCCTTGGCTTCCGGCATCGGCCTGGGCTGCAGCCAGAGCAGGGCGGCGAGCAGAGCCGGGTTCTCATGCCGGCTGTAGAGCACGACGGCCTGTTCGATCGCCTCGATGAGGTACTTTGCGCTCACCCCATCGAGGTGCGGCGGCCGGTGGGGGGCTTCAGAGGTGCCGGCCCGGCGGGCGAGGGCGGTGATGCATTGACCCGCGTGCTCTCGGATCTGAGGCTCGCTGTGCCGGCATAACGCGGTGACGAGGTAAGCCAGTCTGGCGGAGCCGGCCCGTTCGATGATGGTCAAGGCGTTGGAGGCACCGTTGTGGCTGCGGCCCGCTGCCCGGCGGATGGAGGTGCCGAACTGGTCGGCCCGCTCGACAAGCCGCTCTTGGAGCATGTTGGGCAGCCGGTGGTATTCATTGATCAGTGCCTCGACACCGTTGGCCTTGCCGCGGTGCAGCATGGCCAGGCCCAGATCGGTAAGCTCCTCAGGCATCGCGTGTAGCAGGGCGGCGGAGAGGGCTTGATCAATGACCTCGTTCCGCTGCGTCAGGATCGCGGGCAGGATGTCACGGATCCGTGGCATAGAGGTTCTGAGACCGGGTTTATGAGCTTCAATAAGGGGGCCCTATTGGAATTATCGGCCTACTGCTTCAGATCGCTGCAACCCCCTATAAGACACATTAGGGACATCGCCGTCCTTTTTAGGCCCTTCACAGGGTTCTGATTTCGTCAAAACCGCGAAAATCTGCACACTGCGCTTCCAAATATAGGCCGCAAAGACTATAATTCTTCTTTGATTATCATTGTTCTCAGGCCGGGGACGTCCAGATATAGTCCTGCCCGACCCACTCACCACAATATTTAGGGTTTGTTGACATGACCATCAACAGCAAATCACCCATCGCCCAGATCCCCAAACTGATGCTCTATAAGCGTCCGCTCCACCCGGAGCTGTTTTCGTTCAAAGCTCGGCGAGTTGATCGGCACGGAGACTACGAAGTTGAGACCTGGCTCGTGAACGGCGGCCATGTTGTCCGTTTCATTCTGGATGGCCAATCCTTGGTAGAGGCGGTGCTTGAGGGCAACGACCACCTGCCAGAGTCCAACCTCGCCCACGCGCTCCCGTGCTTGGGTGAGAAAGAGTACGAATTCGAGGATGCTGGCAAGGTTGCATACTTCACGACCTTACAGACCGAGTCCCTGACTGAGAACTTGTACCTGGCGACTTATCGAGAAATGAAAGACTTCGCGAGCGAAGTCGGTGCCCTTCAGTTTGAGCAGGAGAGTCCCGCTGGCCCGAACCTGTACGTGCTGGACTGCCAGAAGTACAAGAACGAGTTTCACGTGCAGGGCTACCACCTGACCGCGAACAATGGCAGCGTGCTGCGGACCCAGTCGGTCTTCGAGATCTGCCAGTAAGCGGTAGGGGATCCCTTTTGATCCATTCGTGATGATCCATCAGTGAAGCACCGCCTCGCAGCGGTGCTTTTTTGTGGTCGACCGGTGTGCAACTTAGAACCGCTTGCGGGTATCCTGAGACGACTGGAGACCGTTATGCCGCGATCAAATCGTTCTTTCGGGTTGCTCATCGCCTCTCTTTGTGGGGTGATTTTTTCCTCGGTTGACACGACACATGCCGAAGACCTGGAGTCGCTTAAGGTGCCTGTCTTCCGCGATCGTGACGGCTACGGGCTCGCGGTCACCGAGTACAGCCTTGAGACCGACGCCGAGTTGCTTCGGGGCGATTCCGCGGAGCATTCGCTCAAGTTTTCTGCCCTTTTGCAGCCGCCTGATGATGAGGACGTCCTTTGTTTTGCTTCGACCATGGTCGCGAAATACGCGAACGACGAGGACGGCAAGGACATGCTCCGCCCGAAGCGTCGACGGAATAATCAGCAAAAATTCTATGCGCTCTTGCCAAGCCTGCAGTACAAGTCGGGGCGCGGGACGCCGATTGTCTTGTGCGAGTCCGAACTTGAGGAGATCGCCCTGAAGCGCTCCGGGTCGGGGGTGTACGAGCTGGCTGTCATCGCGACGGCGATCCTGGTGAAAGAGCGAGAGATCGAGGAGATTGCCCCGGAAGTCAGCAGGAATTACACCGATATTGGCCATGGCACCACGGTCCGTGTCAGCTCAAGCGAGATCGATGATAAGGGCGAGATGACGCTGAAGCTCGCCTTCAAGCACGTCGGCAACCGCGATATCCCTGTGATCGACTCGGTCTTCGCTTTGAACGACCGTGGCAAGCGGATCGGTGGCGGCCGGTGGACGAACGAACTCGAACTATTCGGCAGGGGGTACGACGTCGAGATGGAATTTCCATTAAAGGATCGGGATGTCGAAAAGCTTGAGATCGTACTCGCAACGGAATACGACATTGAGCAGATCGAGTTTGTCATCGAAGACGTCTTTCAGCAGTAGCCCGCTGCTGGTATATAAGCGGGTGAGGCCGAGCATCATACTGGCAGTTCGATCGTGAACTCGCTGCCCTTGCCCGGCTCGGTGTGCAGGGTGAGCGACCCGCCGTGTTCTTCGACGATCCGCCGCGTGGTCGGCAGGCCCAGGCCTGTGCCCGTCCGCTTGGTCGAGAAGTAGGGCTCAAAGAGCTTAGCCCTGACTTTCTCGGCGACACCCGGCCCGGTATCGAGGATGTGGATACAGAGGTGATCGCCCTCCTTGGATGACGATCGGCTGGTGCGAAGGATGAGCTCGTTGGCCCCGCCGTGGGGCTGATGATCTCGCGCAGCGTCGGCCATGGCGTGGGTTGCGTTAATCATTAGGTTCAGTGTCGCCTGCTTCAGAAGCGATGCGTCCGCCTCCGCGGTGGGCGGCTGCGCGTTGAGCTGGGTCCGCAGTTTGATGCCCGCCTCGTCGGCCTGGGGCTCGAAGAACACCGCCAACTCATCGACTAACGCATTGATATCAGTCGGCTGCCTATCCAGCTCGATACGGCCCGCGAAGCGAAGGAAGTCTTCGAGGATCTCACGCAAACGCACCGCCTCGCGCCCCAGCGTCCCCAAGCGCCGACGGACCTTGCCGGCCTGCTCTGAAATCGCGGGTTGGTCCTCGGCTGCGCGCTCGATATCCGCCGCGTCTTCCTGAAGCAGCTGTACGTTCAGCCCGATCGTGGATAGTGGGTTCTTGATCTCGTGCGCCAGGCCTCGGGTCATAGTCGCCTGCTCGGCCAGGCGTTCGTTGGCCCGTGCTTCACGCTCGAGTTCCATGACACGACGCTCGGTCCGCCTAGAGTACAGCCACGCGCCGGGGATGGCGAGCAAAAGCCCGATGGCGATGCCGAGGAAGAGCCAGTTCATGGATGGAGTTTACGGGGAAGGCCTGAGGCTTGAGTCCTGAGGCTCGTGTAAAGCTAGATTTCAAGCCACAGGAATCAAGCCTCAAGCCCAATTCACGCATAACCGCCCGAGCCTTGGCCGTCTGCGCCGTAGAGGTATTCCTGCAGGTAGTGGATCTCGGCCTGCTGGTTGTCCATCGCCCACGCGTTGACGTCGCCGATGGACACAATGCCAACGGCATGGCCCTCGTCGTCCACAACGGGCAGGTGCCGTACCCGCTTATCGCGGAAGATCAGGCGGGCCGCTTCAACGGTGATATCGGGTTTGCAGCAGGCGACCTCGGTCGTCATCACCTGGCCGATGGTTGTCTCATCAGGGTCCTGGCGTTTGCCGATGATACGACGCAGGATATCGCGTTCGGTAAAGATACCTTCGAGCTTCTCACCGACGACGACCAGCAGGGCACCAACGCGGTGCTCGTTCATGAGGTTGGCGGCGTCCATGACCGTCGCATTCGGCTCGATGGACAACAGACTTTGTTCTTTCTTTTCCAGCAGTTCGGCAACGGTAGACATGGCAGGCTCCGAGTGGAGGGGGAGATACATATAACGTACCACGCCCATGAGCAATACCAAGTGTTTGCAGTAAAAGTTCACCAAGATCGCACCCGCGTTTCATGTGATCGTCAAGGCTGCCAACGAGAGTTTGGCGGCCTTAACATTGTGTGCACACCATAAAGACTCCCGTCTGATAGGTTGGAAACGCCATCATGATGTCTGATCGGATCGTTAAAAAGGATGCCTACCTCACCCTCAGACCAGCTACGATTGCCCGAATCTCAAAGCTCTATCAGTCAGTCGGCTTTTCGCCACGCGGTCGGACGCCGCTCCCTCCGCGTTTGGTGATGCGGTCGCCAAGTTCGGCGCGCGCCGCTTCCACAATCTGCATCAGATTCTCAACAACCTCGGGATGCTGTTCGGCGAGGTTGTTGGACTCGCCAACATCGTCCCCGAGGTTATAGAGCGACAGCCCGATTGTGGGGTAGTCTTGCCGGCCCGGCTGGCCGTCTTTGCCCTTGGTCACAACGCGGCGCCACTTGTGCGGGACGTGTAGCTTCCAGTCGCCCACGCGGACGGCGTGCAGTTCGCCGCCGTAATAGAACAGGTAAGCCTGGTGTGGCGTGTCCTTGGTTTCGCCGCGTAGCAGCGGGCCGATATCCTTGCCGTCGATCTTGAGCTCGGGCAGCTCGGCCCCGGTCATCGCGGCGATGGTGGGGAGGATGTCGATGGTCGATGCGAGGGCGTCGGACGCCTGACCGGCCGGGATGGTGCCGGGCATGGAGAAGATGCCGGGCACGCGGACCCCCCCCTCGAAGGCGGTCCCCTTGTCGCCACGCAGCGGGCCGACCTCGCCCGCCTCGTTGCCGAAGCGCGTCCATGGGCCGTTATCGCTGGCAAAGACAACCAGCGTGTTCTCGCGTATCCCGTGCTCCTCGAGCCGCTTGACGACCTGACCGACCGAGTCGTCGATCTCCGCGATCATGTCGGCGTAGAGCCCCTTGCCTGTGCTCCCCCTGAATTTGTCGCTCGCCGCGATCGGCACGTGCGGGTGTGAGTAGGCGAAGTAGAGCAGGAACGGCTGGTCCTTCTTGCGGTCGATGAAGTCGAGTGCCCGCTCGGTGTAGCGCGGCGTCAGCGATTCCTGCCGGGGGTTGAGCTCGACCGTCTCGATCCCGTCGATGACAGGGAGGTCCGGCCAGTTGGGGTTGCCGATGAGCCCGCGGTCCTGGTCGCCGTAGTGCCAGGGCCACATATCGTTGGAGTAGGGCAGGCCAAAGTACTCGTCAAAGCCGTGGCTGGTCGGCAGGGCGTGGGGCAGGTGACCGAGGTGCCACTTGCCAATGCAGGAGGTCGCGTAGCCCAGCGGCTTGACGAGCTCGGCGATGGTCGTTTCATCGGGGTGTAGCCCGTACGTGGACTTAGGGCCCAGCGCTCCGCGGATACTGATGCGCTGGGCGTAGCAGCCGGTGATCAGGGATGATCGGCTGGCCGAGCACACAGCCTCGCTGACATAGAAGCTGGTGAAGCGCATCCCGCTGGCGGCGAGCTTATCGAGGTTCGGGGTCGTGCAGATGGTTGAGCCATATGACGACAGGTCCGCGTAGCCCATGTCGTCGGTGAAGAAGATCACGACGTTGGGTGGACGGTCGGTAGTGGTCGCGCTCGTGCAGGCGAAAGCCGCCATCAACAGAAACAGCACGGCAACAGTTCGGAGGGTGGATTGAAACATAGGCTTCACTCTACTTCACAGTTTCACTGCTGAACGCGGGGTTGCGGAAGGCATTGACTTCGGGCATGGTTCGGTGGGCGATGATCCTCTGGATCATGGCCTTGACACGCTCGGGATGTTTGTCGGCCAGGTTACTCTGCTCGTTGCGGTCCTCAGCGATGTTGAACAGGTAGGTCGTCGGCTTACCCGCCTTGTTGAAAACGCGGACGAGCTTCCAGTCCCCTTGACGGATCGCCTGCTGGTTGCCGAGTTCCCAGTAGTAAAACTCGGGCCTTGGCTGCTCCGCGGTCACGACACCCATCATCCTATTGAGCAGGCTGACGCCGTCGATCCCCTCGGGCACATTACCGCCAGCCGCCTCAATCAACGTAGGCAGCATATCGACCTGTGCACAAACCAGATCGCTGGTTGCTCCCGCCTCGATCTGGTTGGGCCAACTCGCGATCATCGGCACACGCAGGCCCCCCTCAAACACGCTGCCTTTGTGGCCACGCATGCCTTGCAAAGAATTGAAGTAGAAACGATCGACACCGCCCAGGTAGGTCGTGCCGTTGTCCGACGAGAAGATGATGAGCGTATTGTCTAGCTCGCCCTTCTCTTTGAGCAGCGCGATGATCCGGCCGACCTGCTCGTCAAGGTACGTGATCATCGAGGCGTACGCGGCATTCGGCCGCGGGTGTGGCGTGTAGCCCTTGTTGCCAAGGTAAGGGTCGGTGTCCATCGATTCGTCGTAGCCGTACTCTTTGATCTTCGCGTCCGGCACATGCAGCGCGAGATGCGGGATGACGGAGGTGTACCATAAGAAGAAAGGCTCATCTTTCTCTGATACTTCTTCAATCCAATTCAGCAGATGCTCTGCGATCGCCTCGGGCGCGTAGCGCTCGCCTTCGAGAACAGACCAATCTTCTGGCGCCTCCTTTAATTTGTAGTGGCCCTTGATGGGCTTTGTATTCAGCGGGACCTGCTTCTCGTTGTGCCAAAGGTGGCCGGGGTAGTAGCTATGAGCCTGCCTCTGGCAGTGGTAGCCGAAGAAGTCGTCAAAGCCCTGCCTGGTTGGGATGCCCGTCGTCGTCGGTCCACCCAGCCCCCACTTGCCCGCGACCGCCGTGTTGTAGCCCTGTTCTTTAAGCAGCTCTGCGATCGTGACGTCATCAGGTCGCAGCGGCTCCTGGCCCTCACCGAAAGGGTTGCGGTCGCGGCGCCACTCCGAGTTGTCCCGGACGTAGGCCCGCCCGGTATCAAAGCCGGTCATGAGCACACACCGCGACGGCGCACAAACCGGGCTGCCCGAATAGTGCTGGGTAAACCGCATCCCGCTGGCCGCGAGCTTGTCGAGGTGTGGCGTCTTGATCACGGATTGGCCGTAAGACCCCAACTCCCCGTAGCCGAGATCGTCGGCGTAGATGTAGACGATATTGGGCTTCTCTTCGGCCTGGGCCTCGGCCGTGATCATGGACAGGGCGATGGCGGTGAATAGTTGAAGCAATGGCAGGTGTCGGATGGGTGATTCCCTTCGGCAGTATGGTCGTTGTCTCGGTCGCATGGGCCTTGCCTGTTCAGATTAACGAGCAGGCTTTGACCGGGGTATCCTGCACGCATGTCCGAGCCAGCGATCCAAGCCGTGAGTCAACGATACGGCATCCAGGCGGTGTCTGCACACCTCGCGATGTGTGCGGCGACGGCGGTGTTGATGACGCTGGCGTTTCCGCTGCCGGGCTGGTCCTTCATGGCGTTTTTTGCACTTGTTCCGGTCGGCGTGCTGGCGATGCGGACCAGGCGGCTGTGGACGCTGGCGTGGACCAGCTACGCCGTGTTCTTTGTCTGGTGGACGCTGCGGGTGATCTGGCTCCGCGAGGTGCAGACGTTCGCGCCGCTGGGGATCGCGCTCGTGTGTGCCGGGTACTTTTCGGCCGCGCTGATTGCGCTGGCGTCGGTGCAGCGGCGGTTCAAGGGCGCGATGACACTGACCCTGCCGATCTTCTGGTGCGCCCAGGAGGTCGCGCGCAGCGTCTGGCCGGTTGGCGGCTTCGCATGGTTTACGCTCGGCACCTCGCAGGCCGCCTGGCGTGTCGGCGAGCACCCGGGCTACCTCGTGCAGACCGCGGACCTCTTCGGCTGGGTCACCGTCAGCTTCCTCGTCGCGATGACCTCCGGACTGATCGTGGACCTGATCGCCCGGCCGCTGATCAAGCGCTACAGCGACGGCAGGGTCAGGCCGAGACGAACCGTGCTGACCGCGGCTGTCTTGTGGGCCGGCTGCATGGGCGCATCGTTCTACTACGGCTACCTCAGCATCCAAGAAACCCCTGACCCTTTGTCGGCCGATGCGCAGACCGCCAGCGTCGGCATCGTGCAGACCAACGTTCCGCAGAGCAACAAGATCAGCGGCACTCGGGAGCAGAAGGAGATAGATTTCGACCGCTTGTTGGAACTCAGCGAGCAGGCCGCGGCCGACCACCCAAAGCCCGACCTGATCCTCTGGCCCGAGACGATGGTGCAGGAGCCTGTGAACGACGAAGCGCTGGGGTTGTCCCCTCAGTTCAACCCGCCGTTCGATGAACTGATCCCAGAGGTCCGCTCGCGGATTCAGGGGCATTCAGACCGCTTCGGTATCCCCTTGATGGTCGGCAACCCTGCGCGCTACGTGTACGACAACAACCGGTCGATGAACTCGGCACTGTTTGTGACGCCGGGCAGCGATACGTTCCGGCGCTACAGCAAGATGCACCTCGTCCCCATGGGTGAATACATCCCGGGGCCGGCCTGGGTCCGGGACCTGTTCCTGAAACACCTGAGCCCGTACGACTACGACTACACGGTCCAGCCGGGCGAGGGCATCGTGATCTTCGAGGTGGACGAGGTCGAGCTGCTCGGTCAGCCCGACGCGGGCTCTGAGGCTGCCTCTCACCCGCTGCGGCTTGCGACGCCGATCTGCTATGAAGACGCCGTGGCGATCCAGTGCCGGAAGATGGTATACGGCAACGACGGCATCAAGCGGGCCGACATGCTCTTGAACCTGACCAACGACGGCTGGTATCCCGGCTCGCACCAGGGCTACCAGCACCTGCAGATCGCGGCGATGCGCTGTATCGAGAACCGCGTGCCCATGGCCCGGAGCGTCAACACCGGCGTCAGCGGGATGATCGACTCGGCAGGGCGGGTAGGCCCGCTGGTCACGGTTGGCGGCGAGCATCAAGAGGTTGACGGCTATGTCAATGCGACCGTTGCGATCGACCCCCGGACGACGCTTTATGGCAGGGTCCGAGAAGCGGCGTGGGTCGGTCTGTGTGGGGTTGCGCTGCTGCTTCTGCTGGGGGTGCTGGTGCCTGGAAAGACCAAACGCGGCGAATCGACTTAGCCTTGGCAGCGGGGTGCGGAGGGGGGGTGAGATTCGCCGATGATGATCGGGCTGAACACAGCCTGGGCTGGTCGGCGTACAAAGCAACACACGAATATCGATCTATGCTAGAAGAGGGCAAGGCATGCAAACGATCAGGGTAGCAGCAAGGCGTCTCGGCTTGGGTACGGCGTGGGCGATCGGCCTGTCCCTGTTGGTGTCGAGTAGCGCAAACGCGCAAGCAGCGGACGAGGCCAGGTTTATCCTGCTGCAGGCCAAGCCTTCGGCTTACGCGATCGTTGAAGCGGCGGGTACCAGCGAGAATTCCCGCGCCCGTCTCGCTGCGTTTGAGGCTGCAGAGCACGCGCCGGATGCCGCGTTCGATCTCGCCCGCAACGGTATGAGTGACGAGAACCCCGCTGTCCGCTTCGGGGCCCTGGTGACTGTCGGCAAACTCAAGCTCCGGTCGCTCTCGGACGCGGCGATGGACCTGACAAAGGACAAAAACGAATCGGTCCGTGCCGCGGCGCTCTTTGCGGCGGTCCAGTGCGGCAGGGAGGTCAACCTCTCGCCGCTCGCGGGCATGCTCGCCAACGGGTCGAGTGGGGCCCGCGCCAACGCGGCGATGCTCATCGGCCATCTCGGCGACCCCCAGGCCATCGACATGCTCCGCGATATGGCGGCCAAGCCTATGACACGGGTCTCGCCCGCACGGCGGACCTGGGTCCGGTTGCAGTTCGCCGAGGCGATGATCCGCCTCAACCCGGACGACGCCGAGGTGCTGGGCACGATCCGCGCGTCGGTCTACTCCAACCTCGATGATGTCCGGGTCCTGGCGATCCAGATCCTCGGCGAGGTCGGCGACCGCTCCGTGATGGGCGGGCTGGCCCACATCATCAAGCGGGACAACCCGATCCAGGTCAAGATCGCCGCGGCACAGTCCCTCGTGCAGATGGGCGACAGCCAGGCGGCGACCGTCCTCTTCAACGCCAGCCGATACGACGACGCCCGGCTGCGCAAGGACCTGAACGACTACCTCCGCAACACCGAGATCTCTGGCTCTGAGGCCAACGCGATCCGCGATCTGCTTGGCGATGAGCAAGAGCGTGTCCGTGCGGCCGCCGATGTCCGGGCGCAGGCGACCGTGGGGCTGGGTGATGTGCGTACAAAAGCCGCTGCCCAGCGTCTCAAGGCCCTGCTGGAGGACCCGGATGAGATCGTCCGTGTCGCGGCGGCGGCGTCGATCCTCCGGGCAACGCGGTAGGGGGCCGACCACCCAGCCCAGTTTCACAGGTCAACCAGATGGTTTAGGCCCGGCCGAGTTGTACGGGAAATTGACAGAAAGGTTGACAAACGCCGGGGTTGCGTTCATTATGGTTGGGCTAGCGAACGGGATTTACCCCTCGCTGCCATCCCACCCGCGTGCCTGCATGAGGACCCCACATTGAACGCACTGACTAAAGCCTTCGTCGTTGTTGTGACCATCCTTTCGGTCGTTCTGGTCGCTCTAGTCGTCCCCTTTGCTGCCCGCGTGCCCGACTACGCCTCGCAGTACGAGCAGATGAAGCAGGACCGAGACACCCAGTTGGCCCTGGCTCAGGAAGCCGCGACCAAGGTTCGCAACGATATCGCCGCCGCGGGCAGCGAATTGGAAGATGCGCTCGAGTCGATCTCGGCCCTGACCGCCGAACTCGACCGCGCGAACAACGACAAGAAGGCGCTTGAGACCGAGCTCACCCAGGCACGGATCACAGTCGACCGCAGCGCCGC
The DNA here is from genome assembly GCA_039024275.1 of Planctomycetota bacterium. Lineage (GTDB taxonomy): Bacteria > Planctomycetota > Phycisphaerae > Phycisphaerales > Phycisphaeraceae > JAHQVV01. Next base: position 62,640 of record JBCDKD010000001.1, on the reverse strand, counting down.
CGGCCTGGAAATCGCTACGCGTACCAGCGAGACGCAGGGCAACCAGATCAACGAGCAAGCCGAGCAGATCAATCAGTACATCTCTCAAGTCGGTGTTCTGCAGAACCAGAACGCCGATCTGTCGCAGGTCTTGATCGATGAACGCAGCAAGGTCCGCCGTCTATCCGACAACTATATGCGTATCCAGGAAGAGAACAAGGCGCTTGAGCAGCGGCTGCTTGAGACGACGGCCCTCCTAGAGACCGCTCTTGGCAAACTTGCTGTGTTTGAAGAAAACGCGGAAGAAGCCGTTGCCGAAGGAGCTGTGGTCCTGCCGCCCGCGGGTGTTATCATCCGTGGCTCGGTCACCAAGATCGATCAGGTCACCGACAATTTGACTTTTGTCGAGATCAATGTCGGCACCCGTGATCTCGTCAAGGAGGGTATGGAGTTTCTCGTCTACCGCGGTGACGAATTTGTCGCGAAAGTGCAGATCGCTTCGGTCGATACCGCCGCGTCGGTCGGTCAACTGACGACCGGCGGCGGCATCCAAGATGGCGACCTGGTCCTTGCCGGCAAGCGCTAACGAACTGCGTCTCATAACCACCCGACTTCAATACAGCCTTGCGGCGTATCGCCGCGGAGAACGACCGATGGCTAATCAAGAAAGCGTCCCGAACAACATCTACACCGTTCTGACCGTGGTTGCGCTCCTTGCGCTCTTGGCTGGTGTCGTATATGTCGCGATGCGTAGCAACGACCTCTTCGGCACTTGGAACCCTATGGACGCCGAGGACCTCTCCGTCCTGCTGCCGAGTGTGACCGGCTTGTTCGGCTGACTGTCTGATCGCTAGATCTTGGAAGAGCGGCCGACCCCTCGGCCGCTCTTTTTCATTGGGCCAAGCCAGCAGCCGCTCGGTTTGATTATCTGTACCTAAACCTGCTCCGCTGCCGATCTTACCTGTACGGGTCGGACCAGACCCACGGCGGCCGATGTGGATCGTCGGTACAATCGCGTTTGCTGAGGCGGCAACCCCGCTGCCTGTCTGATCATCCGGCCCGATTGGGGCCGCTGCAGGGGCTTTCATCGCTTGTTCCTCGATAACGTTCTAAGCTGGTTCAGTGTTGACATGGGGATCGACCTGGGCACGTGTAACACCCTGGTGTGTGTCCGCGGCGAGGGCATCGTGCTCAATGAGCCCTCCGTCGTCGCGGTCAAGAAGGGCACGAACCAGGTGCTTAACAACGGCAACGCCGTCGGCTGGGTCGCCAAGGAGATGCTCGGCAAGACCCCCGGGAGTATCACGGCCATCCGCCCATTGAAGGATGGTGTGATCTCCGACTTCGAGATCACCGAGGCGATGCTCGGCTACTTCATCCGCAAGGTCAATGGCAAGCGGCCGTTCGTCAAGCCTCGTGTCGTGATCGCCGTGCCCTCTGGTATTACCGCCGTAGAGAAGCGGGCCGTACTCGACTCTGCCGAGCGTGCCGGGGCCCGCCGGGTCTACCTCGTCGAAGAGCCCATGGCCGCGGGCATCGGCGCGAACCTGCCCATCGTCGAGGCGACCGCGTCGATGATCGTCGACATCGGTGGTGGCACGACGGAGGTCGCCATCATGTCGCTGGCCGACATCGCCCAGTGCGAGAGCGTCCGCGTCGCGGGTGATGACCTGGATGAGTCGATCATCAGCCACATGAAGAAGGCGTACAACCTGATGATCGGCGAGCAAACCGCGGAGCGCATCAAGATCGAGATCGGGAGTGCCGCGCCGGACGGCGAAGAGCGCACGATGGAGGTCCGCGGCCGGGACATGATCTCGGGGCTGCCGCGTAAAACGGTGATCACCAGCGAGGAGATCCGCGAGGCACTGCAGGAGCCCCTCAGCGCGATCATCGAGACGGTGACGCGGACGCTGGAACGCTGTGAGCCGGAACTCGCGGCGGACCTGGTCGATAATGGCATCGTGCTGGCGGGCGGTGGGGCGCTGCTCAGGGGGATCGACACGATCATCTCCAATGCCACCGGGTTGGATAGCCGCATCGCCGAAGACCCGCTCACCTGTGTCGCCCGTGGCACTGCGATCTACCTCGAACACCTCGAGGAATGGAAGCAGACCATGGAAAGCGACATGGATGAGATGTGATACAGCGTTTAACGCATCAGGGCCTAGCGTCCAGGCCCTTGCTCAGGATCAACGGACTGGTCTGAGTCGATCAAGATTCGCCGCCTTGGATTGACGCTAAACGCTAGGCCCTAAACGCTAGACGCTGACCATGCTCACGCAACGCAAAGCTCTGGTGCTCGTCACGCTTGTTCTCCTGTGTTGCGCGCTCCTCAACAGCCGATGGACCGGCTGGCTTGCCGGCCCGCTGACCCACACGGTCCACACGCTGCAGCAGCCCGCGTACTACTCGGCCAACCTGATGATGCGTGATACGCCGGTGGACTACCCCGAGATGAGCGATCGGGAGTTGGAGAGCCTGCTTGCGAAAGCGCAGAAGGAAAACGATGCGCTCTGGCAGGAGAACGAGAAACTCCGCGACCAGATCAATTCGTTCGAGGCGATCGTACTCGCGACCGACATGACCTCGATCCGGATGGTCGTGGCCAACGTAGGCCGGTTCAACAGCGACCCGGTCAACCCGACCGTGCTGATCCTCCGCGGCTCGCTGCATGGGCTCAAGCCGGACGACCCGGTCGCTTTTGAATCCAACCTTATCGGCTTCGTGACCGACAGCATCGGCCCCGCCAACGCGACCGTCTCGCTGATCACCCGCGAGGGTTTTTCGATCGGCGTGAACATCATGCCTCCGCCCGATGTGGAGGCGGGCGAGGGCTGGCCTTTTAAAACACGTGTGAGATCCGACGGCAAGGGCAAGTTCTACTGCACGCTCGCCAAATCGGTCGCCGAGGAACTCCGCCCCGGCGACTACGTCCGCGCGGCGGACACGATCCGTGAATCCGCCAACGGCTTCCTCCTCGGGCTTATCGAAAAGATCGAGAACGACCCGAAAGACCCGCTGAGCCTGAGCCGGGTCACGATCCAGCCCCGCGCACCGATCGGGCCCCAGCCCAAGGTGACCGTCCTGACAGAGCGCACCGACTAACCCCATGAACTGGCTGACCTTCGCCATCCTGACCTACCTCGGTTTTGCGCTGCAGGTGGTGCTCGCGCCGATCTGGCCGATACCCGATCATCAGCCGCTGGTGCTGCTGATCTTGTTGGTGTACATCGGCCTGCAGGCGCCGGCGATGGCGGTCGCGTGGTCTGCGGTTGTGCTTGGGCTGCTCGCCGACATCATGCCATACGTCAAGCCCGAGACCGGTGTGATCGGCCCATGGGCGATCGGCTTCCTCGCCGCAGGCTACGCGATGGTACAACTCCGCAACCTGCTGTTCCGTGACTCGATGTTTACGATCGGGATCATGACACTGATCGCGGGCATCTTCGCGTTGCTGGTCGCGACCACGCTGCACGCGTTCCGTGGCATCCCGCTCTTCGGTAACGAGTCGGTCGAGGGCTTCAAGGCCGCGAACCAACTGTACCGCGGGTTCTTTATGCTGCTCAGCACTGCGCTACTCGCCATCCCTATGGGGTACGTGCTGCTGCGCATACGATCTCTGTGGAGCTTCAGCGGACGCAGCGCTCGTTGAGATTCATTGATCGCCGTAACCATCGGGGTTATTCTTGAACCAGCCCCATGCGTCGGCAACCATCTCTTTGATATCCGTACACTTGGCTTCCCAGCCAAGCTCGTTTTTGATCTTACTCGGGTCGGCGTACAACATCGGTGGGTCGCCCGGTCGACGCGGGCCCATCTCCGCCGGGATGGCGTGCCCGGTGACTTCCCTGCCCGCCTCGATGATTTGCATCACGGTCGTGCCGGTTCCTGTTCCCAGATTATAGAACCGCCGGTCGCCTGCCTGCAGTGCGTTCATCACGACGATGTGGGCATCAACGAGGTCGTTGACATGGATGTAGTCGCGGATGCAGGTTCCGTCAGGCGTATCGTAGTCCGTGCCAAAGACGCTCATCCTCTCGACTTTACCCAGGGCACAGTTCAGCACGACCGGGATGATATGGGTCTCGGGCGAATGGTCTTCGCCGATGACGGCTTCGGGGTCCGACCCGGCGACATTGAAATAGCGGAGCGCGGCGAAGGAGAACTCATCGTTGCTCCCGGCGTAGTCGATCAGCGCCCTTTCGGTGATCAGCTTCGACCAGCCGTACGGGTTGATTGGTTGCTGGGCCGTCTCTTCAGTGATGGGCATGGTGTCCGGCTCACCGTAGGTTGCGCAGGTCGAGCTGAAGACGATGCGGTCGACGCCGGCCTGGTCCATGGCCTGCAGCAGGCTGACCGAACCGGCGGTGTTGTTGTCGTAGTAACGCAGCGGGTCGGTAACCGACTCGCCGACGTACGCCAAGGCCGCGAAGTGGATGACCGCCTCGATGTCATGGTCCTGCAGGGCGGTGACGACCCGACTGGTGTCCCGCAGGTCCGCCCGGATCAGCTTAGCCTTGTACTTCGACGCGCGGTCGACAGCGACACCATGGCCCCGCTCGCAGTTATCCAGCACGGTCACGTTGTAGCCGTCGGCGACGAGCCGCTTGACGCAGTGCGACCCGATGTATCCTGCGCCGCCGGTGACAAGGATATTTTTCACGTGGGACTCCGCTTGGGTCGATCTGGTGAATCGGCAAGGATCATACCTGCTGCCCGTCAGTCTTTCCCGCCCTGAACACGATCGATCAGGAGTGTGGTGCCCAGCCCCAGCACGATCAGGCCTAACGACCCAGCGACCTGGATCGGTGCGGGTGAGAAAAAGCCTGTTGGCAGGTCTTCTGCCTCGACCGGCTCGCCGTTATCAAGGTAGTACCACCGCGAGAGCTCGTCTTGCTCGCCAGGCAGATTGTGCTGGTCAAACGCAACCTCCCGGCCTTTGACTGTGTCGCCAGCCTCGGGTGCGAGGCTCTGCTGGAAAGGCCAGAGCCCCACCACCGCACCGACTAATAAGCCGAGCAGCATACCGAGTGTCGCTTTGTCGTAGTGGTGCAGCAGCCATCGCAGCAGGTTGCTTACGACAACGACGCCGACAACAGCGCCGATGCCAACGGGTAGGACAAGATTCAGGCCCAGATCCAAGAGTATTTTGAGATCGAAGTCGCCAAGTATCGGCAGCGCGTTTTTGAAAGTACTTACGCCGGTGAGGATCGGCACGTAGACCCCAAGCACGAGTAGCAGGTACCCGCCGCTGACGCCCGGCAAAATCATTGCAGACGAGCCGGCGACTCCGGCAAGGAAGAAAAACACGATCCCGCTTCTCTCTATATCCCCAGAAGCGCCGATCGACTGTACGAGCGCAAGCGCCGCCATCGCTATCAATCCGACTGCTGCGCTGACCCACACAACAAGCATGCCATGGGGCGCGTCGCTCATCGAGTCACGCGCGGGCAAGTCAGAAGGGTTCGGCTTATGGATCATGCCCCAGACCAGCGGCACACCGCCCAGTGTTAGGCCGATGAAGATCGAATACATGACCCAGCGATAATCGACAACAAGGTTCTTGACCGGCCCAGCGAGCAGCACAAAGGCTAGTGCTGCGGGAACAATGATGCTTCCGAGTATCATCAGCGAGGCCCGCTTGAAGTTGAGCGTCGTGACCTCCCCGATCGCCTCGATGAATCGCGGATAGACCCCTGCCGCGAGGAGCATCGTCCCGCCGCTGATGCCCGGGACAAGGTTGGCCAGCCCCATCAAGACCCCACCGATGCCGCCGCGTACCGCCAGCAAGGGCAGTGTGGCCGGTTCATCTTTCGGGGTTAGGCTGTCTTGCGGCATGACAGTGGTATCGGCATGCAGGGTTTGCGGTCATAAGCGGTTTTAAGTCTTCGATTTTCGTTAAGTAGGTATGATTTTCAGTCCTGCCGGGGCGTATCGCTTCTGTAATGACTAAAATACAAAGCGTCTATACGTGTGTGAAGGAAATATGGTCGGCCTGCAGGGATGCAGAGCCATGTTTTTCTTTACGTTACGTCATTTTTCTATGAGACACCCGCTGCTATCTTTCATCTGTCTGGCGACGCTCTGCCTCTGCGCTTGCGGGAGGTCTGAGCGTTCATCGCATGCGCACCGCACGACGCCTGTCGCCGATAAACCCGCGATCAAATCGGGTGATAAGCTCAGCTACAACCGCGACATTCGGCCAATCCTCTCGGACAAGTGCTTCGCCTGTCACGGACCGGATGCAGCAGCGATCGAGGGTGAGCTCCGGCTCGATGTCACGGAAGATGGTGAGGACTACTTCGGGGCCTACCTCGCGATCGAGCCCGGCGATCCGGACGCCAGCGAATTGGTTGCCCGTATCTTCATGGAGAAAAAAGGGGTCATGCCCCCGGCCTCGGCGAAGAACCCATTGACCGAGGAAGAAAAAGACAAGCTCGTCCGGTGGATCGAGCAGGGGGGCGAGTACGAAGACCACTGGTCCTTCGTCGCGCTGCCCGAGCGGATCGAAGCACCCGAGGTTCAGAACGAGCAGTGGGTCCGCGACCCGATCGATCGGTTCGTGTTGGCTCGGCTGGAATCCGAAGGGCTTGCCCCAACCAGGGAAGCGACGCGCGAGCGCTGGTTGCGTCGCGTGTCCTACGACCTGACGGGGTTGCCGCCAACTGCTGCAGATGTCCAGGTATTTGTTTCAGATCAGGGTGCAGATGCTTACGAGAAGGTGGTCGATCGCCTGCTCGCCTCGCCTCACTACGGCGAGCGGATGGCGGTGCCTTGGCTCGATATGGCGCGTTATGCCGATACATACGGCTTCACCGTGGATGGCAAGCGGATGACCTGGCCATGGCGTGACTGGGTGGTCAAGGCCTACAACGACAACCTGCCCTATGACGAGTTCCTGACCTGGCAGCTCGCGGGTGATTTGCTCCCGGATGCGACGCAGGAGCAGCACCTCGCCACGGCATTTAACCGGCTGCACCGCATGAACGCCGAGGGCGGTGCGATCTCCGAGGAGTGGCGGGTCGAGGGTGTAGCGGACCGCTTAGCGACCTTTGGCACCGCCTTCATGGGCATGACCTTCGACTGCGCCCGCTGCCACGACCACCGCTACGACCCGATCTCGCAAGAGAACTACTTCGAGCTCTTTGCGTTCTTCAACAGCATCGATGAATCCGGCACGGTCGAGTTCAAACGTCCCGATATCATCCCGCCGCCATCTCTGCTGCTCTCAACCGATGCGCAGCGAGCCGAGCTTGATCGACTAAAGAACATCGCGGCTGATGCGGAAGAAGCGCTCGGCCGAGCGATGAGGGGGCGTGAACCGGCTTACCAGGCTTGGCTGGCAAGCAACCCAACCCTGGCTGACCTGCCCGAGATGGTGGGCGATTTCTCCTTCGATACTCTGGAAGGCAACAAGCTTGCCAACCGTATCGAGGGTGGTGCCCATGGCGGGATCGGCAAAGTCGAATCACCGGCCAACCCGGTACTTGAGCAAGGTGTCATCGGGCAGGCGTTACGATTCGATGGCGACAACCTGGCCAACCTGCCGGGGATGGACGACATCGATCGCTGGACGCCGTTTACCGTTGCGCTCTGGTTCAAGGTCGATGAACTCGATGATGGCAAGCCGCGCGTGATTGCCAAGCGCACCTCGGGAACGGACGTTGGCCCATATGGCTTCGACCTGATGCTCGACGGTGGGCGGGTCATGGCCCGTGGGTATCGGCACTGGCCGGGCAACGCGATCGGGGTGCGCTCCGGTGATGTTGTCGAGCCGGGCGAGTGGGTGCACGTAGTCTGGCGGTACGACGGTTCGAGCCGGGCCAGCGGGATCACGCTACTCATCAATGGCGAGCCCGTGTTGCTCGATATCGTTCGTGACGGACCGATGCTTAAAACTGTGGGCGGTGGCAACCCGTACGGCCCGGGCGGCAGGAACCTGATCATCGGCCAACGATTCCGTGACCGAGGTCTATCCGGTGGCATGGTTGACGAAGTTAAGTTATTCCGGCGTGCGGTGTCCGACCTCGAAGGCAAGGCCCTCTTCAAGAACCAATCGCTTAAAGAGGCGTTCGGTACTGCAGAGGAAGATCAACGCCGTGCCTACTTCCTTTCAGCAATCGACGAGCCTGCCCGCGCAGCACGCAAAGATCTCGAGGCCAAGCGCAAGGCTGTTGTGCACTATGAGAACAAGATCCCCGAGATCGCGGTGATGCGTGAGATGCCAGAGCCACGGCCGGCACACATCCTCGCGCGTGGGGTTTACGACGCCGAGCGCACGCCGGACAACCTTGTCCGGCGCGATGTGCCAGAGAGTGTTATGGCTTGGGATGATGACCTGCCACGTGACCGGCTTGGCTTGGCGAAGTGGCTGACCCGTCCCGCCAACCCGCTCACGGCTCGTGTCGCGGTCAACCGCCTTTGGCAGCAGTGTTTCGGTAGCGGCATCGTTGAATCGGTCGACAACTTTGGGCTCCAAGGAACGCTCCCGACCCACCCCGAACTGCTCGACTACCTCGCGATCAGCTACATCCAGTCCGGCTGGGACACCAAGGCGCTGCTCAAACGCATCGTGCTCAGTGCGACCTACCGCCAAGACTCGGCAACAACCCTGCAGACCTGGAAGAGCGACCCGGATAACAAACTGCTCGCCCGTGGCCCGGCTCGTCGGCTGGATGCCGAGATGATCCGCGACACCGCGCTCAGCACGTCGGGCCTGCTCGTCACCAAGGTCGGCGGAGCACCGGCCTACCCGTACCAGCCCGCTGGCCTGTGGAAAGAGGTCAGTAGCGAAGCCTATCAGCAGGGCACCGGCGAATCGCTGTACCGCCGATCAGTCTATACCGTGTGGAAGCGCGCGGTGCCGATGCCGAATATGATGGCGTTTGATACACCGACACGCGAGGCATGCGCTGCCGAGCGATCTTCGACGAATACGCCGCTACAGGCGCTGGTCCTGCTTAACGACGTGCAGTACGTCGAAGCCACCCGCGTGATGGCCGAGCGCGTGATGAAGCAGGTCGAGGGCGATGCGGCCCGCATCGCGTTGGGCTTCACCATGCTCACCGGCCGTACTCATACAAAGACCGAAGCGAAGCTCCTGCTTGATCTCCTGAATGAGCAGCGCGTTTTTTTCAGTGGCGATCAAGCAGAGGCCGAGGCCCTGCTTTCGACCGGAGCATCGAAGCGCGATCAGCGTCTTGATGCGATTGAGCACGCGGCGCTAAGCGTCGTGATGCACGCGATCTTCAACCTGGATGCAACGATCTGGCGTCGTTAGACGCGGTCATGGAGTTGGTTATGGAACACGAACCCACGAGACTCGCCAACATTACACGCAGGCACTTCTTTGGCCGATCAGCCGCGGGGCTGGGTGCGCTCGCCCTGGGCTCGCTGCTGCCAGGCGAGACGGCTGGCGCACTCAAGCGTGACCTTCCCAAAGCCACCGGGGGCGTCCTCCCCTCGCCGCACTTCGCGCCCAAAGCGAAGCGCATTATCTACCTTTTCCAGTCGGGTGGGCCTTCGCACCAAGACCTGTTTGATTACAAGCCCGAGCTCAACAAGCTGCACGGCAAGGAGCTCTTCGATTACGTCGATTCTGGCCGACTCACGGGGATGTCCGCGAATCAGTCGTCCATCCCCATCGCGGGCTCGCCGTTCAAATTCGCCCGGCATGGCCAGAGCGGCGGCTGGTTCAGCGACCGCCTGCCCTACACCGCTAAGATTGCGGACGACATCTGCGTTATCCGCAGCATGTACACCGAGGCGATCAACCACGACCCCGCGATCACGTTCTTTCAGACCGGCTCGCAGATCGCCGGCCGGCCTTCCGTCGGCGCCTGGGTCAATTACGGCCTTGGCAGCACAAACGAGAACCTGCCCGCCTTCATCGTCCTGGTCACGAAGAACAAGGGCGGCCAGCCGCTCTACGCCCGGCTCTGGGGCTCGGGCTTCCTGGACTCCAAGCACCAGGGCGTGCAGTTACGCGCGGGCGCCGACCCCGTGCTTTACCTCAGCGATCCTGATGGCGTGTGCCGGTCGGGCCGACGCGCGATGCTCGACACGATCAACAACCTCAACCGCGAGCAGTTCGAGCGGGAACTCGACCCCGAGATCGAGTCACGCATCGCGCAGTACGAGATGGCGTACCGGATGCAGACATCCGTCCCCGAGGTGACGGACCTATCCGATGAGCCGGAGTCGACGTACGAGCTTTACGGTGAGGACGCTCGACAACCCGGCACCTTCGCCGCCAACTGCCTGCTCGCGAGAAAGCTCGCGGAGAAGGATGTCCGCTTTATCCAGCTCTACCACCAGGGCTGGGACCAGCACGGCGGCCTCTTAGGAGGCTTGACTCAGCAGTGCAAAGAAACCGATCAGGCATCTGCAGCGCTGGTGACCGACCTGAAGCAGCGCGGCCTGCTCGACGACACCCTCGTGATCTGGGGGGGCGAGTTCGGACGCACCTCCTACTCGCAAGGCAGGCTCACACCCAACGGCTTCGGCCGGGACCACCACCCCAACTGCTTCTCGATCTGGATGGCCGGCGGTGGGGTGAAACCTGGCCATGTCTTCGGCAACACAGACCCCTACAGCTACAACATCGTCGACAAAGACGGTGCCCCGCTTCATCACCTCGACGCGGACGGTCACCCCGACGCGGTCCACGTACACGACCTCAATGCAACAATCATGCACCTGATGGGTGTGGATCACGAACGGCTGACCTTCCGCTTCCAGGGGCGACGGTTCCGGCTGACGGACGTGCATGGCAAAGTCAAGAAGGACCTGCTGGCGTAACGTGGACCACGCGGGTGTCGGAACCCAGGCCTCCGTTACGGTGTTGACGACTTGTCGTCGGGCGGTTTAGGCCCGTCATTTTTATCCGGCTCGGAATCCCCCGAAACCCAGTCCTTGCCCATCTGCCCGGCGGTCTTTGCCGCGCCGCCGATCTTGCGGAGGAGTTGCGTTTCGCCGATATCGAGGTCGCCCAGGCCGACGTCCGAGAGGTCGCCGACCTTGCCTGCCAGCGTGCTCTCCATGTCCGAGCCACGGAATACCTGCTGCTGTGAATAGGCGTGGATCATCAGGCTCATCATCAGGTCCGACATGACCAACGTGAGGAGCAAGACGCTGGCGAGGAATGATGCGACGATATTCAACACATCAACCGCCTCGATCGGGATATCGAGATCGATGGTGGATACGAAGATGATAAAAAACACTAACCCAGCAACGACACAAACAACGCTTGTTCTGCGGATCTGCTGGACCACGAGATGGCCTTCTTTCGGTTCGACCGAACGCACCAGTGTCTTGGTGCGTGTCAACATCATGATCGGGGCCAAGATAAACCCGGTAAATGAAAGCACCAGCCAAACACTGATCGTGGACTGGATCACGATAATCAACGCGATAAGGAAAAAGAGCACGTAAAGCGGTGCCGTAATCACAGCGAGCCAGCCAGGCGTGTTCGACTCCGGCAGCATGGTCTTGAGTGTCAGGCTGGATCGGATAATGCCCGCGAACAAGCCGATGATCCGGGGGAAGAGATCGAGCGCTGCGATTAATGCTGCGCCGGCACCAATCTGGAGGCGCTGACCCGTTGTTGTGTATTCCATGAACGGTGCAATCGGCAAGCAGTACACCACGAACGGCCCGAGGAAGAGCAGCAGCCAGGCAAACCGCGTGTAACGCCTCGATTTTTCCAGGTCGTCCCATGCGAGAGCCGCCTTGTTGACCAGCCCGGTGGCTCCCGCTAACAGGCACAGCAGAACAACGAGGATGAACTGGATGATGCCCGGCTGCATCTCGTCTTCCATCAGCTCAATGGTCTCGTAGGTCTGGAAACCTAGCGTGATCGCGATCGTGACCGTTGTGATCCAGAGCATCCCTCGCCGCCAGGCGGCGTAGTCCTGGCCCAACTCGTTCGTGATCGGTTTAGGCAGGCCCGCAAGGCGTTTGCGCTCTTCTTCATTGGCGCGGACGTAGTAGAAGTCCGAACTCAGCGATCGCTTTAAGAAAAGCGGCAGGTGGCTCAGTTCACTCATGGTATTGAGCATGTTGGCCTTCCAGGCCGGCACCTTTTCAGTATGTTCAGATGGGTTAGGTTGGTTGTCGGTATCGGACGCCATAGATGGGCCTTGTATAGAAAGGTTCCAGATTTAGATCGCAAGCAATAAGCCGCTACGCGTCAATCGTATCAAAATCACTTGATCCATACTGTGTCAGAACAAAGCCGTCTAAGGATAGAATGCGCTCGGTTCCAATGAATGCGGTCTTGCCGCCCTGACCCATGCCCAGCATCCAAGACATCCCGTGGATCGCGGTGGCGGTGTTCGTCGTGGATTGGGTCATCCGTATCGGCCTGAGCCTGCGCGTGGTGATGCGGCGGAGGCCGGTCGGGGTCTCGCTCTCTTGGCTGGGTGTTATCCTGCTTGTCCCGTTCCTCGGCGCGATCGTCTACCTGATCCTCGGTGAGACGCGGATCGGGCAGCTCAGGCTGTCCCGCTTCGAGCGGATCCGCCCAAAGCTCGAAGCGTACCTGACCAAGCTGCACGACCACGCCGCCTGTGATACGGCCGGCCTGCCCGCGCCGCAGCGTGCGCTGATCCAGCACAGCCTCAAACGCTATGGCTTCCCGGTGCTCTGCGGGAACAACGTCAAGCTGTTACCCGATGCGGGCAGCATCTTTGAGCAGCTCATCGAAGATATCGATGCCGCGGAGGAAACGCTCTACCTGCAGTTCTACATCTGGTGGCCCGGCGGCCGGGTTGATGCGATAGCCGACGCGGTGCTGCGCGCGTGTGAGAGGGGTGTCGTGGTGCGGGCCCTGGCGGACGCCGTGGGCAGCAAAACGTTCTTGCGTTCCAGCTTGTGCGAGCAGCTCCGAGACGCTGGTGTCGAGGTCATCGAGGTGCTGCCCGTGAGTATCTGGCGGATGCTGTTTCGGCGGCAGGACCTGCGCAACCACCGAAAGCTTATTGTCATCGATGGCGAGATCGGCTACACCGGCAGTATGAACCTGGCCGACCCCGCGATCTTTAAGCAGGGGGCCGGCGTGGGGCAGTGGCACGACGCGATGGTCCGTGTCACCGGCCCGGTGGTTGAGACGCTTGGTCTGGTTTTTCTGAGTGATTTCGATATCGAAACGCCGGACATCTTTGGTGATTTCGAGGTGGATGGTGGTCTGCACCGTGTCGCGATGACGGGCAGCGTTATGGGTCAGCTGATGCCCTCTGGTCCGGGTTTTGCGCGCGAGGCGATCCGTGAATCGCTGCTGACCGCGATCTATGGCGCCGAGCGCACGCTTGTCTTGACCACCCCGTACTTCGTGCCAGATGAGCCGCTCCTGGAGGGCCTTGTCGCGGCGGCGAAGCGTGGCGTCGAGGTAACCCTCATCGTGCCCGAGCGAATCGATTCGGTCATGGCCCGGCTGGCCAGCCGATCACAATACGCCGACCTGCTCGACGCGGGCATCCGTGTGCTGCTTTTTAGCGGCGGCCTGCTGCACACGAAGACCCTGGTCGCGGACCAGAACACCGCGCTCATCGGCACGGTCAACCTCGATATGCGGAGCCTTTGGCTGAACTTCGAGGTGACACTCGCTCTGTTTGATGCAGGCTTTGCCCGAGAGTTGAGCGACCTACAGATGCAATACGCCGGACACTCGGTCGAGATCGATGCGATCCAGTGGCGCGAACGGCGGTTTATGATTCGGCTGATCGAGAACATCGCCCGTCTGCTTGGGCCGTTGCTCTAGCCTCAGTCCGATATACGTGGTGCATACCGCTCGCGGATCACCGTGGCGCGTTCGGGCTCGCCCTTGGCCTCATAGATATCCGCCAGTGTCAGACGCCAGGCGGGGTTGCTGCCATCCAACTTGATCGCTTTCTCAACGGTCTTCAGCGCGTCGTCGTAGCGTGCCCGGCGTAGCTGGATCGTGGCGAGTGTATCTAGCAGGTTGGGGTCGTCTTTAGCCAGCTGCGTCGCACGGATCGCGAGTTGCTCCGCCTCGTCCAGCTTCGATGGTCCTTGCTCGGCGAGGACCAACGCCAGGTTATTCAGAACCAGCGGGTTGTCTGGCTCCGCCGATATGACCCCGCGATAGCTCGCCTCCGCGCGGTCGAACTGAGTAAGGCTCTGCGCGATCTGGCCCTGTGCATACAGCCATTGCATCGGGTGTGGCTCCGGCGTGGCTAGAAGGGCGGTCATACGCTGGTCGGCCTGCCGGATCAGTGACTCATCATCAAGCCGCTGCCCTGCCAGGAAATACGCCGAGGCGACTTCGAATTGCTCTTCGATATCGTTGCTGATGAGTGACGCGACCTCCTCGAGCCAATCGGCCGCGGTCGTGACTTTTGCCACATCTTCACTGATCCGCTTCAATGTGATCTGGCGTGCCTGCCTGCTCGTACTTAGGTGGGGCTTGAGTTCAAGCCAGGCTGTGTCGATCTCGCCACTCTTGATCAAGGCGTAGCTGTAGTAGTCGAACAACAAACGGTTACTAGCATCGACTTTGCTCTGTGCCTGGATGTAGGGCTTGAGGGTCTTGATCGCGGTTGTGAACCGGTCGAGCCGGGTCATGGCTACGGCACGCATGAGGTCGGCGTTTCCTCTGTCCCCTGGGTTTCGCTCGGCCCAAGCGTTCGCGCTGCTCAGGAGCATCGGCCAGTCTTGCAAGCGGAACGATGTCAGCGTGGCAACACGAGCCGCGGCGGCGCTTTTCGGGAAACGCGCCATGGTTTTTTTAGATAGCTCGTGGGCCTGTTCGGTCAGGCCGGCTTGCAGCAGGCTGTCTCCTGTCAACTCGCTGAGATGCCTGTAGCCTGGGTGCTGTTCCGCGAGATGCGCGAGTGCAAGCGCGCTATCTGATCGGTCTTGCTGCTTTGCCGTGATCTCGAGCGTGTGGACCGCTTGCTCGTGGTACGCATCGTTCCTCAGGATCGTCACAGCGATCGGGATCAGCGATGGATCCGTTTCGACCTGGCGGATCAATACACCGTGCCGAACGATCGCCGCCAGGCCCGGCGTATCCGGGTTTGATTCGAGCCCAAGCTTAGCCAGACGGATCGCGTCTTCAGGTTTAGCGAGAGACAGAGCCAGCCGAACGGCTTGTTCCCACCGGTCCGCTTGTTGCTTGGTCGTGGCGGCTTGCTCGACCAGCTGGAGCGCGGTGTCTGTGTCGCCACGGTGCGCGGCGTCCTCGGCGAGCACCATGAGTCGGTCCGCATCGCCTAGGCCTGCCTGCTGAGCGGCCTGGATGGCCTTCTCGGCGAGCTCGGGCCGATTGGTCTGGTGGTAGTACGCCGAGACGAAGCGGATTGAATCGACCTCGGGGAACTTGGTCAATGATTCGCACACCCGGTCGGCCTTCGCGAATTCGCCCACACTGCTATAGATGCGTGCCAGCATCGTGAGCATCTGATTGTTGGCTTGGCCAGCGGCCCACATCTGTTCGATGGCCTCCCGAACGGGCTCGTATTCGCCTTGCTCATTCAGCATCACACAGGCCTTGAACCGGGTGGCCGGATCGACTCGGCGGCTGGTTGCCAGCGGGACAAGGTCTAGGCGAGCTTCTTCGAAACGCTCGAGCCGGTGCAACGCCATCCCGCTGAGCAGCACCGCCTGGGTGTTGCCGGAGGCGAGCGACTTTGCGGCTTGGGCACGATCCGCGGCGTTCACATAATCACCCAGCAGCATGTAGCAACGCGCTGAGACCAGGGGCAGTTCAAGATGGGTCGGCGCCAACCCCTGCGCGAACGTCAAACTGTCGGCCGCTTCGTCGAGGGCTTGCTGGTCGTCTGGGTTTAGCATGGCCATACGTGCTTGTTGCAGACGCCAATGGATCGATGATTCGCCTGCGAGCCCGCGAAGTCGAGAGATTGTCGCTTCGAAGAAGGCGGCTTGTTCGCTCGGGTTGCCGGCTTTCAGCGCGGCAAGCTGTAGCTTGAGGTCGTCTGGGTACTGCTCGGCGAGGCCCGCGAGGTATGCAGCGGCGTCTCTTGACTGCGACTTCACGAGGTATTCAGCGAGTGTTGTCTGCCAATCTTTCTCGATTGGATCAGGGATGACCTCTTCGAACGCGCGTCGGCCCGCATCGCCGCCTTGTTCTGCCGCAAGGGCTTCTGCTTGGATCAGCGCGAGGCCGGGTGTCATGCCGAACCGTGACTCAAGCCGTTCTGTAATCTGCGCTTCGAGCCCAAGGCCTTGTTGTAGCGACACCCGGAGCAGGGCTTCCAGCAACTTATTGGAGGTCGCCTCGTTATCTAGCGCGGCAGTCATCCGCTGTTTTGCTTCACCTTGGCGCTCTGCGCGGGCGAGCAGGCCGGCCACGGAAGCGAGTACCCGCCCGTCCGAGTCTGGCGTTAGCTCAACCCGGTCTGCCTCCTTGAGCACGCGATCCACCGCGGCCTGATCCATGGGCTTGGCCGAACTCGCCATGGCGATGGTCAACCAGCGTCTCGCCGCGTCGGTGTTGGCTCGGAGCTGTGCTTCTCTAGCGTGGACCAGTGCCCCGGCGGGTTGGCCGAGCCTGATCAGTGTTTCAGCAAGCGATAGGTGTGGCCGAGCCCAACTGCTGCTGTTGCTCGCTGCAACAGAAAAAGCGCTGTACGCGGCCTCGGGTTCGAGAGCTTCGAGGTAGGCCTCGCCCAGCCGCTGCATAAAGTAAGGGTGCCGGCGGGCCATGGTCTGGATGCCGCGATCTTCCCCGTCTTGCAAGGCAGGGATGAGCGTATCGATGATCTGGGCCGGCGTGATCTCTTGGCTATGTTCCAGCTCTAGCAGCCTGGCCCAGATCGCCGCGATCGCGTTGTCGCGCCGAGCCAGGTCTTCCAGCAGCGTTTCCGCGACGTCGGGCTCGCCCGCCTGCAGGTGGGCGGTGATCCACATCCCCATCAGGTCGGAATTCGCCTCGGCCGGCGTCGCTTCGGCGAGCCGTTCCAGGATCGCGCCGTAATCGTTGACTTCAAACGCGCGATAGATGGCCATGCGCCCCGCGGGTGTCTCGAGCCCGGCTTTGGCATGCTGCAACAGGTACCGTGTCCCCTCCGAAACCATGCCGTATCGGTCCAGCCACCGTGTCAACAGTGGCACAACCGATCGATCGCCTGGTTCGAATTGGCTCGCCTGCTTGATGAGCTCACGCGCCTGCACGGCGTTGTCCTGCGCTTCTTCCGAGAGCGCCTGGATCATCATGGCCCGGGGGTCGTCCGGTTGGGCACCGTAGACGCGTGCGGCCTGATCGATGAAGGGCTCGATCGGCTGATCGTACTGCCGGATCAGATCACGCATCTGGGCGTAGGTCTGAACATGCAGCGGCTCGATCAAGGTCGATCGTCCAAGGGTTTCGAGTGCCGCATCAAACTGCCCCTTGCGGACATGGGCCTGCCCAAGCCGGCGTAGCATCGGCGCGTCTTCGGGATGCTGCTCCGCGAACCGCTTCACCTGCTCAAGCGCCTCGTCATTACGGTCGAGGTCGAGCAGGGTATCGATCAGCAGCCGCTTGCTCTCGAGACCGCTTGGTTCCAACTCGATCAGCTGGGTCAGCGGCGTCACGATACGGGACAGGTGCCGCTGGTTGTATAGCGCGATCTCCTGCCTCGCCTCGATGTACATCCGCAGCAGCTCAGGGTCCTGCTGGATCGCCTGGATTGTAGAGTCTCTGCTAGCAGGGTTTTCAAACAGCCTGACCACTTCGTCGTAGTCGGCTTGTTCATAGGCCTCAAGGGCAGATGTGACCCGCTGCTCATCCGTGAGCCTGCTGTTTTGCTGGCCATTGAGCAGGTACAGGGTGTAGATCCCGCCACACAGCACGAGTACAACAGCCGCCACGATGGACAGGCGGATGATCTGCCGGCGTTGTTTGTCTGGATCAAGCATGCGGACGGTACGTGCTCCGGTCTGGTTCGCAGGGATCTGGAATCACCCGGATGCGATTACCCGCGCGCAGACTCCCTGCTATCAATGTATACGCCATTACTATCGGTTGAGGGTCGGTCGCCATCCAACACATCGGCTCGCATTGCTACCCTTATGTCCAATGCAGCCGTCAGAACCCGCACAGCCCGACCGCCTGGCCGCCAGGGTGCAGGCCGATGGAGTGCGTCTTGACCGGGCGGTAGCGGACTGGCGCGGGCTGTCACGGGCGGCCGTGCTACGCCTGCTGGCGCATGGCGTGGTGACCTGTAATGGACGGGTGATGAGCCGTGCGAATAAAGGCGATCTCCTTTACGCGGGAGATCAGATCGGCCTGGACAGCGCGTTCGCTGGGGGCGAGACGCCATTGCCGGACGCGTCCGTCGAACTAGACATCCTCCAGCAGGGCGCGGGCTGGCTCGTGGTCAACAAACCCGCGAGGTTGCCGGTCCGGCCGCACGCATTAGACGAGCGGGGCACCTTGCTCAACGGCGTCGTCGCGGAGTACCCCGAGATCGTCGGTGTCGGCGAAGGTGGGCTGCGCAGCGGTATCGTGCATCGGCTCGATACCGACACGTCTGGTGCCTTGCTGATCGCAACACGACAGGACGCCTGGCAGGAGCTGCGCGAGGCGTTTTCTCAGCACCTCATCACGAAGCGCTATCTCGCGCTGGTGGAAGGCGGCATCGTGGATCGTGGCGCAGCTAGCAGAGATCTGCGTGTTGCGACCCACCAGCCCGCGTTTGTCGAGGTCGTTCGCGCGGGCGGCGGGGCGGTTGATGCGCGGGCCTGTTCCCTTGCCTGGCGCGTCATCGAACGGTTCGGCGGTCGTGCGAGCCTGGTCGACATTGACCTGCACACCGGTTTCCTGCATCAGGTCCGTGTGATGATGGCTGATCTTGGCCACCCTGTGGTTGGTGATAGGCTCTACGGCGAGGTACAGCCGGGCGGAACTGCCCCACGGCAGATGCTTCACGCCAGCACACTTGTATACAAAGAGATCCAGGTAGAGGCGCCGCTGCCTATCGACATGTCAAATGTGCGAGAAGCACTGCGTGACACCCAGGCGTGACTCAGTCCTGCTCGGGCCGGCTGTTATCCGAACGCTCGACGACCGGCGGCAACTGAACGGTCCCTTCGCTGTTTGCCTCGTTCTCGTTGCGCTGCCGAAGCGCCTCTCGCTGCAGACGCATCTGCTCGGCGTGGCGGTCGGTGAGGTACCAGTCGCGCCAGGACTCAAAGCCCAAGGCCCTGGCCACCGCGGGATCGATCAGCCGACCCTTGGAGACCTCGCCGGTCTTCGGGTCGACAACGCCCGCGCCCACGGTCACGGGCCGCCCGGTCTCGAACGACTGCTTGTAGGCCGATTCCAGCCGGGTGAGCCGGCGGGGCTTGATAGCAGGGTCTTGCGTGCTGGTGTCGTCAACCGCTCCATTCGATGCGGTTGTCGTCACATCACGCGCATCGGCCAGCGCTTTCTGATTCGGCAGGATCGCGCCACGCATCTCGTCCCGGATCGCCTGGCGGATCGACTCGTCAGTGATCAGCCTGTCCCGCACCATTGCCAACAGGTCGTTGAGTGTCTGGCTGGTGTCGGGCTGCTTAATCTCGGCGATCGATGCCATGAGTTCCTTCTTGATTTGTTCTGTCTTCTCCGACTGGCTATCCATCGCATCGTGCAGTTCCGCGATCAGCAGCTCCGTCTTTTCACGCTTCTTGAGCATGTCGATGATCTGCTTGAGCGCTTCATCGCCGCCGCCCGCCTGGGCCAGCTTCTCGGAGAGCTGCTGCAGCGAGGCACGCAGCTGGCCTAAATCCTCACGGGCATCGCTGTCGTCAAGCAGCTTGGCGAGGGCCGCCTGGTCCTCGGTAAGCTTGTTGAGCTTCTCGGCGGAGGGCATCGCATCAAGCCGGTTGCTCAGCGCAGCAATCGCGTCTGCGGTCTGCTTGTTGTGTTTGGCAGCGATCCGCTGCATCGACTCTTCGATCGTGTCGGTGATCTGATCGGTGCGAACCTGTTTGTCCAGCTGAGCCAACACCTGATCAAGCTGCCCGGGCAGGTCTTTGGGCATCGCGCTGCGGAGTTCGGCGATCGCCGCAAGCATCGCGGTGCTGTTTCGGTCCTGCGCATCAAGCCGGTCGAGGACCGACCGTACCACGTTCGTATTCGTGCCGGGTATCCGCTTGATCTCTTCGCGGAGACCGGCGATCTGGCTTGCGAGCTGGTCCTGCGTCTCGACCTTATCCAGCACTTCTTCAAGCAGCGCAGCGGTCCGGGCCGCAGACTCATTGTCCGTCGCCTGCAACTCGCCGGCGATCTGCTCGGCGGTCGGCCGCTGATCGATCTCGCTCATCACACGAGCGACCAGCAGCTCGGTGCGCTGGGCGTCTTCGCCGATCACCCGGCGGAGGTCTGCGGCGAGTTGCTCACTCGTCGGACGCTGCTCCAGTTCGCTGAGTACCTGCCGCATCAGGCCCGGCAGCTCTTCGTTGTTGGTGTCTCGCTTGGCAAACGCCTCGTCCATCGCCTCCCGCAGGTCCGTGGCCAGCTGTTCCCCGGTCGGCCGCTTAGCGAGCTCTGAGACCACTTGTTTCATCAGCGTCTGGGCCTGACCCGCGTCCTCTTCGACGGCCGCGGTCACATCCGTCGCGATCTGGTCGCCCGTCCGCCGCAACTCGGCCAACACAAGGCGCATGAGCTGCTCGTCCTGTGCCTTAGCGGACGCCACTGCCAGCTTGACTTCCTCAGCCAGCTGGTCTCGCGTGGGTACCCTCGCCAGGCTCTCCAGCACGCGGTTCATCAGCGCTTCGGTTTCTTTCGCCGATGCAATCGCGCCCTCGGCCGCCGCCTTGCGATGCTCTGCCAGTGCGAGCTGCACGGCCTCGCCCGCGGCCTCGGCATTGTCGTTGATCGCTTCCTCAAGCCGGGCGACAAGCTGGTCGCCGGTCGGCTGGTCGGCGAGCAGCGTCTTCATCTGTGTAACCGCCGCTAGCACCTCATCGCTCTTATCGCTCGATTTTTGCTTGGCGAGCGTATCACCAATCTCTTCGAGCGCGAGCTGCTGCTGCCTTGCACGGATCTTGCCGGCTTCAAGCTGCTCAATCAGCGGATCGCGGACGCTGGCGATTGTCTGGCTCGCTCCAGCGATCTCCGCGGTAGCGCCTGTGATTTCTTCCGATGTTTGTTCCAGCGACTCGGTCATCTGGCGAGCAGATTCTGCGATCTGCTTCGCCTCGTTGGCCGACCGCTCTTTCATCGCGGCGAGTTCTTCATGCAGCGCCGCCATCTCTTCACGCGGCACCGTCTTACTTCGCAGCTCCTGCAACTGGATCGCCAGGTACCCACCCATCCCTAGCACAGCAGCGAGGCCAATGCCCGCGGCGATCATGGGTGCCTTGCTTCGTTTGACTGCGATCGGCTCAGGCGAGCCACCGAGCAGAGCAGACCGCTCGGTAAGGTTGGCCTGCATCCGGCCTAGCACCATAACGGTGTTGCCGATCTGCAGGTAGTCGCCGTCTTTAAGCTTGGCGTGCTGGCCCTTATCGAGTTCGACGTGGTTGCGGAACGTGCCGTGGCGCGAGCCAAGGTCCTTGAGGTACCACTGCCCGCCCTCGGACCAGAGACGAGCATGCTCCCGGCTGACCTTGCGGTCGTTGAGCTTGACCTGATCGCCTTCCCGACCGAGTACGATCGGGGCGCCGTCGGTCAATTCGTAGATGCGCCCCTTGTCGGGGCCGCCGGCAATGATCAGTATCAGCACAGTGCGGGTCCTCGTCGCGTATGGCCGGTCCCTCGGCAGCAATTTACTGACGTCCTGAGCCCCGTGAGCGGGGCGTTTAAGTGTAACTCAAAACATGGAACAATCAAGGTTTATAGCCTTGGTAGTGCCTTATAAAGCAGCCTTGCAAACCACATAACCTACCCACTGCTGGTCACCGGGCACCTCTTGGACGGGCATAAACCTGCCCGGTTCCGAAGGGTCCGACCACCAGAACGCCGCCTCTTCGAAACCGGCTTCTTCTGCCAAGCCGATGAGGGTGGCCGGTTCCCAAAGCCGCCAGTCGTAGACGAATGCGTCCGATAGCCGATGGCCATCTTCCCATTCGAAGTGAATCCGGCATCTGATGCGGCCTGATTGCGTGTCGAGGCCGTCCTGCTGCCATAGGTAATTGAAGGGTACAAAGCCGCCCTCGTCAGGCTCGACATGCCGCTGCGTGGTACTTGGCTGATCGATCTCGGGGCCCCCGAAGAGATCTAAAACCAGCAGCCCGCCCGGTTTCAAGCACGACCGCGCGTGCACCAGATAGCGCAGCAGGTCGTCCTGATTGTGGTAGATCAACACCGAGAAGTTAAGCGTTAACGTAACATCTACTATGGGTTCGGTGAGTGAAAGCACGTCCCCGTGCACGATATGCAGGTCCGGTTCGCTGAATCGGGTAGACGCCCAATCGACCGTCGCCTCGTCGAGTTCGATCGCCATGGCCTGGCGGTCGGGGTCGGAAGCAACCCAAGCCGCCGCGACCGCGCAGGTACCTGCAAAGTCCTCTCGCAAAAGCATCGGCTCAGATGCCTTACCGTGGAAATGAGACCAGGCATGCTCTACAAACGCTACCTCGGCGAGCGGGTGCTGCACCGCGAGCCGGTAGAGGTCCAGGCGGTGGTAGGGTAAAACATCATCAGCTTGCATGGCGGAATCATAAGCTATCATGTGCCTATCCCGCGCTTGAGGTACGCTACTCGAAATCGAAGAGACTACGGTCGATCACGAAAGGAGATCCAATGCGTATCCCTCACCCAACGACACAAGCCCTGCTTTTGCTTATCGCTTTGCTTTTCATGCTCTCCGCCCCTGTGTCTGCAGAGCAGCACGAACTCACATTCGACCGCAAACGCCCGGTCGGATCGACCTTCAAGATCATACTCCAGGGCGAACAGACCAACCGGCAGGCTCAGACCGTCGATGGCAAGCAGGCCGGCCGAGAATCAAACACCATTAAGGGTAAGCTCGAGGGCGTCGCCGAAGTACTCGAGGTCCACGAGAACAAAAAGACCAAGAGCGCCGCGATCAAGCTCAGTTTGTTTGAAGGCTCGCGCAACAACGTCGCTTTCGAGTTAGACCTGACCAAACGCGTTATCGCGACAGCCGAGGGCGGCGGGATGACGCTCGCCTACGAGGATGGAGCGGAGCTGTCGGAGAAGGCCGCTGAGCTGCTGGATGTGCTATTGGGGTTCATGATCGAGGAGGCCCCGTCTGATATCGCCGAAGACGAGATGTTCAAGCTCAGGCAGCCCCGGGAAGCCGGGTCTTCATGGGCGTGTGATAGTGAATTGATCGCCAAAGACATGTCACACTCCGGGGCATTGAAGATCGATCCCGACAAGGTAGACGGGACCTTCAAGTTCATCGAGGTTGGTGAGCTCAATGGGCAGAAGGCTGCAAAGATCGATATCAACATCAAGCTCAACGCGATCGGGATCCCCGCGATGGCCGATCAGGGCATCAAGATGATCAGCAGCGGGGGTGAGCTGAGCATGGCCGGGCATCTGCCGCTTGACCCCAAATCGTTTGACGGGACTTCCACGATGAGGATGTCGATGAGCTTCGTGGCCGGGCTGAACGCAAACGGCAGCGAGATCCGCATTACCAACGAGGTCAAGGCGTCGGTCCAGGCCACCTACCTGCAGATCAAGTAGCGTTGCGTACAGAACCCCAATATGCTTAAGGACCGCAGGTAACTAAAGCCGCACTCGTAGCTCAGTTGGATAGAGCGTCGGTTTCCGGAACCGAAGGTCGCAGGTTCGAGCCCTGCCGGGTGCATTCGAGTTTGAAACAAATACCAACTCCGTTGGTTATAAAAGCAAAAGACAACACGACGTTTTGACATCGTGTTGCCTAGCGACATGAAGGGATTTAGCCACGCTTTCGTCGCGCGATAAGCAGGCCGCCGAGGCTGATTAGGGCCAGCGAGCTTGGCTCGGGGATCGGGATCGCGCCGCTGAAGGACTGTTCTTCAGGGCCTTGAGCACCCGCAAAAGCGATGTCGAAGCTGTAGGTGCCCACCGCGTCGGCCGTGGTAGTGAACTGAGCGAACAGGAAGCCGTCCTGTGCACCATCGTCGGTGAGGTCGCCCCAGGTGCCACTGAATTCACTGGTCGTTGTGACGAAGCCGGGGAGGATCGATGTGCCGCCGGGGGTGTTGATGAAGCTGTCCACGCCCAGGGCCGGGAAGGCAGCGACAAACGCGGGGTTCGGGGCGTCATCGTCCGCTCCAAGGCCGTTCTGATAGAACGCGCCCTCGGTCAAGACGAAGCTGACATCGTTGACGGAGAGGATGTCGGCGGTCGAGTCCAGGAAGAACTGGATGACGATACCACCGTCGGGGGCACCATCTCCGATTTCTTCCGACGTGACATCGCGGGTAACAATATTGGTGACGACGGCGGCTGAAGCGAGTTGTACAGAACCCAGCATCACGACTCCGGCTACTAAGGTTTTTTTGTTAAACATAGTTATCTCCAGGTATTTGTTAGTTTGGTTTGGTTAAAAGTAATACTCGACAGAATCAGCTTATTTGTCTCGACGGCGGCGTGCAAGAATCAACCCGCCAAGACCAAGTAATGCAAGCGAGCTTGGTTCTGGAACAGCGATAGTTGCACCAAAGGCTTCGACAGCGGCATATTCCCCTGCAAGCAGTAGGTCTGTACCAAATCCGAAGTTGAAAGCAAGGATGTTAAAGTCGTCAGAGTCGACAACGCCATCCCCATCAAAATCCCCTTCAGAGAACCCGCCTTCGTTCCCGAAGTTGAAGGCAAGGATGTTGAAGTCGTCCGAGTCGACGTCACCATCGCCATCAGCGTCGCCACCAACGAGTGCTGCGATCGCATCGCCCGTAAACAGAAGGTTGTCGAATACCAGGTTCTCTGCGCCGGAACTCGAGCCGAAGGATAGGATTGCCGTCGCGGTCAGAACGTTGTCCGGGATGGCGAAGAGGATTTGGCCCAATCCACCAACCACGCCTTCCGCCCCTTCAGGATCAACAATATCACCGAGGATATCAACGCCATCAAGGCCACCACTCTGACCTAGCAGTTCAAGGACCGTCAGGACTTCAGTCCCTTCAGTGGTCGTCACTTCCAGTTCAATCACGAGATCGTCTTCACTCTCATAGCCCGTGTTTTCAACACCCACCAGGATGCTGAAGAAGCGGTTCTCAAACCCAGTCAGGTCGACTTCATCAAAGGTGATTTGGAACGTGCCATCAATATCACTAAGCGCGAATGCGTTGCTGCCATCACGCCCATCTGCGGCTCCATCGAATACATCCGTGCCAACCTGCAAGAAGTCGAAGTCGATCACCCCGACGAGATCGCCATCAGACAAACCACCCGAAAGGAAGTCCACGGATCGAGTGTCAATGAATGCAGATGAGTAGCCGAGATCGCCGCTACCGCCTTCGCTGTTAAGCTGAGCGAATATGCTGTTGAAAGCAATATCATCTTCCGTTCCAATCTCGCCGTCGAGACCCGCTGAGACGTCTTGGTCACCGCTGTTATTGAGCAGAGCAACCGTCTGGCCGCTGGCCGAGTCCGCGCCGCCGAGTGGGCTGTCATCGCTAGATGAATCGGTACCATCTTCGACGTAGAGCGATCCGAACACATCGATGAAATCACCGTCGTCGTTAAGATCAACGCCGTTCTGGTTATCGAGCAGGGCTTCCGCCACAACACCGATTAGGACATCAGTGCCATCTCCATCGCCATTGACATCAAAGCCGAGCGCCGCTTCGTCAATCACGTTGTATAGCGATACCGTTTCGTTTTCGAAGCTGGTGCCGGCGATGACTTGGCCGGTAGGTTGAACGATATCTTCGCCAAAGGCGATGTTGTCGGTCACAATGCCCGGTGTCGGAGGGACGGGATCCGGGAGGATATCACCGCCTGGAACCACAACATCATCAAAGATAATATTGTTCACTTCGCCTGGGTTCAGCGAGATGCTCTGATCGCCCGGGGTGTTTGGGTCTTGGTCCGAAGCGATCTGGGCGTCGATGAAGTTGCCAGAATTGGCGTCGAAGTAAATGATTTCTTCGGTTGCGTCCGGGCCGAAGGCGGTTGAGCCATCAAAGCCAAAATCTACGGTACCGAAGTCAACGTCAAAGGTCGCGGCAACACCGTTGGTGAAGCGGAAGAAGCCATCTGGCCCGTCTGGGCTGATGCCAATATTCTCATCAAAACGCTGATCAAACACGATGCCGCCAAAGTCATCTGCGTAGGCCAAGCCGGTAAATGCTGGCGTAACACTCGGGTCGGCGATCTGGGCCGACAGGTTATTCGCAGAGTCTAGAAGCGTCACGGCATCCTGGACTGTACCGAAAACCGAGAGGTTGTCGATCACACCATCGTTGTTTGTATCGACATCCACACCCACGCCGTTGTTGCCACCATCGAGCAGTGTGAACCCAGTTGCCAGTAGGTAGGTTGACGAGGCGTCGCTGGTTCCGAAGAAGTCCGGTCCTCCCCCCGTTAGGAACGTATTTGGTGAGAGTGTTGCGGCGAACGGGTTGTTTACATCAGTAATCGTACCTGGTTGGTTGGTGCTGACCGCCCCACCCTGAACCAGGAAAAGGTTGTTGGTGGGGAAGGTGTTCGAGGCAAGGCTAAAGTCGATCTGGAAATCCAGTACCGAGTTGATAGTTCCGCCGCTGTCGATAACGATAAGCGCTGCCTCGGACCCAACACTGATATCACTGGCGTTGCCCACAGAGATTTCAAAGAAGTCATTAGCGCCTGAGGTTCCGCCAACAAGAAACTCCTCAAATTGGAGTTGGGCTTGAGCTGAGCCTGTAGCCGCGGTCGATACCGCTACTGCTGCAAGCAAAGATCGTGTGTTAAGTTTCATCGTATCCTCATCCTTTCGGTTGAAAAATTAAAGAATGTCCTGCATGTTTCGCATCTTCATCCTGTCAATACCTAACTGAAGCAAGGCAGTTACCTGGGTAGAAGCCTCCTTTCTGCTCAAGAAGAGCACCTCAAAATCTTTCATCAATCCAACCTTTCCGTGTTGCCGGCACCTCCGAAGAGTGTGCTCTAGATATTCAAACCGTTGTTTATCGTGCACCATCTCGCACAAAATCCCAGATCAATTCTTGCTCTGGGTTACGTGTGTTTTGACGGCTGGGGTCTGCGAATGCGGTGTACTCGGCAGACCATTGCAGAGTGGCCTTCTCAGCTGGGCCGCTAGCGGTACTATCCGTAAAGAGTGAACTTTTTTGTTTCACCAGTTCTGCATGGGCATCAACAAACGAAACGTTCGCGCCGCCATCGTGCCGCAATCCCATTCGACGGTCTGGTTCGATACTGAAGCGGCTGGACGTGCTAAACCTGGAAGCACCGTTTAGATCAAAAGCAATCCCATCTCCGAAGGCAACCGTATTGTCGGGCGTTCTTACCTGCCGTTCGCTCGTAAACTGGTTCTCAAACCGTCCGATCTGAGTGGCAGAAAGCCCATTAACCGTGAACTGATTGCTTCCGTCACGGCGGAAGTGCCGGTTCATCTTGATCGTTCGGTTCCACTCGCGGATTGTCTGGGAGTCGGTTGCTTCTTCCAGGCTGTCTGGGAAAGTGTTATAAACCGGGTCCTGCTTGAACTCTTGAAAGTCACGCAACTGCCCTACGCCCTGGCCTGTATCCTTTTTGGTCACAAGCCCGAGGTAGTTATCGAGTTTGACGAACCAGTTCTCCGTCTGGGCGGTTGGGGCAGCTTGCCTGAAATCCCCGTTGGCGCTGACCAGTCGAAGCCCGGTATCGGGCATTGGGAAAACGCCCTTGTTATCAACGTTATGAGTGGCAGTCGCTTGGGCAAGTGATCGAACGTTAGCCAAGCACTGTAGTTGCTGAGCAGACTGTCTTGCAGCGCCTAAAACCGGTAAGAGGATCCCAACTAAAATCGCGATAATTGAGATTACAACAAGCAACTCGATCAAGGTAAAGCCCTTGCGTCGATGATTAAATCCATGGATAAGTTGCTCCGGATCTGCGTTTTCGCGCTCCAATTCAAACGACGTAAATCCTTTTTTAGTCATTGTTTAAAGCCTTTAAGCGTAAACATAAAAGTGAATGATTGATAGGAGACAAGAATCAATCATCATCCAACACGCTTAAATTGACAAAAATCGATCTTGGAGCCAAGATCATGTGTTGAATCTCGCGAATTCCTTATGCTTTTGCGTTTTGCTTGTCTTAATCTAATCAACCGGTAGTGGATCATGTGTTCAAGTCCGGTCTAACTAACGATATTCATACATGTAGGGCAGGAGATAAAATCAAATTGATCTGATTTGGGGACAGGGTGGGGCGACAGGAAAAGTAGTGAGTTCCTTGCACTTGAGATAAGGAAGGTCACCGTCGCTTGTCAAGTTTTTGCTGAGGGATAGGAGCGGGGTGGCCTAGATCTCAATGGGGCTGGATCGGCATTCGGTACTTACTCATGTCGGCGATGAATCGGTCAGTAGAGATGACTGGCTTTGCACGACCGCGGTAAATAAGTTGATTTGTTCCGATTGAACGAAGAGAATCGATCGGGCCAGGTAGTGCGAAAACAGGCCGACGCCAGATATTCTCCATTGCTCGCACTGCGATTAACGAACCGCTCTTTTCGCCGGCTTCAATCACACACAGGGCTTTGGAAAGCCCTGTTGTCAAAAGGTCTCCAGTGACCTGATTACTACTTAAGGGCGGGGTTTGTGTTGGCACCGAGCTAATCACGCACCCCTGACCGCTTGACACAATGCGCTCGTACAGATCGTGGTGCTGCCGCCCGTGCCCAAAGATACCGGCGCCCAGCGCGGCTATAACGCGGCCACCCGCTTCCAGGCCCGCCTCCAATGCGAGCCGATCCACCCCAACCTCGCCACCGGTGACCACCGACCAACCCGCCTCCACACACGCCTTGGCAACTCGCAGAGCTTGTTGGGACCCGTAACGGGAGCAATCGCTTGAGCCAAGGATCGAAACCGCGTCCAGGAACTCCGGCGAGTAGCAGCCCCAGATATAGACATAAGGCGGCGCCTCGTAGCTGGAACGCAGGTGTATGGGGTAGCCCTCGTCCTTCAGGGTGTACATCCTGATCTCATTTCGTTGCAGTTGTTCCATCTCTCGGAATACGCCCAGACGTACATCATCCTCTTCGATACGTTGGAGAAGCCGCTCAGCGGTCTTCAAGTCGATCATGACAGCCTGCGCGAGCTGCTTTGTGCTTAACCCGATGATCGCTTCTGGCGCGTCTTCGTGTTCTAGTAAACGTCGGATTTGAGATTCGTTCAGGGTATTTGCTAGGCAGATGCTCATCACCGCCTGTATCGTCTCGGCTCTTGCATGGTTCTGGGTTTCAAACGTCATGCCTGGGCTGCTCTCAGATCCTGTTATGACTACGATGATGGATCGACTGACAAAATACTCATCGAACGTACTGTAACAGTGACGGTTTTCGAAGCGTTGTGAGTATTCTGCGAAGATCTACCTTCGGAATTAGATTTTGATGAGCCTGTAAGTGATGATACGAATATGCCTGTTTAAGAACGTAAATTGATTTGACAGGTTGAATACACCCACCGATTTTGAGTGAGGCTCCAAGATGTGGTTGAAGTTTGATCGAGTGATCTTCTTGTGTGCGGTCCTTCTCGCTACACCCCTGTTCTCACTGTCGCTCGTAGCCGAGGAAGCGCGGGATGGGACACGCACCCATGAACAAATCCTCACGACGATCGCATTTGGGAGTTGTGCGAAGCAGAGCAAACCCCAACCTATCTGGGACCAGGTGATCAAGCGAGAGCCGGGTTTGTTTATCTGGGCAGGCGACAATATCTACGGCGATACAGAAGATATGACAGTGATGCGGCGCAAGTATGACGAACTCTCAGCGATCGGTGGCTACAAGCGTCTTGTCGAGAGTAAAGCGGTCATCCTTGGAACGTGGGACGACCACGATTACGGTTTAAATGATGCGGGCCGTGAGTATACGATGCGTGCGGCGTCGCAAGAGGTGTTTCTCGACTTTTTTGGTGTCGCCAAAGATTCAGTCCGCCGCGAGAAAGAGGGGGTTTACCATGCCGAGATCTTTGGTGAACCAGGCCGGCGCGTCCAGATCGTCTTGCTGGACACACGGTACCACCGCAGCCCACTACAAAGATTTGAGCCCAGAGAGGGTGAGCGCAGAGGGCCTTATCGCCCAAGCATGGACCGGGATGCAACGATACTTGGGGAGGCCCAGTGGTCCTGGTTGGAGTCGCAGCTACGCAAACCCGCGGACCTGCGTCTGATCGTCAGCAGCATCCAGGTCATCCCATCCGAGCACCGCTTCGAGAAGTGGATGAATATCCCAAGGGAACGCGCACGGCTGCTTCGACTGATTCAAGACACCGGGGCAGAAGGTGTGATTCTCCTGAGTGGCGACAGGCACCACGCGGAGCTTTCTCGGCTTGAGCCATCGCGGCGGTCTGGGCTCTACCCGCTATATGAATTGACTTCGAGCGGTTTAAACCAAAGCCAACCAAGGCCTGGGCCTAACCTCGAACCGAATCCATACCGTGTCGGCCGTATATTCCGTGGCAGCCACTTCGGTGAGGTTGCTATCGACTGGTCGCAACCCGACCCCGGGATCACGCTGTCGATTATCGATCTGCAGGGCCGGGCCGTTATCGAGGAGCACCTCCAACTCAGCGAATTGAAGATGCCCACTTATGACGAGGCGGATTCAAGGTTTATCCCTGTCGAGAAACTACCCGGAGGTGCGCCGCTGCTAACCTGCGCAGTGGAACGCTACGACGATGATCAAGCAGGCCTAGTTCTGATTGATGGCAATATCGACGACTGGGATGGTGGGCAGTTGGGCAAAGCCGACGAACGTTACATCTATCTACGGTTCAAGACAGACGATCAGCGCACCCTCCGCCGACATCCTGAGCGCGTTACCCTCGGGATCGATCTCGATAACGATGCCGAAACGGGATCACAGGCCTCTGCATGGCTGCGCGGCTGCGAAGTGACGATCGAGGTATCACCCGCACCAAGCGGAGAGGGGCGGCGGCGCTACGGGCCTGCAGTCAAGATCCATCATGACGGCCAATATGAGGAAGTCGGCGAGGAGGGCTATTCGATCAATATGGCCCCAACGTATGCATCCAGTTGGTTTGAGGCCCGGATCTCGCGCACATCCATCCACCCGGAACTTGCAGAAGTGCTTACCCAGCAAGGCCAAACAACCTTTCGTGTTATTGGTCAGCACAGCGAGACCAACAAGGTGCGCGAAATCGCAGCCGGCTCATTTACGATGCCTGCCTATGAGAAGCGTACAACATTCAAGTCTGCAGAAGTGCCTATTAAGGCGGATGATGCGGTCCGGCTCGTGTCCCTCAATGTTTTGTGGGCGACGCCACAGGAAAACCCGGCACCATTCACTCGTCTGTTCGATACGATCGACGCAGACATCTACTTGCTCCAGGAATGGGATCGTGCCCGATATAGCGAGGATGAGATCAAGAAGTGGTTCAAAGATCACGTGGACGCGTCAATCGATTGGTCCACCATGGTGACAGGCAGCGGCTCGAACGGGGCGGGTACAGCGGTGGTGTCGCGCTATCCTATGACTGCCAAGTTGCTGGGTTTCACACCAGTCGAGGGTGGGCGTTGGGATTTTCCCGCTCGGACCGCCGCTGCTGTTGTGCAGACTCCGAAGGGTAGCTTCTTGGTAGGCAGCGTACACTTCAAAGCCGGTGGCAGCCTGGGGAGTTCTGAAGACCTGCGTCGCTTTCAAGAGGCCGAGGCAGTCAACTACCTTTTACGCGGGATGTCCGCCGCCGCAAAGCCAGATGTCGTGGTGCTTGGCGGCGATTTCAATATGAATGGCTCGACACAGATTGTTCGTCTGGCAACACAGGGCCTTGATTTAGACACCAGCCCGCTCTCTATGCTATCCCCACGCGTGCTCGGCGACCCCGCACTGCTCTACACCCATGGCCGAGGCCCGAGCAAGAATCGCTTGGATTACTTCACCTACAGCGATGCAACCGCCAACGTGACAGAAGCGTTTGTCCTCGACAGCACGATCCTGGATGATCGGTCTCTGAAGCAGGCGGGGCTTGAAAGCGCCGATTCCCATGCAAGCGACCACTTACCGGTGGTGATTGATCTAGTACCGATCCAATAGTCGAAGCTTCAACTCAATCAAGGCGATGCGATCACGTATTGTTACAACCAGGCATCGAACACTCGATCCAGGCCTGCTATACCTATCCCCAGTATCAAAAGCATCGATTGCATATCGGTTATCGGCTTGTAATGAAGCTGCTTCCGATTGCCGATGCTGTTTGTGCCGGCAACCCTGCGAACAAAAGCGCGAAGACCGAATTGGTCACCTTTGAAAAACTGCAGTGGGCGTCGGCCTTTTTTATGCGCGTTCGGATTAGGCACCGCTGTGTTCGTGCCGGAGCTGCCCACACGCCGCGGCGATGTCCCTGCCCCGGCTGGCACGGATGTGCACCACACGACCCGCATCCCTCAGGATCTGTTGGAAGCGGTACACATCATCGTTCTCCGGCCGAATGTACGGGAGCCCCGCGACCTCGTTGTAGCGGATCAGGTTGATGTTGCTGCGAAGTTTCTGTGATACGGAAGCCAACTTGCGCGCGTGCTCGGGTCGGTCGTTGACACCCGACAGCATGATGTACTCGAGCGTGATCTCCCGGCCTGTCTTTTCGAAGTAGTACCGTCCCGCGTCGATCAACTCCTGGATCGAAACAAACTCGGCCCAGGGGATGATCTGCTTGCGGATCGTATCGTTTGGCGCGTGCAGCGAGATCGCGAGCGTGAAGGGCAGGTCCTCATCCGCGAGCCGCTTGATCGGCCCGGGCAGACCGACCGTGCTGATGGTGATCTTCCGGCCTGAGATACCCAAGCCCCAGTCTGCCTGCATCGTCTTCGCCGCCTTGAGTACGCGTGGGAAATTACTCATCGGCTCGCCCATGCCCATGAAGACCACGTTTGTGATCCGCCCGACCCCCGGCAGCCGTGCCAGCTGCCAGACCTGCTGCACGATCTGTCCCGCTGTCAGGTTGCCGTCCAGCCCGCTCAGACCCGATGCACAGAACTTGCATCCGACCGGGCAACCGACCTGGCTCGAGACGCAGGCGGTCTTGCGGGTTTTGCCCGAGCCCTCGCTCGTCGCGGGGATCATCACGCACTCAGTCTGCGTGCCTACGCCGCCGCCGACGGGGTTATTGAGGACATCCAGCGAACAGCCCGCCGTGCTGATAGCTTGCGTGACCGCCTCGCCAGACCGCACCGCCCAATCCACGAGCAGCTTCTGCGTCCCATCGGTCGCGCGTTCGTGCCGGAGGATCCCGCCGACGACGAAGTCCATCTGCTCGCTCAGAACATCGCGGTCGCGCTGCGACAGGTTGGTCATGCACGCCGGATCGGCCACGCCTTTGTCGTAGACCCATTCGAGAACCTGCTTCGCCCGGAATCGGGGCATGCCAAGGCCCACCACCGCGTCGCCCAACTCATCGGGCGTCAGATCGAAGATATGCGGTCGTTTTGGCACGCAGTTATTTTACTCGCGGGCTACACTTGGCGGCGATGCTGCCCCAAGCCCTGCGCGATATCTTCGATGACATCCTCGAAGCCGAGATCGAGGCATTGCCCCACGATGCCGCCGCGGTCGTGGCGGAGTCCGGCGTGATCGCTGAGGACGAGCCAGACGACTCGGTGCTGGCGTCTATGGGTATGACCCATGCAGAGGGCCGCGACCTCTGCGGCATGCACTTCGGCGTGCCCGAGACCGAGCGGTCGGTACAGGACACCGGCGAGCTGCCCAGCCAGATCATGCTCTTCCGTGGGCCGATCATCCGCCTCTCGGGCTACCGCGTGGTCGGCGGCGTGGAGTACAACCGGAGCGAACTGATCGAGCAGATCCACGTCACGCTGCTGCACGAGATCGGGCACCAGTTCGGGCTCGATGAGGACGACCTGACCGAGTTGGGTTACGATTAATGCTAGGCCTGCCAGCGTTCCCCCAGGATGAACCCAATCCCTATGCTCAAGCTTGCAACGCTGCTGCAAAACCCCGGCGAACCCGAGATCACCAGCCAGTACAAAGACCCCAAGGTCTTGCGCGACCTTGGCTACAACGGCCTGGTCCTCTACAGCACGACCGGGCTGTCCGGGGTCAGTTCACCCGATGAGATCGCCAATCGCGAGCTTGGCCGATGGGTCGGCCAGCAGCTAGACGAGGCGGCCCGACGTGTGGAAGAGGCCGTCGCCGTTGGCCTGGACGTCTACCTGTCCTACGACATGCTCGTGCTGCCTAAGGCCTACGTAACCAGCCACGAGGAGGAGCTTTGCTGTAAGGGGTCGGAGGAGATGCTCTGCCCGGCATCGAGCCAGGCGAACAAGCGCAGCATGGGCGCACTCAAGCTCCTGATCCAGCGCATGCCGAAGATCGCCGGCATCGTGCTCCGGCTAGGCGACACGGATGCTCGCCGATTGCCTTACCTCATGGGCAACGACCTCTACGGCCCGCACTGCCCGAGGTGCAGCCAGCTCGGCCGGGCCGACCGCGTCATCGCCGCGATTGAGCAGGCCTACGACCTGGTCGCCGAACAGAACAACCGCCGGCTGATCGTCCGCGCATGGAACGTCCGCCCCTCCGGATTCCATGACTCGCCCGAGCTGGCCCAGCGTATCGTCGACCGCCTGCCAGGCTCGCCCGATGACGACCGCCTGGTGCTCTCGTTCAAGTTCACGCAGACGGACTTCTGGCGATACCAGCCCTGGAACCAGTCGTCTACGATCGTGGGCGAGCTCAGCAAGGGTGGCCGGCCGATCCTCTATGAGCTGCAGTGCCAGCGCGAATTCGAAGGCAAGGGCGGTATCCCGAACTACCAGCCGACCCTCTGGCGCGACGGCATGCCCGAAGCGTTCGAGATCGACCGCGGTGGGCTGGCCCAGGTCGCCGGGCAGGTCAACCTCGCGGGCCTGTGGGCTTGGGTGCGCGGTGGCGGGTGGGGCGGCCCGTTCGTGCAGGATGAGGCGTGGATCGACGCGAACGTCAACGCCGTCCCCAAGCTCGCGGAGGACCCCAAGGCCGACGTCTCCGTGCTCGCCCGCCACTGGGCCGAAGACCGGCTCGGTATCGACGAACCCGAGCTGATCGCTGCTGTGACCGGCATCCTCGAACGGTCCGCTGAGCTCGCCCGCGAGGCGTTCTATTTCGGCCCGTTCACCGCGACCAAGGGCAGCTGCTGGCATCCCGCGGCGGACTGGGTCAGCGACGACCAACTCAACGCCGAGGCCTGCTGGCGCATCATCCAGCGTATCCCCGAGCACGAGCTCGACCTCGCGATCCATGAAAAGGAACACGCCGCCCAGGTCATCAGCGACGACCGGCACCTGCTGCAGTCGCTGGTCGGCGACCGCAACCACGACCGCCTGCAATCGCTTGTGAACACGCTGATCTACGCCGAATCACTCTACGCCACGATGCACGACCTGACCGCCGGGCTCGTGGCCTACCGCCGATTCCGCGACACCGGCAGCCGTGACTACGCCGAGACCGCCCGAGGCCGGCTGCTCTCCGCTCAGAGTGAGTGGAACCACCACGCCCAACGCCACGCCATGCTGCCCGGCACCGCGACCCCGTTCCGTGAGTTCGGGTTCTGGGAGCTGACTCAACGCGTGCTGGATGAGGTTGGCTAATCCATCCTGCCTACCCAATAACCGGAATCACTGGGTTTTCAGTTTTTTGCCAAGGGCCCCAAAACCCCCCGCGCACAATCGGCGCGCTCTTGCCTTGCCCCTCTACCCCGACAGAGGCCCGGGGCGAGGGCAAAACGTCAGATCATGAGGGGCGGAAACGAAGAACAGTTGATCCCGACTCCTCTCGATTCGATACCAACCCCTCGTTTTGCGCACACACATCCAAGGGCAACCAGCCGAATGCTTCCCCCGCCAACACCCTTGCGATGACAAACACCCCAGGCCGATCCATTTCATACACCCCGTGTGCGCGCTCTATACAGCCGTCGCTCTTGACTTATACAAGGCGCGCGTCAGAATACATCCATTGAGGAATCAGCAAGGGGGCCGAATTGAGTCATCATCGATACAGACGATTGCCCGCATGCCTGCTTCTTTCTCTATTTGTTGGCTGCAGCGCGCCCGTGCAGCAGCCTTCACCACCCTTAACCGCTTCGGCCGACACAACGGCGCTCAACGATGCGATACAGGCGAACGACCCCGCCGAGGTACGCCGCCTCATTCAGAACGGGGCGGATGTCGACGCGGCTGCCCGCCGGGGGATGCGGCCTATCGTGCTTGCCGCTCGGCTTGGCCACGCCGAAGCGTTGCAAGCCCTCATCCAGGCAGGGGCCGATATCGATAGCCAAGACCGGGCAGGCCGCACGGCTTTGTTCTGGGCGGCCGACCGCGGGCACGGGGACCTCCTTGACCTGCTGCTGCCGCACCAACCGGACCTGGAACCGGCAGACCGTCACGGCAACACCGCGCTGCTCCGGGCGGTGAGCAGAGGGCACGCAACCACCGTGAGCAGGCTCCTCGAAGCGGGGGCCAACCCGGACACCACGAACAAGAAAGGCCTGTCCGCGATCGCAAGCAGCGCGCGGGCGGACACACCCGCCATGCTGAGCGCCCTGATCAAAGCGGGGGCGGACGTGAACCAGGGGCACGCCGACGGCTGGCCCGCCCTGGCGATCGCTTGTGCCACGGGCGACGCCGAGCGTGTCCAACTGCTGCTCGACGCCGGGGCCGACGTGAATCAACCGGCCATCGTGACAGATGGAAAGCGGTCTCCGCACGGCGGCTTTACAAACCCCGTCAACACGGAGGGCATGACCCCCTTGTTCGCCGCAGCACGGGGCGACGCCGCCCGGGTCATCCACCTCCTCGCGGGCTCGGGGGCCAAACTCGAAGCTAAAGACAAGGTCGGTAACACCGCGCTGATGTGGGCCGCGCAGTGGGGAGAGGCCAACGCGGTAAGGGCCCTGTGCCAGGCCGGGGCCGATGCCGAGGCTCGCGGGTTCATGTACTTCTATGGCCACCCGGCGGGCCGTTGGGAGCCGGGCTACACGCCGATCATGTTCGCCGCCCGGCACGGCAAAACAGAGGCGCTCAAACAACTGATCCAGGCCAACGCAGAACGAGACGCGACCGTCCCACGCGATGGCTACACCCCGCTGATGCTCTCGGCCGGGCCCGACGCCATCGACGCCTTGCTCGACGCCGGCGCAGATATCGAAGCGGCCTCCAAACGCGACGGCACCGCACTGATCATCGCCGCACGACGCCACAGCAAAGACTCGGCCAAGGCTCTGATCGCGCGCGAC
This sequence comes from Planctomycetota bacterium, assembly GCA_039024275.1. GTDB lineage: Bacteria > Planctomycetota > Phycisphaerae > Phycisphaerales > Phycisphaeraceae > JAHQVV01. Next base: position 25,341 of record JBCDKD010000001.1, on the reverse strand, counting down.
GCCGAACTGGAAGCAAAAGACCCCCGAGGCCAAACCGCGCTTTACGTCGCCGCGGGGTCCGGCAACCTATCCACCATGGAAGCGCTGCTGGAAGCCGGCGCAGATGTTCAAGCAAAAACCCCCTCGGGCCGCACCGTGCTGATGGCCGCCGCGCGGAGCCCATCGCCCAACGCACCGAGGCTGATCGCGCGTCTGCTGAAAGAAGACCTCGACATCAACGCACGCAGCGACTCGGGGATGACCGTCCTGATGCACGCCGCCGACAGCAGCGCGTACCACATCAAGGAAAGGGTCGCGGTGCTGCTCGAAGCCGGCGCCAAGGTAGGCCTGAAAGACAAGCAAGGCCGTACCGCGTTGATGCTCGCCTCCACCGGCACCCGCGGCGGCGGCGACCTCTACTGGCAGAAGGGCGACCACAACGCGGTCCGGCTCCTGCTCGAAAAAGGAGCAGACATCAAAGCCCGAGACAGCCAGGGCAACACCGCGCTGCTGCACGCGGCCAGGAACCACGGCCACTTCGCCTTCACGGAGTTGGTTAAAAACGGCGCCGACCTCAGCGCAAAAAATAATAAAGGCCAGGGCGTCCTCGACCTTGCCCAGAGCAAGTTCATCAAAGAAACCGTGTTAAAGGCGGCTGAAGCAGACAGACGATGACCGAGATAAAGTCGTCGAGCTTGCGACCGATAGATTTGCAACGCCAAGACGCCAAGACGGCGATTGGATCGGGTGGAAATGGGTAGAAATACTTGCAGTAGGTATGGTAAAATGTATTTTGTCGATGGAAAGGTACTGCATTGGTACGACTGATCAACCAACATGATCTGGATGCGGCTCAATCGCTCAGCGAAGCCGAGTTGATCCGCCTGCGCGCGCAGATTTCTGTGCTGGTCAACGAGGCCTTGCAGGCGCGTAAACAAAGCGATAGCCACCCCGAAGAAGCACCTAGTGACAACTCTCTGATGGACCTCTACGGCATCCTGCACTCGGACGTGCCTAAGGCGACCGATGCCGAAGTCAATGCCTCGATTGCCAAACACATCGCTCAAGAAAACCCGAGGCCCGGCGGGTGAAATAGGTCCTCCTCGACACGAACGTCATCCTCCGATTCCTCCGGCGGGACGACCCAACGCAATCACCCCCAGGCGGCGGCTCTTTTCGATGAGGCATTGAACGGTGGATGCAAGCTACGGGTCGGTTGGCACGTGTTCGCCGAGTGTATCTGGGCACTTCGACATCATTACGATGCTCCGCGTCAGGAGATCGTAGCAAGCCTATCCACGATGATCGCGTCGGAATCAGTTGTGTGCGAGGGCAAGGCGGTCTTGCTGGATGCGCTAGAACGTTACGTCTCTACAAAGCTGGATATCGTTGACTGTATGCTTGCAGCAGAGTCCGGATCGGGTGGCGGTGTGCTCGCAACATTCGATCAGGAAATTGGCAAAAAATTCACTGAGATTGCCGGATGGGAATGGAAAGTTTGAGTGTGTTGAGCACCCGACACTCGTCGTACAATTCCTACGCCAAGCCGCCAAGCCGCCAAGCCGCCAAGCCGCCAAGCCGCCAAGCCGCCAAGCCGCCAAGCCGCCAAGCCGCCAAGCCGCCAACCAAGACAGCGTACAATCAGTGATACAGCCGTCGCGTCACCACGCGGGGCCAGAGTAGGTGTGATGATTCAAGCGCATTTGTTTGGAACCGCAGAGGTGCGGAGAAAGGCTTACAGGGTGCCACTGACAAACAGTATTTGTCGGTGCTGGGAAAGACCTGTGCCAGCAACCACTGACAAGCTATGCTTGTTAGTGCCACCCACCGCGAGATGGATCCGCTATGTCACGGCTGCCCGCTTTTTTACGCATGAAATCCATTCCTTTCAATATTACCGGTTTTTTTTGGCATAAGAAAGATATGCCCCCAGACGGTCCGTCGCTGCGTTGGCTCAAGAAATCCGTCTATCCATTTTGTCAACAGTGTGGGTATGACGTATTGGGTGAAAGCGAGGCGACAACAACAAGTACCTACGATTGCATATTCATTGCTAAGAAGGACCACCATTTTATATTGCTCAGCAATATCTATTACGGTCAAATAGGATTTCTACGAGGTGATTCAAGGCCATTCATTGAGACGAGCTATATGCCGCCTGAGTCAACGCGATTTATCGATCTCACTGATCTTGCCGAATTGTTGCGCTACATCCCTGGCATCCATGTTTGGGATGCAGAAGCTCTCAATACTGTTCCGCAAAGGTCTATGTTGGTGTCATGGCGTGATAAGGACGCTGACCATGTACTCAGCTATAAAACCCGTTTAGGACAAATTATTTTTAATGACGACGACTGATGAGTAGGGTTAGGTATCGCCTTTTCCTACGCACCCTACAGAGTTGCCTACCTCTGCGAACTCCGCGCCTCCTTGGTTCAAACCAAAGCCGCTTGATTCAGCGAAGGCACCTCGAGCCTTGCTTAGTGACGCGGCGGCTGCATCACTTCTTGATCTGCCTTCCTTGGCGACCTTGGCGCCTTGGCGGTTCAATCAAACCAAACTACTCACTTCGCCCCGAACCAGTCTTCGCCGATGCCCGCCTCGACATCCAGCGGGACCTTCAATTCCATCGCCGAACGCATCTCGTTGACCAGCACCTCCGCCATCGCGTCGGCCTGATCGGCCGGGGCCTCGATCACCAGCTCGTCATGGATCTGCATCAACAGCTTGCAGGGCAGCGATTCTTTCTCGATCCGTGCCTGCAGATTCACCATCGCGACTTTGATCAGGTCGGCGGCGCTGCCCTGGACGACCGAGTTGATTGCCAGGCGTTCGGCCAAGGCTCGGCGCTGAGGGTTCCTCTCGTGGATGCCGTCGATCACGCGGCGGCGGCCGAGGATGGTCTCGACGTAGCCGTCGGCCTGGGCCTTCTCGATGCAGGTATTCAGGAACGTGTCGATGCCGGGGAACCGGGCCTTGTAGTCATCGATCAGCGCGGCAGCGGCCTTGTTGTCCAGGCCGTCGATCCGTCGGGCCAGGCCGAACGCGGTAATGCCGTAGATGATGCCGAAGTTGATGACCTTGGCCCGGCCGCGCTGCTCGCTGTCCACCTCCTCGGGCTCAACACCAAACACCTGCGCAGCGACCGCGCGGTGGATGTCCTGGCCCTCGTTGAAGGCCTTGATCAGGGCGGCGTCTTCGCTCAGGTGGGCCAGCACGCGCAGCTCGATCTGCGAGTAGTCCGCCGCGATCAGTTTGTGGCCGTCTTCAGCGATAAACGCCTTGCGGATGTTCCGGCCGACCTCGGTGCGGATCGGGATGTTCTGCAGGTTCGGGTCGCTGGACGACAGCCGGCCCGTCGCCGCGCCGGTCTGGTTGAACCGTGCGTGGACCCGCCCGTCCTCCGCGATCGCTTCTTTGAGCGCGACGAGGTAGGTCCCGACGAGCTTGGTCAGCATCCGGTACTCGATCATCAAGCCTGGGATCGGCCTGGCCGATTCGTCGACACCCTGCAGTTCTTCCGGGGGCATCGCGTCGAGTTTTTCGAGCACCTCGCTGTCGGTGCTGTATCCGGTCTTGGTTTTTTTGATGGCCTTGAAGCCGAGCTGGTTGAAGAGCACGTCGCCGAGCTGCTTGGGGCTGTCGGGGTTGAAGTCGGCCTTGGCACGGCCGAGGATATCGCTGCGGAGCTCGTCGATCCGGGCCTGGAGTTCGTCACGCTGCTCGTCGAGCGTTTTGGCGTCCACGCGGATGCCAAAACGCTCCATCGTTGCAAGCACGTTGACTAAGGGCATCTCGACCTGTTCATAAAGCCCGGTCATGCCCTGGTCGTCGAGCCTGGCCTTGAGCTTGTTGCAGAGCCGCAGCGTGATGTCTGCGTCTTCCGCGGCGTACTGCGTGGCCTGGTCCAGCGGGACCTCGTCCATCGTTTTCTGTGGCGGGTCCGACTTCCGCCTCGGCCTTGGCCCGATGAGCTCGCTGATCGGGATACAGGCGTGCCCCAACTCGCTGAGCGCGAGGTCGTCCATGCCGATACCGGGCGCGTTCGCGAGGAAGGCGCCGATCATCGAGTCGAAGGTGACGCCACGCATCGTGATACCCGCATTGCGCAGGACCAGGTCGTCGTACTTGATGTTGTGCCCGCACTTGGGTAAGGCCCCGTCCTCTAGCAGCGGGCGAAGCAGGTTCAAAACCTCGCGCGTATCGAGGTGCTTGCCTGACTCGGGTGACTTCGTCGGGATATAAACCCCCGAGCCTTCTTCCCAGGCCAGGCAGATACCACAGATATCCGCGTGATGCCCGAGCCCGATCGTCTCGGTGTCGACGGCGACGAGGGGTTGGTCTTTGAGCGATGCAACCAGCTCCTTCAGTTCATCGGCGGCCGTGATCGCACGGTAGTTGTCGTTTGTTTCGCGCTGTGGCGCTTCGGTACCAGACGCTTCGCTTTGCTCAGCGTCGGCGTGGTTGGCGAATAAACCAAAGCCTGCTTCTTCCTTCTCTTCTTCTGCCTTGCCTTTGCGCCTCTGCGCCTCTGCGTGAGGTTCTTCTTTCGGAGCGCTCTCCCCCAGCAGCTTCGCGAGGTCGCTCTGCATCCGGTTGAAGCCGAGTTCGCGGAAGAGTTCTTGTAGTTTCTTGCCATCGACTTTGGCTACACCATCCGTCGCAGCCTCGGTCAGGTCAAAGCCTAGCTCCACATCGGTCGCCATCGTCACCAGCCGGCGGGACAGGTCGATCCCCCCGGAGTCGATCGCGGCCTGTACATTCTCTTTCTGCTTGCCCTTGAGCTGGTCGGCATTCTTGACGAGCTCATCGACGGAGCCGAACTGGTTGATGAGCTTGGCGGCGGTCTTGGGCCCGATGCCCTTGACGCCGGGCACGTTGTCGGTGCTGTCGCCGATGAGGGTCTGGTAGTCGATGGCCTGCGCGGGTGTGATGCCTTTCTTCTCAAGCAGCACCGCCGCGTCGATGAGCGTATCGGTGTGCGCATCAAACATGACCGCCCGGTCGCTGATGACCTGCTCAAGGTCCTTGTCCTTGCTGACCATGCGTAGATTGAGCCCGGGAGCAACCGCATCGAAGTCGCCACGCTGCGTATGGACCGCCAGCGTCGCCATGATGTCGTCCGCTTCGTACTTGTCCACCTGAATAATCACAATACCGAAGAGCTTGGCGATCTCGATCATGCGCGGGACCTGCGCTATGAAGTCGTCCGGGGCAGGATCGCGGTGCGCTTTGTACTCGGGGTAGAAGTCGTCGCGGAAGGTGTCGCCCTCGCTCTCCATCGCCATCGCGAGGTAGGCGGGCTGGTAGTCCCGGTAGATCTTCAGGAGCATGTCGGTGAAGGCGAAGGTCGCGTTGGTGGGTTCGCCGGTGACGGGGGAGGTCATCCCGCCGCGGATCGCGAAGTAGGACCGGAACATCTGCGCGAAGCCGTCGATGAGGTAGAGCGTGTTGGGCGGGGCGGAGGCGGGCATGTGTCACGATTCGTTTTGGAACCACAGATGCACACGGATATACACAGATATCAATCCGTGTGCATCTGTGTGAATCTGTGGTTTCATGTTTTACCAATCCAGCGGTTTGAGCCAAGTTTCTCTGAGGGTGTCGAGGTCGATCTCGAGGAGTTGGCCCTCGTCGGGCTTGCGGGCGGTGAGGTTGTTGTGGTCGGCGAAGGTGCCGATCTGGCCGAAGGGCACGCCGGCTTGTATGAGCTGCCCGATGACCTTCGCGCTGTCATTGGGGTGGACTTCGAGGAGGTATCGGCTGGGCGTCTCGGCAAAGCACACCTGCTCGGGCAGGCAGACGTCGTTGGGCACGCCGGCGAGGTCGATGTCTAAACCGATTCGGCCGGCGAAGGCCATCTCTGCGGCGGCGGCGAGCAGGCCGCCGTCCGAGCAGTCGTGCGCGGATTGGACGAGCCGATCATCGATGAGCTTGGCGACGGCCTTGGCGTTCTTCGGGCCGGCGGCGAGGTCGGCCTTGGGGATCGTGTCGGTGTCGCCGACCAACTCCGCCCAGTGCGAGCCGCCCATGTCGGGGGTGGTGATGCCGACGATGAAGAGGGCGTTGCCCGCGGCCTTGGCGTCCATCGTGCGGGCCTTGGTCGCGTCATTGACGATGCCCAGTGCGCTGATCAGCATCGTCTGCGGGATGGTGATGAGGCTGCCGTCCTCGGCGGTGAACTGGTTGCTCAGCGAGTCCTTGCCGGAGACGAAGGGGGTCTGGAACGCCAACGCGCCGTCGTAACAGGCCTCGGCCGCGCGGACCAGGGTGCCCAACTGCCAGGGGTCGTCGCACTTGGCCCAGCAGAAGTTGTCGAGGATGGCGATGTGCTCGGGATCGGCGCCGACGCAGACCGCGTTGCGTACCGCCTCGTCGATGGCGTGCAGGACCATCTGGTAGGAGTCGCCATCCGTTGCGGTGCCGGTGTGGTTGGCTTTCTCGCTGATGTGCGGGGCGAGCCCGTTGGAGAGGGCGATGGCTTTGTTGGCATCGAGCTTGGGCCGGAGGACCGCGGCGTCGGACGGGCCGTCAAGCGCTGCACCGACCAAGGGCTTCACAACAGACGAGCCCTGGACCTCATGATCGTATTGACGGACCACCCAGTGCTTGGAGGCGATGTTGGGGTGGCTCAGCAGGGCGAGCAGCTTGTCTTCAAGCGGCGCGTCGGAAGCGAGCTTCGCCTCGGGTTTGGCGACTTCATAACGCGGGTTGGTCGGCGACCATGTTGCTTCGCGTGTCGGCATCGGGATGCCGTCGTGCATGAAGGGCATCGCGAGCTTGCCGACCTCCTGGCCGTGGTAGGTGAGCTTGAGTGTCGGCGTGTCTTGCTCTTCGTAGCCGAAGTGGCCCAGGTCACAGAAGGGCACATCCTCGGCCTCGCACATCGCGCGGAGGATCTCGACGTTGTCGGCGGGCACAGCCAGCGGCATGCGCTCCTGCGCCTCGCTGATCCAGATCTCGGTGTAGCTCAGCCCACGGTACTTCAGTGGCGCGGTCTCGAGCGTGACGTATGCGCCGACCTTCTCGCCCATCTCGCCGACGGCGGAACTGAACCCGCCGGCCCCGCAGTCGCTGATCGCGTTGAAGAGGCACCGCGGCTCACCGGTCTTGGGGTCGACGTAGTCGCGGGCCTGAAGGATCACATCCAGGGTCTTCTTCTCGGTGATCGCGTTGCCGATCTGCACCGCGTGGTTGAACTCATCGGCGTGGGTGTCGGTCAGTTCGTCAGAACTGAACGTCGCACCGTGGATACCGTCGCGGCCGGTTGCGCCGCCGAGGATGATGATCCGGTCGCCGGGCTTAGGGTCACCGAAACACTTGTCGAGGGGGATGAGCCCGACGCAGCCCGCAAAAACGAGCGGGTTGGCAAGGTAGTCGTTGTGGAAATAGACGGCCCCATCGACGGTGGGGATCCCCATGCGGTTGCCGTAATCACGTACACCGTCGACGACCCGGCGGAGCACACGCTTGGGGTGGAGGACGCCGGTGGGGAGCGGGGCGGTACCAGACGCTTCGCCGCTTTGCGGCTTAGCGTCGGCGTGGAAGTGGTCTGGATATGCAACACAAAACGTATCCGTGTTTGCGATCGGTTTCGCGGACAGGCCCGTGCCCATGATGTCGCGGATGCAGCCGCCGATGCCGGTCGCGGCGCCGCCGTAGGGCTCGATGGCGGACGGGTGGTTGTGGGTCTCGACCTTGATGGCGACGCCGTGCGTGTCGTCGAACTTCACGATGCCGGCGTTGTCGTCGAACACCGAAACCAACCAGTCACTAATGCGTGGCTCTTCCTTGAGCTTGAACGTCGCGGCGGCGACGGTGGACTTGAGGAGGTTGTTGATGGCGACGGAGCCGGATAAGGCCGCGTCATCAGGCACCGAATCATCTGCATTAGCCACGATCTGGTGATCAGGGCGATTGTCCCAATGAATAGAATCAGATTTCAGTTGATCAAGGTCTGCAACGCTGTAGTTGATCGTTGCCTTAAGCGTCTTGTGCACGCAGTGCTCGGACCAGGTCTGCGCGAGGGTTTCCAACTCGATATCGGTCGGCTCCCGCCCCGCATCACGGTAGTAGTTCTGGATGCAGTGCATCTCGTCGAGCGAGAGGAACAGGTGCCCTTCGCGCGAGAGGACCATCAGTTGCTCATCGTCGAGGTCGCGGATGCTGGTGTGGCTGAGCTTGAAGTCGTACGCCTGGCCGTGCGGGAACGCATCGGGGTGATGCGGGGCGAGGAACACATCCTGGATCACCGGGTTGCCCAGCGCGGTCTCGGCGAAGCGTGTGAGCTTCGTATCATCGCTTTCACCAACGATGTTGTAGCGCTCGCCGGTGGCGACGTAGACGCTGGCCGGGTCGATGTCGGGGCACATCTCGCAAATGGCGTCGCGGGTCGACTCGGCGACGGGGTCCATGACCCCGGGCTTGTAGTGGACCTCGACGAGGCGGGTATCGGGCTGCGCGGCCGCGGTGCCGAGCGAGGCCGTCTGGATGATCGGGTCGGCGAGCAGTTCATCGGCGATTCCCTGGGCCTGCTCGTCGGATAGCGGGGCCTCGATGAGGAAGATCTTCGCTGCGGTCAGGGACGCGACACCCGGCATTTTCTCAGCGGCTTCCGCGGCGGCGCGCTCGGCGATCGGGTCGGCCTCGCCGGGCTTTGCGGCGACTTCAAATCGCCAGACTTTGGCGGTGCTTGCGGTGGTCGGATCGGTCGGCGCGGCGGTCATCGGGGCTTCCATGCGGCGTGAAAACGCCCATGATAGCGGGTTGAAGGCGAGCGATCGGCACTCAAAAATTGCATGAAAACGATGGAAAATAGCCGGCGGCCTATGGACGCCGGACACGAGAGCAGGCGGTTTGTCGGGCTAAGCAACGCTTCTCGCGTCCGGGGCCCGTAGGTCCCCGGCTATCCATCTGCCTGTAGTCGAATGATGCGGTTGCCCGGCTTATCTTCGGCTTGCCTTCGTTTCAGTTCTTCGATCTGTTTTAACTTCGCCCGCTCAATCACCGCATCGTCCAGCCTACCCACTGCACCGTCGGGCACGGCGAACCAGTTCGGGTCCGTGCCGTTGCTTGGCTGGGGCAGCAGTGTCAGCAATGTCGGGTGCAGCCCCGGGTCAACCCCCAGCGGCAGGGCGGGGTCGGCGAAACGGTACGCGCTGCGGTACACCGGCAGGTAGACAAAGCCGTTGTCATGGCTGGTCGGCCGCGGGTAGATCAGCACGAGCGTCGCATCGAGCTTGCCCCCGGTCACCCGGTCGTAGCCGATCGCGACGGGCGGCAACTCAAAGCCAACGACGGGGTTGCCCTTGTCGTCGATTAGCTTCTGCGCGACCGCGGTGTCGGCCCGCTCGAACGCGACACGCATCCATCGGTCGTGCGATTCGGTGTCGCCGCTGTTGAGGTACCACGCCGCGAGCAGGTAGGGCGGGTAGAACCCGTTCGCCTCGTCGTCGGACAGGATCAACAAAGCGTTGTATGAGTCCGTACTGTCGAAGAAATCGGGCGACCGCGCCATCGCCGCGCAGCGCTGCAGCACCGCCTCGACGTCCGGGTCGATGATCAGGTCGGTCCGTTTGTACTGCTTGCCCGTCTCGGCGGCGACAAACTTGCTGTACTTCAGCGGCCGGGAGATCACCGGCTGCATGAACCAGCCGCCACGCTGGTCATAGTCCAGCGCGGCACGCTGCGGCGTGCCCTGCGTTGCCTTCCACGAGAAGTAGGTGATCGTCGGCACCAGAAGGAACAGCGACATCGTCAACGCGACGAGCCAACGCCCAGAGAGCGTCGCGTGCTGGTGTTCGGCGGGCTGTTGCGGTTCTTGATCACTCACTACAGCAGTGTAGGACGGTTGCCTTGTCAGAGCACGAAGCGTCAGCAAGTGACCGTAGCCGACGGGCCACGCCCGGTCGGATGCCCTGTAGCTAAAGTCCGCCCGCGTATGACGCGGCGGCTAGACCCGGTCACTCGCTGACGCTTCGTGCTCTGTTAAGGCAGTCAGTGCCGCGTCTGCCCGCTGCCGTACGCCACCCACTTGGTCGTGGTCAGGTCGTCGGCGCCCATCGGCCCACGGGCGTGGAGCTTGTCGGTGCTGATGCCGATCTCGGCGCCCAGGCCGTACTGCCCGCCGTCGGAGAACCGGGTCGAGCAGTTGACGAACGCGTTGGCCGTATCGATGGTCTTGACGAACCGGTCGGCGGCCGAGACATCGTTGGTGATGATGGCGTCCGTGTGCTTGCTGCCGTAGTGGTTGATGTGCTGGGCGGCCTGGTCGAGTGAATCCACCACGCGTACCGCGATGATCTTGTCTAGGTACTCGGTCGCCCAGTCCCCGTCGGTCGCAGTCGCGGCTTGGGCAAACTCGGCCTGCACGCGCGAGTCGCCACGGACCTCGACACCTTGCTCGGCTAGCGCTTCACAGGCCTTCGCGAGGATGCCGTTCGCGGCCGTGTCCGCGTGGAAGAGCAGCGTCTCCGCCGCGTTGCAGACGCCGGTACGCTGGGTCTTCGCGTTGACGCAGAGGTCGATGGCCATCCGCTCATCCGCGCTGGCGTCGATATATACGTGGCAGTTGCCGGTGTAGTGCTTGATGACGGGGATGTGGGCCTGCTCGACGACGGCCCGGATCAGCGACTCGCCGCCTCGCGGGATACACAGGTCGATCCTGCCCTCCATTTTCAGCAGGCTGCCCACGGCCGCGCGGTCGGTGGTCTCGACGAGTTGAACCGCGGCGGGGTCGATCCCAGCGGACGCGATCCCGTGCTGCACGCACTTCGCGATGGCCTGGTTCGAATGCAGGGCCTCCTTGCCGCCGCGCAGGACCGTGGCGTTGCCGGACTTCAGGCAGAGCGCCGCGGCGTCGCTTGTGACGTTGGGGCGCGACTCGAAGATGATCAGGACGACACCGATCGGCACGCGGAGCTTATGCAGCCGGATACCGTTGTCCAGCACGCGCCCCTCGATCACCTTGCCGACCGGGTCGGGCTGGTCGGCGATCTGCTCGACACTTGCCGCCATCGACTCGATACGCGCGTCGGTGAGTTCCAGCCGGTCGAGCATCGCGGGCGACAGGCCGTTGGCCTGGCCGGCCTCAAGGTCTTTGGCGTTGGCGGCCTGCAGATCGGTCTTGCTCTCTCGGATCGCCCCGGCCATGCCACGCAGGGCGTCGTTACGCTGCCGGCCCGAAGACATCGCCAGGGAGCGAGACGCGGCCAAGGCACGGTCGGCAAGGCCATCGCAGTACGCGGCGAGGTCGGTAATGGGTTCCGCGGTCGTAGCAGTCATGCCTGCATTTTACATCGCTAAACCGCGCCGGGCATCCCCGGTCGGTGGGCTTAAGCCACCGCTTGAGACCGTTTGATCGGCCCGACCGCGGGCTATCTCGTCTCATCGGTCGGTATCGATCGTCACGGGGCGGCGGGCGTCTCGCGCGGGGTGACCTTGATGTCGATCCGGACCACCTCGGAAGCCAGCACCACACCGTCCGGCGCGTTGATCGTGACGGCCTTGTTGATGACGCCGCCGCTGGCCACCGCCGCGTCGGCCTCCTCGTTGTCAAACCGCACGGTGGCCCAGATATCTTTGGTCGCCGGGTCGTCCTTGATCTGCGCGATCTGGTCGCGCGGGCCTTCTAATTCGAAGGCGGTGACGAAGCGGTCGGACTCCTCAAGCTCGATAATGTAGCGCTTATTGATCGAGGGGGGGTAGCTCAGGAGGATCGGCCGGCGATCGATCTTGACGGTGTCGCGGTCGTCCGCCACGGTGACCAGCAGGTCTACGCTCGAGATCGATCTCGGCAGCCCGGATGCTGCCTCTGGGAAGATCAGCTCGACCCCGTCGAGTTGCTGGGGGGTGCCCTTATCGAGCGCCGCCACATCCTCCTCGGTGACCCGAGCGATGGCGAAGGCATCCTGCAGGGCCTGTGCCCTGCTTGCCAGCATCGTGAAGCGGACCGAAGGGGCCTGCTCGGGTTCTGTGAACGTGACGTCGGCGAGCTTGATCGCGCCGGTCTCCTGCTCGATCTTGATCGGCAGCTGTACCTCCACGAATTTCTCAAAGCCCACCGCGATACGCTCGGGATTGACGCCCCGCACGTTGATGCCCAGCGCGGCGAGCTCCGGGATCTGTTCGATCTCATCACGCAGGTCAATATCGATGGTCTGCATATCGAGTGTCTGATCGATCGGCAGGTCTATTTTGACAATAGCGCCGCGCACATCGTCGAACTGTTGGAACTGGCCGTTGGAACCATCGAAATCGATGAGTACCGTGATTGGCTCTTCTGGCGTGATGAGCCCCTTTACGTCGGTGGGCAGCACGAACTGCACACGGACGGCCTGCTCGGTGTGTGCCTCGATGTTTGCGTCTTCGGCGTACAGCCAGACCAGCAGCGTGACGACGGTCACGATCAGGAAGGTTCCAAGCTGGCTGAGTGCGTTTTTCATCGTTTGGTTTAAGAGTAAGCTCAGTCCGCTGGTTTTTCCGCTGTTTCAGCCTCTGTACTCGGCAGTGACGCGTCGATCTCTTCGACGGTCCGGTCATCGAGCTCGACTTTGGTCATGCCTTCGCTCAGTGCGCTGCGCAGGTCCGACACGCTGAGCCCGCGCTTGAGCTGGCCGCGTTCCGCGATGCTGATCATCCCGGTCTCTTCGCTGATCACGATGATCAGCGCGTCCGCCTCGTTGCTCAGGCCGACCGCCGCGCGGTGTCGGCTACCAAACTCCTGCGCCAGGTCGGCCCCCTCGGCGAGCGGGAACTGCACGCCTGCCGCCACGATCCTGTCCCCGCGGATCACCACGCCCATGTCGTGCAGCGCCGAGCCCGGCCAGAACAGGGTGTTGAGTAGTTGCCTGCTCACGTCCGCGTCCAGCCGTGTGCCCGCCTCGACGATCCCTTTCAGGCCGACCTGCCGCTCGATCGCGATCAGCCCGCCGATCTTATTGCGCGCGAGGTAGTCAACCGAGGCGACCAGCTCTTCCACGACACGCGCCCGGCGTAACCCGATCTTGCTGAACCAGCCTCCCTCGCCGATACGGACTAATGCGCGTCGGAGCTCCGGCTGGAACACGATGACTAAAACGAACGAGATGAACGCCAGCAGGTTGCTGTACAGGAAGTTGAGGCGCTCGAGTGTTTCGTTGCCTTCGGGGAACAAGCGGAGGATCACCGTGCCGCTGAGCATGATGACGACCACGCCCCAGACGACACGCGCCCCGCGTGTGCCACGCAAAAACCGGACGATCAGGTAGACCACGACCCAGATCACCAGCAGCTCAAACAGCACCGCGAAAGGCTCGCTGCTGAAGTAGCCTTGGATACGTTGCCAGACTGCGTTGATCCCGTTTTGCAATGCGGACTCGTGTACCGGGTGGGCGGGGCGTGTTACTGGATTTTATCGTCGGAATCGCGCGTATTGCGCTCACCGCGACGCGTGATTCGGATTTTGTATAACCCGGCCGATAAGATCGCCGCCGGTGCCCTGATCCGGCGCCTGCCTGCTTGCTGCAGGCGGCTAGGCTATACCCCAAACTCCATATACGGACCACGCAGACCGCGGTAAAAAAGCCAGATACCCGCGAAGGTGCCTGGCTCGTATGCTTCAGCCGTGTTGTCTTGGTGCTCGATTATCGAGCGGCCTGTGCGTTGTCGGCAAGCAGCATCTGCTCGGCCTGCTGTGCGGCGACGGTACCCCTGAAGTGCTTGGTGATCGCTTCGAGCTTCTGCTCGAAGGCCTGCTGCTCTCGGGTCGACGGCGTGCCGATTTCGGCGTACCACGTCTTTGCTTGCGCCAAGGCCTCCGTGGCCTCGTACTCTACTTCTGCAAGACGCATGCCTTCGACACGCGCGTTTTTAACGAGAACGCGGCGTGCGGCCAACTGAAGTCCATCAAATTGCGAACGGAGATGGTTTTGTTACCGGTTGGTAAAACCATCCTCTGGTCTTTTGCTTCGTCTCAAACCTAAATATGGCGGGATTGGAAACGATGCTATTGCTCTTGTGTTGCCTGGCTTGTACGCGTCTAGTCCGTCCGTATTGTGCTGGCGGGCATCAGTTTTCGTAGACGTGGACCTTGTCCGCCGCGCTCAGGCCGAGTGTCACAGGCTTGCGTCTGCCGATCTGGAGGGTGACCGCGTCGGCCTCCTCACTCACATCCACCACACGGACACGCGTGCCCGGCAACAACCCAAGTGTCTCGGCGAGCTTGAGAAACCCCGATGCGGTGTCGAGCAGGCGGCCGATCGTGACGTGTTGCCCCGCGTTACAGCGCGACAGCGGCCGCACCGCGACGCGGTACATCTTGCCATTGGCGGGTGGGATCGGCGAGCCATGCGGGTCGGCGGTGGGATAGCCTAGCAGTTCGTCGAGACGGTCCAGCACCTTCTCCGAGACGGCGTGCTACAGCACCTCGGCCTCCGCGTGGACCTCGGACCAGTCCAACCCCAGGTGCTGGACGAGGAAGGTCTCAACGATCCGGTGGCGACGCAGCACGCCCAAAGCGATTTTTTCACCCTTCGAGGTCAGCCTGACCCCTCGCCGGGGCGTGTAGCGCATGAGCCCCTCGCCCGCGAACCGCTTGACCATCGTCGTCGCCGTGCCGGGTGTAACCCCGACCGCCTCGGCGACCCGGCCCATCGGGATCGGCGCACGGTCTGCGCTGCGTTGCTGGAGTTGGAACAGCTCCTTGAGGTAGTCCTGCGCAGTGGTTGTTTGGGCTTTGGCCATGGTTGACAACGTGCTTTACTTCGTTACTATATGCTTTATGACAATTTTGAATAGTCAAAATAAAAGATTTGCAAATTCAATAATTAGATTGGTTTGTATGGCAAGCCTGGTTGTCTTCGTCGCCGAGGCCACACGTGCGGAGCCGGCAACCACGCTGTATCAGGCCCCCTCCCCCGCTCGGCAGGGCCTGGCCGACGCGGGCTTCACCTTCGAAGCGACCCTGATCGCCGACCTCTCCAAGAACATCAGCGGCGGCGTAAGTTCTGCGGGGACCTTCCGGCACTTGTTCGGCTTCAACATGACACTCGATCTGGGCGCCCTCGCCGGGGTCGAAGGCGCGACATTCTTCGTCGACTTCCAGACCAAGGAGGGCCAGGACGGCTCGGTCGAAACGGGCGACCTCCAGGCCTACTCCAATATTGATGCGCCCGATTTCACCGCGCTCTATGAAATCTGGTACCAGCAGGTCTTCCTTGACGGCGGCCTGCGGGTCAAGCTCGGCAAGATCGACGCGAACGCAGATTTTGGCTTCGTCGATTTTGGCGGCGAGTTCATCAACGCTTCGCCGGGCCTAACGCCAACCGCGTTTACGATGCCGCAGTACCCCGATCCGGCATTCGGTGCTCTGGCTTTTGCGGGTGAAAACGAGGGGATGTATGCGGGCATCGGCGTTTTCGACGGGGCCTTGCAGGAAGGCATCCCGACAGGCACGCGTGGCCCATCGACCCTGTTTGGCGACCCCGCGGACCTGTTCTGGATCGGCGAGGCCGGGGTCAAGTGGGGCGGGGCATCACGACCGGGCCGTTTCGCCGTGGGGGTCTGGCACCACACCGGCTCCTTCGCCCGGTTCTCCGGCGGCAGGAAGTCTGGCGCGACGGGTTTCTACGCGGTCCTCGATCAGCTGCTCTACAAAGAGAACGAGGACACCGACGACGCGCAGGGCCTGGGCCTGTTCGCGCAGCTCGGCCTGGTCGACGAAGACATCAGCGCGATTTCGGAGCACGTCGGCGTCGGCGTGCAGTGGGAGGGCCCGATCCCGGGGCGCGATGCCGACATCATTGGCCTCATGGCAAGCCGGGCGGGGCTAAGCGATGAACCCGGGGCTGGCCTGACGGACGACGCTGAGCTAGCGGTCGAGCTGTTCTACAGGCTTCAGATCGGCGAATACTTCTCGATCAAGCCGGACATCCAATACATCATGAACCCGGGTGGGGCGGGCCTGGATGATGCATGGGTCGTAACCTTGCGTGCAGAGCTTATTTTTTAGGCTATAATTTTGACTATTCAAATTGACATCCACGAACTTTCGGAGTGTGCAACGATGGGTATAAAAAGATTGAGACCGGCTTTTGGCATGCTGACTACTTTTGCGCTGGCCGGTATTGCGGCCCTCGGCTTGACCGGCTGCGGGAGTGGCGAGACGAGCTCAGGCTTGTTTGAAGATGACGAACGCGTCAAGGTGCTGGCACTAACCACCCAGATCGCCGACGCGGCACAGATCGTTGGAGGCGAGGGCGTCCAGGTCGTCGGCATGATGCGCGCCGGTGAAGACCCGCACACCTACGATCCGAACCCGCAAGACGCGATGGCGATGGACGAGGCCGATCTTGTGCTGGGCAACGGGTTGAACCTCGAGGCGATTATCGCGAAGCTCGTCGCGAACAGGGCCGCCGACAAGACCGTCTATCTCGCCGAATCCGACGGCATCACGCCGCTGATGGACGAGGGTGCCGAGAGCGCGCCCGACCCGCACTGCTGGATGGACCCCAAGAACTTCAAGGTCTACGTGGAGGGCATCCGCGACGCGTTGATCGAGAAGGACCCCGAGAATGAAGCGGGCTACACCGAACGCGCCGAGGCTTACCTCGCCGAGCTCGATAAGCTCGACGCATGGGTGCGTGAACAGTTCTCGGCGATCCCCGAGGCGCAGCGGGTTGTTATCACCGGCCACGATGCTTTCAATTACTTCGGCGAGGCCTACGGCGTTGAGATGCATGGCCTGATCGGCCTGACCACGGAAGAGCAGCCGACCGCCTCCGATATTATGAAGCTCGAAAAGAAGATCGTTGATAACGGTATCAAGGCGTTGTTCTACGAGACCTCGGTCAGCGCAACGCTGAACGATCTGATCACGCAGATGGCCGAGCAGACCAAGATCGGTGTGGGCGGCGAGCTGTTCAGCGACTCGCTCGATGAGCCCGGCACGGAAGCGGGCACCTACCTGGGCATGATGAAATACAACACGACGACGATGGTCGAGGCGCTGAAGGGCGGGTCCTAATCAATGAAGTGGGGAAGACATTCCTGTCTGCCACTGGCCGAAGGCCAGGTTTGAATCACGCGATGACGACGTGCCCCGGCCTTGCCGGGAGGCAGACAGGAATGTCTGCCCCACGAGTGAGTGGTAGATGCTACAGACGACAACAGATGACAATCGGCGGGACGGCGGCGCACCGGGGGCCGCCGTCGTCCGCGCCGAGGGGCTGACCGTAGCGTACGATGCGCGGCCGGTCCTGCGGTCCGTCTCGTTCGAGGTCCAAGCCGGCGAGATGATCGGCATCATCGGCCCGAACGGTGCGGGCAAGAGCACGCTGCTGAAGTGCATGCTGGGGTTGGTCAAGTCTGACTACGGCCGAGTCGAACTGTTCGGCCGTCCGGCTGCCCAGGCTAAACGCTTCGTGGCTTACGTCCCGCAGATCGAAGCGGTGGATTGGGACTTCCCTGTTAGCGTGCGCGATGTTGTCTTGATGGGGCTCGCTCAGGAAGGGTTCCTGGGCTGGCTTGGGAAGCAGGACAAGCAGCGTGCGGATTACGCCCTCGAGCAGGTCGGCATGACCCGTTTCGCCAGGCGGCACATCCGCCAGCTCTCCGGCGGGCAGCAGCGACGCGTCTTTCTCGCCCGTGCGCTCTGCCAGGAGGCGGAGTTGCTGCTGCTCGACGAGCCTTTTGCCGGCGTCGATGCCGCCTCCGAGCAGGCGATCTACAAGCTCATCGAGGATATCCGCAAGCTTGGCAAGACCGTCATCGTCGTGAACCACGACCTCTCGATCCTCAAGCGTTTCGACCGCGTGCTGATGCTCAACCAGCGCGTGATTGCCTTCGGCAAGCCGGACGCCGCGGTGAATGAGGGAACACTGAACTCGACGTACGGCGGCCGGCTGTCGCTGCTCGATATGGCGGACGAAACCCTGCGTCAACGCACCCAGCCCGGTGACGAACACCTGAACCGATGACACCCTGATGCTTTCCTCGCTCCCACAACCCGTGCTCGCAGAGCTCATGTTCGAGCTTGATCAAGCGTTCTTGCCTTGGTCTGAGCGTTGGATCGTGCAAACGATCTGTACCATGCTGGTGGGGATGACCTGCGGGCTGCTTGGCGCCTTTGTCGTTCTGCGCCGCATGGCGCTCATCGGCGATGCGCTCTCGCACGCGGTGCTGCCGGGCGTCGTCATCGTCTTCATCCTCACCGGGTCGACCGAGCCGATCCCCCTGCTCATCGGGGCGGTCGCCGCGGGCCTGGTCATGACCGGGCTCATCAGCTTCATCACGCACACCAGCCGGACCAAGGAAGACTCGTCCATCGGCATCGTTTTCACCGCGATGTTCGCCGTCGGCATCATCCTGTACAGCTCGATGCACAGCGCAACGCACTTCGACATCAAGTGCTTCCTGTTCGGCGACCCGCTTGCGATTGGTAAGTCTGATCTCTGGATGATGGCGGTGATCTGCCCCGCCGTGCTGACGATTATTGGGTTGATGTACCACCGGCTCAAGATGATCAGCTTCGACCCAACCCTCGCCGCCGCGATGGGCATCTCGGTTGTGTTCACGCACTACCTGCTGATGGGGCTTCTGTCGGTCACGATCGTTGCCGGGCTGAAGACGACCGGCGTGATCCTCGTTGTCGCGCTGGTCATCACGCCGGCCTCCGCCGCGTACCAGGTCACCCACCGCTTCGGCACGATGCTGCTGCTCTCCGCGCTGTTTGGCGGGGTATCTGCCGGGCTGGGTATGTCCGTCGCCTTTGTGTTTGCTTCGCCGACTGGCCCCGCGATCGTCATTGTCGCGGCCCTGCTCTTCGTGGTTGCCGTGCTGTTCAGCCCCGGGCACGGCTGGGTCTTCGAGCGGATGCGCCGCCTGCGTCTTGCCCGGCACGTCGCGGAAGAAGACGTCCTCAAGGCCGTCTACCGCCTGGGCGAACAGCCCGCCGATCGGCCCGAACAGATCGGCGCGGAGACCGGCCTGAAGGTCGGCACCATCCGCAACGCCATCGACCGGCTCGTTAAGACAAGCATGCTCAGCACCGCCGCGGGCTCCGTCGCCCTCACCGACGCGGGCCGATCCCACGCGGAAGAACTCGTGCGCGCCCACCGCCTGTGGGAGACCTACCTGGTTGAGGAAGCGGGGGTGGACCCGCAGGCCGTGCACGACCAGGCCGAGCGCCTGGAGCACGCCCACGAACTCGCCGAGCAGCTCGACGAAAAACTCGGCAAGCCCGAGACCGACCCGCACGGCTCGCAGATCCCGCGCTCATAGGGAGTAGAGAGTAGGCAACAGGCAACAGGCCACTCCGCTGATTGCCTTGACCTATTCCCGCTTATCACACGCGTCGAAGCACTAACCCATCTCGCGCTTATGCCATTAAGATACGTTGAGCCATGACCGACTACGTCGCCAGCATTATCAACGCCACCAAGGTCTACCAGAAAGACAAGGCCGCTCCGCCGGTGCACGCCCTGCGCGGGGTGGACCTACACGTCCCGCGTGGGCAGTACCTTGCGATCATGGGCCCGTCCGGCTCGGGCAAGTCGACCCTGATGAACATCATCGGGGCGCTCGACCGCCCGACCGAGGGCCAGTACCTGCTCGACGGCGACGATGTCGCGCAGATGAACGATGAGGACCTGAGCAAGGTCCGCGGCAAACGGCTGGGCTTCGTGTTCCAGGCGTTCAACCTGATCCCGCAGCTGACGGTGCTTGACAACGTGGTCGTGCCGCTGTTTTATCAGGGTATCCCTGCGAGCGAGCGCCGCGACCGGGCGGAGGCGGTACTCAACAAGGTCGAGCTCGGCGATCGCTTAACGCACCGGCCAAGCCAGCTGTCGGGCGGGCAGATGCAGCGCGTCGCGATCGCGAGGGCGCTGGTGAACGAGCCGAGCCTGCTGCTCGCCGACGAACCCACGGGCAACCTCGACACCAAGACCGGCGACGCGATCCTTGCGCTCTTCGATGAACTGCACGAGCAGGGCCTGACCATCGCGATGGTCACCCACGACCCGACGATGGAAGACAGGGTCCAGCGTGTGGTCAAGCTGCTGGATGGGCTGATCAACGAGGATATCGCGGGCGGGAAGGCCGCGGTGGTGTGAGGTAGTAACGCGTGCAGATGTCTATGCACGGTAAGTGAACTCCCAACCACGCCTGCCGATCTCGATACGCTTGACACTCACAATCGACTCGTCGAGCATCGCCGTGCTTGCAAGCGTGGCCAGTTCATTATTTTTGTCAGGATCATTGCCCGCGGTGTCCGCAAAGAAGGCGGTCTTCTCGATGAGCCGCGAGGTACCAGTGATCTTTTTTTTCTTTTTCTTTGTCGTTTTCTTTTTAGACATGGTCGTCTTTATCCTTGCTATGGGGTGCGGGGCGCCCGGGGTTGCGGCGGGGTTGTTACTGCAGGCCAGCACCGAACAGCAGTGTTCGCCTTAGCAACCCCTGGTTGTCGGTTAGACTCGAGTAGATCATGTCCAGCCTTTCTTGATTAACCAGCAGCCACTGTTCTTTGTCCTTGTTTTTGCGCCCCGCCTCAATCTTCCCGACATAGGCGATGAGCTTGATAAAGCTGTCGCTTGACCCCTGTGGGGTGTGCCCGATTTCTTTGAATACCTCGTCGGCCAGATCAATCAGCTCGGACTGGATCACTTCTGCGGATGGATCGCCTTGAGCGGCTTGGTCTCGAACGTTTTTATATGCCTGCGAATAGACGGAGAGAGAGGTAAGGCGTTCACCGCTCGTCTGCTTCATGAGCGGGGTGGCCTGATTCTCAAAGACCGCCAGGGTGGGGATCGGCGGCCCCAGGATACCGCCTTCGCCGATCGCCATATCGAACGCGAGATAGCCGATGACGACAGGGCGTTTGAATGTCTCGTCGAGTGTGATGGAGCCGGAGGACGCGGAGACCACTTTGACGCTGCCGCCGGGCAGCAGGCTCTCGCCGCCGGGCAGCGCCTCGGCGGGGTTCTCAGTGACCGGGTTCTCGGGCGGGGCGGGCGGGGTGACGGCTTCAGACGCCTCACCGCTTTGCCCTTCCTCTTGTTGCTTGTTGCCCTGACTCCCGCTGCCCTGACCGATCAGCGCGTTGAGGTTGTCGATCGCGGATTTATAGTTCTCCGCGGTGGTCGCATTGGTTTTGGCGTTGTTCTCGGGCACCTTCGCCAGGATCGTGTCGATGGGGCGGGCCGCCCCTGCAGACCCGGCGGCGGAGAAGACGCTTGCATCCCTGATGCCGACATTCATCTTTTTGGCGAGATACACCCGGGTTAAGACACGGATGTACTTCGGCTCCGCGTAGCGGTGAGGCGGCGCGTAGTTCGCGAGCAAATCGCTGTTCTGGGCCTCCCACTTCTTGACCTGCTTGTACATGGAGACGAGGTCGATGCCGATCGTCCGGGCGTCGCTGATCTGGACGGTTACGGTCGCGGTCCCGCTCCCAAGCAGGTCCAAGCCGATGGGGATCCCAGAGACAGGGAACGCGGCGGAGGCCCCACCGCTGACGGAGGTCGAGAACGAGTACGCGGGGAAGTACGCCATCGGCGCTTGGGCCCAGGCCTTGGTATTGTCTCCGGGCTCAAGCCACGGCCGGGGTAATCCGTTGGCTCCTGCGGTGTTGAAGAACGAATTCTTATAAAAATCGACATAGCCTGTCGGGTTCAACCGGTCGATGTGGTTGTCCAAAGGCAGGTAATCGTTGCCTTCCCAAGCTTTTTGCTGCTCGTTGACCGTCAGCGTCACCAGGAAGATGTCCCCGGGCTGCAGGTCCTCCGTCGTCGGGTAGACCGGGATCACCTGGCTGGCCCTGATGGTCTTGTTCCAGTCTTTCGCAACCGCTTGAAGCTGCTTATCACGTTTATATTTCGTGATCGCGCCGCACCCGGTGAGCGCCGGCGTCATCAGCATGGCAGCGATCAAGAGCATGCAGGTCAACAACGGGTAAGAGAAACGCGGTCGGTGGTTGCCCTGATCCATAGGATGTTCCCGAAACAGAAGAGTGGATGCGGTGAACTCGCTTGCAGGCGCTAGATGCGATTATTCACACAAACCCATCGGAGTCAATCACCTCTTTGAAGAGAGCGGCGTGAGCGGATTAGCCTGAATCGTGCAGCGGTTGGCAGCCCAAACCAAGGCCCGCGAGCCCGCGTCAGATCTGATCCGACTGCTCGTACTCTTTAAACTCCCCGCGCTCCGACGCCTCGGCGACATACTTCTCGAACTCTTTGTGCTGGTAGCTGATGAAGATGAACGCGTGCTGGAGGGTGAGCCACTCGATGTCGGTGGGGTCTTCACCCAGGTCTTTACGCATGCGGTTGAGTTCGGCGAGCAGGGGTTCAGGTTTCATGAACGCATCATAGCAGTCCAACCCCGCTTGCTTTAGGCTTGACGCCGACGGCGCAGGCCTGCGGTGAATCCCGCAAGCGCGAGCAGCAGGGCACCGCTGGTTGGTTCGGGGATGATATGAAAGTCACGCACGATCCAGCCCTCGGTATCCCCGTCCGGGTTGATGCCATACCCGACGATGTGCCGCCCGTCGTCAGAGATCGCGGTGGCAGACTGCAGTGTCCAGCCGGTGAGGTCCAGGCCGTACTCGTTCTCGAGCACGGACTGCAGGTTGGTGAGCGAGAGGTCGGCCGTGGTGTCCGTGACATCGCTGCGCCAGACGAAGGCCTCGCTCGCGAGCGCATCGGGACCCAATGCAAGGATCTCCGCTTCGTCGGCACCGGGTAGCAGCGGCTCGGTGTCGGTGAATCCGACAGCACTAAGCTTCGAGTCCGCGGGTCCAAGCGTTGTTCCTGTGCCGTACCTCCCCACAACGATCTCACCGTCAGCCGCGAGGTCGTTCGCGATCCCTAACTGAAACGGGCCGAGCAACTCGAAGCCGTCGGTTTCTGTCCAGCGGAAGGCACGGCTGAGCGTGGGCTCAACGATCGTATCGGGGTGTGTCGTCCAACCGACGACGATCTCGCCGTCCGGACTGATACCGCGTGCGGAACTGCCGCCACCGCTCAAGCCGAGGAAGTCGTCGCTGTAGTCGTCGATACCGATCCCGGTGATACCGCTGCCGGTCTCCCAGCGGAAGGCCTCGTCGTAGCTGCCGATCGAGACGCTCCCACCGCTTGGCGTCCCGAAAGAGATCTCATCGACGCTGACCGAGGAATCGCTGCCGCCAACGATGACCGAGCCGTTGTCCGAGGCGGCCAGCGCGTTGCTGCGGAATGAATCGCCCGGCAGGTCGCCCAGGCCCTGCACGCCGATGGAGAAGTTGTAGCGGAAGGCCTCCATGCCGGAGGCGGACTCGCTCTGGCCGACGATGATGTTGCCGTTGTTGGAGATGGCGTTGGCCTGGCTGAAGAACCCGCCGCCGGCCAGGTCCCCGAGGCCGGTCATCCCGCCCGAACTCGTCCAGCGGAAGGCCTCGTCGCCCGACGACGAGTTGCTGCCACCGACGATGACCATGCCGTTGCCCGATACGCCATAAGCCCGGCTCACCGGTGTCCCGCCAGCAAGATCACCCAGGCCCACCATCCCGCCCGAAAGCGTCCAGCGGAACGCCTGGTCATCGCCAGCGATAACCGCTCCGCCGCCTTTCACATCCGATGCCTTGCTGTAGCCCACAACGGTGGTGCCATCCGCGGAGATCGCCTGTGCTCGGCTGAAGAACGCGCCGCCGGGCAGGTCACCCAGCGGGATAAAGTCTGCCGCCCTGACAGACACGGATGACGCTGCCGCGCTTAGCGCGATGGATAAGGCAAGCTTTGACTTCATCTTGATGCGGTCTCTTCCTGGAACGACTGGGATTCCCGTTTTGCGATTGCACTTAGACATTGCAGGCGAGCACCGTCGTAACGAAACACCAGGGGGTGACATTGCTCCTACACTGCAATGCGAATGTACTTGCCAGATGAAGTGATCGCAATAGCGAAATAGATGTAGTCAATAGTGATGGGTTGCGACTTGACAACCCAAGCGTAGCCACAAAAAAACCCGCGGTAAAGCGGGGTATCAAGTCGGGTTTGGATCGTTTTGCTTCGCACGTGTGTGAGAAGTACCTTAGGTGGGGTAGGCTTCCAGCCCGCCGTCACGACGTTATCGTGAAAAGTTACTTTCGAGCGACGCTCGAACGGCGGGCAAGATGCCCACCCCACCTTCCCACACACGTCCTTAGGCCTCCTGCATCGCCGGCTCGACCATACCGCGGCCAAAGCCCTCGTAGCCCGCCCAGAACTGCTGGGCCATCTCATCGGGGAAGACGTGGAACTCGCCGGCCTTGAGCGCCGCGATCAGCGCATCCGCAACGACCGTCGGCGGGGGCGCCTCGGGGAAGCCGGCGTCGTGGGCCATGTCCGTTCCGATCGGCCCGGGGTGCACGCTGACGACGGCCGTGCCCTGCTCGGCGAGCAGGTCGTGCAGGCCCTGGGTGATCGAGTAGCTCGCGGCCTTGGATGCGCAATAGGTCGTGAACTGCGCGAAGTTGCGGATCGACGCGATCGAGTTGAGCTGGACCAGCGCGCCGCCGCCGTTGGCCTTGAGCACCGGGGCGAACGCGCGGGCGACACGGAGCAGGCCCTTGACGTTGACGTCGATCTCAAAGTCAAGATTCTTATAGACGTCATCGCCGGTGAAGTCGTTTGAGGTCAGGACGCCGCCGTTGTTGATGACGATGTCGACGTCGGTCGCGGTCGCGGCCGCGGTATTAACCGAGGCCTCATCGGTGAGGTCGAGCGCGAGGGTGACGACCTTGTCGCTGTGCTTGTCGACCAGCGGCTGGAGGGTCTCGGGTTTGCGGGCGGTGGCGTAGAGTTTGCTGACGCCTGCCGCGAGGAAGGCTTCGGCAAACGCCAGGCCGATGCCGCGGTTGGCTCCGGTGATGAGGACGGTCTTGCCTTGGGGATCGATAGCCATGGGAGTGCTCCGGTGTTAAGGAAGGGTGAAAGGTTCGTACAGCGTACGGACAATAAACAGCCCCGGCAGGATATTCCACGCCGGGGCAGGTTTTTAGAATCTGTTGTTGGTGATACGGTTAGGCGGCTGAGTCGATCTCTCTCTCGATGGTACAGATGTTGTGGATGCGGGCGATCTTCAACAACTCTGCAATTCCTTTTTCGCCAGGGGCGTAGTCGAAAATATACAGTGTGTCTGAAGCGGTCAGTATGGCTAACTCTGAGTGCTTGACCGAAAATTTCTCTCCATTATTCATTATGATGATAGAAGGTGAAAAATCGTTCGGGTCTAGCAGGCTGCTGCAAAACCTCCAGCCTCGCGCTACGATGTCGGCTCCTTTCGCGGAGCCTCTCATCATGCGTGGTAAGCCCGATCCCCGGCCATCGTTTTTCTACGCGATCGATCTGGAAGACCGCATCCGCCCCGACC